>DASXFB010000105.1:0-4584 GCA_036489815.1 Occallatibacter sp. | reverse complement strand
TTCCAATCTCCGCTTGTCAGCGCGGTGTCGTCACTTGAACGCAGGACACTTATAAACCATGATTTGATTGAACCCGATTCTACGTTCTCTAGGAGGAGGATGGGTTCGATAGTTGCATCAACGCTTTTGACTAGGTCCCTGTCAAATCTCGTCAGCGCCTCAGTCAATTCCACCATGGTCCGAAATGGGCGAGAGGGATCGCCCTTGCCCTTTACGAAATCAACCACAATTGCGAAGGTCGCAAAGTCTGTGAGACTAATTGTTGGGACGGAAGCCATCGCCAACTAACTTTAGCACCGTTTGATTCAAACTTGACCAGTACCGGCGGACCGCGGCGCTTTACCAGCGCAGCAGCGGCAGCAGGCTCGAGTAATCGTCGGTCCACAGGCGCAGGCCGGGCTTGAACACCGGCGGCCGGACGCCGTCGGTCTGCGCAAGCTGCGTGAAGAATGCGGTATTGTCGCTCACCAGCACCCAGTTGGCGGTGAATTCCCCGCGGCTTTCGTCGGCCGGGCTGGTGACGCGCGCGGCCTGAAGGCCTGCGTTCTGTGCCAGCAACGCAATCGCCGGTTCCAGATCCACGTGCTGGTTCGAGATATGAAACGCGAGAATGCCGCCCGGAGCCAGATGCCGGCGGTAGAGCGCGAGCGCTTCCCGCGTCAACAGGTGGAGCGGAATGGCATCGCCCGAAAACGCGTCGATGGCCAGCACATCGAAATTTTGCGGCTGCTCGCGTGCCAGCGAGGTGCGCGCGTCGCCGTGGACGATGTCGATCTGCGCGCCGGATTCTCGAATGTAGGTGAAGGCGTTGCGGGCGATGGGCTCGACGGCCGGATTGATCTCGTAGAAGCGGATGCGGTCGCCAGGCCGGCCGTAAGCCGCCAGGGTGCCGGCGCCCAGGCCGATGACGCCGATATGCCGCGCGCGGACAGATCCGTCCGGACGAAGGCAGCAGAGATTCAAGGCCAAGCCCACGCCTGAATCGGGTGCGTAATAGGTCGTGGGCGTCTTGCGCTGCGTGTCGGTGCCGAAGATCTGGGTGCCGTGCTGAATCGTCCCATTGGTCAGCGTGCGCAGCGTGGCGCCGGGAAAGCCGTAGTTCTGTTTTACCCGCAGGGCGGCGTAGAAGTTGCGCACGGCCACCATGGTGTCGTGCTGGTAGGCGGTGTGCAGCCAGAAGACCAGCAAGCACATCAGAATGCTCGCCGCCGACCAGAGCAGGCGTTGTCCCCAGTTGCTCGACCAGGTCGCGGCCAGCGCGAGCAGTGCCGTAAGGGCGAAGGTGAGCGCGAGATCGTAGTTGAACCGGAACAGCAGCGGAAAGGCGATGCCAACAAGAAAAGAGCCCACCGCGCCGCCGCCGGCGAACAGCAGATAAAACTGCGTCGCCTCCGAGGCTCGCCGCGGACGCAGGGCGTAGGCCTCGCTGTGGCAGAAGAGGCAAGCGACCAGAAGCTCGAAGAGAAAGAACCCGATGCCGATGTGGATGGGAATCGTGACATCCACCTGCGCAAGCATGTAGCCGAGGGCGGCGAGCATCACCGCCAGAAAGCGCGTAAGAATGCCGCGCGGCAGGCGTGGGAACTCGAAGGCGGCGACCAGTGTGAGCAGGTAAACCGCCAGCGGAAGAACCCACAGCAGCGGGATGGGTGCGATGTTGGCCGTGATGTAGCTGGTTACGGCGCTCAACTGCATCGACGCGCCCATGGGCAACAGCAGCCACAAAAGCTTGTGCATCCGCGGCGAGGCCGGTAGCGCGGATTCATCTCCTGGGGCAGCCAGTTGAGAAGGGGCGCCGGCGGCGGAGCGCGTGCGGCGCGTCAAAAGGGCGGCGAGGAGCACGAACGCGGCAAACCCGCAGCACCAGGCCGCGCGCTGGGCATGCAGCGTGAAATGCGGCTCGATGAGCGTGGGGTAGGCCGCGAGCGCCAGCAGGGATGCGAGATTGGAGAGCGCGAAAAGCCGGTAGGGAATTGCGGTGCGCTCAACCTGCGACCACCAGACCTGCAGCAGCGGGCTGGTTGAGCCAAGCGCAAGGAAGGGAAGGCCGATCCAGAGGCTGAGCGCGGAAAAGATCGTGAGGATGGGACGGGCAGGGCCGCTCGTCAGGTCAATACCGTCGGCAGCCCAGAAGATGGCAAGCGCCAGCGCCGCCGGCAGCAGGACCAAGTGCAGATTCCAGTGCGGATGGCGTGCGAGCCAGTGCGCGTAGAGATAAGCGAGCAGTAACGCGGTCTGAAAGAAGACCAGGCAGGTGATCCAGACGGCGGCCGATCCGCCGAGGACGGGGAGCAACTGCTTGGCGGCGATGGGCTCGACAAGAAAGAGCAGGAAGGCAGCGAGAAAGATTGCACTGCCGAAGAGCAACCGCGAACGGGACACACTCAACCTCGATCGAATGGGGACAAAGGAATAGGCAACCCGCGATTCCCGCCGGAAACGCCGATGCTAGCATATCCCAGCACGGGCTTCCGCGATTACCCAGTCACGGTCCGATGTGGGACGGGGTCGGCGTGAGGGGCCGAATGGCTCTTGCGCACATGCACTTTCAGCAGGCGTCCTGGTCCTTCGCAGGTCAGCGGTTCAACGGGACGCCATTTTTTGAAGCGTGGAATTCGTTCAGTGTTTTTCAGCAGCCGAAGCCAGCTTGGCCTCTGCTTCCGAGATGACGCGGAGAGCTTCGGTGTACGCTGCTTCGCTTTCGCCCGCTTCATTCCACATCTTCTGGCCGCGGTCGAGCTGCTCCTGCGCGCGATGCACATCGATCTCCTCGGGTTTGAGCGCGTCACTGGCGAGAATGGTCACGCGGTCGGGCAGGACTTCGACAAATCCCCAGCTCACGTTATAGCGCGTGGTGTCGGGACTGGTAGTCTCGACGGCCGCGCCTTTGTGAATGGCCACATCGCCCGCGCCGAGCTCGGCGAGGAGAGGCGCGTGCCCGTAGAGCACCTCGAAGTAACCCGTCTTCGACGGCAGCTCGACCGCCGTCGCGCCCTGGTCGAACAGCGTGCGCTCGGGTGTAACGAGCCGGACGCGGAGTTGATTGGATTCGTCTGCCATGAATGCCTTTCAAAAAAGACTCGGGACTGAGGGACTGAAAACAATCCACAATTTGTTGAGCGAGTCCGTTATTCGCAGCCCCTACGTCCGTGGCTCCTTAGCCTTTGTCTTTACGCCGCGGTCTTCAACTGCTCGGCCTTTGCCAGCACGTCTTCAATGGAGCCCTGCATGTAAAAGGCCTGCTCGGGAATATCGTCATACTTGCCTTCGATGATCTCTTTGAAGCTGCGCACGGTGTCGGCAATCTTTACATATTTGCCGGCGATGCCGGTGAACTGCTCGGCGACATGGAAAGGCTGCGAGAGGAACTTCTGCACCTTTCGTGCGCGCGCCACGGTGAGCTTGTCGTCTTCGGAGAGCTCGTCGATGCCGAGGATGGCGATGATGTCCTGCAGGTCCTTGTAGCGCTGCAGAATGCGCTTCACGCCCTGGGCCACATCGTAGTGCTCCTGGCCCACGATGCGCGCCGAGAGAATGCGCGAAGTGGACGCCAGCGGATCGACGGCGGGATAGATGCCGAGCTCCGAAAGCGGTCGGCTCAACACGGTAGTCGCGTCGAGGTGAGCGAAAGTCGTCGCCGGGGCCGGGTCGGTCAAGTCGTCGGCGGGCACGTAGACGGCCTGCACGGAAGTGACAGACCCTTTGCTCGTCTACGTGATGCGCTCCTGCAGCTCGCCCATCTCGGTGGCCAGGTTGGGCTGGTAGCCCACGGCCGAGGGCATGCGGCCCAGCAGCGTGGAGACTTCGGAGCCGGCCTGCGTGAAGCGGAAGATGTTGTCGATGAAGAGCAGCGTGTCGGAACCCTCCACATCGCGGAAGTACTCGGCGACGGTGAGGCCGGTGAGCGCCACGCGCAGGCGCGCTCCGGGCGGCTCGGTCATCTGGCCGTAGACCAGCGCGCACTTCGATTCTTCGAACTTGCCCGGTTTGATGACGCCGGACTCGGTCATCTCGAGCCACAGGTCGTTGCCCTCGCGGGTGCGCTCGCCCACGCCCGCAAACACGGAGTAGCCGCCGTGGTTCTTGGCCACGTTGTTGATCAGCTCCATGATGACGACGGTTTTGCCCACGCCGGCGCCGCCGAAGAGGCCGATCTTGCCGCCCTTCAAAAACGGCTGGATCAGGTCGATGACCTTGATGCCGGTCTCGAACATCTCCTCGTGCGTAGACTGCTCGTCGAACAGCGGCGCAGGTCGATGAATCGGGTTGCGCGTCTTCTCGCCGATGGGGCCGAGCTCGTCGACCGGCTCGCCGATCACGTTGATGACGCGGCCCAGCGTCTCTTTGCCCACGGGCACGCGGATGGGTCCGCCGAGGTCGATGGCCTTCATGCCGCGGACCATGCCGTCGGTAGCTTCCATGGCCACGGTGCGTACGCGCCCCTCGCCCAGGTGCTGTTGCACCTCGAGGATGACCGAGATGGGCGTGGGAACGTCGAAGCCGTCGCTCGTCACGCGCAGCGCCTGGTAGATGGCCGGCATGGTCGATTCTTCAAACTGCACGTCGACTGCCGGGCCGGAGATC
>DASXFB010000008.1:0-1505 GCA_036489815.1 Occallatibacter sp. | reverse complement strand
GAGGAGCCAGAGCAGGTGCTGGCGATCACCTTCACCCGCAAAGCCACGGCAGAGATGCGCGTCCGTGTGCTGCAAGCGCTCGAGAAAGCGACTCGCGGCGAAGACCCGGCAGCCAATGCACACGAGCAAGAGGTTCGGCGGTTGGCGCAAACAGTGCTGTCACACGCCCGGGCCCGCGGCTGGCAACTCAGAGAGCAGCCGCAGCGGCTCAATATTCAAACGATCGATTCCCTCGCCCTCTCGATCGCGTATCAGACACCGCTGCTCTCCCGGCTGGGCGGCCAGCTGACACCCACCGAGGAGGCAACGCCGCTGTATGCGCTCGCAGCGGAACGCACGCTGGCGCAACTTGGGAACACTCTCGATCCGGAGCTCGCCGATGCCCTGGCGGAGATCCTGAGGCTGCGCGATGCCAGCCTGCCGGATTGCGAATCGCTGATCGCCGGCATGCTGGCGAAGCGGGATCAATGGCTGCTGCTGCTTCCGGGCATCGTCCTGAAGGATCGGCCGTGGGAGGAGCTCAAGGCAAAACTCGAAGAACCGTTTCAGCGGGAGCACGACGCAGTCTTTGAGAGCCTGCGGCAGGAGTTCTCACACTCTCCCGGTGCCGTGGAAGATCTGTTGAACTTCGCCAGAATTGCTTTTGAGAACGGCCAGGAACACCTCGCCGGTGTACGCGATTTTCGAAGCGCCGAAGAACTCACTCACACTACCCATTGGCAATGCCTCTGCTCGCTCTTGCTCACAACTGATGACGAATGGCGTTCGAGCATCAACGCTAGGGTGGGCTTCCCTGCTCAGACCCATCGAGCAACCGCGTCACAACTCAAGGCGCTCATCCTAAGTCTTTCTCCGAATGTTGAGTTGCTTGCCGCGCTTTGCAAATTACGAAAGCTTCCGCCCATCACCTACAGCAAAGAGGAATGGCGCACAGTACGCAGCATTTTCATTATCCTGCGGCACGCCATCGCGCAACTGCGCGTCGTCTTCGCGGAACAGGATGTCATCGACTTCGCCGAAGCTGGCATCGCGGCCCATGCGGCACTGGAAAGCCCGAATGTGCTCATGCGGCTGGACGAGCAGGTGCAGCATCTGCTGGTCGACGAGTTTCAAGATACCTCGCGCCCGCATTTCGCTCTATTGCGCGCAATACTCGCGGACTGGCAGCCCGGTGACGGCCGCACATGCTTCTTCGTCGGCGATCCGATGCAATCCATCTATCTCTTCCGGGATGCGGAGTCGCGATTGTTTCATCAGGTGCGCGAGGACGGAATGGAGATCGGGGAGGCGCATCTCCCGATGACGGCTCTGCAGCTCTCCACAAACTTCCGCTCTACCCCCGCCATTGTGAACCCGCTCAACGAGGTCTTCGACCGTGTGCTCGGAGCGGATGCCGGGGACGATGTCCAGTATGCCGCTTCCGTATCGAGTCGGGCCGGCGCAGATATGCACACTGCGGATCACGGCACCGGTGCCATGCATCTGCATGTGCAGACTTTCGAAAA
>DASXFB010000113.1:0-32001 GCA_036489815.1 Occallatibacter sp. | reverse complement strand
AGACCCTGGCTGCGTCCGGTCTAACCTCCGCCTCTCTGGCTTCCTACGCTCTTCAACAGGGCGCATTCACAGGCGCGCTGAATCTCTCCTCGCCGAGCAGCAATCCTTCGTTCTCAATCAATGCGTGAAAGCGGGCCTTGGCGAACGGCCCCGAAGAACCGGCTCGAACCAACGAACAGACATGCCTTATGGCACGGATGGGGAAGGAGGACCTATGCTCTATCACCTGAAAATCTTCTGCCTAGATGCCGATGAAACGAAGGCGCCGCTCGTCCGCGAGGTTGAGCCAGCCAACGAAAGGGATTGCAACTGGATGAGCAGTGTTGCTTTCAGTCGCGCCCTTACGGATTCTGTTCTGATCATTCGGATCAGGGCATCGTGGAGTTCTCGTGGATAAGGGCACCATCACCGGCATTCTGGTTGCACTTGCCGGAATTGGAATTGGGCTGGTCGTCGAGGGTGGCAAGATTGCCCAGGTGGTTCAACCCACCGCGGCATTGATTGTTCTGGGCGGCACACTCGGAGCGGTGCTGGTCCAGTTTCCCTTTTCGGTGGTGCTGCAGGCTACGGTTCAACTGAAAGATGTGTTTTGGGACACGGAGCCTCATCCGGACGCGCTGATCCAGAATTTGTTGCGTTACGCCTACAAGGCGCGCAAGGAAGGGCTGCTCTCACTCGATGCGGAGTTGGGGAAGATCCAGGATCCGTTCCTCAAGGAGAGCCTGATGCTGGCGATTGATGGCGCCAGCGCCGAAGACCTGCGCAGGATGATGGAGCTGCAGCTCGATTACCGCGGAGAGAAGGCCGAACGCATTCCCAAAGTGTTTGAAGCCGCCGCAGGTTATTCGCCTACGATCGGGATCATTGGCGCGGTACTCGGGCTTATCCAGGTGATGCAGCATTTGCAGGATATCAATGAAGTGGGGAAGGGCATCGCTGTCGCGTTTGTGGCCACCATCTACGGCGTCGGCGCGGCCAACCTGTTTTTTCTGCCCTGGGCAGGGAAGCTGAAGATCAGGATGCGCGAGCGGCAGGTGATCCGCGAAATGATGCTCGAAGCGGTGCTATCGATTCTTGAGGGAGTGAATCCCCGCGCGCTTGAGCACCAGTTGGGCAGCTATCTTCCAGCTCCGATTCGGCATAGCGCAGCGCGGCCGTCCGCCGCCGGACCCACGCCCGCTCCCGCCGTGGTGAACAAGCGATGAGGCGAAAGCGCTACGTCGAAGAGTCGGCCAGCCACGACCGATGGTTGATCTCCTATGCTGACTTCATCACATTGCTCTTTGCTTTTTTTGTGGTGCTCTTCGCCTCCGCTTACAGAGACAAGCATGCAATCATCCGGGTCTCCCACGCCATTCACAACGGGTTTGAGACGCTGGGGGTGTTTGCCGGGGGGAGCGATAAAGCGGCCATTGCCTACGCCGGCTTGCCGGTAAACTCACCGGACGCACCGCCGGGGCGGGAGACAAGCCCCGGCAACAGCGCCGCGCAAGGAATCCCGACGGCAGACCTCCTCGAACTTCGGCGGCAGCTTGAGGCCGCCATGGGCGCCGAACTGAAGAGCCATGAGATCGAGATCAGCGTCACGCCCGAGGGATTTGTGGTCAGCCTCAAGGAGCTCGGCTTTTTTGACAGCGGGCAGGCGGAGCTGCTGCCAGGAGCAGCGGAAAAGATCAAGCGGATCGCGAAGATCCTGATGCAGCACGATCTGGAATTGCGCGTTGAAGGGCATTCTGACAACCAGCCGATCCACAACCAGCAGTTTCGCTCCAACTGGGAGCTATCGACTGCGCGCGCCATGGCTGTGCTTCTACCGCTCGTCGACAACGCCGGATACGATCCCAGGAAGATCTCTGTGGCCGGCTACGGCCAATATCGGCCGGTAGCGAGTGACGCGACACCCGAAGGGCGACGGATGAACCGGCGCGTCGACCTGGTGGTGCTGGGAGCCGCTCCGCTGAAGGCGGCAGTTCATCCGTAAGCGGAAGAATTCGACCGGACCGCAACCCAGCCAGAGCTTTCCACAGCCATCGAGCGGCTATCGACTATCCTGTTCTCATGGCGACGACCAGTGGCTCCTTGCTGCGCACCCTTGGCAATTCCGATCTTCACCTTACACCGGTGGGCTTTGGCGCCTGGGCTATCGGCGGCGGCGGCTGGCAGTACGCCTGGGGGCCGCAGGACGACGACCAATCCATAGCGGCTATTCGGCGCGCTCTCGAACTCGGCATTAACTGGATCGATACGGCCGCCGTCTACGGGCTGGGCCACTCGGAAGAGGTGGTTGCGCGCGCCGTGAAAGGCTCCGGCCACAAACCCTACATCTTCACGAAGTGTTCGTTGCGCTGGCGTGAGGATGGGTCCATCTACAACTCGCTGGAAGCCGCGTCGATTGCGGAGGAGCTGGAAGGATCGCTGCGGCGGCTGCAGGTGGAGACGATCGATCTCTATCAGGTGCATTGGCCGAATCCGGAGAGCGAGATCGAAGAAGCCTGGCATACGTTGGCCCGGTTGCGCGAGCAGGGAAAGATCCGGTGGATGGGGGTCTCGAATTTTTCTGTCGAGCAGATGAAGCGCGTCCAGAAGATTGCGCCCATTACCAGCCTGCAACCGCCTTACTCGATGCTCCGCCGCGCGATTGAAGAGCAGATCCTGCCCTTTGCGCAAACCAACGGCATAGGCGTCATCAATTATTCGCCGATGCTCTCTGGATTACTCACCGGCAAGATGACGGCAGAGCGCATCAGTGCGCTGCCTGCCGACGATTGGCGCCGGAACAATGTGGAATTCAAGGAACCGCGGCTCAGCCGCAACATGCGCCTGGTCGAGTTGCTGCGCGAGATCGGAAGCGCTCACCACGTCACTCCGGGCGTGGTTGCGGTGGCGTGGACGCTCCATAACCCCGCCATTACGGCGGCCATCGTGGGCGGCCGGGAGGCAAAGCAGGTTGAGGAGACGGTGGCAGCGCTTGAATTCAGGCTCAGTGAGGACGAGTTTGCGCGGATCAACGAATTCCTGGCATCGAATCCCGCGTGATGCACCCTGCGCCGCCGAAGAACTGCAGCAAAAAGCCCTGGCGTTAAGCCAGGGCTTTTTTAATGCGGAAAGCCAGATTGCTTACATGGCGGCTACGAAACTGGGAACCATCACCGCGGCGTGATCTTGCATCAGCTGCGTCATCCGGGCGGCCATACCGGTGTACATGGATGCGGCGCGGAAAGCATTGATGCGGACACCCTCGCTGGCTTGCGTGAAGCCATACTGAGCCAGAGCCATGAGCACGCACACGCGAATCTGCATGGCGTCGCTGTGCAGGGTCTCAATCAGGAGGCGGTCAACACCGTCACAGTGCGTGGAGGCATAATTGGCCATCTCCAGAAGCACCTGGGCATTCTGGAACATCACCCACAAACCCTTTGGCCCTTCCATTCGTTTCCAGGCGTCGTCTGGAGTAGCGCTGAGCCCTTCCTTCCAGAGGAAGTGATCGCTCAGTTCGCGAGCGCTCCAGTCCGGACGAAGGCGGGCGAGCAAGCTCTCCCAGGTTTGTGCCTTGCGGCGGCGAACGCTCCGCTGCCAGCGACCAAGGTAAAACACAATAGCGGCAACTGCCGCGATTTGAAGCAACGGTAGAATCATTGGGTGATCCTTTTTACCCGTGTGCTGGTAACCAGTAAATCGGTCACTCGGCCCCGGTCTGCTTGTGTTACTTACAACTATTACCAGAGATCGGCATTTTTAGCTAGAAAAAAGCGCGGAAAAGCCACCTCTTTGGTGTTAGTTTGCGAAACCCGATAGGACATTGCACGAAAGTAACCATTGGAGCTTCCGATCTTCCCAGAGATAGCTTTGTTCATTTTCAGAGATGCCTCTCGGGAGGTTGGACGGAGCCTGAGTCGGCCAGAGCGATGCGAGTGGCGCGGGCGCTTCCCGCGACGGCGAGAAGCACACTTTGCATCTGCGGGCTGAATTCGCGCCGTTCGGCTTCCTTCTCGGCAAAGCTGAAGGCCCAATAGAGCAGCGAACAAAGATAGCTTGCCGCTAGCAATCCCTCTAAGCCTACATATTGGACTGCAGTCGTCTGATGGGAGTGCCAGAAAGTCACCGTCAGGGAGACCAGGGAGTAAAAGCCAAGTCCTGTGGCCACCTGAAGCTCGCGATCCTTCCAGCCGATCGAAAGCAACCGGCTGCATCCAGCCAAAAGAACAAAGAGGAGAATCCTCAGGATCGAGGCCGACTGCTGGAGGCGCACCAAGAGGCGCCATTGGGCGGCCAGGGCAGAGTGCACAGGCGCTACAGCACTTGTAAACGGCCAGATCGCCAGACCAGCTCCAGCGATAAGGATACCCAGTATCCACACTGTGGCGCGTGGCAAGGATTTCCGGTAAGGACGGAATACGGACCACGCCACTTCAACGAGCACGCAAAACTGGAGCGCAAAGTCCAGGATGCTTTCGTAAAAATAGGTGTTGAAAAGAGCCCTGGTCGAAAAGCGATGTTCGATGACGGAATAGACCAGACTTCCAATCAGGCATTCAAGGCTGTAAATACAGAAAAATGGGAGCTTTTGCCATGCTCGTCGGTAGACGAGCATGGCCACCACGACAGCCTCAGCGACGTTGCCGGCGATGAACGCAGTAGCTTCCAGGCTCACATCAGCCTCTTGCCCGAACTCATGGCCTAATCATATCGCGATTATCGGCGATTTTATTGGGCTTTCCCTACAACGAACAGGGAAGGCTCCAGCCGCTAGACGGCGGACGGAGGCAAGGGCATCGGATTGATAGGCGAAGCCACGGTGGCGATGCTGGCCACTGAAGGCGGCAGAGGCATTGGATTGATGGGCGAAGCTGCGGTCGCAATGCTGGCTACCGAAGGCGGCAGGGGCATCGGATTGATCGGCGAAGCCGTGGTCGCGATGCTGGCTACCGAAGGCGGCAGGGGCATTGGATTGATGGGCGAAGCCGTGGTCGCAATGCTGGCCACTGAAGGCGGAAGAGGCATTGGATTGATGGGCGAAGCCGCAGTCGCGATCCTGGCCACCGACGGGGGCAGGGGCATCGGGTTGATGGGCGAAGCCATCGCGGTTGAAACGAACATAGCCAAAGCTGCACTAATAGACAGGGCGCTGATTTTCATCGAGCTTTTGTACATTGCGGTACGCTCCTTGGTTCTGGTTGCAAAACGAGACTACCCCAAATTATGTAGTTCCTCTAGCACAAAAGTGACAGCTTGCTTAAATTTGGGGGTCAATAGGCCCTTTTAGCGCTCCGGCAGACAATAAAATGTGCGAAAATAGGCCATTTTCGCCTTCTATTCTCGTGTCCGGAATCTGAACACGACCCAAGCACGACCCAAGCACGACCCAAGAATGTTCAGGTGATTTGCTAGGCATCACGGCTGCGGGAAAGCGCATCCGGCGTCCCGGGACCGCGCTGGGGTCGTCCTTGGGGGAGACTCGGGTCTTTTCAGCTCACGGCGGACGATGACCTGACTCTGCTTCACTCCTGGTGCGCCTGGTCCGCGAAAAGACGGCGGGACGGATCTCTGCAAAGGCTTAGAAACGTCTCTGTAATGGCTTAAAAACAGGTGTGAGCCTCTGCGGCATCCTTCGCGAACTGATGTGTTTCTCAACACTTTCTGAAAAAATCTGAAAACATCCCAATGAAACTACTGCGCGTTTTCAGAGTTACTTTTCTGAAAACTTTCGTGCCGTGTTGCCCTTATGGAATATTCGCTAGAGTGGCCGGGATGGCTGATACTGAGTGCGGGATTGGATCTATGACTTTTGCGAGCTCGGGATTTTCACTTCGACCTGAGACGCCGGACTCGAACGGAGCGCGGCAAGAGGTTCGGTGTGCCGTGCGCTTTCCACTGACGTTGCCGGTTGTCCTGGCCACGGAAGGGGAAGAGGTGACCGCGACGACCAAGAATGTCTCGGCGAACGGGGTTCTCTTTGAGCTCGACCGGGATCTGCTGGTTGGCGCGGACATCCATTTTGACCTCCGCATGCCCCATACAGTGCTTGGCACTCCCCATGATGTGCTAGTTCATTGCACCGGGCGTGTGGTACGCTGCTCCTTAAGCCAAAGCCAGCATCTCGCTGCCGCCACAATTGATGAATACCAGTTCGCGGAGCGGTGAGGGGCCAGGGTTGTTTGGCGGCAGCCAACTATGGATTTTCTGGATAATTCTCCTGAAGTCGAAACCACTGACACGGCGGTCAAACCAGGGACGATCCGCATAATTCTCGCGGACTCCCAGGCTATTTACCGTGTCGGTATTCGCAAAGTCTTTGCCCTGGAAGATGACCTCCGGGTGGTGGCCCAGGCCGACTCTCTCGATAGTCTCCGCGCGGCCATCGAACGCTACCCCACCGATGTCGTGCTCCTCGAGGGCGGCTTGCTGGCGGGCACAGCCAACGTGATCCCGGAGCTGTTGCGGATAGCTCCCGATCTGAAACTCATCGTGCAAGCGGTTGCTTCCGACGAAGGCCACACGGTGGAGCTGTACCGCCGCGGGGTTCGCGGCATCGTGAACCGCTCCATCTCTCCCGACTTGCTGGTCCGGTGCGTGCGCCGAATCGCGGCCGGCGAAACCTGGATCGATAATCAATCGGTGAACTGGGTGATCGAGGCTTACCGTGCCCAGGCCGCGGCTCTGGTGAGCCCGCGCAACCAGCCGCGCCTTTCTCCCAAAGAGTTGGCCATCATTACCTGCATCACGCAGGGAAAGCGTAACAAGGAGATCGCCTTCCAGCTGGGAACCACCGAGCAGGTCATCAAAAATTATCTGCGCAAGATCTATGACAAGCTCGGCGTCTCGGACCGCCTGGAGTTAGCGCTTTATTGCCTCCACAATAAGATCATCCAGTCGGATGTGGACGAAGAGGTTGTGGCGCAAAAGATCGTCACCAGCTAAGAATTGCCGGCGCCGGTCTTGGCGGACTCGGGTCCTGACTCGGGTGGTGGCTGATCCGGGCTTCCATTCTGAACCGGGTTTCCGTTGCAGTCGCATTCGATGGGTGATTCTCCCCCGGCGATGGCCTGCGGCCTGCGCGCCAGCTCCAACAGGCGAATCAGTTCAACCAGCTCTGCGCGGCTCATCTGCCCCAGCAATTCTTGTGGCGTGCGCCGGATCACCGGATCCATGGCGCGCAGCAGCTCGAGCCCAGCTTCGGAGATCTGTGTCAAAACCACGCGGCGGTCGTGTCGGTCGCGGCGCTGGCGGATGAGCTTGAGCGCCTTCAGCCGGCGCAGGAGCCGGGTGATATCGGGCTCGGCGGTGATCATGCGGTCGCCGATTGCCGCGCAGGGCAATCCGTCCGGCTGCGCGCCGCGCAGAATTCTCAACACGTTGTATTGCGTGGAGGTGATGCCCCAGCCGCGGGTCTGGCGCTGGATGGCCCGCTGCAGGGAGTCGGACGTGCGCAACAGGTTGAGGAGAGCCTCTTCTTCAAGGCTGGAGAAGGGCGGTTCCTCCGCGATTTCCTGTCTCAAGCCGGTCATCGATCCGCTCCATGCCAGTCCGCCTGAAAGGCGCCATCCGCCTGGGCGCGTCTAGCCAGGGTCTGAGAGATCGAACCGGCTCGGCTGGAGAGACAAAAACGCACTTCAGGGGCGAAAGCCCGCAAGGGCCCTCCGAGGCTTTCGGCACGGCTCGATTCGTGCCCGGTTACAACACCGTTGACTTGCCGATTTGCCAGATACGGCGTGGCCCTCCCCGCTGGTTTACGGGTATTGACGAGAGCGCGGCAAGCGGCTGAGGAGGAACCACGATTGTCCACGATAGTAGGATGTCGCAGGGACTTTACCCGTCGCAACGACTAATTGCATGAACTGCTCCCTGCGCGATGAGCAATTCAGGACGATTGGGCGCATTTATGTCCACAGGCGCATGATGCGGAACGCGGCATCCGGCAAGAGGAATGCGGATTTCGAAGCTTTCAGTCGTCTCATACGCCGGATCTGGTGAAACCAAATCGGCGGGGGGCTCGTCCCAGAATGAAAGACAGCCGCGACCTAAATTGGCCTCTTGGGGAGGACTTGCTTGCGGCGATTGCAAATCGGAGCCCGGCGGCGCTTCACAATCCGTCCGGGCCGGGACTAAGATAGGCGGAGCATCGCGTACCTGAGTGCCCGCAGGACGAAATCTCAGCGCTGCGAGCCCCTCCCACTTCGGAACGATTAACTTCGGAACGATCGACGCAATTGGAGTAGCGGCCATGCCGGATAGAGATGATTTGAAGAGCAGCGGGGATCCCACGAAAACAGTCACGCGACGGCGATTCATCCTTGGAGTGATCGCCGGCGGGGCGGCGGTGGGCGCGGCGAGTTACCGGTTCCTTGCGCCGCATGGCCGCGCCATCTCCGGCGCAGGCGAGCGGCTGATCACGCTCAACGTGAACGGCAAGCCCCGGCGCGTGGATGTGATGAAGCAGGAGACTCTGGCCTGGACGCTGCGCTACAAGCTTGGCCTCACGGGAACCAAGCTCGGCTGCGACCGCGCGGAGTGCGGCGCCTGCACGGTGACGATCGATGACGTTCCGCACTACAGTTGTTCCGTGCTCACGCATACGGTGCGCGGCCGCAACGTGACGACGATCGAAGGGCTCGCTTCGGCCGACGGCAAGTTGCACCCGGTGCAGCAGGCGGTGATCGACGAGCAGGGCTTTCAATGTGCCTTCTGCATGTCCGGGTTCATTATGTCGACGGTCGGTTTCCTCAAAGCGAATCCGAATCCCACGCGGACGGAACTGGCGCACGGCATTTCGGGCAACCTGTGCCGCTGCCAGGACTACAACAAGATCCTCGACGCGATGATGCGCGGCGCGGAGAACATGAGGAGGGCCTGAGCATGCCAGAATCAACGCCCACCAAATCAACGCCCACCAACGCGAGCCAACCTGCCTCCCAACAGGCGCTTCCCTTCGGCACCGGCTACAAACTCGTCGGCAAGAACTACGTGACCAACGACCTGATGGCGAAGGTGACCGGAAACTCAAAGTACGCCGAGGATTTTCGCGCCGAAGGCATGCTGTTTTGCCGGCTCGTGCTCAGCCCTATGCCGCACGGGCGCATTAGGAGCATCGATGCCAGCGAGGCGCTGGCGATGCCGGGGGTGAAGGGGATTCTGACTGCGGATGAGATCCCGGCGCAGGCGGATTTTCTGAACGATAACGGCCAGACCATCAAAGCCAGCAAGTGGGGTGAGCGGGCGCTTACGAATGAGCCCGTGTACCAGGGCGATCCGATTCTTGCCGTGGCGGCCGTGGACGAATTGACCGCTGCGGAGGCGATCGAGAAGATCAAGATTGATCTTGAGCCGCTTCCCTTTGTGATCGACCCGCTCGAAAGCCTGCGGCCCGGCGCACCAAATCCCCGCGAGGACGGCAACGTCTGGGCTCGGCCCAAGGCCCCCCATTCGGCTGTGCCGGGGTCTCCGACTCCATCGGCCCCGCAGCTCACTCCGCTGAAGTGGACCGATCAGGATTTTGCGGAGTACAACGCAGGCCGCCTGCCTATGGGCGAAGCGCCGGACGAGTGGGCTTACGGCGACATCGATGCCGGCTTTCGCGACGCCGCACTGGTGCTGGACGAATCCTTTGTGACCCCCGACGTGAGCCACCAGTGCCTGGAGACCCGCACCGCCATGGCGTACTGGCAAAACGGCAAGCTCTACCTGCACACCGGAACGCAGAGCACCGCGCAGACCCCGCCCGCCATTGCGCGCTGGATGAATATGCCGGTGGACAAAATCGTTTTTATCAGCGAGTACACCGGCGGCGGATTCGGCAGCAAGATCACCGGCGCGGTGACCATGATCATTCCCGCGCTGCTCTCGAAGAAGCTCAACGCGCCGGTGATGATGCGTATCAGCCGCGAGGAAGAGCACTTTATCGGGCGTGCGCGGCCCAGCATCGATGGGCGCATGAAGGTAGGTTTCGCGAAAGATGGCCGCATTGTCGCGCTCGATATGTTTACCGTGTGCAACAGCGGCTCCTATGACGCGGCCGGCGACGGCGCTTCCGCGGGCCGCATCGTCTCACTGTTGTACCAGCCGCCGGCGATGCGCTGGCGCGGCATAACGGTGATGACCAATACGCCTCCGCGCAGCGCGCAGAGCGCTCCCGGCGGCATGCAGGGCATTGCGATCATGGAACCGATTCTCGCCAAGGCGGCCCGCAAGCTCGGTGTGGACCAGGTGGCTTTGCGTCGCGTTAACTGCCCCGAGGGCAAGGCGCAGTTCGGCCCCGTGATGCACGGGAAGCGCTCGCATACCACCAGCTGCTTTCTGCGCGACGCGCTCGATCGCGGCGCCGAACAGTTCAAGTGGCAGGAACGCGTGGCGCGCCAGCCCAAGCAGATCGGCTCCAAGGTGCGCGGCGTGGGGGTTTCGCTCAGCACGTATGTGGGCGGCACCATCGGATTTGACGGGCTGATGGTCATCACGCCGGAGGGGCGCGTGCGTTTCCATTCCGGCATCGGCAATCTGGGCACCGAATCGGTCATCGACGTGCATCGCGCCGCGGCCGAGATTCTGGATGTGCCCTGGGAAGCCTGCGATATCGTGTGGGGCGACACCTCCCGGATCATGCCCTACACCTGTGCCTCCGGAGGGAGCCAGACTACGCATGCCATGACGCGGGCGGCACATTCCGTGGCCACGGCATGCAAGCAGAGACTTCAAGAGGTTGCGGCCAAGTCTCTCGGCGGCAAGCCGGATGACTATGAAGTGGCGAACCTGCGCGTCACCCGCAAGGGCGGCGGCGCGGGCATGAGCTTTGCGCAGGCGGCGCAACATGCCGTGCAGATGGGAGGCATCTACGACGGCCATGAAGCTCCCGCCGACGTGCATAAGCTCACCAAACAATCCGTGGCGGCGCTGAGCGGCCAGGGACTGGTGGTAGCGGCGAAAGACAATTATCCGCGTGACGGCGACAGCTATTCCTTTGTGGCCAGCTTCGCGGAGGTCGAGGTGGATGTGGAAACCGGCAAATACGATATCGTCGATTTCCTCGCCTACGGCGATGTGGGCACAGTGCTTCATCCGCGCGCGCTGGGCGGCCAGATATTGGGGCGGTCGACGCTGGGCATCGGCCATGCCATTGGGCAGAAGTGGGTGCTCGATCCGGAATATGGCATCACGGTTGCGAAGCGTTTTTATCAGACCAAGCCCCCGACGATTCTGGATGTGCCTGTGGACATGCAATGGAACGCGCTGAATATTCCCGATCCTGAGACGCCGGTTGGCGCGCGGGGCGTGGGCGAGCCGCCGGTCGGGGGTGGATGCGCGGCGATCCTCAATGCGCTTTCCGACGCGCTCGGCGACAACATCTTCCAACGCGCGCCCGTGAACGCCGACACCATTCTGGCGTCCTATGAAGCCGGGCGTCCGATGCAAAATCCCTTGCTGGCCCACATCTGAGAAGAGTGGGAACGGAGAGAGCCAATGGCCGTAATACGCGACGTAATGCCCGCCTTCGATCTGCTTCAGCCTGATTCAATCGCTGACGCCAAGAAAGTTCTGGAACAGAACGGCAGCGATGCCTGGATCATGGCCGGCGGGTTGGACAGCTTCGACTGGCTCAAGGACCGCATCAAGAAGCCCAAGGTGCTGGTGGACATCAGCGGCGTGGACGAGTTGAAGGGCATTCGCGTGTCGAATGACGGCATTGAGATTGGCGCGATGACCACGCTGACGGAGATTGCCAATCATCCTGAGATCAAGAAGAACTATAGCGTTCTGTCGCAGGCGGTCGAGCTGGTAGCGTCGCCGCAGATTCGCAACCAGGGAACGGTGGGCGGCAATGTTTCGCAGGATGCGCGCTGCTGGTATTACCGCGGCGGCTGGCCGTGCTACCGCGCCGGCGGCAACATTTGCTACGCCGACACGCCGGTGGGCCGCAATCGCGAGCACGCGATCTTCGGCGCGGATCGCTGCGTTGCGGTGCATCCTTCAGACTCGGCTCCGGCGCTCATCGTGCTCGATGCGAAGTTCGTAATTCAGACGGCGAAGGGCGAGCGGACCGTGGATGCCGAAGACTATTTTCTTGGACCGGAGACGGATATTACGCGGCTCAATATCCTTCAACCCGGCGATCTACTCACCGCGATTCGGATTCCTTCTGCCTGGGCCGGGGCGAGATTTTATTTCGAGAAGGTTCGCGACCGCAATGTATGGGATTTTCCGCTGATGAATGTCGCCTCAGCGACGGTGCTCAACGGGAACAACATCGGCCGGATCCGCCTGGCCGTCAATGCGGTGGCGCCGCGCCCGATGCGCTTGAAGCAGGTGGAAGACGCGGTGGTGGGCAAGCCTGCCGATGCGTCGACCGGTGAGATGGCGGGCAAGCTCGCGGTGCAGGGTGCAGTCCCGCTGCAGTTCAACGGGTACAAGATTCCGCTGATGCGCAACCTGGTGAAGCGCGCCGTGGGCGGCGTGCAGGAGGCAAGATGGAGTTCATAACCTGGGCGACGAGTCCTTGGGGACGGACGGTGCCAACCCATATTGCGTGGGACCTGATCTGGGTCGCGGTCATCGCGGGCTTTTTTTTCATGATTGTTCATGCGCTTTACGTGGCAATTGTGGCGCCGCGCAAAGTGAGCGGGCACGTTTCGCCTGCGGAAGCGGCTGCTGTGCCGGAACGCGTTCCGCGGCACTCGCTGGCAGCGCGGCTGTTTCACTGGATCATGGCGCTTTCGATGTTTGCGTTGCTGATCACCGCCTTCCTGCCCAAGGTAGGCGTGCGGTTCAACTGGGTTCTGTACCATTGGATCGCCGGCCTTTTGTTGACGGTATCGATCCTGTTCCACATCATTCATGCGTCGTTCTACATGGATTTCTGGTCGATCTGGCCGGATAGGATCGACGTGCGCGACGCGATGCGCAGAATGCTGCGCTTTTTTGGCAAGCCCGCGCCGCCGGCCGCGCGGTTCGGCAAGTATCCGCTGGAGAACAAGCTCTATCACCTGGTGATTGTGCTGGCCGGCCTCGCCGTCACCGTGACGGGATTGTTCATGATGAAGCGGGTCGAGACCATCTTCACGCCGCGCAATCCATACCTGTTCAGCGACATGACGTGGGGGTTGATGTACGTGCTGCACGGGCTCGCGGGCGTGGGCTTCATCATGCTGGTGATGGTGCATGTCTATATGGGCATCCGGCCGGAGAAACTGCCGATTACGAAATCGATGATCTTCGGCTGGATGAGCCGGGACTTCTACCTGGAAGAGCATGATCCGGAGCGGTGGGTGGTCACGAAGGCGTCATCTCAAAAGAAACGGGGCTATGCGCCAAGCGATGCCGACTGAGATAGAGGAACATTGCGAGACGATCGAGGATTGCTATGAGTTCACGCTGTCTTACGCAGCCAAGGGGCTTGCGACCGATGAGGCGAGCGACTCGGGCAGGCAGCTTCGGGAAAAGCTGACCCGCGCCGCGGAAGCGATGCGCCTTCTCGAATCCGGCTGCGCATCGGCGGCGCGGGAACTTGAATTAGTCCCAGCTGAAAGATACGAAGCCTTTTTCGCCGTGCTTGCGCGCGATGCGGGCAGCGCCCACGCCGCGATGGAACTGGTGCTGGCTCAGCCGGTCATCAGCTCACAGCTCATCGACAGCCTGAACGCGTCGATTCATTTGCGCGCTCTTCTCACCAGCCTGTTTTTGATTACCGAGATTCTGGCTGCAAGGCAGACCCAGGCCAAGGCTGCGGCTTCGCACTGAGCCGGCGCGTATTGAGATAGAGGCAGGCCCGATGTACTCTCGGGAAGTTCTCGATCATTTTGAGCATCCGCGCAACGCGGGTGTAGTCACGGAGCCGGACGCCGTCGTCCAGATTGAAAATCCGGCGTGCGGCGATATTCTCAAGCTCACGCTCAAGCTTGCCGGCGAGCATATTGAAGAAGCACGCTTCCAGGCCAAAGGCTGCGTTGCCTCGATGGCCTGCGGTTCAGCGCTCACCGACCTTGTGCGCGGACGGACGATTGCGCAGGCAGGGGAACTGAAAAGGGAACAGCTGCTGGGCGCGGTGGGAGGGCTGCCTGCCGCCTCGATGCACGCGAGCCATCTCGCCATGGACGCGCTGACCGCGGCGCTCCGCCAACTTGCTCACAGGTCCTGACGCGGGTTTTGCCGGGCCAGCGCGGAGAGTGCGGCATATTCTTCCGGCGTGTTCATCTCCGCGCTTAGATGGCGGTCTGGAACCGGCACGTACGCGAAGAACTGCGCATGGGCCCGCTTCACCTCGCGGGCGTTGCCGGTGACCGGAGCGCTGAGGAAGGCTTCGATCAGCTCACGGCCAGCCAGAACGGGATGCCCGCGCTTTCCGTCACTTTCCGGTGCAACGGCCCAACGTCCCTGCTCGACGGCTTTCTTGAATTGGCCCACCAGCAGCTCGAGCGACGTGGCGCTCAGGGGCGGGCAATCGACCGGCGTGATCATCGCGGCATCGCAGCCGCAGGCCAGCGCCGCGCGCAAGCCAACCTGCAACGAACTGAATTGCCCGCGCTCAGGAGCGGGATTGCGGACCATTGACGCGCCGCACGTCTCGATGACGTGAAGAAGATTTTCAGCATTGCCGCCCGCCACCACGACAACGGCCTGCGTGAACGGCCGCAGCGCAAGGATCGCCGCGGAGAGCAGAGTTGAGCCTTCAGTCGCGCCCGGAGGCCACGGCAGCAGCGCCTTGTCTTTCCCCATGCGCGAAGATGCGCCGGCCGCGAGAATGACTCCGCACAAGCCGGGCATTGTGAGCCTCAGCTTTCTGTCTTGGCGGCAGCGGGCTCGGGATTCGATGCTTCTCCGGGAACGGCGAGCGCGCGCGAATCTTTGCCGTGGAACCAGCTCATATGCGGCAGAGCATTCTCTGCATGGCGGCGCACCGCGATCAGTTCCGCTACGATCGAGACGGCGATCTCTTCCGGTGTAATGGCGCCGATATCCAACCCCACCGGGGAGTGCACCCGTTCCAACAGCTCCAGGTTCAGGCCTTCCGCCGTCAGCTCGCGAGCCACGCTGATGGCTTTGCGCCGCGAGCCGATCATTCCGATGTAGCGTGCGCGTGTCCCTACTGCCCACCGCAGAACGCGCATGTCGTCGCGATGGCCGCGCGTAGCAATCACAATGTAAGAAGACTCATTGGGGGCCAGTTCGGCCATTGCCTCCTCGAAGTCTGTGGCGATGATCTGCCTTGCTCCCGGGAAGCGCTCCGTATTGGCGTAGAGATCGCGATCGTCTGCGACAACGATGTCGAACCCGGCATTTTTTGCGGCTTTGAAGAGCTCGAAAGCCACGTGGCCCGCGCCAAAGAGATAAAGCGACGGAGCCGGGAGCACGGGTTCGATGAAGATTTCAAGCGTGCCGCCGCATACCAGGCCTGTATCGTACTTCGGATTTTGGTTCAGATCGAAGCTGAGCGAGCATGGCTTCTCATTGGCGATCACGTCCCGGGCCGCCTGCCAGACTTCCGCTTCCACGCAGCCTCCGCCAATGGTTCCGGCGATGGAGCCGTCGTCGCGCACCAGCATCTTGGCGCTTTTAAACGAGGGTATTGAGCCGCGCGCATTCACGATGGTGGCTACCGCTCCCCGGCGGCCCTCCCGCTGCAAAGCGACGATCTCCTCGTAGATATCCATTGTTCATGATTATTGGATCTGTCGCGGTGCAAGTCAACCCAGGCTTTTGAGTTGCTCCGCGACTAACCATTGCTCTGCACAGGGTTTTCAATTACCTTCAAAGACTCACAGTTTTCTTCGCCAAAGGGGAGCGCAATGTCCCGCATTGTTCGATGTGCCATTATCCAGGCGTCCAATGCAGTGCCGGCCACGGAAGCGCTGGCCGTTCAGAAGCAGGCCATGGTCGAGAAACATCTGGGCTTGATTCGCCACGCAGCTGCGGGAGGCGCGCAGATTGCCTGCCTGCAGGAGATCTTCAACGGACCGTATTTCTGCGCCGAGCAATCCGTGAAGTGGTATGAGACTACGGAACGGGTGCCGGAGGGGCCGACCGTAACTCTCATGCAGTCGCTGGCCAAGGAATTGGGCATTGCCTTGGTAGTGCCGGTCTATGAGGTGGAGCAGGAGGGGATTTTTTACAATACAGCCGCGGTGATTCGTAACGACGGCTCCTATCTCGGAAAATACCGCAAGACGCATATTCCGCATGTGGCGCCCGGCTTTTGGGAGAAGTTTTATTTTCGGCCCGGCAACCTGGGATATCCGGTATTCGATCTGGGGTTTGTGAAGATTGGCGTCTATATCTGCTATGACCGGCATTTCCCCGAAGGCGCTCGATGCCTGGGGCTCAACGGCGCCGAGATTGTTTTCAATCCTTCAGCGACGGTGGCCGGCTTGAGCGAGTACCTGTGGAAGCTGGAGCAACCCGCGCACGCCGCGGCGAATGGCTACTTCATCGCCGCCATCAATCGCGTGGGCACTGAGCCGCCGTGGAACATCGGCGAGTTTTACGGATCGAGCTACTTCGCCAATCCGCGCGGGCAGATCGTGGCCCAGGCTTCGCGCGACAAAGACGAGGTCCTGATTGCGGATTTGAATCTCGACGAGATTGCCGAGGTGCGACGGACCTGGCAGTTCTTTCGCGATCGCCGGCCTGACCTGTACGGGTCTCTGGTCGCTTCGTAAGCGTGTGCCGGAGGTGGTTGAAGGAGGTTTGATCCAGTTCGGTTCGCAAGGCGCTCCACATTTTCTGTAACGCTGAGGTCCGCATGAGCACTGCGAGTTTACCTGACGATCTGCCACTGCGCGAGCGTTTCAATGAGCTCAAGCCGCCGCTCGCGCCGCAAGCCGCCGTGCTTGAGGCGGACCGCTGCCTCTATTGTTTTGACGCTCCCTGCATGGCCGCTTGCCCCACGCATATCGATGTGCCGGGCTTTATCAAGCGCATCGCCTCGGGGAATCTGCGCGGCTCCGCGATGCGGATTCTCGACGCGAATATCCTTGGCTCAAGTTGTGCGCGTGTCTGTCCGGTGGATGTGCTCTGCGAGGGCGCGTGCGTGATGCACCGGCACAACCGGCAGCCGATTCAGATCGCTCTGCTGCAGCGTCACGCGATGGATGCATTTCACGCCTCCGGGGAGCCGGTGCCGGCGATTCCCGCTGCAACGGACCGGCCGCGCGTGGCCTGCATCGGCGGCGGTCCAGCATCGCTCGCTTGCGCGGCGGAACTGCGGCGCCGCGGAGTGCAGGTTACGGTTTTCGAGCGCCGTGCGCTGCCTGGAGGACTGAACACCTACGGAGTGGCGGAATACAAGCTGCGGGCTAGTGATAGCCTGCGCGAGGTGGAGATGATTCGCCGCATGGGCGTGGAGTTTCGTTTCGGCGCGAGCATTGACTCAGCCGCAGCGCTCGAGTCCCTGGAGGCGGAATTCGATTATGTCTTTCTCGGCCTGGGGCTGGGCGCGATGCAGAGGCTCGGCATTCCCGGCGAAGAGAGCGAACGTGTGATGAACGCTCTTGAACTGATTGCCGCTTACAAGACCGGGCATCTGCGCGAACTCAACGGCACAGTCGTGGTGGTGGGCGCTGGAAATACCGCAATCGACGCGGCGAATGCGGCGCGCCGCCTTGGCGCGGAAACTGTGTATCTCCTCTACCGGCGCAGTGAGAGTGACATCCCCGCCTTTGATTTCGAATATGAACACGCCAAGCGGGAGGGGGTGCAGTTCCTCTGGCGCAGGCAGCCGGTTGCGATTGGACGCGACGCGCACGGGCGTTTGCTGCTCGACACGGTGCAGATGCGCCAGGTAGACAGAACGCTGCTGCCCATCCCCGATTCGCACTACACCATTGCGTGCGATTTGCTGGTTCCAGCGATCGGCCAGTCGCCTCTCGCGCAACTGATTCAGGAGTTGCGCGGCGTCGAGGTCCGCGACGGAGTGATCCTGACAGAACCCACGACCGGCCGCACCGGCAACCCGCGCTACTTTGCCGGCGGCGATTGCGTCAACGGCGGGCGCGAGGTGGTGGACGCGGTCGCCGACGGCAAGCGTGCCGCACTCGCGATTCTAGAGACCGCGGAGGTAGCAGCCCATGCCTGATATTCGCATTCGCAACTTCGCGGGGGGCATCAGCTCGCCCAATCCATTCTGGCTGGCCTCTGCGCCGCCCACCAACTGCGGCGAGCAGATTATGCGGGCCTTTGACGCCGGATGGGGCGGAGCGGTATGGAAGACGATCGGTGAGCCGGTGACCAACGTCAGCTCGCGCTATTCATCGATTGACTGGCAAGGTCAGCGCATCATGGGGTTCAACAATATCGAGCTCATCAGCGACCGCACTGTGGAAGAAAATCTGCGCGAAATGGCAGAGGTGAAGAGACGCTATCCGCAGAATGCGGTGATTGCATCGCTGATGGTGGCGTCGAATCGCGAGGCGTGGCATGAGATTGTGGCGCGCGTGGAAGATGCGGGCGCCGATGGGCTCGAACTCAACTTCGGCTGCCCGCATGGCATGAGCGAGCGCGGCATGGGATCGGCCGTGGGGCAGGTGCCGGAGTACACGGAGATGATTACCGCGTGGGTCAAGGAGAAGGCGCGCACGCCGGTGCTGGTGAAGCTCACGCCCAACATCTCCGACATCCGCGCTGTGGCGCGCGCGGCCAAGCGTGGGGGCGCCGATGGTTTGTCTGCCATCAATACGATCAATTCGATTACGGGGATCGATCTCGATACGCTGGTGCCGCGGCCGGACATAGACGGCAAGAGTTCGCACGGCGGTTACTGCGGGCCCGCCGTGAAACCAATCGCGCTGAATATGGTTCAGCAGATCATGGCTGATCCTGAAGCGGCCTTGCCGCTCTCGGGCATCGGCGGCATCGCGGCGTGGGGCGACGCCGCGGAGTTCATCCTGCTTGGCTGCGGAACTGTGCAGGTGTGTACGGCGGTGATGCACTTCGGTTACCGGATCGTGGAAGATATGGCGGAAGGCCTAGAAAACTGGATGCGGACGAAGGGATTCGCGACGATTGAAGATTTTCGCGGTCTCTCCACCCATCGCGTGACGGAATGGAAGCATCTCAATCTCAATTACAAAATTGTGGCTCGTATCGACGAGCAGAAATGCATCGGCTGCGATCTTTGCCACATCGCCTGTTGGGACGGCGCGCACCAGTGCATTCATCTTGACCGAGTCTCCGGCCCAGTGGATGGCCATGTCGAATTGCATCCCATTCCGGCGGTGAAGGAGGTAGAGAGCCGCGCCTCGCTCACCTTCACGCCCGTGACGCGGAAGGAGCGCGCTGTGGATTCCGCGGCGCACGGGCCGTATGCCACGCCGCTCGATCGCATTCCGCGCGTGGATGAGACGGAGTGCGTGGGCTGCAATCTCTGCTCGCTCGTGTGTCCCGTGGATACCTGCATCACCATGGTGCGGGTCGACAATGGCGTCGCCGCGGAAACGTGGGACGAACGGACGCGCGGAACCGCGTGCGCCCGTCCACCGCACTCTTCGATCGGATAAAAGATTATGTCCAAGCTGCTTATTCAAAACGGGACGGTCGTGAACGCGGACGTCAGCGCCGAGGCTGATTTGCTGATCGATGGCGCAGTCATCAAGGAAGTGCGTGCCGGCATTCCGGCCAGTTCGGCTGACCGGGTAGTCGACGCGCGCGGACTTCTGCTTCTCCCAGGCGGGATCGACGCGCACACGCATCTTGACATGCCGTTTGGCGGATCGAAATCGGCGGATGACTTCGAGACCGGCACGCGCGCGGCGGCGATTGGCGGAACCACGACGATTGTCGACTTTGCCATCCAGGCGCGCGGCACCAGGATGCGTGCCGCGCTCGACACCTGGCGGAAGAAGGCCGAGGGCAAGGCATGCATCGACTACGGGCTGCACATGATCGTCACGGATCTGCTCGATGCGGGCCTTGAAGACATGGACGATATGGTGCGCGAGGGCGTGGCCAGCTTCAAGCTGTTCATGGCGTACCCTAATGCGCTCATGGTCGATGATGCCACGATCTTCAAGGCTCTACGCCAGACGGCGAAGAATGGCGCACTGGTCTGCATGCATGCTGAAAATGGGTCGGTGATCGATGTGATTGTGCAGCAGGCGCTGGCTGAGGGCAAGACCGCGCCGATCTATCACGCGCTTACGCGGCCGACGCGCGCCGAGGCGGAAGCCGTGCACCGCGCGATCGCCATGGCTGAAATGGCCGCGGTGCCGGTGTACATTGTGCATCTTTCGAGCGAGGACGCGCTGAACCAGGTGCGCGAGGCCCGCGACCGCGGGTTGCCGGCCTTTGCCGAGACGTGCCCGCAATATCTTCTGCTCTCGATTGAAGACAACATGGAGGGCAACGGTTGGGAGGGAGCGAAGTACGTGTTCACGCCACCGCTGCGCGAACGCCGCAATCAACCCAAGCTTTGGGATGGCCTGCGGAAAGATCACTTGCAGGTGGTCTCGACGGACCACTGCCCCTTTTGTTTTGAAGACCAGAAGGCGCTCGGCAAGGACGATTTCACGAAGATCCCCAATGGCGGACCGGGGATCGAGAATCGCTTGCAGTTGCTGCATCACCATGGCGTGGGACAAGGGAAGTTTTCGCTCAACCGGTTCGTCGAACTTGTCTCCACCGCACCCGCGCGCATCTTCGGCATGTATCCGAAGAAAGGCGTGCTTGCTCCCGGCGCTGACGCGGACATCGTCCTCTGGGATGCGCACGCCGAGCATACCATCAGCGCCGCCACACACCACATGCGCGTGGACTATTCGATGTTCGAGGGATTCCACGTGCGCGGCAATGCCCGCGATGTGTACTCACGCGGGGAGTTGATTGTCTCGAAGGGTAGATTCATCGGCAAGCCGGGCCGCGGCGAGTATCTGCGCAGAGAAGCGCGCGGCGGCGCATGGAAGTGATGGGAGCGAGCCGGAAAAACGGATTCCGATTGCAAAGTTTGTAGCTTCGCGGAGGCGCCTTGAGCACGAACGATCCGTCCCTTTCGAATCGCGATCTGTTGCCTACCACGCCTGCGCAGCGCACCTGGGGATTTTATAACTACACGGCGCTCTGGTTTTCCATGTGCATGGAGATCACGACCTATCAGCTCGCTTCGTCGCTCATCGCCAAGGGCATGGATTGGAAGCAGGCGATCGGTACGGTGCTGCTGGGCAATGTGATCGTGCTCATTCCCATGCTGCTCAATGCTCATGCAGGCGCCAAATATGGAATTCCGTTTCCCGTATTCATTCGCGCGCCGTTCGGCGTGCGCGGGGCGAATCTGGCAGCGATCTTGCGCGCCGTCGTAGCCTGCGGCTGGTTCGGCATTCAATCGTGGATCGGCGGAACGGCGATTCATGCCATGCTCACCGTGATCTGGCCCGCGGCGGCAGCGAGCAATGGGAGTCTGTGGGCGTGTTTTCTGGGGTTCTGGCTGCTCAACATGGTGGTGGTCTGGCGCGGCGTGGAATCCATTCGCCGCCTACAGGCCTTCGGCGCGCCTTTCATGTTTGTGATGGCGGGCGCGCTGCTGATCTGGGTGCGCATGAAGGCGGGCAGCTTCGGAACGATGCTGTCGACGCCGAGCCGGTTTCATTCCACCGGCGCGTTTTTGCGCGTCTTCTTTCCGTCGCTCACGGCGATGGTGGGGTATTGGGCTACGCTCGCGCTCAACATCCCTGACTTTACGCGCTACTCGAAGTCGCAGAGCGCGCAGTCATGGGGACAAGCGTTCGGGCTTCCGGTGGCGATGGTGCTCTACACATTTGTCGGCATCGCCGTCACATCGGCTTCGGCGGTTCTTTTCGGCCATACTATCTGGAACCCGATCGAGTTGATCGGCGCGTTTCATCAGCCGGTTGTGGCCTTTATCGCGCTGGTTGCGATTCTCATTGCTACGCTCAATGTGAACATCGGCGCCAATGTCGTTTCGCCCTCGAATGATTTTTCCAATCTCTATCCGCGGCTTATCAGCTTTCGCACCGGCGGCTTGATTACCGGATTTCTGGGCCTGGCCATGTGCCCGTGGAAGCTGCTGGCCACGCCGGATGCCTATATCTTTGGCTGGCTGGTGGGCTATTCAGGACTGCTCGGGCCTGTTGCGGGCATCATGGTGGCGGATTACTTTCTGATTCGCAAGACCGAGCTGGATGTGAATTCGCTCTACCACCGCGAAGGCATTTACTACTACACGAAGGGCATCAATCCACGCGCCCTCGCTGCGCTGGTGCTGGGGGCGGGCGTTGCGCTTGTGGGACTGGCGATCGAGCCACTCCATTTTCTTTATGACTATGCCTGGTTCGTCGGATTCTTTTCGGCCGGTGGCGTGTATCTCGCGCTGATGTGGCTTTCAGCGCCGTCGCCCTTTTCCCGAAGTGCCGAAGAGACAGCCTGACGGGCAGGACTCTAGTTTTCAGCCAGCGCATCGGCGATGGCCAGATGCTCATCGAGCGCTGCGATTCCCAAATCGAGCTCTTCTGTGGTGACGATCAGCGGCGGCGCAATGACGAAGTGGCTCACCCACGACTGAATCGAGACCCCCTGCGCCATCATCTTAGCCGCGACCTGGTCCACAACGAGCGGCTTGCCTTCGACTTTGTCGCGCATGGTATTGAACGGCTGTTTCGTGGCGCGGTTCTTTACGAGCTCAACGGCGAAAAACAAGCCCAAGCCACGCACGTCGCCAACTGACGGATGCTTTGCCTTGAGCGCTTCGAGTTTCTGGCGCAAATAGGGCTCGAGTCCGGCTGCGCGTTCCACCAGCTTGAGCCTTTGCATCTCCTCGATGGTGGCCACTGCCGGGCCTAGTGTAAGCGGGTGCGCCTCGTAAGTGTGGCCATGCGAGAAGTAGTGCTCCTCGAAGTAGTCAGCGATCTTTGCCGTAGTGGCGCACAGGCCTAGCGGCACATAAGCGGAAGTGATGCCCTTGGCGGTAACCAGAATGTCAGGCCTCACGTTCCAGTGGTCCACGGCGAACCATCTGCCGGTGCGGCCCCAGCCGGCCATCACTTCATCCGCGATGAGCAGCACGCCGTGCCGGTCGCAAATTTCGCGGAGGCGCGGCAGGTACTCCGGTGGAGGCACGAGCACGCCATTGGTGCCCACGACCGGCTCGACGATGACGGCCGCCACGTCGCTTTCATTGCGGATCATGTGCTCGATGTAGTCCGCGCAGGCGATGTTGCATCCTGGATAACTGTGCCGGATAGGACAATCGTAGCAGTTGGTCTCCGGCGCAAAGACGAAGCCGCCGCCTTTGCCACCTGGCTCCATGGCCCAGCGCCGCAGATCGCCCGTAGCCGCGATCGAGCCCATCGTCGATCCGTGATAGGAACGGTAACGGGAGATGATCTTGGTTTTGCCCGTAACCATGCGGGCAATTTTGAAGGCGGCTTCATTGGCCTCGGTGCCGCTGGTGGCAAAGAAGAACTTGTTCAGGCCGGCGGGCAAAACCTCAAGGAGTTTGACGCTCAAGCGCGCGCGCGCCGTTGTGGCGAAGCCGGGAGCGGCATAGGCCAGCTCTTGCGCCTGCTCAGCAATGGCCCGCACCACGCGGGGATTCTTGTGGCCGAGATTGACGCACATGAGCTGCGAGCTGAAGTCGAGATATTTGCGGCCGGCGCCGTCAGTAAACCAGCATCCCTCGGCGTCCGCGATATGCAGCGGCTTCCAGCTCTTTTGAAAGCGCCAGGTGCCATAGTTAGTTTCGCGTGTGATCTCTGCGATCTGCTCGGAAGTGAGTGCCGCTGCCACGGGCCCGTCAGCCATGTCTGCCTCCGTAGGCATTAATCGTATCAGCTACGCGGCGGCAAATTTTTCTTCCTTGAGTACGCGCTGGTAGGCGGGCAGCGTGAGGAACTCGACAAATCGCGGCGACTCAACCAGTTCGCGCATCAGATCCGCAGCCTTTTCGTAGGCTGCATAGCGTTCACTGTCGACGGCGGCCTTCTGCTTGGCGAGCTCGCCGGCAATCAGGTTCTCGACCAGCGCGACATCCACCACTCTTCCATCGCTCAGCTTCGCCTTCTGATGCACCCATTGCCAGATCTGCGCGCGGCTGATCTCCGCGGTGGCGGCGTCTTCCATCAGATTGAAGAGGGGAACGCAGCCAATACCGCGCAGCCATGCTTCCACATAGCCCAGACCTACGGCGACATTCTGCTTGAGCCCCGCTTCCGTAATCGAGCCGTCCGGAATCTGGAGCAGATCATCAGCGGTTGCGGTAAAGTCGGGCAGTTGCTTCGAAATCTGGTTGGGCTGTGGCATCAGGCGGTTGAAGATCTCGAGTGCGACGGGCACGAGCCCAGGATGAGCCACCCAGGTGCCATCGTGGCCATCAGAGGCCTCGCGCTCCTTGTCCGCCTGCACTTGTCCAATCGCCTTTTCGTTAGCCACGGGATCCGACTTGATGGGAATGTAGGCCGACATGCCGCCCATGGCGTGCACGTTGCGCCGATGGCAGGTTTTGATGGCCAGCTTTGAATAGCTGCGCATGAAGTGCGTCGTCATCGTCACCTGGCCGCGATCGGGCAACACCGCATGCGGGTCGTTGGAGAATTTCTTAATGAAGCTGAAGATGTAGTCCCAGCGGCCGCAATTGAGGCCTGCGGAGTGCTCACGCAATTCATGCAGGATTTCATCCATCTCAAAGCTTGCGAGGATGGTCTCGATGAGCACGGTCGCTTTAATGGAGCCGCTCGGCACGCCGATGGCTTTTTGAGCGTGGAGGAATACGTCGTTCCACAAGCGCGCTTCGAGATGGCTTTCCATCTTGGGCAGATAGAAGTACGGACCGCTGCCGCGGGCCAGCAGCTCTTTTGCATTGTGAAAAAAGTAGAGGCCGAAATCGAAGAGAGAGCCGGAGAGGGGCTCGCCATCGACGAGGAAATGTTTTTCTTCAAGATGCCAGCCGCGCGGGCGCACAAACAGCACCGCGGGATTCTCAATCAGCTTGTACTGTTTGCCGCTGGCCGGATCGGCATAGGTGATGGTGCGGCGAATGGCGTCGCGCAGATTGATCTGGCCGTCGAGCAGATTGTTCCAGAGCGGCGTGTTCGAGTCTTCGAAGTCGGCCATGAAGACTTTGGCGCCCGAGTTGAGCGCGTTGATGATCATCTTGCGATCCACAGGGCCGGTAATCTCCACGCGGCGATCGAGAATATCGTTGGGCAGCGGAGCCACGGTCCATGCGGACTCGCGAATCTGCCGGGTCTCTTCAAGAAAGTTCGGCTTCTCGCCGGCATCGAGCCGTTTCTGCCGCTCCTGACGCGCGGCAAGCAGCGTTTTGCGGCGTCCATTGAATGCGCGCTGCAGGGCGGCGAGAAAGGCGATTGCCTCCGGTGTGAGAATTTGCGCGTAGTTTTCACTAACCGGAGCGAGAATCTCAACACCGGGATAGCTGACGGAAGCGGGCATAGGATCAGCTCCTTTAAAGCGTCGTCCCAGCATAATCGCAGAGTGTGGCAGGCTGTCACACAATATGAAACCCGGCGGTGGCGGTCAGTCCCGCTTCAGTCCCGCTTGCCGCGCAGCAGATCGCCCGGTTCGACTCCGCGAATCGAGGCGTCGAGCAATTCGATCATGTGAAAGGCAGGCATGGTCTTCAGCCCGCGCCGGCGCAGCGCGCTCATGAGCTGCAACAGGCATCCGGGATTGGCTGAAAGCACGGCTTGCGCCTGGGTGGTCAGCAGGTTGTCCACCTTGCGATCACCCAGTTGAGCCGCCGTATCCGGCTCAAGCAGGTTATACACCCCGGCCGAGCCGCAACAGAGCGCGCCCTCGGGAATTTCAGCGACCTCCAATGCCGGGATCCCTGCCAGTAGTTTGCGCGGCTGGGCGCGAACGCCCTGTGCATGTTGCAAGTGGCAGGCATCGTGATAGGCGACGCGCAGCTTCAGCGGCTGGCGGGGAGACTGCGGCTCGAGCTCGCAGAGCAACTCAGCGATATCTTTGCATTTAGCCGAAAACGCCGCGGCACGAGCGGAGAAGGCCGGATCATCGCGCAGCAGGTAACCGTATTCCTTCATCGTCGATCCGCATCCGGCGGAGTTGATTACGACCGTGTCGACCTCCGCAGCCTCAAAGGCGGCAATCATTTTCTTCGCCATCGCGGTCGCCTCGGCTTCCAGGCCGGAGTGGAGCATCAATGCTCCGCAGCACGGCTGCGCGCGCGGAATCACCACCTCGCAACCTTCCGCAGCCAGCACCCGCATCGTGGCGGCATTCACGTGCGAAAAGAAGACCTGCTGCACGCATCCGCTCAACATGCCAACGCGGCGGCGCGGCGAACCCTTGGCCTTAATCGCGCCGGGAGCTTTGCCGAATACGTTCGCCGGCACTTCGGGCAGCAAGGCTTCCATGGCTGCCAAGCGTTTTGGCAGCAGATTGAGAATGCCGAGCTTGTGGACGAGCCATTGCAGGCCGGTTTTCTGGTACACCAGCAGCGGGAGCGCGAGTGCGCGCAGACGCCATGGATGAGGAAAGGTTGCGAAGAGCATTTTGCGGAACAGCCTCTCACCCGCGCCGCGCGGAAGATGGCGTTCAATCTGCGCGCGGGTGGGCTCGATGAGCTTGTTGTATTCCACGCCCGATGGGCAAGCCGTCATGCAGGCCATGCAGCCCAGGCAGTTATCCATGTGCGTGCGGAACTGCGCGTCAAGCGGAGCCTGCCCTTCAGAGGCTTTCTTGATCATGTAAATGCGCCCGCGCGGAGAATCCATCTCTTCGCCCCAGAGCACATACGTGGGACACGCAGGCAGGCAGAAGCCGCAGTGTACGCAGTCATCGATGTGCTGCTTCTCCGGCGCGTGATGCGCGTCGAAGCTGGAGGGGCGATTTTCCTGAGCGATGGTGTGAGGCATGAGAGTTCAGATATTTCCTACGAACCGGCCGGGGTTGAGAATCTGCCTGGGGTCAAAACGCCGCTTGATCTCGCGCATCAGCGGGAGCGCATCCGAGCTGTAGGCCCACACGTCGAGCCGGCCGCGCACTTCATCCGGCAGTTGGAGCGCGACCACGCTGCCGCCGGACTCGCGCGTCGTCTCGCGAAGGTCTGCGATGCATGCGGCGAGCGGCTCCGCCGCGGCGCGCAGGGCGATTGTCGTAAGCCCAGTCGCCTGGGCGAGCGCGTGAACCTCCACGCCTTGTGACGCTGCCCGCTGCTGCAACTCCGACAGGACGGTGCAGAGGGTGGTGGGCAGAAGGGACGCCTTGAGAAGAACGGGATAACCTCCGTCGAAGAGCTCCTGCCGCGCCTGCCAGACCTCTTCTTTCGATTCGGTGAAGGCGAGGGGCGCAAAGATTGCTTTCAACTGATCCCTATGCTCGTCCAGGCACTCGGGAACCGCCGCGATTTTTATCTCCACCGCGCATTGCTCGCGTTCGACGCGCATCTGCACGCTGGAGGGGACGATCTGCGCATCGAGCAACGCGCGCAAAGGCGCGCTGAATTGGGCCGCATCCGTGACTGTCACGCTCCATGTGCGCGTGTGTTCTTCGATCGGATGAAGACGGAAGTTGACCTCCGCGATCACACCCAGCGTGCCGAAGCTGCCCGTCATCAGCTTGTGAAGATCGTAGCCTGCTACGTTCTTTACGACTTTGCCGCCGGTTTTGGCGATGGTCCCGTCCGCAAGCACAATCGTCATGCCCAGGATCAGGTCGCGCAATCCGCCGTATCGCAACCGCAGCGCGCCGCTGTCGTTGACGGCAGCGATGCCTCCAACGGTGGCATGATCCGGCCAGAGCGGATCGAGCGCGACCATCTGCCCGTGACGCGCAAGTTCAGCCTGCATCGCCGACCACGAGGCGCCGGCTTCCACGGTGCAGGTCATGTCATGCCAGGAGTGTTCACGCACGGAACGCAGCCTTTTGGTGCTCAGGCGGATGGGCGCGGCCACCGGATTGCCCCAGCCCCGCTTGGTGCCGCCGCCGCCGGGTATCACCGCCATTTCATTGTCGTATGCGAATCGAAGAGTCGCCGCGATCTGCGCAATGTCTGCCGGAGCCACGGTGACTGAACCTTCGCGCAGATCTGCGTATTCATCTCCTACAATCGCGGCGAGATGGAGCCTCGTGTCTTCGAGCGAAAGCACCGGGAGAGTGCTCATTAGAAGATCTCCGCCACGCCCGCGGTTTCAAGCGGGTGCGGCCGGTAGGGTCCGGGACGATCGGCGCAGAGCCGCGGACGGGGAAAGACTTTGTCCGGATTGGCGATGTTTTCCGGATCAAAGGCACAGCGCACCAGTTGCATGGTCGCGAGATCCGGTTCTGTGAACATGTAGCCGAGCGCCTCCTGTTTTTCTTTGCCGACACCGTGCTCGCCGGTGATGGAGCCGCCATTGTCCACGCATAGATGCAGAATGCGATAAGAGAGATCGAGCGCGATCTCCTCCTGGCCTTCAATGGAGCGGTCATACAGAACCAGGGGATGCAGGTTGCCGTCCCCGGCATGGAAGACGTTGGCGACGCGCAGGTTGATGGCCGCAGCCATGCGCTCGATCTCGGCCAGTACGCGGGGCAGAGCCGTACGCGGAATCACGCCATCCTGCACGATGTAATTCGGCGAGATGCGGCCCACGGCGGCAAACGCGGCTTTGCGTCCCTTCCAGACCAGCATGCGCTCCTCATCCGATTGCGCCAGGCGAATCTCCGTAGCGCCGTTTTTCTCTGAAAACGCGCGCACCTGGCGCATGAGAGTTTCAACTTCGCTTGCGGGGCCGTCCAACTCGACGAGGAGCAACCCTCCGCACATGGGATAGTGCGCATGCACCGCTGCTTCGGCTGCCTCGATCGAAAGCGCATCCATGATCTCAAGCGCAGAAGGGAGCATGCCGGCGGCAATGATGTCGCTGACGGTTTGCCCGGCGGATTGGGGTGAGTCAAAGGCGGCGAGCAGCGTCTGTACGACTTCGGGCCGCTTGACGATGCGCAGAGTGATCTTTGTGGCCACGCCCAGCGTTCCTTCAGAGCCGACGAAGACGCCCGGGAGATCGTAGCCCGGCGCATCGAGCGTTGCCGAGCCGAGGTTTACCAGCTCGCCATTCGGCAGCACAACTTCGAGCGCAAGGGTGTGGGTTACGGTAAAGCCATATTTCAGGCAATGCGCGCCGCCGGAGTTCTCCGCCACGTTGCCGCCAATGGTGCACACGGATTGAGAAGAGGGGTCGGGAGCATAGAAGTATCCGCTGGGCGCGACGCGCGCGGTAACGTGCGAATTGATGACGCCGGGCTCAACGACGACATAGCGGTTTGCGATGTCGACCTCGAGGATGCGATTCATACGCGCCAGGCTGATCACGACGCCGCCCTCGGCCGGCAGCGCGCCGCCGCTGAGGCCGGTGCCCGCGCCACGGCTCACGAAGGGAATCTTGTGGCGCGCGCAGACGCGGACCACGGCTTGCACCTCGGCAGTGCTGCGCGGCAGCACGACGGCGCCGGGAAGCACACGAAAATTGGTGAGGCCGTCGCACTCGTAGGTCTGCAACTGGTTGGGCGCGGTGATTAAGCCATCGTGACCAACAGCGGCGCGCAGTTCGAAAATGTGCGAGGGCGATAGCATGCTGGGCAACAGCTTATCCGATGAAAGTCACTGTTGGCTTCACTTTATGGGATTTGACGGGTTAGCCGAGCCTCGATGGTTCAGGATTTTCTCTCGTTGGGGCCGCCGCGGAGGAGAAAGTCGAAATCGCACCCCTGATCGGCTTGCAAAACGCAGCTCTCGAAGAGCCGGGCATAGCCGCGCACCGGCGGTTCCCGGCGCGGCGGAAGCTTCTTCCAGGCGTCGAGGCGCCGCGCCAGTTCCGCATCTTCAACCAGCAGTTCGAGTTTGCGCGCTTCCACGTCCAGCAGAATCCGGTCTCCGGTTTGGACAATGGCCAGCGGCCCGCCGGCTGCAGCCTCGGGCGCAATATGCAGCACGATCGTTCCGAAGGCGGTGCCGCTCATGCGCGCATCGGAGAGGCGCACCATATCCTTCACGCCCTGGCGCGCCAGCTTGATTGGAATCGGAAGGTATCCGGCCTCGGGCATGCCGGGCGCGCCTTGGGGTCCCGCATTGCGCAACACGAGAACATCGTCGGGGTGCACGTCAAGGTCCGGCAGATCGATGCGAGCCATCATGTCCTCGACTGAATCGAAGACAACGGCGCGCCCGGTGTGGCGCATCAGCTCCGGCGAGGCTGTTGACTGCTTGATGACGGCGGCCTGCGGGGAGAGATTACCGCGCAAAACTGCAATGGCGCCCATTTTCTTGAGCGGGGAAGCCAGGCTACGGATCACGTCCTGGCCCGGCGTCTGCTCGGCGCGCGCAATCACGTCGCCTATCGTTTCGCCTCCGACGGTGGGCGCGTCAAGATGCAGCAGCGGCTTCAATTCCCTGAGCAGGGCAGGCAGCCCGCCGGCGTGATGGAAATGCTCCATGTAATGCGCGCCCGAGGGTTTCAGGTCGACCAGCACCGGAACCTCGCGCCCAAGCTGGTCAAAGGCATTGAGATCGACGGGCACTCCCGCGCGGCCGGCGATCGCCGTCAGGTGAATGATGCCGTTGGTGGAGCCGCCGATGGCCTGCAGGACGGCCATTGCGTTGTGAACGGATGCCGCGGTGATCAACTCGCTTGGTTTGGGTCCCCCGCTGAGGGCCATCTCCGCGGCGCGCTTGCCGCTTGTCTCGGCAATGCGCCTGCGCTCCGCATGCACGGCCGGTGCGGTTGCGCTCATGGGCAGCGCCAGTCCCATCGCTTCAAGAAGGCAGGCCATGGTGCTGGCTGTTCCCATCACCATGCAGGTGCCGACCGAGGGGGCGAGCCGGCCGCTGATCCGCTCGATCTCTTCCTCGTCGATTTGGCCGGCGCGAAACTGGCTCCAGAGCCGGCGGCAATCGGTGCACGCGCCCAGCACTTCGCCGCGATGATGACCCACCACCATGGGGCCGGTGGGAACGGCAATTGCGGGCAGATCCACGCTGGCCGCGGCCATCCATTGCGCCGGTAATGTTTTGTCGCAACCGCCGATGACCACCACCGCGTCCATGGGCTGCGCGCGGATCATCTCTTCGGTGTCCATGGCCATCAGATTGCGCAGGAACATCGAAGTGGGGTGCGCGAAGCTCTCATGGATCGAGATGGTGGGAAACGCCATGGGCATTCCGCCGGCCAGCATTACGCCGCGCTTTGCGCTCTCGATCAGTTCCGGTACATTGCCGTGGCAGGGATTGTAGTCGCTGTAGGTATTGGTGATTCCGATGATCGGCCGGTTGAGCGCGTCGTCAGAGTAGCCCAGCGCCTTGATGAAGACCTTGCGATGAAACAGGGAGAACGCTTCGTCCCCATAGCTGGGCAATCCTTTGCGCAACGCCGCCTTGTCTTTCATGCCAAAGTGCATCGACCGTTTTTGCTGCATCGATCATAGCAGCGCGTCGCACAGTTTCCGCAGCCGTGCGCGGCAGAGCTCGGGAATACCGTAGTCCGGTACTTGGGAAGGGGAGGGTTTCGCGGTGGAAGCCGGGCGCACGATGCCGCACCGGCTTGCGCGGAGCAGATCCTTGACGTTCATGAGCCCCAGGGAGGATAAAGGATAGCGAATCGCAGCAGGAATGGCGTTTTAGGAATGCAGCAATGCCTGACATTATTTACTGAAATGCCTTAGAGGGAGATTGCTCATGAGAACCCCGCTAACGCGCAGAACATTTCTCGCTTTCACGGCAGCATCCATGCTTCAACCCATGATCGTCAAAGGGGAGGGCGCGGCCGGGGCGCTGTCCTTATGGGCGGATGAGCCGAAATCCGCCGATGCGCCTGCCGGCCGGAAGAACGCGGGCGTGATCGATCTGTCTCGATCCCGATTCGCGAAACTGAAGTCTGTACCGGTGAGCGCGGTGGTGATCGAAGATGGGTTCTGGTCGCGGCGCCGCAAGACCAACGTGGCCTCGAGTATTCCTACGATGCACGACGAACTGGTTGCTCATGGGCGCATGAACAACTTCTTGCGTCTTTCGGGCAAGTCTTCTACTCCCCAGGTTGGGCCGGTCTACTCGGATTCGGATATTTA
>DASXFB010000001.1:0-6689 GCA_036489815.1 Occallatibacter sp. | reverse complement strand
GCCGGCGGCGTTCTGGACCTTTATCGAAGTGCTGCCTGCCTCGGCGGTCTTGGCCAGCTTGGTCCATGAGTTCTTCTGGTCGCCGTGCAGGCTCAGGGTTCCACCCTCAACCATGATGCCGCGGTCGCCCATGCCTTCGATTTCTTCGTTGGGGACCTCGTCGGTGAGGGTAATGGTCGCCTTGCGCGTGTGGGGCTTGGCTTCGGTGCCGATATCCAGTTCCCCGCGTACCAGGATCCACTCGGTGGTCAGTTCGAGGTCGGCCTTGTCCGAGAAACTCAGGTTGCCGTCGACAACCAGACCGTGCAGCCCCGGCGGGCTCACGTCGAGCAGCACATCCTTGCCTTTTTCAATGGTGACCTTGTCCCCGGCGGCGGGCACCTTGTGGTCCGGCCAGGTGGCAGGATCCGACCACAGCGCCTGCTTGAGCGCCGCCGATCCGCCATTCTCGGCGTGCGCGACAGTCAGCGCGCTGCCGAACAGGAAGGCCGGAACGAGCGAGACAACAAGGAATGAGCGATTCTTCTTGCTCATGACATCAACCCCCGTACTCGAATATGACCCGGTACTCGTGCCGCACGGCAAAGCGCGGCTGTTCGCAAAGGACGCCGCATGATGCGACGCTGTCGCGGTGCGCGCAATTGGCAGTTGCGCCGTCAACCGGGCAAAACCAACTTTCCGGTATCCAAGACAATCTCGGCGCAGGCGTGGAATCCGCCCGAGTTTGCCCGAATCCGAGTTGCAATCAGGAGCGGAGAAAATGGCGAAATATCATTCATATTCAGGTACTTATGTCGCTCCCGGCCCGCAGTAGCGATGGAAAAGAACCAAGTGATCAAAGCCGGCATCCCATGACCTGGCATTCGGCGGCCTGGGCGCGCAGGTTCGGCACGGCAGGGGTACCGGCTGGTTATACTCCCCCGGCCAGTTCGACGCGCGCCGATGCGGGCGTAACAGCTGGATTCATTCACGGAGGGGTTCATGAGAAACAAGTTCAGCAATGCAGCGCTGGCCGCAGCTCTCGGCGCGTTCTGCGCAACGACCGGCTTTGCACAGGCTCCAGGAGCGGCGCCACCCACCGGCAGCGTGGTGGTGGCCAATCCGACCTACACATCGATCCTGATGGAAGTGGACGTCAATCGTCCCGCGGCGAAAGTCTGGAAGCGCGTTGGCAAATTCTGCGACATCGGTGAGTGGCTGCAGGTGCCGTGCACGATCACGTCCGGCAAGGACGGCGAGGTCGGCACCGTACGGTCCATCGGCCGTGAAATCCTCGTGGGGAAGACGGACCTCTCGTACACCTATACGCAGCCGGTGACGGCAAACCAGCCATACATCCTGTATCACGGCACGCTGGAGGCGAAACCCGTCACGGCGACCACGTCGAAGCTCTACTACACCCTGATGTGGGACAACTCGACGTGCGCGGATGATGCCGCTCGCGCGCGGGACAAGGCCCAGCGCCGCCAGACGTTCCAGAACGCGCTCAACAACATGAAGATTCTCGCGGAAGGTGGCACGTTGCCGCCCGGCCGTCCGGGCGGTCCAGGCGGTTGCTTTCCTCGCCGCGGAGCGGGTGGACCGGGTGGCCCCGGTGCGCCCGGCGCTCCCCCCGCTCCCGGCGGTGGACAGCCCAGGTAGTGGAGGTCGGAGTCCGCTCAACCCTCACCTATATAGATCTCTCGCTGCAAAAAGCCCCGGCAATCTCGTGCCGGGGCCTGTCGTGCCAAATCCGCACTGCAGATCACCCACTACCCCCGCGCCTGCCGACGCCGCGGGCCATGCGCAGGATGTTTTCGCGATGAAAGTCCAGGTGCCGCCGCTGACCTGCAGAAAAGGCGCCGACGTTCACGGTGTGCTCCGCGTCAATACCCATCCGCGTCAGGGATCTCGGATCGGCAGCGGGCGACACGATCAGTCGTCCGGAGTCTTCGAAGGACCCCTTGTCAATGCCGCGGTTCTGCTCGGCGACGGTGATGGTCTGTACCTGCGCAAACAGACGCGCACTGGCGCCTCCTGGACGCTGCGGTATCGATTCGGCGGGCGCGATCGCTGCCAATGATCTGCTGCGCTTCGCGCGCCGTATCTTCGCGTTCGGCGTAGGTCGTCACGTCGTACCCATCAATCCGATCGTCGACTTCTCACCGCGCCTGGATGCCGGCGGCCCGGAGAAATCCCGAAGCCGGGCGCTGTCGCACGAGGAACTGATCAAGCTGTTCGCCGTCAAATTGCTGCTCGCGCTGTGCGTTCGCAAGAGCGAACTGCTCGGCGTGCGCTGGGCGGAGTTTGATATCGAAGGTGATCTCAGATCCGGCGCGATCTGGCATCTGGCGGGCTCGCGCCTATCTACGGCGCCGCCCCACCTCCCTGCTTCGGCCCTTCCGCATTGAGAATCCAAAGCTGCGTAATTCTGCCATCCAAAACGCGAAAAAGGGAGAGACCGATCTCACTGGCACCGTTAGGTAACCACGTGGTTTCGCCCCGTTCGATTACAACCGGACCAGAGGCAACAAGCGAAACAATATGGGTATGGCTATTTGGGTTCAGGCGGAGCATTTCCTCAAAGGATTTTCGTTGCTCAAGCCGTGATCTGGATTTCTGATATTGGAGCGTACCGTCCGACCTATATAGCCTGACATCGAGACTCTCAGCCGTTGTGGCGAGTAGCCCCTCAACGCTGCGCGCATTTATTGAATCTTCGTACGCCCTGACTGCCTCCTCCGGCGTCCGATTTACGACAACACCCAATGCCGGCGGCATTTCCCAGCCTAATAACAGTACGGACGCCACGGAAACCAACAGCCGACTTTTATATGCACGTGGCTTTCTAATTGGCTTTGCGCTCATGGAGTTCCAACCCTTTGTATGTCTTTGGAGGTCGATCGATTTTGCGTGCAGATGCACGCTGGCAATCTAGCGCCAAATAGACCGCGAAAACGCGGCGGTGAAATACCGCAGATGTGCGGCATATTGAACGGATAAAATCGGCAACCCCATGAGCCGACTCCGGCATTTTTGTGACAGGCAGTCAAATTGGTGTGTCGTGGCTCCGCCAATGGTGCGGCTTTTGGGCCGGAAGCCGGCTGTTGTCATTTGACAGCCACTAGTTGGTGTCGCTCGCAAGGCCCATAGGGTGCTGCTCAATATCGCGCGACACTGGAACATTCCCCGTCGCAAATGCCGCATCGTTCGCCTCAACCGGCACGATGGGTACTGGGGTTTTTCTATTAGAACGTGTGGGTTCAAACAAAAGACCGTTGCTTGGGCTACGTTCGTGACTTCGCTGCGGCGGATCTAATCGCCTTAACCCGCTCGCCGATATAGGTCCGCCTGCCTGAGGATTTCACTTGCAGTGTGTATTCCTTCAGGCGCCGCCACTGAAAGTCGCGCGGAATGCTGAGTTCGGGCAGCGTCGAGAACAGGCGCGATCTTCCCGGCGCGAGATAGAGCAAGTCGAACAGCGCCTTTTCAGGAGTCGCTATCTTGGCGTATGGCCCGGATGACAGTTCAAAGCCTGTGAAGAGCTCCGGCGGCATGCGATGGAAGGAGATGGTGCCCATCGGAGTCCGGCATTGCCGCGGCCGCGCCAGCGTCACCGCGTAGAGAATCGCGGGAATCTGTTCGATCAGCCCATGATGAAACAGCGCCGACTGCAGCGAGACATATGCCGGGTGGGGCGCCGAAATCAGTTCGGGCAGCGCGAGGCGATCCGTCTTCTTGTCGACCAACCATCGCCCGCGGCTCAGGTGGACGATCATCCCCTCGGCTCCAAGCCGTCTCAAGATGGTCGTCGCGTTGCTGGCGGATACCTGCAATAGCGCGGCCACGTCACGCGATTCGACGACCGGGGTCGCCAGCGTTTGCAGTCGCTGCAGGGCTTCGATCTGGTTCATAGCCGCAAGGCCTCCAGATCATTGATGACTTGCTCCTGAAGCTCATTCCAGGCCTTCTTGTTGCCGTAATACTTCTGGTACTCCGGTTCCAGATAGGCAAGGACCTGGCCGGCGAAGGCGTCGTAATCGACGCCTAAGGCATTCTCGATGGCGGCGCCCAGGTGCTTGGTTGCCGTCGAAAGTAGGGGATACTTGGCGCCTCCGGCGTCCAGCAACAGCTTCAGATCGAACACGTCGCGCGATTGGACCTGCTCACGCAGAGCCAGCGCGGAGACCTTCTGAGCAAATGCCGCACGCACACTGTAGTGCTGCACGATGACCGGATAGAGCTGGTACGCGCGGATGATTTCGGGATCCACCGGTTCAACCGCGGTCTCACCATCCAGACCGCGCCGCGAGAATTCGATCTTGGTCGGTATCTCGGTGCCGGAGTCGAGGAGGCGCAATCCCAGTTTCCAGCGCTGCGTCGTCCCGGTCTGCTTAGGCTGAGCGGTCCTGGCCAATTCGAGGCCCTGGGCTCGCAGCGCCAGCAAAAAGGCGGGGGTCTCGAGCAGGCGATTCACATTGTTCTGCAGGGTGCCAACGGCCATCGTCTGGATGTCCAGATCCATGTCTTCCGAGTAGCGGATGCTTTTCAAGAAGAACCGCAGATTGCAGCCGCCCTTTAGGGAAAAAAGGGCTTTGTCGACGCGCGCACCAAAGGCCCGCAGGAACAGCAGGTGGAAGATTTCGATGGCTTGGCGATCATTCCACATGGTGATCATATTACGCGTAATCGACGCATATGTCGACTAAGAGTAATATGGATCCGTGACGGATGGAACATCGGCAGTCATGACGTCTGCTTCCGGGCACCACAACTACTTCGATGCGCGCGGGAGCAGTTCGTCCTCTTCCCTCGCATCGCATGAAACTCGATCGCTTCCTCCAGGTCACAAAGGCGGTAGGTGGGTCCAGCTACAATCGAATGAGACAGGGTGATCGAGCTACTCTGTAATATCCGCTCAGACAAGTTACACGGAGCATCGAGGAATGAGGTCATGGTCCTGACCCGCAAGCTCGCGGCCACGGTCATGGCCGCAGTTATGCTCATGTCGACTGGCGCCGCCGCCAAAGCGGACGCGCCGGCGTCGCGCCCGGATGGCAGCACGCCGCTGCAGTGGGCGGTGTTGGAAGGCAACATCGCCGAAGTGAAGCGCCTGCTCGCGGCTGGTGCCGATCCCAGCGTGGTAAACCACTACGGCGTCGACGCGATGCAGCTCGCTGCGGACGAGAGCAACACCGAGCTTCTTCGGCTGCTGCTGAAGGCCGGCGCGAATCCCAACTCTGTGAATGCGGACGGTGAGACCGTGCTGCACCTCGTGGCGCGCAGCGGCAATCTCGATGCCGCAAAACTGCTGGTGCGTGCGGGCGCGCTGGTTGATCCACGCGAGCGTTTCGGCGGGCAGACCCCTCTGATGTGGGCGACCGCCCGGCGCCATCCCGATCTCGTGCAGTTCCTCGCAGCGAAAGGAGCGGACGTGAATGCGCGCTCGGCCGTGCGCGACTACGCTCGCGTCGCTACTGCCGAGAGCCGCGCCAAGCACCTCGACCGGGGCGGCTTCACGCCACTGATGTACGCGGCGCGGGAGAACTGCCGCGAATGCGTGCCGATCCTGCTGAAGCACGGCGCTGATGTGTCTTTGGCCGATCCCGCCGGCATGCCGCCGTTGTCCATCGCCATGATGAACGGCAACTGGGACCTCGCCAAGCGCCTGATCGAAGCGGGCTCCGACGTCAACCAGTGGGACATCTTCGGGCAGGGGCCGCTGAACGTGGCTATCGTGAACCTGACTGTGCGTAACGACAACCCGCTCGACCAGGATGTGCCGGACCGGACGACCGCCCGCGACGTGGTGAGAATGCTCGTGGAGCGCGGCGCGAATCCGAATCAGCAGCTCTACTACCAGGCGGCGGCGCGCACGATCCTAGGCGCTGACACAGGTCGTGGCACCACCCCGTTCCTCACTGCCTGCGCCAGCGGCGACATCGGGATCGTGAAACTGCTGCTTGCCCACGGTGCCAATCCGAGGCTCGCCACATCCGATGGCCAAGGCCCCATCATCCTCGCGACCGCCGCGCGCACCGGCGGCACCGGATTTCCGAATGCGCGCATGGCAGGCGTGGCGGCGCCGCGGCGCGAGGCGATTGATGACGTTGCAGAAGGACAGAGAGACGGCAAAGGTTCGCGCGTCAATCCCACGGTCGAACTCATCAGGCTGCTGGCCGCCAGCGGTGCGGATGTGAATCTCATGGCAAAGCGCCACTTCCTGCAGCGCACGCGCGGCGGCTCGGCGCTTCACTACGCCACCCGAGCTGGCAACAAAGAAGCGATGGCGGCGCTGGTCAAACTGGGAATCAACGTCAATGCAAAGGACGAAGACGGACTGACCGCGCTCGACTACGCGATGGGTCGCGGCTACGTGCCGTTCCTGCAACAGGCACAGTCCCCGCGCAAAGACCTCGCCGACCTGCTGCGCAGCTGGGGTGCGAAGGTGGAGCTCGACAAGACGCCGAACTGGCCGCCGCAGGGCGCTGCCGTTGGCACTGCCGTCTACGACGCTGTCATCTGGCCTGTGGACCCCGTCGGACCTTGATTGAAGCGTAAATAGATGAATTGCGCTTCGTAGGCTGGCTCCAGGTTTTATCCGTTTACGCATCCATCGGGCGCACTAAGCCGCCCGGGCCCGGGTCGACTTCATTGGTTGGCCCAGGATTGGTTGACAATTAAGCTCGTAAGATTGACAATAGCGACCG
>DASXFB010000145.1:0-43195 GCA_036489815.1 Occallatibacter sp. | reverse complement strand
AACCAGGAAACCGTTAAGACACCGCCGCTTACCCTTACGCCTCAGGCAATCACTAAGGTGCGGGAGATCATGGCGACCCAGGACCCGCTGCCCGCCGGGCTGCGCATCGGGGTTGTCGGCGGGGGCTGCTCCGGCTTTCAGTATTCGATGGCCTTCGAGAACCAGAGCGGCATGATGGACAAAGTCTATAGTTTTGATGACCTGAAAGTCTTTGTCGACGCCACTTCACTGATGTATCTCAACGGGTGCATTGTCGACTACGTCGAGACCCTGGAAGCGGCGGGCTTCAAGTTTGAAAATCCCCAGGTGAAGTCGACCTGCGGCTGCGGCTCGTCTTTCAGCGTATAAGCGCCGCCGGGATCGGCCCCGAGTTCTCAAGGCAAACTGCGCCCGTTCCTTCTCGGAACGGGCGTCGGTGCTTTTGGAGCAGCTGATTGTGGGGACACCCATTCTCGGCGCAACTGGGCGGCTCACTCTGCGAAGCTCTACTGCTGCGGCGCGGGTGTGCCGGGTGGCGGGGCGGGTAGCGATCCAGGGGTGGAGTTCGTATCCGTGCCGGTCGTAGTGATCCCGGGAATGCCGACGGCGCCCGGCGTGCTGCCCGCGGGTTGACCGATCGCTCCGGTGTTGCCTCCGGTCAGCATCTTCATGTCCATGATCGGGTCGTAAGTGAACTCCCACTCGTTGTAGTGATCCTTCTTCTTGTAGACAAGGATGGATTGCTTCGGGCTGCCCGGCTCGAAGCCGATAATGCCGGCGCCGCCGAAGGTCTGGCCGCCGAACCCAGTCTGGCCGGCCGATCCGGTTTGGCCGCTCTGTCCAGTGCCGGAGTTCGCGGCGCCGCTCGAATCCGTACCATTGCTCGTGGCGCCGGTGGTCGAGCCGGCTCCGCTCGCTGCAGCGCCTGAGGTGTCGCCCGGCGCTGTGGGTGACGCGATGCCGGGGCCGGATGGAGCGAATAATCCACCGCTTCCAGGCGACGGGCCCGAGCCGATTGCCGGTGACGAGTTGAAGAGGCCGCCCATGCCGTTGGGGCTGTTTGCGGCGGTGTTGCCGCCGCTCGGTCCAATGCCGGCAATGGCGCCTCCGGTGGTGAGCGGCTGCCCGAAAAAGCCCATCGCCGTGGGAGTTTTGTTCTGCCCGAACATGATCGGTTTCCAATCGTCCTTGCCGGTGATCGGGTCAAGATACCGCTTGCGCAGGAAACGTATGTCGTTGGTCTTCACCAGCGCATCTTCATTGGGCGGATACGCATGGAATTTGCGGTAGTAGAGCTGGACCGCGCGGATATACTGCTTGCCGCGTTGCATCGTCTCCACGTCGCGATCTCGCTGGATGGATTTGGCGACTCGGGGCGCCGCGGCCGCGAGCGAGAGCACAAGAAGCGCCATGAGGAACATCACGGCGAGCAGCAGGTAGCCTTCCTCGGAGGGCTTGGCGAAGGGCCTCGGTCCGGGCCACGTTAGATTGGAATGTCCCATCAAATGCTGGTTCAAAATGCGCTCGCTCAGAAGGCAGACAAGGTAAGCGTCTGCGTGTTGTTGTAGCTCATGTCGGTGACTTCCACGCTGGTGGGTTTGATGGTGTCCACTTTGTAACGGTGATCGACGACCTGACCGGCGGTGGCCATGAAGATATCGTCTCCGTGCACGAAAAAGGCCTTGAGCGTTCGATCCCGGCCCTCGCTGTAGCCAAAATATTTGAGATCGATGGCCGGCGGCCGGGGCGCTGCCGGCGCAGCGGTCGCTATGGGCAGCCCGGGAGTTGGGCGAGCCGGCACGATCGGTTTTGGCATAGAGGCCGGTGCGGAATCGGCGGAGAATATGTTCCGGCCTGTTCCTGCGTATCGCACGTCTTCGCTCTGCGCCAGTTGGTCAAAGTGCAGCGTGGGGTCGATGCCCTCATTGCTGAGCTTCTGCGCATCCTGAGCCGAGGGAGCAGTTGCGGATAGCCCTGCCGCACTCGTATTGGTGCGCACAGTGCGCGCTGCCGGTGAAGGCGCGGCGTGCGGTGCGGGCCCGGAGAAGCTCTGGTAGAGCTCATAGCCGCCCGCGGTGAGGACCACCGCAAATAACGCGACCACCAGATAAACCTGCTTCTTGTTCTCCGTTCCCAACTGAAGGGCCATGGTTATTCGCCCTCCTGGCCGGAAGAAGGGGCGGCGGTAGAGTCTTGGGCTGCGCCCGGGGTGGACGGCAATCCACTGGCCTCGGCAGCCGCAGGCCGAAGCCACGTGGAGACGCGCATGCGCAGGCTCACCTGGCCGCCTTGTTGCCCGGTCAGATTCATTCCGCGAATCACAAAGAAGATCGGATCGCGCTCCAGGCCGTTCACAAAGCGCATGATCGCGGGATACTCGCCGGTGATCGCGGCATCCATGGAAATCTCGGTCAGATCGGAACCGGGCGCGCCTTGCGTGTACTGGACGCGCGTCAGCCGCACCCCCGAAGCCACTTCAAGCTCGCCGATGCGGTTGGAGATGGACGAGTAATTCGGCGGAATGCGCTTCTGAAAGAAGGCGTTCATCTCGGCGCGCGATTTCTCCACGCGCGTGTCGAGGCCGCGCAGGGGCGCCGTCTGATGATCGAGCGCCTTCAGCTCCACCCGTTTCCCAGCCAACACTTCGGAGGCGTGGCTGTCGATGGCGGTCCAATCAAGGCCGAGGCGAACCGCCAGCACGATGGTGATTCCGAGCAAAGCAACGAATCCGATGTAATGCCAGGTCAAGGGAGAGGTCATGCGCTCCCGCCAAAGCCACGTGCGTCCATTGCTCATTGCGGGCCTCCCGGCGCGGGTTTGGAGGAGCCCGGTGAACCCGACCGGGGAACCGCATCCCGATTGCCTTGCCCGGTGTACGGCCGCCGGCCAGAGTTGGGCCTGAAACCTGGAAGCCGGTGCACAGACTCCGGCCGGTTTCCGGCCGCAGGGCTCTCTGCCGCGATCGTTTCGGCATGGCTGGCCGCGCGCTCTTCCGGCGTGGGCGGAACGTAGTCGGCCAGCAGATCGAACTCAAAACGATTCGAGGCGCTCACCGGCTCCAACTGCCGGTTGGGGCCATTGTTGCTCGATTCTGCACTCTCACCCACGATCCGCGGCGACATGAAACGCTTGGAGTGCTCCAGATTGCGCACCAGATCGATGGACAGATTGTGCGGTCCCAGCACGCGCAGGTGCAGCGTGGTCTGGCCGTTCTTGGCGCGCACCGGCTCAATCTGCGTAACCTGCACACCGCCGGGGAGCACGGTCTCAAGATTCTCCATCGCCAGGGTCCAGGAAAACGCCTTTTCGTCGAAGAGCTGATTCAGCGTCGCCACCTGACTCATGAACCGGGCGTTCTCCGGCCGGTGCATCATCGCCTGGTAGCCTTCCCGCTCCTGGGTGATGCGAGCCAGAGATCCATCCAGAGAGTGCTCCTGCGCGCGCGCGGCTTCCGCATCCCGGTGCACCAGATGGAGGCCAAGGAGCAGCCCGAGCGAAACCACGGCCAGAGCGGCCATGGCAATGCGCAGCCGTTTCATTGCCGGCCCAATATCGGCGAAGGGGCGCGTGGCTAGGTTGAGCGTAATGCGCATGGTCTCAGCTCGCTCCTGCCAGTGCGCCGGCGACCGCAGCAATGCTTTCGTGTCCCAGCGTGGTCATCAGTCCGCTCGCAGGCCGGGGCACCAGTTCCACCACCGTCAACTCCGGCTCGGCGACCCAGCTGGCAAACTCATCCATCTCCCGATTGCCCGCGTAATAGAGCTTGCGCGCGGGCGCTCCCAACTTGTCCTCGTAGTATGCGGCGGCCACGGCGATGCCGCGTTGAATCTCGGCGAGCCGCTCGGCTGGATCCGACGACAGATCGAGGGTGCGGTAGAGCAGCAAATCTTCGCCCGTGGCGATCAGCGTGGTCATCCCTTGCCCGCTCACGGTGGCCACCAGCACGGCTTCCATGGGACCGGTCATCTCGAGCGCGGCAAGGCTGGAAGGCAACACCGCGCCCGGCTCGTATCCGGCGGCGCGCACAGCCGCCTCGTACTCGGCGAGGATCGGCCCCGGTATCACCGCCGTCAGCACCTTACACTCGGATCTGTTTTGCGACAGCACCTGATAGCTGACGCCCGCATGTTCCACATCGAACGACACCATCTTGCGCAGGCGGAAGCGCACTACGGGAATCGCTTCCTCGGCTTTGGCGGGAAGGGAATCGAAGTCCAGCACAAAGACGCGCAGCGACGTGTCGGGCAGAACCAGCGTAACCGCGTGGGTGCGGGGAGAGACCTGGTCGAGCGCCGAGCGGATGGCCTCGGCCACCACCTCGGGCGCGCGCAGATTGGGCTCGTCGATGCCGGGGATGAGCGCTCCCTCTGGCAAGGGCGCGAATGCGTAGACCGGTCCCTCGCCCGCGCCCGCTCGATTGCGCTGCCCCGCGAAGGGACGAACGGCAGCCAGCACGCCTTCCGGCGTGACTTCGATGGCCGCCGCCGGGCGTCCGCCGGACTGCGTTCCGAGTTTCGCCGTACTCAAAATCGAACTCACCTCGGATGCCTCTCTCTTTTTGATAACACGTTCACAAGCCGTTGCCCTCAGAGGCTAGAGCGGTTTTCGATTCACTTGTTGAAATCTCTCGCATCCTGAAAATTGGCGCTTTCTTGAGGAAAAGGCTATTTGGCGTCCGACATTCTGTAAGCGCCAGACTCAAAACCGCTGTAAAGCCCTAGGTTGATTGCGCGGGCGTTGCGGTACGAGTGAACCTGTGCACGGTTAAAAAACCATCACAGCCGGCGACTGGACCTCATCCAGTCCCTAATCCTTAATCCCCCGCCTCACCGTGATGCCTCAATGAACGTAACTTTATTGATCTCTTTCAGCGTGGTCAACCCGCGCCGCACCCGGTCAAGCGCCGACTCGCGCAGAAAGCTCATGCCTTCCTTCTGGGCCAGCTTGCGCACCTCGGAGGTCGGCTTTTTCTCGAGAATCAGTTCGCGAATGGGGTCGGTGAGATCGAGCAGCTCGTGAATGGCGGTACGGCCGCGGTAGCCGGTGCCGCCGCATTCCATGCAGCCTGCGCCCTCGCGGAAGGCGAATCCGCGCCACTCGGCCATGTCGAGGCCGCTGGTGATCAGCTCCTGATCGTCATAATAGACCGTGCGCGCGCAGTACTCACAGATAGTGCGCACCAGCCGCTGGGCGAGGATGCAGTTCAGCGCGGAGACAAAGTTGTACGCTTCAACGCCCATGTTCAGGAACCGGCCCAGCACGTCCACCACGTTGTTGGCGTGGACGGTAGTAAACACGAGATGTCCGGTGAGCGCGGAGTTGATGGCGATCTGCGCCGTCTCCTGGTCGCGGATCTCGCCGACGAGAATCTTGTCCGGATCGTGGCGCAGAATGGAACGCAGGCCGCGTGCGAAGGTCAGCCCCTTTTTTTCATTCACGGGGATCTGCGTAATGCCGCGAATCTGATACTCGACCGGGTCTTCGATGGTGATGATCTTGTCTTCATCGCTCTTGATCTCGTTGAGCGCGGCGTAGAGGGTAGTGGTCTTGCCCGAGCCTGTGGGCCCGGTGACGAGCACCATTCCGTACGGCTCGCGAATGTAGCGGCGAAAACGGCGCAGGTCGTCTTCAGCAAAGCCGACGACATCCAGCGTCAGATTGCGGAACTTCTCACTCATCGACTCTTTGTCGAGCACGCGGAGCACCGCGTTTTCTCCATGCACGGTGGGCATGATGGAAACGCGGAAGTCGATCAGGCGGCCTTTGTAGCGAACGCGGAAGCGGCCGTCCTGCGGCACTCGGCGCTCGGCGATATCGAGCTCGCTCATGATCTTGATGCGGCTCAGAATGGTGGAGTGGTGCTCGCGCGCGATCGGCGCCATGGCCGCCTGCAGCACGCCGTCGATGCGGTACTTCACCACCACGGAGTCGTCGTTCGTCTCGATGTGAATGTCGGAGGCGCGGCGTTCGAGAGCGGTGAAGATAGTCGTATCCACCAGCCGGATGATCGGGCTGATGTCTTCTTCGCTGGTCAGCTTCTCAATCGAGATATTTTCGTCGGCATTTTCTTCGCCGGTGAGCACGTCGAAGGTTAGTCCTTCGCTGGCTTCATCGAGAACGCGCTGCGACTGCTCGGTCTTCTTGAGCAGGTCGGTGATCTGCGAGAGCGTGGCCACGCGCGCGTGGATGCGCTGACCGAGCAGCCCCGCGATTTCATCGAGCACCATCAGGCGCGAGGGGTCGCTGACGGCGATCACCAGCGCCTCCGGCTGCTGCTCGATGGGCACGAAGTTGTAGCGGAACATCAGTTCCACCGGCACCGTGCGCAACAGATCGTGCTGAATCTTGAAGTTTTTCAGGTCGACGAATTCGGCGTGATACCGGCGCGCGAGCGCTTCGGCCTGGCTGCGCTCGTCGACGGTTAGAGGAACCGGAAGCGTGATGACATTTGTATCGGCCATTTGAATTTACCCCGCCGCCCCGCCGGCCTGGCCCAATGAGAAGATGGGCAGATACAGCGAGATGAGAATGAAGACCACAACAACGCCCATGACGATGAGAATGGCCGGCTCGATCAGCGCCAGCGCCGCGGCCAGCGCGGTGGCAACGTCTTCCTCAAAAAACTCGGCCACCGAATTGAGCATCTGCGGCAGCGCACCAGTTTGCTCGCCTACGGTGATCATGTCGGTGGAGAGCTGAGGAAAGACCGCGGTTTTGGCGAGCGACTCGGCCAGGCTCTTGCCTTCGCGCACGGTGGTGATGGACGAGCCGACAGCCCGCGAAACGCCGCGCGAGGAGATAGACCGCGCCGCGGTCTCAAGCGACGGCACCAGCGGCAGGCCGCCCGTGAGCAGGGTCGACAGGGTGCGCGAAAAGAGCGCCACCTGGTACTTGAGCCAGATCTTGCCGAAGACCGGCAGGCCGATACGCACGCGATCCACAAAGTCGCGGCCGCGCTCTGTGACGGCAAACCGGTAAAGGCCGAAGACAAGGGCAATCACGCCGAGCGCCAGCCAGACGATATTGTGCTGCATCCACTTACCGAAGCTCAGCAACGTCATCGTCAAAGCCGGCAGCTTGCTTCCCATCTGGTCGTAGAGCTGGGCAAACTGCGGCACCACCACCGTGAACATGAAGGTCATCAGCGAGCAAACGAGCGTGAGCAGCACGCCCGGGTAGATCAGCGAGCCGATGAGCTTTTTTCGCAGAGTGAGCGTGACCTTCTGGAAGCTGACATACCGCTCCAACACCTCTTGCAGATTGCCTGAACGCTCGCCCGCCAGCAGGGTGGTGATATACATCACCGGAAAGCCGCCTTGCGCCTCGAAAGCGGCAGAGAGCGCATCGCCGGTCTTCACGCGGTTGGACACATCATCCAACTGCCCGGCAAATTGGGCGTTCTTCTGGATCTTGCCCAGCATCTGCAGGGACCCGAGGATGGGCAGGCCGGCGCGGATAAGCGTAAGAAACTGCTGGTTGAAGATGAGGAATGGCTCCAGTTTGACCTTGCGCCGCTGCCCCAGCCCGATGCCGCCCCGCGCTCGGACAGAGAACACGTGATAGCCGGCGTGTGCAAAGCGCAGGCGCAGTTCTTCGGCGGTAGCCGCCGTCAGCACCTGTTCTTGCACCCGGCCGCGCTCATCGGCCAGCTTGATTACGAACTCTGCCATAGCTCCGGTTACCAATCAGGCGCCATGCGGGCGCCCATCCGCGCTCTAACTCGCTCCTGCTCAAGGGTAACAGGATCGGTAATGGGATAGACGAGCCGGAGCGCCTCAACGTTCGCCGGCAGAAGGGTGGAAGAGAGTCAGGCGCTCTTCAGCCCAAAACCGGAACGCCCTCGACCGCGGCTGCGGAAGAGAGCGCCTTATCCAGGGTTGCGAGCGGAAGATGCTTGCGAATGGCGAGCGCCAGATAAGCGGCGTCATAGATCGTCAGCTTGTGTCGGCGCGCCAGCACGAGCAAAGGACGGTCTTGCTGTTCGGCGTCCATCTCGATTCGAAGCTGCGAGATTTGAAGAAGAAACTGGACTGTGCCGTCTTCGGAGATGCGCCCCCGCCGCTCGCTCATGAGCAGGATATTGCGCACCTCGTACCGCCAGAGTTCGGGCACACAAGCCGCTTCCGATCCAGTCATCAAGAGATTGGCGGCACGGGTGGCAATGGGATGATCATTTTCATCTGCAAAAGCCCATGCGAGGGCTACCGAGGCATCGAGGACGAACGCCATTCCGCCTTATCGCCGCCCCTCATCACGAGCGGCCAAGATCTCCTCAACCGTCATCGGCACGACCTGCTTGCGCAGCTCACGCATGCGTTCGAAGGCCTGCTGAGCCCGCTCGGCATCAAATTGCCGCTCCGGCTGAATCCGCGCAATCCGCTTGCCGTGGCGGGTAACGATGATCGTTTCGCCCTTTTCTACCGCGTCAAGCAGGCTCAGAAATCGGGTTTTCGCTTCAGAGGCCTGAATTGTTTGCATTTTGACCAGCCAATCTGACCAGTCGATTCTAGCATAGTCTCAATATCCGCTCGACACTAGCCAAGCCTCAGTCAGCTCCGTCTCCGGCTTCTCTGCGGCTGCCATTCGCGCCGCGGCCAGCTTCACCAGTACATCGGCCTCGATATTGACCGGTGCGCCGGCGGAGAGCGTGTGCAGGTTCGTCCGCCAATAGGTCAGCGGAAGAATAGCGATGGAGATCTCCTCTCCGTCAAAGCCGGCAATCGTCAGGCTGATGCCTTCCACTGAGACCGAGCCCTTGTGCACCATCCATGGGCGGGTGTCTTCAGGAACGCGCACCTTCAGCGTCCAATCCGTCGTCTGCCGGTCGAAGCCTGGGCTGTCCGAGAGAATCACCGGCTCCAGCGCCGTCATCACGCCACAACCGTCCACATGGCCCTGCACGATATGGCCGCCGAGCGGGCTTCCGGCCGCCGTGGGCAACTCCAGGTTGACCTGCGCGCCGGGTGCGAGCTGGCCGAGAGAAGTGCGGTCGAGCGTCTCCTGCGCCAGGTCGGCATGAAAGTAGGACGGGTTCACATCGAGCGCCGTCAGGCACACACCGGAGACGGCCAGCGAGTCGCCTTCGCGCAGCCGCGCGGCGATGCCCGGCGCTTCGACCGTGATCCGTCGCACGCCGCCCCGGCTCTCCAGGCTGATCAGCGTGCCGGTCTGCTCGATGATCCCGGTGAACATGGTTTCATTTTAAGGGACTAATCCCTAGTCCCTGCTCTTCCGCCCACGGGTTCCGCAATAGCGACTGCAAGCCCAGATCGTTCCCGTAGCGCTCAATCTCAACCTCCGCCATGCGAAGGGCATGCGTCATTCCGCGGAAGGCCGGCGCCGCATCCGACCCCATGATCTGCGGCGAGACGAAGAGATGCGCGCGATCGACCAGGCCGCCCGCCAGCAGTGCGGTATTGAGGCGCGTGCCGGTTTCGGTGAGCAGGGTTAGAATTCCCTCTTCACCGAGCTTGTCCAAAACCTTTCCCAGCGGCACGCGGCCCGCTTCGGCAGGCAGCACTTCCACGCGCACGCCGCGCCGGCGCAACTCATCGGCGCGCTTCTCGTCGCTTGACACGGTGAAGATCGCCACATCGTTGTGCGCCGTCGCCACCATCTTGGCATCGAGAGGCATGCGCAGCGCGGAGTCGAGCACGATCCGCAGCAGAGGTCTGCGCCGCCGCAAGCCGCTGCGGTCCGTGAGCATGGGGTCGTCGGCGACGACTGTGTCCACGCCGACCAGGGCGGCGTCTGCCTGCCAGCGCAGTGGCTGCACGGCAGCGCGCGCGGCCTCGCTGGTGATCCAGTACGGCTCGCGGGCGTGATGCTGGCCGGCCGGCGGCGCAATGCGCCCATCGAGCGACATGGCTACTTTCATCAACACGAACGGCCGCTTGTGCCGGCTCCAGCGCGCGAAGCCCTCGTTGAGCCGCTGCGCCTCGGCTTCACAAGGGCCGAGCATGGTTTCGATTCCGGCTGCAGCGAGCCGTTCCATTCCATGACCAGCGACGTTGGGGTTGGGGTCCATAGTGGCGGCGACGACACGCGCGAGTCCAGCGTCGATCAGCGCGCCCGTGCAAGGCGGAGTGCGCCCCGTGTGATTGCATGGCTCCAGCGTGACGTAGGCCGTGCCGCCGCGCAGGCGGTCTTCTTTTCCGGCCGAACCGGCGTGCTTCTTCGCTTCGCGCAAGGCGGCAACTTCAGCGTGATCCACTAGATCGTATTCGTGCCAGCCCTCGCCGATCACCTGGCCCGCGCGATCGAGAATCACGCACCCCACCACCGGATTGGGCGAGCAGACGCCTATGCCACGGCGCGCCAACTCAAGGGCGCGCCGCATCCAGTACATGTCGCGTTCGGATGGGCTGTTCATGGCCGCGGATACAGAGAACTCTCAAGTGTATATGGCGTGGTGAGGTGCAGGTGGTCGGAAGCGCCTTTGCCGGTACCTATCCTGCATTGAGCGAATGGCACATGTTGGATGAGTGCATTGCCCTGTACGCGCCAGTTGAGATCTTGAGCTACAGAGCGATCACGAAGACCAGGCGGTTGCCGGAACATAAACTTGCGATTAGCCAGTCACGCGACCAGAACCTGCAGTTTGGACGATGCCGCTGTCTATCCTGCGCTTCAGTCAGGTCAAAGTTACAGATGCGTTTCGCTCACTTGCCGACTTTACACAAACCCTTCGGCACCCAATCATGGATGACTGTGGCCCACGGCTGCGATGACTCATGAAGAACGATCACGATCGAACGGCGCCGTCCTGTGCCGATAGCGGTGAGGTACATCCGTAATCCCATGGGAACGATTACGGGAGGGGATCCCACCCGACTGATCTGCATGCGGCCGTCGGATGTCTCCAGGCATGTTTCGCCGCCCACCGCATACCAAGCCTCCGGGCCGGAGTGGATGTGTGCAGGCGCGGTCATTCCGGGTGTGAAGTCCGCTTCCATAAACAGCGCCGAGTATTTTTCTCCTGCGACGATCGGAAGCGGTCCAATTTCTGCGATGCGCTTTCCGTGGGTCGATCTCCAGTTCTCTTCCTGGATGGTCATCAACCACACCTTGCCGAACGACTCAATAACTGTGCCTCGCGGTCCCCTGTCTGCTTGCGCCGCGAGGCGTGTTGGATACGCATCGAGATGCCAGTACACTTGTGGTTTTGTGAGTTGACCTACGGGATTGTCGGCCAGGATCCAGCATCCAATCTCTTGCGTTCGCGCACTCGCTGGCTTGCACGTTGGGCCCGGAGCAGCAACACCTTGCGCCACCAGTTGTGTGCCCAGGCAAAGTAGCAAACAAAAAAAGAGCATGCCGTTCAACCGCACTTGTCGAATCATTGGTCTGAACCTCAAAGTCATCGGGAATTGGCGGAGGAGTGAGACTACATTCTGGCAGCATGAGCGGTCAAATGGATGCAATTGTCGGCAAACCGGAAATAACCCGATACAACCTCAGTCGACGATAAATCGCCAATGCGCTCACCGCCGCCGGATTAGTAACGATATGTAGGCTTGTGCAGACTCGTTTCGCCATTCCACGCGCGGATCCACGAACCCAGCTTTTGAAAATCCCGGCCTTTCGTTCATCGGTTCGGCCATGGTCATGGAGCAGATCGACAGGTTCAACCGCACGCAACGGCCGGGTACTGTGTGCTCCAGGTTTCGATTTTGAGACTTGGGAAAGCGTGGAACTACGCGGAGGCAATTTCAACCCACCAGCGACTCGACGAACTCCGCCGGCGAAAACTCCAGCAGGTCGCCCATCTTTTCACCCACGCCCGCGAAGCGGACCGGCAGATTCAACTCGCGCGCAATGGCCACGGCGATGCCGCCTTTGGCCGTGCCGTCGAGCTTGGTGAGCACGATGCCGGTGACGCCCGCCGCCTCAGTAAAGAGCCGCGCCTGTTGCAATCCATTCTGGCCCGTGGTCGCGTCCATCACCAGCAGCACCTCGTGCGGAGCGCCGGGGACAAGGCGTGCGGCGGTGCGCCGCATCTTGTCAAGCTCGTCCATCAGCCCGGACTTTGTGTGCAGCCGTCCCGCCGTGTCCACGTAGAGCTCCTGAATGCCGCGCGCCTTGGCAGCGGCAATGGCATCGTAGAGCACCGCAGCCGGATCGCCGCCCTGCTTGGTCTTGATCATCTCCACGCCGGAGCGCGCCGCCCATACTTCAAGCTGCTCGATGGCTGCGGCGCGAAAGGTATCCGCCGCGCATAACAACACGGAACGCCCCTGCGCGCGGCTCCACGCGGCCAGCTTGCCGCTGCTCGTCGTCTTGCCCGTGCCGTTGACGCCCACCAGGAACGTAACCTTCGGCGGCGCATCGGGCGAAGGAATCGGTTGCCGCGGAGCTTCCAGAATCGCCTGCAACTGGGCTTTGAGCAGCGCCCGGAGCTCCTCGCCGTCCTCGATGGCGCGATGCCGCGCGCGGTCGCGCAGCGCTTCGAGCACTGCCATAGTGGTTGGCACGCCCAGGTCGCTGGTGAGCAGCGCCGTCTCCAGCTCTTCAAGCGCGCTCTCATCTACGATGCGGGTCATTGCAGAGATGTCGGCGATTTTGGCGGCAAAGGATTCGCGCGTGCGCGAGACAGCCTGCCTCATGCGGTCGAAGAAGCCCGTCTTCCGCTCCTCCGCGAGCGCCTCGCTCAGCTCCGGTTCGACGCTGGGGGCCTGTTCAGCCTCCGCGTCTGTCTCTTTTTTGCCGCCAAAAAATTTGAACATTGCGTTACCCAGCCTCCAGTTTATAGTGGCCCTCCAGCCGTGAGCGCCTGGAAAGCTTGTGAGAGGCCGGGTTCGACAGGGATCGCTTTGATCCGACGCTCGCCTGGAGGGGGAAGGCGCGCATGACCGAGTCGCACGGCTCCGTGCAGCCGGTCCACTGGGGTCGGATCCAATCTGCCGGGAGGCTGATGCTCCGACGCGATTCGCAGTTCAACAGGCTCGATCGAGGAGACGGGCTCTCGCCGGAATCCGCGTGGATGCGGCGACCCAGCCTATGGTGCCGGGAAAGAGTGAAACACCCAGGAGTGCGAGTTTCCGTCCGGTGTCCGTCACGATCATGCGGGAGATCCACGTTGCCAGCGAAACCCTGTGCCGCAACTGCGCGCGCAGCGTGTGGAGGTAGGCATCCGCCGAATCGCCGGCCGCGGCCATTTGTGCTGCGAGATTCGCGCTATGCAACGCGATGGACATGCCGTCTCCCGTGAACGACGGGATCACGGCGGCCTGATCGCCTACACGCCACAGCCCGCAGGAGCGCTCGGCGAGATATCCGTATGGAATGGCTGAGGTGGCGAGGGGCCGCGGCCATAGTGGGCGTGCCCCCTCAAGGAGATGGCGCAGACGCCGATTCTCATCGACGATCGCGGTGAGAATACGCTGCCAGGAACCGATCCTGCGCAGCTCCTTCCGGCGCACGACCAGGCAGAGGTTGGCGGCCTCGGTTTCGACGAGCGAAAGCCCGCCGTACCCGGATGAAAAGAGAAACAGCTCCATCCAGCCGCGCAGTTCCCGCGTTTGTGCGGGGCCGAGCCGCCAGTGGAGCTTGAAGCCGACCAGATCGCCTTGCACGCCATGGCCCCGGCCGCGGCCGCGCAGGTCATGCTTGCCGGTGGCCAGGAAGACGGATCGCGCGGTAATGGGAAGGCCTTGGCTCGGTGTGGCCGTCCACGCGCCATCGTGTGCGGTGAGACGATCGACAGTGATCCCGCGCCTCACTGCGCAGCCGCAGTCCGCGGCGCGCTCGAGCAGAGCCTCGTCGAGCACGTGGCGGGAGAGCGAGAGCGCGCGAAAGGGAAGTCTCGCTTCCGCCATCTTTTCTCCGGCGGAGAGGCGCACATAATCGATGCAGGCTGCCCCGAGTTCGAGCGCCGAGATGCCGGCGCTGTGCAGATAGCCCACTGCTTCGTGGCTGAGGAACTCGCCGCAGACCTTGTGATGAGCCGCGCGCTCCTTTTCGATGATCGTGACTTGCCGGCCCGCCTCGCGAAGGCGCAGCGCGGCCATCGCGCCGGCCGGTCCGCCGCCGATCACCAGATGATCCACGTATCCGAAACCCGCGCTCACCGCTTCTTGCTCCGTTCCACGCAAAGCCGTGCCGGCTTGTAGGCGCGGATCGCTACGTCGCTTGCGCGCAACCCCGCGACGGTGCAGAATCCTCGCCAGTCCTCCGGTGAAAACGAGCGCGCGATGGAGACGGGACCGTCATGCTGCACGAAACGATGGAAGTTCGCCAGCTTCGCGAAGAGGCGAAATGCAAAGTAGGGAACCCCGCCCCGCGCAAGATCGTTGACGAGCCATCCCAGGGTAGCGTTCTGTTCCATCCAGCCAAGAAACCGGACGACCTCCGCGTCACCGAGATGGTGGGTAAAGAGAGAACTGATGACCAGATGCACGGGCGCGGCGGCCTTATAAGCAAACACGTCCGAATGCACCCACTCGATAGGGGTCGCGGCGGGCGTTGCCTCCGCGGCAATGGAGACCGCATCCGGATTCATGTCCAATCCGATCAGTTCTACCGCAACGCGTCGCCGCTGCGCCCACTGCGCGATGCGCCGCAAGCCGTCGCCGTAGCCGCAACCCACATCGAGAATGCGGATCGTGCCGCTAAGCGCAGGCGCCATGCGGTCGAGCCATGCGAGCAGCGGCCGATACCCCAGCAACAGCCGGTTTACCTTTGCCAGATCGCGCAGGCAGGCGCGCAGCTCCGCTCGGCTGCACGGCTCATCCATCAGCTCCGTGAGCTGGGCGCGGCGGCGGAAGTCCAGCGCGCTAGGCGGCATGGAAGAGCATGGTCTCGGCCGTGACGCCCGGCCCGAACGACATCGCGCAACCCTGCTGGTCCGGCCGCGCGCTGCGCATAATCTGTTGCAGAACGAACATCACCGTCGCGGAAGACATATTGCCGAACTGCGCGAGAATCCCGCGGGACGCGGAGAGCGCGTCGGGCGCGAGTCCGAGACCTTTTTCTACGCCGTCGAGAATGGTGCGGCCGCCCGGATGCACGGCCCAAAGATCGATGGACGCCGGGTCTCGGCCGCGGGTGATCTCCCTCGCCATCTCCACAAGCGCGCGGCGCAGTTCAGATGGAACCTGTCCGGAGAGGTGCATATCGAAGCCCAGCTCACGAATGCGCCACGTGATCAGTTGGCTTGTGCCGGGAATCTGGAGAGCGAGAAAGCTGTCGATCGCCAGGCCCTGTGGTTCGGCGCTTACGAGAGACGCGGCGCACCCGTCGGCGAAGAGCAGGAAGGAAAGGATCTGCTCCAGGTTGGGAGTCTCCTGCATGTGCAGCGTGCATAGCTCGAGGTTCAGGATCAAGACTTTGGCGCGCGGCTCCGAGCGAACGATGTGATGCGCGGACTTCAACGCATTGATAGCCGCATAGCAACCCATGAAACCGATCATGGTGCGCTCGACCGAGCGGCTGAGCCCGAGATGTTCGACGGTATCGAAATCCAAGCCGGGCGCATAGAGGCCGGTGCACGAGGTGACGATCACATGAGTAATGGCTTCTCTCTCCGCGTCGCTGAGCGCCAGCTTGCTCAGCGCGCACCGCGCCAGCTGCGGCGCGAAGCGTTCGAAGGCCTCCATGCGCCGCGCCGTCGGCGGAAAATTCCCCGGCACGTAGAGCCCGGCGGCATCGCTCCACTTGCCATCCGCAGCCGCAGTGGGCTGCAGGAAGGAGTAGCGGTGCTCGATGGCCGACATCCGCACCATGCGGCGAAAGAGATGGCGCTCCGTTCCCTCGGGCAGCAGCGTCTCCGCAAAATCGATGAACGCCCTATGCACGTCGTGCGGGGGAACGGCCGTAGCGATCCGGTTAATATGCGCAGTAGTCATCCTGAGTCATCTGCTCCTCCGCAGCGAAAAAACTTCGCCCAAGCCCTATTAGAACAATAGATGCCTAGACGCATTAGATGCTTAGACGCATCAGATGCCTGGAGGCATTGTCGCGGTCCGGCAGAGAAAATTATCTCAGCTCGGGAGCGTGGATTACGCGGAGCAACAATCAGCTGACAAAGGAAGTGACAATTGATCGATTCACGGGCCCAGCGCAAGGCTGCTCGCAGCCCGCAAGGTAAAGGCATCCAGCCTCAGTGCAGCTTGATAATCTCGGCCAGCGGCGCGTCCGGGCCGCAATTCAGGCAATGAATCCGCGCTTTCCCGTCGCCGTCTAGCCCCACCGTGAACTGCATGGTACTCTCAGACCGGTTTCGCCGCATGATCTGAAAGGTGAGCGTCGTTCCATCCACTTGAGGCTCGAGCAGCACGTGCGGTTGAATGGAGACGACGTGCGGCATCCCTCCGTCCTCACGTTCCACCAAGTTGAACACGACGGTGCCCCCCAGCGCGCCGCCATCATCGGCCAATGTGAGCGTCACCGCCGGTTGCCCGTCCAGTTCGCCCTGCCACACGCCGGTCCAGGCGGAATCATTGGGCGACTGCGCCGCCGCGCATGCGCACAGAGTTACCATGCCCGCCCACGCAAACATTCTTTGCCTCATGACGTTCCCTTCAGATTGGATCACTTACTGTTTCGCGATCGCCGCCGTCGCCAGCGTTCCACCCAGTCCCATGGTTTCAATCGCCGATGACGGCACCACGACCATCGATCCTCTTTCGCGCATGGCTTCGAAGAGCATATTCATGCCGCGCAGATGGAGCGCGACCGGATTGTCCGCATAGACCTGCGCGGCCTTCGCGAACTGTTCCGACACCTGCACTTCGGCGTCGCCGAGGATCACGCGCGCCTGGCGCTCGCGGTCCGCCTGCGCCTGCTGCGACATCGCATTCTCAAGCGCCTGCGGAATGCGCACATCGCGGATTTCGACCGATTGCACGGTGATGCCCCAGGGCGTCGTCTTCTCGTCGAGGATCTTCTGCAACTCATGACCAAGCGTTTCGCGGTCCGTGATCATCTGCGCCAGCTGATGACGGCCGATGGACTCGCGCAATGCTGTTTGCGAACCCAGCGCGATAGCCTCCATGAAGTTTTCCACTTCGAAGATCGCCTTCTCCGCGCTCCATACCAGCCAGAAGATGATTGCGTCCACGTTGACAGGCACAGTGTCACGCGTGAGGGTCGACTCAGCGCTTACGGTGGTCACACGCACGCGCTGATCGACATACCGGCTCAATGTCTCAAAGACCGGAAGGATGAGGAACACGCCGGGACCGCGCAAGCGCGTGAAGCGTCCGAAGCGGAGCACGGCCACCTTCTCCCATTGATCGACCACCTTGATCGCAAGCAGCAGGTAGACTCCCGCCACCGCTCCGGCCAGCAAGGGCAGCAGAGAGCCGGAATATTTCGTTGCCGCAATTCCGCTCAAAATGCAGACCACAAATGCGGTGATGGCCACGCCATTCGATTTCTTCTGGTGGTACATAGGCACCCTCCTCTACTTCCTGTCATTTTGGAGCCGCCCGAGTTCCTTCATCAGGTCGGCTAACGTAAATCCCTGTGCGCCGGCGCGGGAGACAAACTCGCCCGTAAGCTGGGCCAGTTGCCGCTCCCGCTCCGTTTTGGAGCTTGTCGGTTGCTGCCGTTCGGCGATAAACGTTCCTGTGCCTTGCTGGGTATCGAGAAAGCCGCGAATCTCCATCTCGCGATAGGCGCGCAACACGGTGTTGGGATTGATCTCGAGCTCCACGGCGACGTGCCGCACCGTCGGCAACTGATCGCCGGGGCGCAGCGTGCCCCTGGCCATCGCGCCCTGCACCTGGTCAATGAGTTGCCGGTAGACAGGCACGCCGCTCAGTCCATCGAGCCGGAAGGCAAAGGGGGGCGCTTCGATCTCGGCGTTTCGCTTCATGCAATAAATAATGTACTAGTCTACTAGTGCAAGTCAAGCGAAATTTCGAACTTTCGGAAAGGGTCTGCTTCTGAAAGAGGAGGGAAGTGGGAGCGTCAGGTCTCCCCGCAGTTGCCGCGCGGCCGGGGCATGGCGGCGGGGCTCGTTGTCGGCTCGGGAGCTGGCGCGTCGGGGCGCGATGGGCGGCGCAGAGGCAAAGCTCTTCCGCGCGGGCTGCGAGGCTAGCCGAAAAAGGCGATTGTGAGGTGGTTCACGATGAAGGCGGCGCCGTAGGCGAGCACCAGCATGTAGGCGAACTGGAGCGCGGGCCACTTCCAGCTATTGGTCTCGCGCCGCACCACGGCCATCGTCGAGGTACATTGCATAGCGAAGGCAAAGAAGATCATCAGCGCCAGCGCGCCGCCCAGCTTGAGGTCGTGGTGCAGCGCAGTCTGCAAATTGAGCGCCTGCGTGCCGGGATCGGCGCCGTAGAGCGTGCCCAGGGTGCTCACCATCACTTCGCGGGCCAATACGCTTGACAGCAGGCCGATGCCGATCTTCCAGTTGAAGCCGAGCGGCGCGATTAGGGGTTCGATGAAATGACCAAGCCGGCCGATTAGGCTCTGGGCCAGCTCAGGAGCGGTAAGAGCGCCCGTCGCCGTGTGCGCGACCGGCAGGTGCGCCAGCGCCCACAGGGCGAGCGTTACGCAGAGAATCACCGTGCCCGCCTGGCGCAGGAAGATGCGCCCGCGGTCGAGGAGACGCAGCGATAGGGACTGCCATGTCGGCATGCGATACTGCGGCAGCTCGAGGATGAACGGCGTCTCGCTGGATTTGAGGATGGAGCTCTTGAGCAGCCGCGCTGTCGTAAATGCGGCTACAAAACCCGCCACGTAGAGGCTCAGCATCACCACGGTGCGCAGGCCGAGAAATCCATGCAGGAAGTACGTGTTGGGAATGAAGGCGGCAATCAGCAGCAGGTAAACCGGCAGCCGCGCCGAGCAGGTCATGAAGGGCGTGACCAGGATGGTCGCGAGCCGGTCGCGCTTGTTCTCGATGGTGCGCGTGGCCATGATGGCCGGCACCGCGCAAGCATAGGCCGAAAGCAGCGGAATGAAGGCCTTGCCGTTGAGGCCGATGGAGCGCATCACGCGGTCGGCGATCAGTGCGGCCCGGGCCAGATAGCCCGAGTCCTCCAGCACGCCAATAAAGAGGAACAGCAGCAGAATCTGCGGCAGGAAGACCAGCACCGACGAGATACCCTTCCACACGCCGTCGAGCACCAGCGACTGCAGCCAACCCGTCGGGAGCAGGGGACGCGTCCACTCGCCCATGCGCGCCAGTATGTCGCCGAAGCCATCGGAGAGCGGCTGGCCAAGCGCAAAAACCACCTCGAAGACGCCCACAACGACGAGCAGAAAGAGAAACGGTCCCCAGATGCGATGCAGCAAGACGTTATCGATCTTGCGTGCGCTCTCCACCGAAAGCGGAGCGCGGTAGCCAGTGCGGCGGCTCACCTGGGCGGCCCATGTGTGGGCGCTGGCCGCGTTGCCCAGCACGGGCAGCACAAGCGGCTGCGCGGCCGTGCCATTGCCGGGCTGGTTCAGGAAGAGCGGAACCGCCTCGAGGCCGGTGCCGCGGACGGCGCTGATTTGCGCCACCGGGGCGTTGAGCTCGCGGGCCAGTTTCAATGTATCGATCTTGCCGCCGCGCGACTTCATCAGGTCGCTCATATTGAGCAGCACCAGAGTCGGCAGTCCCAGAGCGAGAATCGGGCCGGCGAGCATGAGTTGACGGGTGAGATGCAGCGAGTCCAAAACCAGCAGGATTGCGTCCGGCTTGGGCGTGCCGGGCATCTTGCCGCGCAATACGTCTACGGCGACGCGCGCGTCCTCAGAGTAAGGCGTGAGCGAATAAATGCCGGGCAAGTCGATCAGCGTCAGGTCCTCGCGGCCCACGCCGGCCATTACGCCCATGCGCTGCTCTACCGTGACACCCGGATAATTCGCCACTTTCTGGCGCAGCCCCGTAAGCCGGTTGAAGAGCGTGGACTTCCCGGCGTTGGGTGGACCAATCAGCGCAACGGTGCGCAGCGATCCCTGAGCCGCAGTTGCAACAGGCGGCTCAAAGACCGGGACCGCACAGCACTCATTCACCGGGTAGCCTCAACCAGCTCAGGCGTCTCGTTCAGTCTGGCGGTCCCGTGGTCGCTCGCGCTCGGAGTCCGGACGCGGATCGCTGTGGCCGTTTCGCGCCGCAAAGCAATCTCGATTCCGTCGACCGCGTAGACCGTCGGATCTCCCGCGGGTGCCCGGCGCAAGGCCATCACCAGCGCTTCGGGGACAAATCCCATGTGCATGAGGTGATTCTGCACGGAATCGGGCAGGTCCAGGGCCACCACCACCCCGCTTTCTCCCACGTTCAATTCGCTGAGAACGGTCAACTGCCTGACTCCCGGGCGCCGCCGGGATGGCGGCAGCAAGAAACTACGACTCAATTGGTCGCAATTAAGTATACGACCAAATGGGTCCGAGTCGCAAATATCGATGCTTTCGTGAATATTCGTCCACCAGGACCCCATGGTTTTGCTCCGGGAGAGGATGAGAGAGCACGGCTCCGCCGCCCCTCCCGCGGGTTCTGGCAGCCCTTTGATTCCCCGCTTCTCAACGATGTTTGAGTTCTAGCAGCCGCGGCGCGTCGTCGATGTGATCGGAGTCACGCGCCTCGCGTAAAGTGCGTGAATCTCCTGATTTGGATCTCCTGATACGGATCACGTGAAAGGTGAAACGGCGCAAGCCGCAATGTGCAGGTTTGTCGGCCGCGACGCAAGGGGCAGGCGGACCCAGGAGACGGCAAAGAAAAATAGCCAGGAAGCGGCGGATGCCGAGTGCCGGAGCGAACCCCGGTCCCCCCATCCACAGGCCCCCTGGCGTGCCCGATTCCAATTGATTTGGAAGAATGATTAAGTTTTATCCGCAAACCGGCCGCGCGGCTGTGATCTGGATCACTCGACTTGGTTGCCGGCGCAGAGAGGGGGTGGTACAAGGATTCCATGCAGACTGATGCGTTCCGTGCCTTGCTTTTGCTCCAAGCCCCGCCGGAGAAGCTCCCGGCGCCCTTAGCCGCGCTGTGGTGGGATGCCAAAGGCGACTGGGTCGCCGCTCACCAACTTGTCGACGCGCTCGAAACTCCGGAGGGCATGGCGGTCCACGCGTATCTGCACCGCAAGGAGGGAGTGGAGTGGAACGCCGAGTATTGGTACAAGCGCGCCGGCCGGGAATCGCATCGCCCCACGCTGGAGGCTGAATGGGAGGCTCTGGTGGAGCGATTGACTGCGTGAACCTTGAAGATCGGCGAACTCTTTGAGGGGCGAGCAATCCGCTCTAGCCGAGCGGCGGTAGCCGGTCCGAGATGCCGAAGAGGAAGATGACGCCGATGATGCAGCTATAGGCTGCGCCGGTCCACGCGATGGCATGATACAGGCGTGGGCGGTGGCCGCCCGCGCTGAAGGCGCCGCCCATCGATGCGGTCATCAGCGCATTCATCGTAACCAGGCCGACGGCGAAGGCAAGCAGGCCCATCATGCCGCGCGAGGTTCCACCCAGGTTCGCGGTAAGGAAAAAGAGCGCGAGCTGGCTCGGCGTTTCCGCGCCGACGCCGTGCAACATGCCGATGACGAAGACCGACTTGCCGGTGTACATCCACTGGAAACGTTCCGGACGCGGAGCCTCGGGGTTCCAGGTGCGCCGCACCTGCCATGAGACCCACAGGATTCCGTTGATCGCGATGGCCAGCCTGCTTTCGACACGGCTGTGGCGATGTCCATGCGCATCTTTGCGCAGGATGCCGGCGACGACGCCGATGCCGAGCACGATGAGCGTGAGCCCAATGAGCCGCTCGGTCCAGTGATCGAGGTCCTGCGGAAGCCCGAGATGCAACTCCAGAACGGCTACGCCCAGGGCTGCGACGGTGAACGCATGGCCGAGCGCATACGTCATGCCCAGGCGGAGTCCGCTGCGCCAGTTGCGCTGTACGGCCGTGATGTCAGAGATGGCTGCCAGGTGATCGTAGTCGAAGCCGTGGCGAAGCCCCAGCACCAGGCACGAACCCAGCGCGGCATAGAGGCTCAGGTCTCTGGGCATTACCGTCACGGAACTCAGTATAGAGGAGAAAGGTAGCAGCCGGTTTGACGATTGCCGCCTGCGGTGCGGGGTCTGCGGCCGTGCGTGGAAATCAGCTCATGGGCGCGGCGCGAGCTGAAGATGGTAGTCGCTGTAGTCAACAACGACCACGGTGCGGCCGAAGAACAGGCTGTTCGACTCGGCCCGCGCATGCGTGGCCATCGAGAAGCCATCGATCTGGGTGTATTGGCGCATCAGGTGCGTCGTTCCCGCGAATGCGGAGGGACTCTTCGACGCGATCCCATCGATCTGCGCCAGCGAGAAGTCCTTTCCGTAGACCCATATATTTCCGTCGATGGTATTCGGAGCTTTGCGGCGCGCCGTCACGGCTACGAGAAAGCAATCGTGGCCGTTCAGCCTTTCGATCCCGCCGAGCCTCGGCTTCATTTCGTAATTGGCCGAGTTGAACCAGGAGTGTTGCACATTGCCCGGCTGGTTGATGGTTCTTTCGCTTTCGAGCAGCGGCTTGAGGCCCAGGCGGAGTATCACTCCCGAGCCGCTCTGCGAGAGCACGGTGTAGGCTTTGCCCACATCTTTCCGATAGGTGTCTTTCACCGTCATCTCAGCCACCGGGTGCGTTTCATCTTTGCCGCGGAAGACGGAATAGTGTTCGATGTCGGTGAAAGCCAGAACCGTCTCTTGACGAGCTTCGACTGCGGCATCGATGCGTTGAATCACGGCCGCTGCCCCTGAAGGCGCCTGGCAGCGCGCTCTAGTTGAGGGGGCCGCGCCATACAGGAGGGAGATGCACCCAAGAGTAAAGGCCACTCCCCGCCGCATGCGAATTGTCATGCTGAGAATTCTCTCACGGCGTGAAGTGGCCTGCATTTTCGTTCACTTACACAAAGTGTTCAACAGCACGTGTCCGGCGTGCATGGTGGTGGAAGAATCGTCCCCACGTTTGCCCGCGCCTCTGTTACTGCTTTGCGTCTTGCGCCTGGACCTTCGCGCTGCGTACCGCGCTCAGGAATGCATGCGCTGCGGGAGGAGCCGGCACCTGGCCAGAAAGGACGGCGCGCGTGGTGGCATCGGGTCCATAGACGGCTCTCATCGCATCATCATCGCGGTGGACGGCTGCGCCGTTCAGAGTGAGTCCGGCAAAGGCGCCCTTGGCGCGTGAATAGGTCAGGATCTCCGCATTCATCTTCCAGTCAGTATCGGCGGAGGCATGGCGGCCAACCGGACCGGCCGCAGCCGACGCGTCGCCACCCACCTGAAACTTGCTCGCCAGCAGATCCTGCATACCCTTATCGTTCTGGAAGACCATCACCAGATCAATTCCTTCGACGCCGATCTGCAGACCCCAGCTTCCACCTTCCACGTCAAAGAATGCCGGAGCGCTCCATCCGTGCGCGGTGCGGCATGTAGCTACGCCGCGGCCACCTTCGGCTCCGAAGACGAATCCGCCTTTGACGAGGTGCGGTACCACGGCGATGCACTTGGCGTGATCGATCACTTCCTGCGGAATGCCTTTGTCGGGCGTGGCCATCACTTGATGCAGCACCTCGGCCGCCTTTTGCAGGCGGTCATCGATCTGCTCTTTGGATTGATCCGCCCAGCATAACGGCGCCAGGCCCACTACGGCGATCAGTAACATAATTTTCTTCATAAACTCACCTTTTCCCATGGGATTCTTAGATTGCCCTAGGCGACGTGTGGAGGAATGCCGCCGGAATCCGTAATTCTGTACGCGACTGTGTGGTCCGGCTAAGCGTAAGGCGGGCATAAGTCCATCCTGCCGCTTCCGGTATGAGTCGCCAATTGGGCGCTGGGTTGCCCGAAACCGGTCAAACGACGCGGTTAAGAGGGGCACGGGAGAGGCTCGGATGCCGTTTTGGGAACGGGAAGGGTCAGCCCGAGAGCCGCACCAATTCCTGGGCTTCGTGGCGCGGCCCGAGAATCGAGATGCGCGGAATGCGGCCGCGCACCATCGCGACCTCGTCGCAGCGATGCAGGCGCGGGCAGCTCTGGCAGTCTTTGAAGACCTTATCCGGCAGCTCGGCTTTATCTTCCACGACGCGGAATCCGTACTTGAAAAAGAAGTCGGGAATGCGCGTGAACAGGCACACCGATTGGATGCCGTGCGTTTCGGCCTCCTCGATCAGCCCGGTCAGTATGCGGCCTCCCGCGCCCTGCCCCTTGGCCTCGGGCTTGACCACGATGGAGCGGACCTCAGAAAGATGCGGACCATACAGGTGAAGCGCGCCGCAGCCGAGAAAGACGCCGCCGTCCGACTCGGCGACCGTAAAGTCACGAATATTTTCGCAGATCTCCGCAAAGGGCCGCTTGAGCAGCGTGCCGTCAGAGGAGAGCGAGTTCACCAGGTCGTACACATTGGAAGCGTCGTGCAGCAGAGCCTTACGCACCAGCATGAACGGCCTCCCCGGCGGTGCGTGCCGCCAATGCGGCAACGCGCTGTGCCGCAGCGCCCAGCGCCTGGTGAACGCGGTTGCGCGCCGTTCCACCTGTCACATCGTGGCAGTCGAGAGTCGCGTTCAACTGAATGGCGGAATAGAAACCGGAATCGAACTCCGCGCCGAATTGATGCAGTTCGTCGAGAGTCAGATCGCCGAGTTCAACGCCCTTTTCCAATGCGTACCGCACGGCATTGCCAATCTTTTCATGCGCGGTGCGGAAGGGAACGCCCTTGTGCACCAGATAGGTGGCCGCGGCCATCGCATTCAGATAGCCGGATTGAGCCGCGTCATGCATGCGCGGATAGTTGAACTGAAGGGCAGCCGTGAAGCGCGCTACGAGCTTGAGCATCGGCGGCACGAATTCAACTTGAAATGCCGGCTCCTGGGTCTCCTGCATGTCTTTATTGTAGGCCAAGGGCAGCCCTTTCAGCAGCAGCGTGACCGCCTCTGCCGCTCCGTGAATCCGTCCCACTTTCGCGCGGATCAACTCGGTGAGATCAGGATTCTTCTTCTGGGGCATGGCGCTCGATCCCGTGGAAAAAGCCTCAGGCAGCGTGACAAAACCAAACTCGGCCGTGGAGAAGAGGGTGATCTCTTCCGCAAACCGGCTCAGATGCAGCCCCACAAAGCTGAGCGCCTGCAGATATTCAAGAATGAAATCGCGATCGCTCGTGGCATCCATCGAATTTGCGGTGGAAGCGGCAAAACCCAGTTCCTGCGCGGCGATCGCGCGGTCGAGAGCCAGCGTGGCTCCGGCCACCGCGCCCGAACCGAGCGGACACTTATTGAGCCTGACAATGCAATCGCCGAGCCGGCCCGCATCCCGCAGGGCCATCTCAACATAAGCGAGCAGCCAGTGCGCCACCAGCACGGGTTCAGCGCGTTGCAGATGCGTGTAGCTGGGCATCACGGCGTCGCCGGCAGCGTGGGCTTGTTCAACCAGCGCGCCGGCCCATGCTGCGAGCCCCTCCATTGCGAGGCCTGCCTGCCTGCGCACGTAAAGGCGCAGATCGGTCGCGATCTGCTCATTGCGGCTGCGGCCGGTGTGAAGCTTCCGTCCCAGAGAGCCCACGCGCTCCACCAGTTTGAGCTCGACAAAGTGATGGATGTCTTCCGCGGACTCGTGATCGCGCACGCGGGCCTTGTCCGTATTCGAGGCGAACTCGGTGGCAATCGAATCCAGCGCTCCGCGCAGCTCCGCTCTTTCCGCTTCGGTGAGCACACCGGCCGCAAACAGAGCCGAAACGTGTGCCTTGCTGGCGGCTATCTCTTCCTCGAGAAGGCGCCAATCAAAGACGATGGACCGCTGCCAGGCTTCGAACTCGCTGTCGAGCGGTTCCCGAAACCGCCCTGACCACATCTTCACTTCAGTCCCTCTTTCTATTCTTCGATCAAAGTTCGCAGGTCTCGTGATCCCTGTGGATCATGGTTGGTCGAACTCTTCCCATCCTGCTTACTCGCTCTTGAAGCTTTCCACGTTCGCCAGTCCGCCGAGCAACAAGAGCAGCAAGGCCTTCTGCGCGTGCATCCGGTTCTCAGCCTGATCGAAGACGATCGACTGCGGGCCGTCAAGCACGGCATCCGTCACTTCAGCGTTTCGGCGCGCCGGCAGGCAATGCATGAACACCGCATGCCCGGCTGCCTTTTGCATCAGTGCCTCGTTCACCTGGAAAGGCCGGAAGATCGGTGCGCGTTTGGTGGACTCGTGCTCGAAGCCCATGCTCACGCATACGTCCGTATAAACCGCATCCGCCCCGGTTGCCGCGGCCTGCGGGTCCTGAAGCAGGTGCACTTCGCAGCCGTTCGCCTGCGCCATGTCGCGGGCCAGTGTGACAATCTCAATATCTGGCGAGTAGCCGCGGGGCGTGGCGATGGTTACGTTGACGCCCAGTTGCGCGCCCGCGAGCATCAGCGAGTGGCAGACATTGTTGCCGTCACCCAGATAGGTGAAGTTCATGCCGGCGACCGTGCCGAAGTGTTCCTGGAGGGTCATGAAATCGGCCAGCGCCTGGCACGGATGCTCGAAGTCAGAGAGCGCATTGACGACCGGGACGCGCGAATTGGCCGCCATCTCGGTGATGGTGTCGTGCGCGTAGGTGCGCAGCACGATGATGTCGACCCAGCGCTCCACATTGCGGGCCACGTCGGCGATTGCCTCGCGCTCGCCGAGCGGCGAGTTAGTCTGGTCGACGAAGATCGCATTGCCGCCCATGGTGTTGATGCCGGTCTCGAAGCTCAGCCGCGTGCGCAGGCTGGCCTTCTCGAACATCAGCACCATCTGCTTGGCGTCCAGCGCGTGACGGTAAGCGGTTGGATTGCGCTTTACATCGTGACCGAGTTTGAGAATGGCGCGGACTTCAGCGCTCGAAAGATCGGCGATGGAGCAAAGGTCCTCTCCAGCCAGCCGCGCCGCTGCCGCGAGAATGTCGGCGTCTTTGTGTACCGGACCTTCGGGGAGGGGACCGCTCGAGAGCGGCCGTTCGATGATGGATTTGCTAGCCACGTTGGTGCCCTCCTGCTGATGAAGCCGCGGAATGTGCAAGATGATCGGTGAGAATTTCGTCGAGCGCGGCGACCGCCGTATCCACATGCGCGCGTTCGAGAATAAACGGCGGCAGGAAGCGGAGCACCGTGTCACTGGTGCAGTTGATGAGAATGCGCCGCTTGAGCATCTCGGCCACGGTCGTTTTGGCAAGCTCTGCTGAATCGAGTTCCGCGGCAAGCATCAATCCCTTGCCGCGCACATCCACAATGGCTTCATGGCGCGCAGCGAGGAGGCGCAACTGCTCCTGGAAATAATTGCCGACATCCGCGGCATGCGCCAGCAAGCCATCCTTCTCGATCGCATCAACCACTGCGATGGCAACCGCGCAGGCCAGCGGGCCGCCGCCAAATGTTGTACCGTGCATCCCGGCATGCATCGCGCGCGCCACCTCTTCCGTGCACAGCACGGCTCCAAGAGGAAGGCCCCCGGCCAAAGGCTTGGCGAGCGTGGCGATGTCCGGCCGAATGCCATAGTGCTGATACGCGCACCACTTGCCGGTGCGGCCCATTCCGGCCTGAATTTCGTCCACGATGAGCAGTGCGCCGGTCGAGCTCGCCAGGGCTCGCGCTTCAGCGAAGAACTCCGCCGTGAGCGGCCGGATGCCGCCCTCGCCCTGGATGGCTTCGACCAGAATCGCGCAGACTTCGTTCGAGAATCTCGCTCGCAGGTCGGCGACGTCATTGAAGCGGACAAACTCCACACCGGGAACGACCGGGCCGAACGGCTCACGGTATTTTGCCTTGTAGGTTGTCGACATGGAGCCGAAGGTCCGGCCGTGGAAGCTCTGCTCGAGGGCGAGAAACTTCGTACCGATCTGCGCACCTTCGCCACGCCGCAATCCGGCGTAAACGCGCGCGAGCTTCAGCGCCCCTTCCCACGCTTCGGTTCCGGTGTTGGCAAAGAAAGCCCGATCGAGGCCGGTGCGCTCAGTCAACCGCAGCGCCAGCTCCGCCTGCCCCTCGTGATAGAACAAATTCGAAGTGTGAATCAGCTTGCGGCTCTGCTGGGCGATAGCCTCCTCAATCACCGGATTGCCATAGCCCAGCGCGTTGACCCCGATGCCGCTGAGCAAGTCGAGGTAGCGCTCGCCTTGTTCGTCGATGATGTAAACGCCCTCGCCCCTCACGAAGAGAATTGGGTTCCGTTCGTAAGTCGTGAGCAGCAGCCGCGATTCGGCAGCGCGAATCTGATCGAGTTTTGTCAATGCCATCTCTCCTCTCATGGCGCGTCCCGCGCGTTCATCCCACTTGGATCCTCGCCAGCGGGAAGGTTAAGACAGGTCCTAGGCCACCATGACTTCCGTGCCCTGGGCCACCCGCGCGCTGCGCAGGTCCGGTAGGGCTCCAGCGGCCTCGGCGGGCAGTATTCTTACGCGCTTGACGCCATTGAGCAGCGCCTCGCGGCAGGCCGCCAGCTTGGGCAGCATGCCGCCGGAGATGATCGCGCTCTTGGCCATCTCCGCAATCTGGTCGATCGAGAGCCATCGCAGCACTTCTCCGTTCGCTCCCTTGACCCCAGGCACATCGGTGAGAAAGACAAGTGCATCGACGCGGCAGGCGATTGCGCAGGCCGAGGCCATCTCGTCGGCGTTGATGTTGTAGTACTCGCCGTCAAAGCCCAGTGCCATGGAAGAGAGCACAGGCACCCCGTTCAACTGCCAGATGGCTTCAATCCAGCGCGGATCGCTGGCGACAATCTCGCCCACATAGCCGAGATCGGGCACGGTCCGCTTTTTGCGCGCGCGAAAGAGCAGGCCGTCACCGCCGGAGAGCCCCACGGCAGGCTGGCCCTGCGCGCCGAGCGCCGCCACAAGGGTCTTGTTCACCTTGCCGGCGAAGACCATCAGCGCCACGTCCCGGGTCTCCGCGTCGGTAACGCGCAATCCGTCGATGAACTCGCTCTGTTTTCCAAGCGCCTTCAGCGTGCGGGTCAACTGCACGCCGCCGCCATGCACCACGGCCACCTGATTGCCGTCGCGGACCAGCTCCGTGATTGCGCGCACGCAACCGTTGAAGAGCGCCGGCGTCTCCAGTCCGGCGCCGCCCAGCTTGACAACGTACTTCATTGAAACCCCTCCGCGCCGAGTTTCATTCAAGGCCTTTCGATTCGGGCCAGCCGAGCATCACGTTGAGATTCTGCACGGCCTGGCCGGCTGCGCCCTTCAATAGATTGTCCAGGCAACTGACGATCACGGCGCGGCGACCGCTCGCATCGAGCTGGAAGCCGATGTCCGCGTAGTTGGTCCGCACCACATACTGAATCTGCGGCAGCGTCTTTGAATAGAAACGCACCATCGGGCTGGCCGCGAAAAACTTCTCGTACACGGCTGCCACCGCGGCGTGCGTTTGCCGCTCGTTGAAGCGCACATAGAGGGTGGAGAGAATCCCGCGAGGGATGGGCAGCAGATGCGGCGTAAAGACGATCGCATCCGAGGCGATCCCAATCTGCTCCAGCAGCTCGCCGGTGTGACGATGCCCAAAGACCCCATAGGCGGAAAGATTGTCCGCCGCATACATGAAGTGGGTCTTCGCGGTCGGCGCCTTGCCGGCTCCGCTCACGCCGCTCTTCGCGTCCGCGACGATACCGTGGTCGAGGTCAAGTAGTCCCGCGGCCATCAGCGGCTTTACCGCCAGGATGACTGAAGTGGAATAGCAGCCCGGATTCGCGATCAGCCGCGCGCCAGCGATCCGATCGCGGTAGAGCTCCGGCATGCCGTAGACCGCCTGCGCCTGCGTAGCCTCAGCCTGCGCCGATCCCTCATCGTCGAATGAATAAACCGCGCGATTGGCCGGCTCGGTCAGCCGCCATGCGCCGCTCAGATCGATGACGCGCAGGCCGCGGGCCAGCGCCTCGGGAACCCACTCGCGCGATTGCTCATGCGGCGTAGCGAGAAACAACGTGTCGACTCCGCGCTCGGCAAGCAGTTCCCACGAGAAGGCCTCCATCCGCAGGTTGGCGGCGCCGTTGTTGTCGGCCAGTTGCGGGTGAATCTCGATGAGCGGAATGCCGCCGCGCTCTGCCTGCTTTCCTTCGACGCGGCCGGCAAAGACCGGGGGATTGCCCTTGAGCCGCGGATGGTGCAAGAGCAGCCTCGCCAGCTCCGCGCCGGCGTATCCCGTCACTCCCACAACCGCGATCTGTGCGCTTTTCGTCATGATTCCAGCAGCGTCCTTATCTTTGCTTCAATATCGCTGGCCCGCCGCACGTCGGGGCAGATTACCAGCACGGTGTCATCGCCGGCGATGGTGCCCACCACCTCCGGCCAACCGGCGCGATCGAGCGCCGCGGCCACCGGCTGCGCGCCGCCCATCGCCGTGTTCACAACCACCTGATTCATCGCCTGGCGCGCGCGCACGCCAAAGCTCTCGATCATCTCCTCGATCGAAGGCGGTCCATCTTCTTCAGTCGCCGCGCCATTGCTACCATGGCCATTCGGCAGCGAGTACCCGCCTGGGCCTTTGAAGAGACGCAGCTCGTGAATATCGCGCGAAAGGGTAGCCTGGGTCACGTGAATCCCGCGCCTGCGCAGCTTCCGCCGCAGCTCGTCCTGGCTGGCCACCAGGGAGCTCGAGAGCAGGTCCCGAATTGCGTCAAGGCGCTGATGTTTCACGGCTGATCCGAACTTCGCTCCGGCAAAAACTTTCGGGCAAATCAAAGGGGCGAACCCCAAGCGGGATCCGCCCTCGAATAAATATACATCGGACTTGCATAACTATGCAAATCGGACTTTCGGCCCCGGGAAATAAAAATTACCCGGGTGATGAATTAGAAGTTCATTGCCTCGATCGAGCATCCCGAACCGCAGATCCTTCGACTCTCTTGGCTGAGAATCCGGCCAAACTTCGCTGATGACGACGCATGAATGGTGGGAGCTTCAAATTCAGGCGCTAGCTTACAGCCACTTTTTTGCGGCGTTTATCTTCATACATCGCCCGGTCCGCCTGCGCCAGCAACTCGTCAAGACTCTGGTCGGTCACAAACTCCGCCGTCACGTACCCGGCGCTGAAGCTGAGCGCGGCCTCGTGCCCCGGTTCGCTATTGCGCCGCGTCGCTCCCTCGCCGATGCGCTGCGCCGCCAGCGCGATCCCGGTTTGATTGAATTGGCCGGCGACAGCAAACTCATCGCCGCCGATGCGCCCCATCACATCCGATTCGCGGAAGGAGGATTTCAGAATCCTTCCCGTCTCGATGAGAAGCTGCGAACCAGCCTGGTGACCAAGCGAGTCATTGGTCAGCTTCAGGCCATCCAGGTCAATAAAAAGCACGGAGAAGGGCAAATTCGACCGCCGGGCCATGCGCAGCGCCTGCTCGGCGAGCAGCCGGAATCCCCGCAGGTTGTAAAGGTCGGTCAGCGCGTCGCGCAACGACAATTCATGGATCTGCAGTTCCATCGCATTGATGCGCCAGGCGAGAAACAAGAGCAATCCGAACGAGATCATGACGGCGAGCGAGGCGAGGAGGGCCGTCGTGTAATGAGGGGGCATACGGGTGACACCGATAAAACGCGCGCGCAGGCATTCCCGCAGATAGGGAAGCGCAAGCAGCAAGGGCGCCAGGCCGCGCACAATGTTACTCCCGATTCCGTGTCCGAGGAGAATTGAAAACATGCCCGTCCGGGCTTTGCGCAGGAACGCGACTGTCGTTAGCAGCAGGAGGCCCAATACGGTCAGCGACGAGGCGATGACGCTCCCGCCTGTGCCGACCACGCCCAGTATCCCGATTACATAACCGGAGGTGAGAACAAGAACGAGAAGCACCAGGCAGAAGATCAAGAGATCGGCAAAAATCACGGCCGCCTTTTGCCGGGCGGGAATCGCGAGGAGAGAGAGAGCGAGCAGGGCGAAGGCGCCCGCGGCTTCGACAGACATTCTCTGCGAAAGCAGAGGGCCGATGCCGTGAGCGGCAGCCGTGGGAAGATCAACGCCTAATGTAATTTGATTGAAGTGTTCGCAGACCATGGCCCCGCAGGCCACAGCGACCGCGGCGGCGAGGAGCAGGGCCATGCGGCGAACTGATTTCGAGTACTGCGGAGCCGAGTATTGCAAGTTGACCGCGCAGAGAAGACCGGCGAGCGCGGCCTCAGGGTTCATCAGATGGCTGACGCCGGGAAAACTCACGCCCGCCAGAAGGACGGCACAGCCAGCCAGGTTCAAGAGGAAGAGAAAACCCGCCGTGGCCAAAGCGATGCGCTCAACGAGCGCCAGTCGATCGAGCATGGCCGGATCAGGTTCGGTGGGCGGCAAAGCCGGGGTCAATTTGGGCATTGTTTCAGAATTGACTTCCTAGTTTCTTGTAGCGTGCTGATTCGGGTGTCCGTGCGACCAGTGTACCGCCAGAAGCGGTGCTTGCGAGAATGGAAATTGAGAGTTTTTTCCCCAATTAGGCAGTCTGTTTCAGAAGGGCCGCTGCGGATTCTCGCTCCCGTGAACAACTTTGTGCGCGGGGTCAGAGTCCCTTCGTACAAATAACGGGCTGAACCACGTCGCGCGGCCTGTGCAGCGCGACTTCCGCGAGAAGCCGGCGCAGTCGATAGACGAGGCCTGGTACGCGATGCCTGGTACATCGTATATCGGTCTTTGCGATCAACCACGTTGAAGCTATCTGCTCCGATTGCCTGTTTTGCTGCCGCTGTCATGGGCTTGAGGCAACGGATATCAGAGGCGTCAAGCACTAGAGCGGGCCGCGATCAGCGGGTTCTCTGTATCTCGTCCGAATGGATCAACTCCCACTGGAATCCGAGAAAACACGCTGATCCCATGGCATCTTTTCGGCTCCTGCGGCATTCCGGTGCTAGCATCTGTGCATGCCTCTGAATCCAGCAGAAGTCTTTCAGGACTATGCCGACGCCTGGAACCGGCATGATGCGGCTGGCATTGTCGCCATCTTCTCCGAGGGGGGCACCTACACTGACCCGACGACCCCAGGCCCGCTTACAGGACCAGCGATAGCAGCCTACGCACAATCCCTCTGGGATGCGTTCCCCGACTTGACTTTCGAAACCATAAGTCTGACCCATAATGATCGAGGATTGGTCTCAGCCGAGTGGCTCATGAAGGGCACCAACACGGGCTCCATGATGGGCCTGCCCCCTACGGGCCGTTCGATCGAGCTCGCCGGAGCCGACTTCGCCCGCATCGAAGGCGGCAAGATCGGCTTGCTGCGGGGATACTTCGATAGTGGCGCTGTACCGCGTGCCTTGGGACTGGACGTCATCGTGCAGCCCTCCGCAATCGGCCCTTTCGGATTTGGCACCAGCGTTCGGGCAAGCAATGGAAGCACCGCTCTTCCCGGTGCGTTCAGTATCACCAATTTCTTTGCGCGCAATCCAGAGGAGGCAGCCCTCATCAAGGAAAGCGGCCGCAAGATTGCCGTGGACATGCTCTCCATGCCGGGGTTCATCAGCATGGTCTCGGTTGTCGTGGAAGATTGCCTGATGACCATCACCGCTTGGGAAACCCTGGATTCCATGGCGCCCTTGATGAAGCAGGGAGAGCATCGTTCCATGGTCAGCCGCTACTTTACCTCGGAATTCGGCCAGGGCGGAATGACCGGAGTGTGGATTCCAGGCCGCCTCAATCCACGGCGCGTCCGCTGTCCTGGCTGTGACAAGATGACTCCCGTCCAAGCTCCGCAACAGAAATGCAGTTGCGGCGCTATGCTCCCCGATCCACTTGCCTATTGGTAGCGGGATGCACACAACCCACGCATAGGGGGCCGGCACGCACGAGCCGGTCTTCAGGAAAGAATCGGCGGCGACTTGCCTGGCAAAACAGGCATCCGGCAAATTTGCCGGCCGTCCAGGCCGGGATTGCTGCCCGGAAGTCCGGTTCTCTTCAGGAATCATCGGACAGTTCCAATATCCGGTCGATTTGTGAGTTTCGTAATAGTCCCATCCTTCCCCGCCTGCTCGGCGCTGGTACACTGCCGATTGGCCGCGCTTCTTGAACGTGCGCCCGCTCAAGCCGATGACGACCGCTCCGATTTCCACAATCAACGAATTGTTTTGCCGCGTAGCGGCTGCTGCCAACCCGCAGGCGGTGCTCTGGCAGGACGGGTTTGGGCAGTGGCAGCCCCTTTCTTCCGACCAGATCTACCAGCGCGTGCGGGCGCTGGCCAAGGCGTTTCTGGCGTGGGGCGCGCAGAAGGGCGACCGCCTTGCGCTGATCGGCGAAAACCGTTGGGAGTGGGCTGTTGCCGATTTTGCCATTTTAGCCATGGGCGCCGCCGACGTGCCCATCTACCCGACGCTCACCGGCGAACAGATCGCGGCGCTGCTGCGCGATGCGGACTGCCGCATCGCCGTGGTTTCCACCCGCCAGCAGTTTGACAAGCTCAATTCGGTACGCAGCCAGACGCGGCTTGAGCGCATTGTGATGATGGATTCGCCGGCTCCCGAAGGCGCGATCGCGCTGAGCGATTTGCTGGCCGGGGCCGACGCCCGCGCCGGCGAGCGGGACCCCGTCTTCGACGCGCTGGTGCGCTCCGCACAGCCTTCCGATCTGGCCACGCTCATCTATACCTCGGGCACCACCGGCGAGCCCAAGGGCGTCGCGCTCACGCACGGCAATGTCGCGGCCAACCAGAATTACGCGGTCGCGGAATTTTCTTTCGACGCAGGCGATGCGTGCATCTCGTTCCTGCCGCTTTCGCACATCACCGCCCGCGCCCTGGACTACGTGATGTATAACTGCGGCGCGCAAGTGGCCTATTGCGCGCAATTCGACAAGCTGCCGCAAGCGATGAAAGAGGTAAGGCCGACGGTGATTGTCGGCGTTCCGCGCGTCTATGAGAAGATCCGCCAGTCGGTCGAACAGAAGTCCTCTGCCTCGCCCGTCAAGAAGCGGATTCTTGCCTGGGCGGTCAAGGTGGGCGCGCGCCATGGCGCCATGGTCTATGCCGGCCGGCGGCCCTCATCGCCGGCATGGAAGCTGGCGAACAAGCTCGTCTATGCCAAGGTGCGTGAGGCCTTTGGCGGCCGCGTGGAGACATTCATCTCCGGAGGAGCGCCGCTCGGCATCGATACGGCCCAATGGTTTGCCTCGGTGGGCATCGCGGTGTGGGAAGGCTATGGCCTCACCGAAACGTCGCCGGTGATCGCGCTGAATACGCCGCTGCAGCAGCGCATGGGATCGGTGGGCAGGCCGCTGCCGAATGTCGAGCTCAAGCTGGCCCAGGATGGCGAGCTGCTGGTGCGCGGCCCATCGGTTTTCTCCGGCTACTGGCAGAAGCCGGAGGCTGACGCCGAGTGCTTTGACCCGCAAGGATGGTTTCGCACCGGTGATATCGCGCATCTCGATGCGGAGGGCTTCCTCTTTATTACTGACCGCAAAAAAGAGCTGCTCAAAACCTCGGGCGGCAAGCTGGTAGCTCCCCAGCCGATTGAGAACAAGCTCAAGAACTCGGTGCTCGTTGCCCAGGCGGCGCTGGTGGGCGATAAGCACAAGTTCATCTGCGTGCTCATCTCGCCGAACTTTGCCGCTCTGGAAGCATGGGCCGCTCGCAACGGCGTCGAGGCGCAATCGCGTACTGCTCTGGTGGCCGACGAGCGCGTGGTGGCGCTCTATGGGGCCCTTGTGACCGAGGTGAACGGCAGCCTGGCAAACTTCGAAACGCTCAAGCGATTCCGGCTGGTGGCCGAGGAATGGGCGCAGGATTCAGGAGAACTCACGCCCTCCATGAAACTCAAACGCCGGGTGATTACGGAGCGATACGCGGCGGCGATCGCCGAACTTTACGCGGACGAAGCAACCGCACGCGCCGGATCGGCGAACTGATCCGCCACAAACCCTTCGGGGATAGAACGCGCTTCATCCACATGGTTTTGAGGCCGCGGAAAAATGGCGCACCCCATGCGCCCACGGCGAGCACCGCACCGAAGAAGACGACGGCGTCGATGTTGAGGCGGCCGGAGCTGGACCAGTAAGCATCCGGCTGCAGGTTGAGCCACAACGCAAACTCGTCGAGGGTGAGCGCGGCGCCCACGCCGTAGCTCACGGCCATCAGGCGGCTCATGAAGATCGACAGGGGCGAATGCGAACGGCCCAGGTCGAGCAGCCAGCCGTAGCCCACCAACAGCAGGATCAGGATGCCCCACACCAGGTGGTGGATGTGCAGCCCGCGTACCACCACCCACTGGAAATGCCCTTCGTGATTTACGATCCGGTGTACGAGAATTCTGACGCCCGCGAATGTGATCAAGAAGGAGACCGAGGCGATGAACATACGCCGGCGCGGCCGGTCCGGGATGGTGCTGCGGACCAGGAACCCCAACCGCGTCAGTTGCAGCAGGACCAGCAGTACCGCGATGACCAGGCCAACAAACGTCAGCAGCAGGAGTGCTCCACTTCCGGGCATGTCTTTATTGAATCATTCCGGAGCAAGCTCGGCAGCCATGAAATGCAAAACGAAACGAGTTGGCCAACACGCGCCCGATCGCAATCAGGTCTGCAGCGGCGGAGTACACTGGATGAGGCTTCGAGACCGGCAGAGCTTCACCGGGTGGCGCATAGTTCCCGGCCAGCCTCTCGACTCAATCAGACCAGACGAAATTGCGAGGAGATTTTCACGATGCGAGTTGCACTCTTGACCGGCGGCGGCGATTGCCCCGGATTGAATGCCGTGATTTACGCGGCTGTCAAAAAGGGCATTAACCATTATGGAGACGAGTTCATCGGATTCTTGAATGGGTGGCGCGGCGTTCTCGACAACAGCTTTATTCCGCTCACGCTCGAGAGTATCGATGGCATTCAGCTGAAGGGCGGCACGATTCTCCACTCCTCACGTACCAACGTCAAAAAAATTCCGGGCGGCATCGAGAAGGTTCAGGAAGTTCTCAAGGCCAACAAGATCGATGCGATCATCGCGCTCGGCGGGGACGACACCCAATCGGTCACGCAGTATTTGAGTGACAACGGCGTGCATAGCGTAGGTGTTCCCAAGACGATCGACAACGACATCAGTGGAACCGATGCGACGTTTGGCTACGATACGGCCGTGATGATCGCCACGGAGGCGGTCGACCGCATCCATACCACCGCCGATTCGCACAACCGGGTCATCGTGATCGAGGTGATGGGCCGCGACGCGGGCTGGATCGCCTATGCCTCGGGTATCGCCGGAGGAGCGCACGTCATCCTGGTCCCCGAGAAAGAGATCGACATCGAGCACGTGTGCGCCCTGCTCAAATACAACTACGACCACGGCAAGCATTATGGGCTGGTTGTGGTGGCGGAGGGCTGCCATCTGCCGGAGGTCGGACAGGTCACCGGCTCGCAGCAGGTTGATTCCTTCGGCCACGCGCGGCTTTCCGGCATTGGCGAGGCGCTGGCCGAACTGATCGAGAAGAAGACCGGCTATGAAACCCGCTCGGTGAATCTCGGCCACACCCAGCGCGGCGGCGTTCCCACGGCTTATGACCGGGTGCTCGGTCAGCGATATGGACTTCACGCCATCGATATGGTGCACGGCCAGAAGTGGGGCCGGATCGCGGTTCTCCATGGAACCGATATCACCGACATTCCCATCAAGGAAGCCATTGCCACCAACCGCCGGCTCGACCAGCGCTTCTTCGACGTGATCGCTGATCTCGAGGCGAAGGTTTAGCGGGCAGTCCGCCAGCCAAGCGCGCGTGTCGTGTCTCTGGGGCATCGTACTCGGTGGGTCACCTTGTGCGGAGTTTGACCGTTGTTAGCCGAACTCGCTTCTCGGGCGCCACGCTAGTTTTGCCGTTCGCGGCCGATCGCATAACCATCCTCTCTTTGGAGGATGGTTTTGCGTTTCATGGAGCGCAGCCGTGCTATATCGTCCCTACGAGGCCAAGGATTTCGCTGCGCTCTATGCTCTTGAAGAGGCGTGCTTCGACCACCCTTTTCGCTTCAGCGCGGGCTATCTCCGCCAGCTGCTGACTCATCCGCGGGCAGCGGCGTGGATTGCGGAGGAGGATGGCATCCTGGCCGGGTTCGCGATTGTGAGACGCGGCGACGAGGGACCGGAAGGCACTACTGCCTATATCGAAACGATTGAGGTGGCCCCGAACAAACGGGGGCACGGCGTCGGCGGTGAGTTGATGCGGCGCATGGAAGGTTCGGCGCAGAAGACGGGAGCAACCCTACTCTGGCTGCACGTCGATGAGGAGAATGTTGCGGCAAGCCGGCTGTATGAGGCACACGGCTACACGCGCGAGGGCCGGAAGGAGGGATTTTATCCCCAAGGCCGTGCCGCGCTGGTCTACGCCAAACGGCTGAACACCCGCTGATGGTATACCCGGAACTCTCGCCCGGAGTCTGCATCGAAGGAAAGAGGGCCGGGGCTGTCTCGCGCCGGTCGCAATGCGGGCCCGCGCTTTGCCGCCAACCTCCCATTCCGGACTGCGATATCTTCGCTGGGCGGGAACCGGAGACAAACCATCCCGGCGGCTCGCGATCCCATCCCATCAGTGCAGCGGGAGGGAGGGAGACACGCGCGATTCTCAGGCGATCCCGGTTTTTCCTTCTTCCCCGTAGTTCCTTCCCGTACAGACGGGTAAGATCAGTCCTTTATGCTTCATCTGAGGAAGTTTTGCCCGGGCGCTGTGCGGTGGAAGGCTGGGATTCGCGTCTCCGCCGGCTGGATGGCAAGTTTTGCGGGAGTTTTGGCGGAGCAAGGAGTTTGACTTCGGATGATGGAATTCCACATTTCGCGAAAGGCGCGTGATCGCTACCACTTCGCGGAGACGCTGTTCTCTTATGCGGGGAACGTCGTCTTTGCGAGCGTGTCCGCCTGCCGCGAGTTCGCCTACCGCATGAACCAGGTGCGCGAGGCCGCCAAGTATCCTGAGCGGACGGTGCATGCGGGGCAGCTCTTTGCCATGGGCCTGATCGACGAGGCCAGCCACGTCTTGATCGCGCGCTACCGCGAGCAGTTCGATCCGCAGGTGATGACCGGCGCCCTCGATTGGTTTGGCGCGAAGGTGGGGCAGGAAGCGCTGGACTCGATGCTGCTTGCCTTTGTGGAGTATTTTCCCGGCCGGAGCGTAATGAGCGGCGTGGAGACGCCGAAGCAGTGGCTCGCCGGGTCGACCGCGGGCACTCCGCATAGAGCGGTCGCTCTCGAAGAGCTGCTGCTGCTCTGGTCGGCCAACCGCAATGAGGCGTTCAAGCCCTTCGAAGAGCTGTTCGCAGACAAGCCGCTGGCCGAGAAGACCGTCTATGGCCAGGTGACGGCGAAACTGCCGGAATACTTTGCCACGCGTCCGCTGATTCCTCTCGCCGATGCTAAACCGGTGAGCCTGCTCGATCTGCTGCGTGCGCCTGCCTTGCGTGCTCCAGGCTCGCTGAACGAGCAGTTGCAGGCGATTCGCCTGCTGTGGAAACCGCTGCTCGGCGACAGCATGGATCGTTTTCTTCTGATGGCGGGCGAGATTCTGCGCGAGGAGGAACTGGCGATCTGGATGCAGTTCGACAGTCCGGCCGTGCGTGCGCGCGAAGCCGCGGAGCGCCAACGGCGCATGGGCCAGCAACAGTGGCCGCCGATGGCGAGCCACGCGGAGGTGCCCACCTTCGGCGATCCGGCGCACGAATACGAGAAGTTTTCTGCGGATACGGCATGGATGCCGAGCGCGGTGCTGATCGCCAAGAGCACCTATGTGTGGCTGGCGCAATTGAGCCGGCAATATGGGCGGCACATTGGACGGCTGGATGAGATTCCCGACCAGGAACTGGCAACGCTGGCGCATCGAGGCATCAATTCTTTGTGGCTCATCGGGGTGTGGGAGCGCAGCCGCGCCTCGAAGACCATCAAGCTTCTGTGCGGCAATCAGGATGCTGTCGCTTCGGCGTATTCGCTCTTCGACTACCGGATCGCCGATGACCTGGGCGGCGAGTCGGCTTACATCCATCTGCGCGACCGCGCCTATCATCACGGCATACGGCTAGCCAGCGACATGGTGCCGAATCACATGGGCATCGATTCGCCCTGGGTGGTCGAGCATCCGGATTGGTTTATCGCGCGATGGGACAAGCCGTATCCGGCGTACAGCTTCGAAGGACCCGATCTATCCACCGACGGCCGCGTCGAGATCAAGATCGACGACCACTATTTTGAGCAGAGCGATGCGGCCGTGGTCTTTCGCCGCCGCGACAAAGCAAGCGGCGAAACACGCTACATCTATCACGGTAACGACGGCACCAGCTTTCCCTGGAACGACACGGCGCAGCTCGATTATCTGAACCCGGCCGTGCGCGAGCAGGTAATCCAGACCATTCTGCATGTGGCGCGGTTATTCCCGGTGATTCGTTTCGACGCCGCCATGACGCTGGCCAAGCGGCATTTTCACCGGCTGTGGTTTCCGGGTCCGGGCGCGAGCGGCGCCATCCCGTCGCGCGCGGAATACGGCATGAGTCAGGCGGATTTCGACCGCGCCATGCCGCAGGAGTTCTGGCGCGAAGTAGTGGATCGCGTCGCGCGCGAGGTGCCGGGCACATTGCTGCTCGCCGAGGCCTTCTGGCTGATGGAAGGTTACTTTGTGCGCACGCTGGGCATGCACCGCGTTTATAACAGCGCCTTCATGGTGATGTTGCGGGACGAGGATAACGCCAAGTACCGCTTGGTGCTCAAGAACACGCTCGAATTCGATCCCGACATCATGAAGCGCTACGTGAACTTCATGAGCAATCCCGACGAACGCACGGCAATCGATCAGTTCGGCAAGGGCGACAAGTGCTTTGGCGTGGCGGTGATGATGTCCACGCTTCCCGGCCTGCCGATGTTCGGCCACGGCCAGATCGAGGGCTTCACCGAGAAGTACGGCATGGAGTACCGCTGGCCGCGTTATCAGGAAGACCCCGACCCCTCGCTGGTGGAGCGCCATGAGCGCCAGATTGCGCCGCTGCTCAAGCGCCGCTGGCTCTTCGCCGAGAGCGGCAATTTTCTGCTCTATGATTTTTTCACCGACAATGGCTCGGTGGACGAGAACGTGTTTGCCTACTCGAACAGCAGTGGCGGCGAGCGGGCGCTCGTGGTCTACAACAATCGTTACGGCGACGCGCGCGGGACAATCGACTCTTCGGCAGCCTATGCCGACAAGGGATCGGGCCAGTTGCGGCAACGAAGGCTGCGCGAGGGGCTGGGCTTGAGCGGAGATACCACCGCCGTGCTCGCCTATCGCGACTCACTCACCGGCCTCAATTATCTGCGCCGGGCGAAAGAAGTGTGGGAGGGTGGGTTCCGGCTCGACTTGCACTCGTATCAGTCGCACGTCTTTCTCGAATGGCGCGAGTTGCGTCCCACCGTCGACCAGCCGTGGGACAAATTGTGCGACGGGCTCAGCGGGCGCGGCGTTCCTGATCTTGAAGACGCGCTGGCCGACCTCGAGCTGCGGCCGGTGCATGACGCGTTGCGCAGGCTTCTTGATCCCTCTCTCGTGCGTTCGCTCGCCGATCTGGCCGAGCACCCGCGCGCCGTTGCCGCTACAGGGAGCGAGAGAACAACGAATCAAGAGCGCAACGGGTTCTTTGATCTGGCCTGGGAACGCGCGGAGACATTCCTGCGGACGGCGCAGGCCGCTTATGTATCGCGGCTTGCGCAGCAGCATCAGCCTCAGCCCAAGATGGAACCCACGCAGTCTGCCGCTCTCGCTACCAGTTTTCGCAACTGCCTGCGGGCGGCCATGCGCATACCCGTAGTCGAAGCCCACTTTCCGGTTCCGTGGACGGCGGCGGCCCGGCGGATGTTGCCCAGCCCCAGCCCGCAATTTACGGCTACGGCGATGTGGGGTCCCATTCTTGGCTGGTGCGGTCTGGAACTGCTCGCCCAGTCTGTCGATCGAAAAGATTCGCACCGCGCGGCGCTGGACTTGTTTGACCGGCTGCGCCTCCGCGAACCGTTTGCGCAAGCCTTTAGCGCACTGGGATTCGACGGCGAGGAGGGTTGGCGCGTCGCGGCCCGCATCAAAGTGCTGCTGCTCACCGGCGCTGGGGTGGGGGAGGCGGAAGACACGAGCTCTGAGGCCTCATCGCCGCTCGCTAAAGCCGCGGAGTCCGTTGACTCCAAAAAGCGCCTGTCCGGGACAAACAGCGAACCGTCTGCGGCCAAGCCAACCGCAGCAAAATCGGAGACGGCCAAGCCGGAGGAGAAAAGCGCGAAGGCGGGTCTCCGGCCGGCGTTGTGGCTCGATCCGGATGTCCGGTGGCTCACGGGCGTGCACGACGCGGAGGGCCATGCCTACGTGGTTCGCGAGCGCTATGAGGAACTGCTCTGGTGGATGCTGATGCCGGCGCTGCTTGGACTCGCCGCCGGAGCCGCGCCGAATCGAGCAGCCGTGGAAGAGCTCAGCCGGAGCGTGGACGAAGCGTTGGCTGAGGTTGAATTGGCCGGTTATCGCGTGGATAAGCTGGCGGGGTACGCCGATCCCGAGTCGCCAAAAACAGAAACATTGAAAGTGGAACCGATTCTCGAGGACGGTTCCGGCCCGATGGAGCAGGACCTGGCCGCGCTGGACGAACCCGAGGAGACGGAAGCTCCGGTCGCGGCTCGCCCGGTTCCTGCATCGGACGAAACGAAATCTCCGAAGAAGCGCAAGTAGCGCTGGGTTCTCAGAGTCCCTTGCGCGCGCGGAACTCGCGCACCACGTCGGCGGGATCGCGATGCTGCCCGTCGATAGCCTCGTTCATCGCGCGCATATCGTCTGCGGTGATCTTGCCCGCCAGCGCATCGGTTGCCGCTTGAATTTGAGGCCAGCGGCGCAGCGCGTCTTCGCGCACCAGCGGCACAGCCTCGTACGGCGGGAAATAATGCCTATCATCCTCAAGCACCGTGAGCCCGTAGGCCTGGATCGGCCCATCGGTCGAATTGCCTGCGATCATATCCACCTGGTGCGCATTGAGCGCGCGATAAAGCAGGCCGAGATCCATCGTGCGCGGCGGGCCATCGAATTTGAGTCCATAGGCTCGGCTCAAGCCGGGCAGTCCGTCGGGCCGCTGTTCGAATTCATAACCCACACCCAGCCGCCACTGCGGCGTGTACTGTGCGGCCTGGCTTAACGTGGCAAGATGCAGCCGCCGCGCGTCGTCACTGCGTATCACCATGGCGAAGGTGTTCTCAAAGCCCAGCGGCGGCGCGACGACGATGTTGTAACGCGATTGATAGAGGCTGCGCACGGTGGCGAGCACGCGGTCAGGGTCGCGGTCGAGCGGCTGCTTGAGTACGGCGGTGAGGGCGGTGCCGGTGTACTCCACGTAGCCGTCGATGCGGCCGGCGACCATGGCCTGCTGGCAGATGTAGCTGCCGGCGAGGTAGAAGC
>DASXFB010000137.1:0-47446 GCA_036489815.1 Occallatibacter sp. | reverse complement strand
GCGCCAGCACCACCAGCTCGATTTCGTACCGGGCGAGAAGCTGGAGCTGCCGGGCCTCCGCCTCGGCTTTGGTTGCGGCGGTCACCGGCACGTGCTCGAAGGGAATGCCGTAGAAGCCGGCGAGCTTTTCCACGTCGCGATGATTGGAAATGAGAACGGGAATCTCGCAATCGAACTCGCCGCTGTGCCAGCGATGCAGAAGGTCTACCACGCAGTGCAGGTACTGCGAGCAGAAGAGCGCCAGGCGCGGCTTGCGGGCGCTCGCCGTCAGCTGCCAACGCATGTTCAGTTCGCGGGCGAGCAGCGCAAATGCGGATTGGAACTCTTTGAGATCGAAATCGCCGCGCCCCTCCGCTTCACCGTGGAGCGCCCACTCCAGGCGCATGAAAAACAGGCCGAGATCATGATCCTGGTGCTGATCGGCGTGCAAAATGTTGGCGCCGCGCTGGTAAAGCAGGCCAGCCACGCGCGCGACCAGCCCCTTGCGATCGGGACAGTCAATTAATAAGACCGCTGTATCCTTCATCCTCTTTCCAGAGTACAGCGGCGATGCGCGGCCGGCCCGGTTCACCGGTGCTGCCGTTCAAACCTTGGGGCGCCCGTTCCTCAGGTCTCGTTCCTCAGGCCGCTGTATCGCCTCCCGTTCCGGGGGACGGGCCGCTCAATTGCTGGCGCAGATTCCCGGCAAGATCGGCGACCACGCGCAGCTTGTCGGCGACCGGCGGGGGCAGTTCGGTTCCGCTGAGAGCCAGCTGCGAGTGCAGCAGCAATCCGGCGACCGTCGTTTTCAGCTGCGCCTCGATAGCGGCTGCCGCCGCCCGGCGCGCCAGCATCTGCTCTCGCTCGCGCCGGTGCAGCCCGGCACGAATCTCGCGCACCAGCCGCGCGGCGCCGGAGAGAGCAAAGTTGATCTGCAGCGGAATGGCCAACCCCGCGTGCTCCCAGATGGCCTCGGCCGCCGCGGGATCGCACTCGGCCGTCGTCTCGTCCACCACTACAGCGGCAAACTCGCGCCGCCGCAGTGCGGCCAGCGCCGCTCTGCGCCCCTCGGCCAACTCGACATCCATGCCGAGTTGCGCGCTCACCGCCTCGGCGCAGTTCCGCGCGCCGTCAATGCCTGTCACCATCAAAATGCTCATCTTGGCTCCTCAGTCCAGCTTGTGGCGTCCAGTCTCCAGATTCGGCTTCCAGCTCTTTGTGCCCGGTCGAGGCGCAGAGGACGACCTCCGCACTCCGAGAAAAGCTGAAAGCTGTCTTTCAGTCTTCCCGCATCGGGTCGGCGATGCCGTATTCCTTCAGCTTGCGGTAGAGCGTCGTTTTACCGATCCCCAGCAGTTTCGCGGCCTGCAGCTTGTCCCCATTCAGCGTCCGGATGGCGTCCAAAATCGCTTCGCGCTCCCGTTCAGCCAGGGTTTTTACCTCGGGGCCCACGCCGGTCCCGTGGGTGGCGGAAGCCGCGCTAAGACGCCGCGCATCGAGGCCCTGCTGTTGAAGCTGCGTGGGCAGGTCGCCGAGTTGCAGGACCGGCCCGGAGGATAAGGCGCACGCCCGCTCCACCGAGTTTTCGAGCTCCCGCACATTGCCCGGCCAGTCATAGCGCATCATGGTGCGCAGCGCCTCGTCCGAGAGCGTGAACTTCCGGCCATGCTCGCGGCTGATGCGGTCAAGAAAGTGCGCCGCCAGCAGCGGAATGTCTTCGTGCCGGTCGCGCAGGGAGGGCAGCCGCAGATTGACAACGTTCAGCCGGTAGAAGAGGTCTTTGCGGAAGGTCCCTTTCTCGACCATGCTGGCCAGATCGCGGTTGGTCGCCGCCACAATGCGCGCCCTGATCGGCACGCGGTGCGTCGCGCCTACCGGCCTGACCTCCTTTTCCTGGAGCGCCCGCAGCAGCTTCACCTGCAGGTCGAGCGAGAGCTCGCCGATCTCGTCGAGAAAGACCGTCCCGCCCTCGGCTGAAACCAGCAGGCCCTCCTTCGAGCGGATGGCCCCGGTGAACGCGCCCTTCACGTAGCCGAAGAGCTCGCTTTCAATGAGGGTGGGCACCAGCGATCCGCAGTCGACGGGCAGGAAAGGCTTTTGCGCGTTGGGCCCGTAGGCGTGGATGGTCCGCGCCACAAGCTCCTTGCCGGTGCCGCTCTCACCCAGCACCAGCACTGGGTGCGAGCTTTGGGCGACTTTGGAGAGGATGCGGTAGAGCTTCTCCATCTCCGCCGAGCGGCCGATCATCGCGCCCAGCCCCTGCGAGAGCCGGAACCGCTCGCGCAACTGGCGGCTGGCGGCGTCGGTGGTGTGGCGCTGCGCGGCGCGATCGAGCACGGTTGAGAGCTCATCCACGGCGAATGGCTTGGTCAGATAATCGGAAGCCCCGCAACGCATCGCTTCGACGGCGATGCTCACGGAGCCCGAAGCAGCCATGGCGATTACCGAGACGTCCGGATAGAGCAGCTTCGCGTCGGAGACCATCTCCAGCCCCTGGCTGGTCCCGGCGGGCAGGTTGACGAGCAGAATGTCGATGGCGCGGCCCCGCAGCAGGTTGCGCACCTGAGCCAGGTCGCCGGTGCTCTCCACGGCGTAGCCCAGACTGGCTGCGATCTCCGCGCAGGCCGAGCGCATCGCCGCGTCGGCATCCACCACCAGCACGTGAAGCCGAGCCGCCGGTCCGGCAACTTGAGGAATGAATTCCATGGCCCTTGAATTGAGAACTGTTTCCAGCATTGTATTCGCCTCCGGCCTGGGATGGTTGAACTTCCGGTGCGTCCGCATCCTTGCGGCCGCAGCCGCGCGGCTGCGGAACGCCGTTCATGGGGTCTGCACCGGCAGTTCGATCTCGATGCACGCGCCTCGCGGGGCGCAATTGAAGGCAGCGATCCGTCCGCCGGCGGTTTCCACGAGGGAGCGCGTAATCGCCAGACCCAGCCCGCGATGCGCCGCAGGCCAGCCGCCACGCCCGCTCGCGTCGGCCGAATGCGTCGTGAAACCCGAATCGAAGATCCTCCCGATGGCCTCCGGCGCAATGCCCGGACCGCTGTCCTCGATCGAAAGCATTACCCATTCGCCCGTGCCCTTCTGCCGGGATCGCTCGCACAGACGGATCTGGATATGCCCGCCCGAGGGCATCGCCTCTACGGCGTTCCTCACCAGGTTGACCAGCAGGCGGGTCAGATCCTCGGCTGTCAGCGATACCCTGCGTGCGCCGCCCTCGGTATCCAGGGTGACGGCGACGCCGGGGCCGGCGAGCGCCGAGAGAAGATTCCGGTTGGCCAGCAACTCGGCGGCGAGATTATGGATCGGCTCGGCAAAGGTCGTCTCCCAAGGCCGGCCGCGATCGAGCGGCCACCGGTGGCTCTGCCGCACACTCTCGTTCGTCGCCGGCTCCAGCCCCGATTCGAGGTTCCGTTCGCAGCTTGGATGGAAGCCGCCGGGACCCGGTTCGACGCTCGATTCGAGGCTCCGTTCCGCCACGGCGTGCCGGTTCAAATCCGCCGCCCCCCTCTGCTGACACGGCGCGGAGCCTTCGATGGGCCGCATTCTTCCCGCGTGCGGGATGATCTCTGGCCCTGCTTCGGTGTCCAGAGAGACCAGCTTCTCCACAAGACGCCGGCTCGCGGCGGCCACCAGGCGCAACTCGTTCCCGTAGTGGGCGAACGGGACGGCCAGCACGCCCGGTTCTTCGAGCAGATCGCAATAGAGCCCCAGCGCCGTCACCATGTTCCTGGCGTCGTGCGCCACCTCAGCCAGGCTCTCATCCCGCCTGCTGAGAGTGGCGACGGCCTCTACAGCAGCCTCCACCCGCTTCCGTCCTGTACTCCCCATGCTCCCTGTCTGCGGCATCATCGGCCCCCTCCGGCCGCCGTTTATCCCCGCCGGCCCGGATCTTTGGATCTCTTCCGCGTTCTGTTCCCCATTGGCTTCGCGGCGTGCCGAACCGTTCCCCAACGGCACCGGCGCGTGGCGATCTTCAGGAATCAGGACACGCAGGCTCAGGATCCCGCAGGCGTACAACGACGCCCGAGGACTTCCCGTTCCTCCCGTTTCCACTTTTGAATTCGGATCTTGCACTCTCTCTTACACGCAACGTGCCAAAGTAGGAGCGATTCTCTAAGTTCCTAATAAGGGAATCACTTGACCGCCCATCTCCGCGCCTATTGTTTCGGCCTGCGCAGGCCGGCTTGTCCCAAAATTGCACTGAGTTGCGGAGAGAAGTTGGCGTAAGTTGATTTTCAATCAATGCGATGCGAGGAAAATTCCGCTTCGGGAAGCGCGGATCGGGTTTTCCCATTTTGAAACCCACGTGTCCGTCAGGCCGAGGCTGCGCCACCCCTCCCTTACAATCCTGATATGCAGACTGTTGCGCCATCGAACGGCGTCTTTTTCCGCCCTGACGGCAGAACCCCCGCCCAGCTTCGTCCGCTCGCTCTCGCGCCCGGCTTTGTCCAGACCGCCGAAGGCTCGGTTCTGGTCTCTTTCGGAAACACCCGCGTGCTGACCAACGCTACCATCGAGCCCGGGGTGCCGGGCTGGCTGCGCAACTCCGGGCGCGGCTGGGTTACGGCCGAGTACGCCATGCTGCCCCGCTCCACGGTGACACGGACGCCGCGCGAGAGCGAGCGCGGCAAGATCGGCGGCCGCACCCATGAGATTCAGCGGCTCATCGGCCGGAGCCTGCGCTCGGTTGTGGACATGCAGGCGCTGGGCGAGCGCACGGTGATCCTCGACTGCGACGTGATCCAGGCCGACGGCGGCACGCGCACCGCGGCCATCACCGGCGCCGCGGTGGCGCTGGCCATCGCGCTGAACGCGCTGGTCAAGGCCGGAACCCTCAAGAAGTCGCCGCTGAGGCAGATGGTCGCGGCGGTTTCGGTCGGCATCGTCGGGGGCACGCCACTGCTCGATCTCTGCTATGAAGAGGATTCGCAGGCCGATGTGGATATGAATGTGGTGATGACCGCCGACGGCGGATTGATTGAGACGCAGGCGACGGCCGAGAAGGGCTCGTATTCGCGCGCAGAACTGAATACGCTGATCGATCTGGCCGAATCCGGCCTGAGCGAGATCTTCGCAGCGCAGCAAGCGGTAGTCGGCGCGTAGCGGGCCCGCTGCGCAAATTCGCCGAATCTTTCGTGCGTTCCGCCGAATCACTGAAAAACGGGCGTTGTCAGCGCCCGTCCAGGAGAATCCAGCGGATGGCCAAGATCGAACCAGCCGACCACGACGCAAACCTTCGCAAGCATCTGATCGACCTGCTCACCGGCTCAAATGCCCATGCGGATTTTGAAGCTGCCATCAAGGATCTGCCTGCCGAGCTGCGGGGGAAGCGTCCCGAGGGGACGGAACACTCGCCCTGGGAGCTTCTGGAACACTTGCGCATCGCGCAGGAGGACATTCTCGATTTCTCCCGCAATCCCAAATACAAAGAGCGCCCCTGGCCGAGCGGCTACTGGCCGTCCGCGCCCAACCCTCCCGATGAAAAGGCCTGGGACAAGAGCGTGGGCGCCTTTCGCAAGGACCTGAAGGCCTTCTGCGCTCTGCTGTCCGATCCTGGGACCGATCTTTACGCGAAGATTCCGCACGGCGATGGCCAGACGATTCTGCGCGAGGCTCTGCTGATTGCAGATCATAACGCCTACCATGTCGGCCAGATTGTTCTGGTGCGGCGGCTGCTGGGCGCGTGGGGGTGAGACTGGGAGCAGACTCTCCGCGCCTGCAAAGACTCGAAGATCTCGCACCTCTCAGAATCGAAACGCGGGCCGCGTGGAATCGCTTCTGGAATCGCTTTTTGTTCCCTTTTCCCCTGTACCGTTCCCTGTATGGCGCTCCCGGTTCGCTGGCGCCTGAACCCCGATCCGCGACGCCTTGTGATCTCCATCATCGGTTTTTCCTTGCATGCCTCTGCTAGGATAAGGATGATTGCGGCTCCCGCAACCGGGCCAATTCTTCTCAGGCTCGCAAGCCGCCGGAGCCAAACCGAAAAGGAGAATTCTATGCCTCTGGTATCGATGCGACAGCTCCTCGACGAGGCTGCCAAGGGCGGTTACGGCGTGGGCGCATTCAACGTGAACGATATGGAACAGATCCAGGCCATCATGATCGCCGCCAAACAGACCAAGTCCCCGGTGATCGTGCAGGCAAGCCGTGGCGCGCGCGCCTTTGCCGAAGATCTGTACCTGTTCCGCCTCATTCAAGCCGCCGCCGAGCTCAATCCCGACATCCCGATCGCCATGCACCAGGACCACGGCAACAGCTTTGAAACCTGCAAGAGCGCCATCGCCCTGGGTTACACCAGTGTGATGATGGACGGTTCGCTCAAGGAGGACGGCAAGACGCCTTCTTCCTTCGAAGAAAATGTCGAAGTCACCCGCAAGGTGGTTGACTACGCGCATGAGCGCGGCGTCACGGTCGAGGGCGAGATCGGCGTGCTGGGCGGCGTGGAAGACGGCCACGGAGCCGGCGGCTCGGGCCTCGAGCACATCACCGACCCCGACCAGGCGGTCGAGTTTGCCGAGCGCACCGGCGTGGACGCGCTGGCTATCGCCATCGGCACCAGCCACGGCGCCTACAAGTTCAACAAGAAGCCCGATGGCTCGGTGCTCAAGATGGATGTGCTCATTGCGATCCACAAACGCCTGCCGCATACGCATCTCGTGATGCACGGCAGTTCTTCGGTGCCCAAGGAGTTGCAGGACATCGTGAACCAGTATGGCGGCAAGCTGAAGCCCACCTGGGGCGTGCCGGTCGAGGAGATTCAGCTCGGCATTCGCAACGGCGTGCGCAAGATCAACGTCGACACCGATAATCGGCTTGCGATCACCGGCGCCATTCGCAAGGTGTTTGCGGAGAGCCCTGAGAAATTCGATCCGCGCGACTACATGAAGCCGGCCCGCGAGGCCATGGCTAAGGTCGTGGCCGAGCGCATGACCGGGTTCGGCCAGGCCGGCCACGCCGGCGACTACAAGCCCATTCCGGTCTCCGAGATGGCCAAGGGTTACGCGGATGGCTCGCTCGACCCCAGGCCCTCGCTGGCTGGAGCGCGGTAGCTTCGGCTTTCTATACACAGCAGCAAACAGGGCCGGCCGCCGCAGCGGCCGGCCCTGTTGTTTCTGCATCAGGCTACAGAAGTAGGCTGCTCCCGCTCCGTTCCTTTGAGCGGCGACATCATCCCTTGGGCACCATTATCCGAACGCACACAAACGGCGCTCCACTCTGACCGGTGCGGTGGTTAAATCCGACAACTCACCGACCAGCGCTGATCGGCCCTTCAAAGCAGTCCCGGGGCGCCCGGGCTCAAGAGAGCATCCCGGAACTCGGCTCCAACCATCTAACGACAGTAGGCGCGGTTTCTTGCGTCGATTTGCGCGGACTGGGCTCATCCGGATTAATACCTACGGCTGGCACAGGTTCTCGCAGCAGGTACGGCCAGCCTCTCTCTTGCATCGAAGAGCAACCACAGTGCAGTAAGGCGCAAAGATCAATGCGGCGTGTTCCCCACTCAACCTACCGGCTTCAACTGCATGCGGATTTCACCTTTGACCAGGCCAGCGCGATCGCTGCCTATCTGAAGGCGCTCGGCGTCTCGCACGTGTACAGCTCACCCTACCTGCAGGCCGCTCCGGGCAGCATGCACGGCTATAACGTTGTCGATCATGAGAAGGTGAACGAAGAGCTGGGGGGCGAAGAGGGTCACCGTCGCTTCTGTGAAAGATTAGGCGAGATCGGTTTGGGCCAGGTGCTCGACATCGTTCCAAATCACATGGCAACGGGCCCGCAGAACCGCTATTGGTGGGACGTTTTGGAGAATGGCCCATCGAGCCGTTACGCGACCTGGTTCGACGTCGATTGGCGGTCGCCCGAGGTAAAGCGCCACAACAAGATATTGATTCCCGTGCTGGGAGATCAATACGGCCGGATTCTGAGTGCGAAACAGATCACGATCGAGCAGGATTGCGATCGATTCCAGGTCCGGTACATGGACAATCTGTTTCCCCTGGCGCCACGCTCGCTCGCGGTCCCGCTCTCCAAGGCAGCCAAATACGCAAAGAACGCGACCCTGAACTTTATCGCCGACAGTCTTGCCCGGCTGCCGACGCCTCCGCCCGCCGACCATGAGACGGTTCTTTCGCGCCATCGCGATAAGACTGTCATCTACGAACTTCTGCACCGGCTCTGTGAAGAGCATGCTGAAGTGGCGAGCGCCATTACGCGGGCCACGAGCGAGCTGAGCGCCAATCTCGACTCTCTCGATGACTTCCTGAATCTTCAGCACTACCGCCTGGCCTATTGGCGTACCGCGGATCAGGATCTTGGCTATCGCCGCTTCTTCGATGTCAATACGCTGATCGGGCTTCGCATCGAGCGCCTTCACGTCTTCGAAGCAACGCACTGCAGAATCCTGGAGTGGCTCGCGAACGGCGTCCTCGACGGTGTGCGCATCGATCATCCGGATGGCCTGCGAGACCCGCAGCAATATCTCGAACGTCTGCGCGAGCGCGCTCCGGATGCCTGGATCATCGCCGAGAAGATCCTGGAGCCGGAAGAGGCCCTGCCGAAGACCTGGCCCATCGAAGGAACCACCGGGTACGATTTTCTGAATATCTGCAATCGCCTTCTGATCCACAGCGAGGGATTGCAGGAGCTCACCGGCGTCTATGCCGGCTTCACCGGCGAGCCCGTCGATTTCGAATTGATCGCTCGCGATAAGAAGCTGAATGTAGAACATGAAGCGCTGGGCAGCGACGTCAATCGGCTGGCAAGCTTGTTCGTGCAGATATGCGAGAACCGGCGCGACAGGCGCGACTACACACGCGCGGAGATCAGACGCGCTCTCCGTGAAGTTGCCGCATGCATGGCAGTCTACCGAACCTACGTGATTCCGGAGCGGGATCAGATTACCGACGAGGATCGCCGCGAGATCGATCGGGCGGTCGCGCAAGCGAAGACGAACAGGCCAGACCTGGATACCGGTCTGCTCGATTTTATTGCGGATGTGCTGGCCTTGCGCGCGCGAGGAGGACTGGAGTCTGAATTCCTGCTGCGCTTCCAGCAATTCACCTCACCGGTTATGGCCAAAGGCGTTGAGGACACCGCGCTCTACTGCTTCAATCGGATGATCGGACTGAACGAAGTGGGTAGCGCTCCGGGCCTTGGTGGTCTCACGCTTGAAATTTTTCATCAGTACTGTACAGGCATGCAGAGCTCCCATCCGGAGACCATGAACGCCCTTTCGACGCATGACACCAAACGATCGGATGATGTGCGCGCGCGGCTCGCGGTCCTCACCGAGATGCCGGGGCCATGGAAAACTGCGCTGCTCCGCTGGTCGCGTAGCAATGCACAGTTCAAGACGGGTAAATTCCCCGACCCCAACACCGAATACTTTCTTTACCAGACGTTGATCGGCGCGTGGCCCATCTCCGCGGAACGATTGACGGCCTATATGGAAAAGGCTACGCGCGAGGCCAAGCAACAGACCAGTTGGACTCTTCAGAACACCGAGTTCGAGGATGCGCTGAAGAATTTCATCGAACAAATCCTCAATTCGCAGGCGTTCATCGCGGAGTTAGAGGCTTTTGTCGCCGAGATTCTTTCCGCGGGACGCACCAACAGCCTCGCTCAAACCCTCATCAAATTCACTGCGCCGGGCGTACCGGATACCTATCAGGGAAGCGAATTGTGGGATCTGCACCTGGTCGATCCTGATAACCGCGCCCCGGTCGACTACGAACTCCGGCAGTCGATGCTCAGCGAGCTTGAGCATGGCCTCGATCCGGAAGCGATCATGAGGCGCTCCGACAGCGGGCTGCCCAAGCTTTGGGTAACCTATAGGGCGCTGCGCCTGCGCAGGGAGAAGCCGGCGTGGTTCGGTTCGGAGGCGAGCTACAATCCTTTGCTTGCGGAAGGATCGAAGAGAGACCATGTTGTAGGCTTTCTGCGCGGCGAAAACGTTGCGGCTCTGGCCCCGCGCTGGAACCTGCAATTAGGTGCGAGTTGGAATGGCACCACGGTCGATCTGCCGCAGAGCCTCTGGAACAACGTCCTCACGGGCGACACAGTGCCAGGCGGGCGCGTACAGGTTCAATCGCTCTTCCAGCGCTTTCCCGTCGCGCTGCTCACCAGGCAGGCGGAGTAAGGAATGCACCGATTCGAAATATGGGCTCCGTTCGCGAGCCGGATGGCCGTCCAGGTGAACGGTTTCGCTCTTCTCATGAAAGGGCCGGACGCACAGGGCTGCTGGCATCTCGATGCGGCTGAAGCTGAGCCAGGAACCGACTATGGCTATCTGATCGACGACGACCCGAGACCGTATCCCGATCCGCGCTCGCAATGGCAGCCGGATGGAGTCCACGGTCTGTCGCGCCTCTTCGACCAGAATGCCTTTGCGTGGACCGATGACCGGTTTCAGGCCCGCCCACTGCCAAGCGCCATCGTCTATGAACTGCACATCGGCACCTTCACGCAAGAAGGCACTCTGGATGCGGCAATCGATAGACTGGCGCACCTGGCGGAGCTGGGCATCACGCACGTGGAGCTGATGCCGGTGGCAGCCTTCCCCGGTGACCATGGCTGGGGCTACGACGGAGTGGCGTTGTTCGCGGTATACGAGCCCTATGGCGGACCGGAAGCGCTCAAGCGATTTGTCAACGCAGCCCATGGCAAAGGGTTGGCCGTTGTCTTGGACGTGGTCTACAACCATTTTGGGCCGGTCGGCAACTACACCGGCAAGTTCGGGCCGTACGTCACCGATGTGCATAACACACCCTGGGGCGGCGCGGTGAATCTTGAACAGGCAGGATCGCATCAGGTGCGTCGCTTCTTTTGCGACAACGCGCTGATGTGGATGCGGGACTTCCACATCGACGGTCTGCGGCTCGATGCCGTGCAGGCCTTCGCGGACCGTTCGGCGATTCATTTTTTGGAGCAGCTTGCAAGCGAGACCGAGACATTGAGTGCCGCTCTTGGGCGCCGGTTGGTGTTGATCGCGGAGAGTGATCTGAACGACCCGCGCATTGTCACGCCGCGCCCCGCCGGCGGTTTGGGTATTGACGCGCAATGGAGCGACGATTTTCATCATGCCCTGTTCGCCCTCCTCTGCCCGGAGCCGCCGGGCGGATACTATGCGGACTTTGGTTCCGTGGCGCAGCTGGCTAAAGCTCTGGAGCAGACCTTCGTCTACGATGGCGTGTATTCGAGCCATCGGAATCGCGTGCATGGACGCCCGACTGGGAACCTGTCGCAGCACCGTTTTCTGGGTTATATCCAGGACCACGACCAGATTGGCAATCGCGCCGTCGGCGACAGAGTCTCCCAGACCGTCGGCCTCGATCGCGCGAAAATTGCTGCCGCTTTTGTGTTGCTAGGTCCGTTTGTGCCCATGATCTTCCAGGGCGAGGAGTGGGCGGCATCCGCGCCGTTTCAATACTTCGCTGACCACGAGGATCCGGAGATGGCGCGGTCGGTTTCAGCAGGAAGGAAGAAAGAATTTGCCCATTTCGGCTGGGATCCCAATTCCATTCCCGATCCTGAAAAGCGCGAGACCTTCGAGCGGTCCAAGCTGAATTGGAGAGAGAGAACGGAGCCGGAACACGCGGAGATGCTCGCATGGTATCGCGCGCTCATCCAACTGCGCTACGCGACTCCGTGCCTGAACAACGGCGAGCCGGGGCAGACGCGCGTGCTTTATGACGAACAGAAGAAGTGGCTCTGCATGGCGCGGGGATCGATTCAACTATGTTGCAATCTCGGCGATTCCCGGCCGAGCTTTTCGGCGCCTGAAGGCAGCCGGCTCGTCCTCGCGTCCCGCGATGAATTGCGGCTGAGGGATGGCGCAATCGCGCTGCCGCACGACACCGCCGCAGTGATCCAGAACCCCCGCTCAAAAATGGCGGATTGTCTCGGTCGGAGTTGAGATCGAGGTCTCATGCGCTGCCGGACTGCGCTCGCCGGACCGCTCCACGCGGCTCTCGAGCGAGCGGCTCACCAGGTCGCGCGAGCCCAGTCCTATGGCAAGAGCCAATGTGAGCACGATGCCGCCGAAGAGAATTCCAAAGGCCAGCTCGACGATGTCTCCGCCCACTTGAAGATGATCGAGCACCATGGCCGCGGTCAAGACGAGCACAAGCCACTTCACGCCGAGCGATAGAAAACGCGCATACTGCAGCTGTGCATTCACCGCACCGATGAGGACGGAGCGGGCGAGAAAGCGCGCGATGAGATTGCCGGCAATCAGCAAGAGAAAGGCGCCGACCGCGTGAGTGAAATAGGGGAGAATCGAGATCGGCAGCGTGGTTCCCACGGCATAAGACGTGTCGAATGCCGCCACGCCGATGATGAGACCCGCAATCACGCAAGCCCAGAAGGAGATGCGTGCCGCGAGATCGGTAGGAGAGCTCGTAGGGGTCCATTCCGTATTGCCCCGGTTTCTCGCCATGCGATCGTCGAATTTGAACCAGCTGAGCACCCGCCGCAAAACGGCGGAGATCGCCATGCCGATCAGGCTGAAGATCGCAATGGCCACAAAGAATGCGAGAATCCCCGGCAGCACGGCGATAAAGAGCGAGAGCACCCGATAGAGCGACTGGTTGAGTGCAGCCGACATGTGACGCCAGATCGAACCGTTGTCGCCGTACACGGGGGGCGCAAGCCCATACGGATTCGATTGGAAGAGGACAGCAAGCATGTTAACCATGGTGCGGACTCCTTAAAGCCCTCTTTCTTGCTGAAGGCAGCATCTCCCACCGCCAGTTCTCTTGAAGCGCCGGCAACTTCCGGCCCAACCTGGCATAAAGAGCATTCATGAGTTAAACCGATCCGGCCAACGCCATCGCGAAACCATGTAGGGCTTGTCGGCCTCGAAAGCCGCGGCGACCGCTTCAATGTGTTTCTCGGAGCTGCTTCCGGCGGCCGTGATATTAATATGCCCCGCGACCCAGGCCAGATAAAGCGGAATGAGCGCGCCGAGCAGGTGCCCGCGATTGATAGTGCGAAGCCTGAAAGCGATCAAAAAATCGTACACAATCCGCGCCCATAGCGTCTCCGGCATGCGGAACGCGGCAGGATCGGTGGCGGAGAGACGTTTTAGGCCGAGCAGCGAATTCGGCGGTAGTACGAGCGACCAGATCTCCTGAAGGTTGGTGTACGCAAACCGGAACGATTCGACCATGCGCGCCACCTCCGCGGAGCCATCCGCGTGCGGCGGCTCATCGGGGATGGTCCGCGGAGGCGGTAAGCGCCGCGCGCGCTGCCAAACCGTGGCTTTGGCCTCGATATCGGCAAATAGCGATCCGGTCACGAGAGACAGAATCGCATTCACGTCGGTCTCGGCAGGCTGCGGCAAAGCGCGCTGACCCACGTCATACTCGTCCATGGCATAGCCCGCGACAACAGCTTCATTCACCGGCCAGACGAGAGAATCCGGCTGATTCGCAGAGGTGAACCGTTGCGCAGCGGCGGCGAGTCGTTCCGACATCCTCAGCGACAGGCCCATGTCGATCGCCTGGGGAAAGCGGATGCGTGTTGCGAACAAGGCACGGGTGAGCGGATAAAGAATGGCCGAATTGATCAAGCCGGCATTCGGCGGCAGCGTGTAGCGCGGCACCGCAAGGTCCACGCCGGAGGAGAGGACCGCGTTCGCCAGATAGCGCAGGGCGGAGGCTGTGAGCGAACCGCCCGGGCCCAGCATAAGAACTGCACGCAGATTCTCGTCCTGCGCAATCTGGGATGCATGCACGAAATCCGCGGCCGTCGAGATCCAGGCTGCATTGGTGGGCGGAGCGGGAATGACGCGAAGAGCGGGAAATGAGTTCGAGGAGAATTCATTCTGCGTCGCCACCAGCATGCTGTCGGAAGCGAACGCAGCAGCCAGTTTGGCGAGCAGGCTTTCAAACTGCTCGTGAGGCATCGCTGCCACCATCACAAGCAAGCTGGCCGCCGGCCGGGTGGAAGCGGAACTCTGAACGGGAATTGGATCTGCGGTCGCCATTCGTATCGGGGAATGCTCGCGCCGGGGCGAAGCGATGTGGGCTTCTGTCAGGCGAGGAACTCCTTATAGCGATAGGATGCCAGAAATCGGGATGCGAAGCCACGCGGGACGATTGTTGAGCTCATAGAGCAATTCGTAGAGCGCCTTTTCGAGCAAATAGGCATTGAGCAAGGCCTGCGATTGGTCCGGAGGCCCGAGCAGCGCCGGATTGGCTGCAATGGTTTCACGGTATGTGCGCAGAAACTCGGATGAGGCCACATCTTCCCAGCGGCGGGCCCATCCACGAAGCGTCTCGGAGCTGGCTTTCTCCAGCCCAACCTCTTGATCGGCAAGAAATTGATTCAGCGCAAAGTGCGCGGCATACGAGAATGACCGTATCATGCCTGCCACGTCCTTCAAAGGCGATTGTTTACGGCGGCGCTCCGCGACGGAACGTGCCGGCTCGCCCTCGAAATCCAGAAAGACAAAATCGCCCTCGCCGGTTTCCTGGGCCGCTTCGGTCTGCACCGGCTCTGCGCTGGTGCGCAACGTCTGGCCAAGATGAAAGTCGCCGTGAATGCGAATGCGCTCGCCCGCCGCCGGCAGGGATGCGATGGCGCGGGCACGTTCGATCAGTTCCAGCCGCCGCGAAAGCAACAGAGCTCCGGCATCGCCGTTCGCCTCATCGAGACGGTTGAGCTGCGTTCGAAGCGCGTCCAATGCCGCCTTGAGCTGAGTTTCGATTCGATCCGCATCGCGCGCCAGATCGTCCGCAGTGGTCGGCTCAGCGGAAAACGCGGGATTCTCCGATGGAGTTGCCAACGCAAGATGCATCTCAGCTGTGCGCCGGCCGAGGAGCGCAGCCGCTTCCAGCGATGCACGGGCAGGCTCCATCTCTTCAAGCAGCGTTGGAGGGTCGTGCAGGAGACCGGGACTTGGACGCTTCTGGGGAACGAGGGGCAGGTCGGTTACGCGCGAGAGCCCGCCGGCAATCTGATGTACAAACCAATCCCATCCGTCGCCCGTGTTCGGCACCAGACCCTGCAGCATAGCCACGGTCGTCTTCTCTCCGTTCACCGGCGTCATCGAAATCTCGCCGAGGAATGGCGCGATGCGCGAAAAATGGGAAACCTCGGTGAGAAAGCGGCCGATCTCGACATCCGGATTCTCGCCGGGCTGGAGCCGCCGGAATACCTTGAGAATATATTCATTTCCGTAGAGGATTGACGTGTTCGATTGCTCCGCCGAACCCATGTGCGAGGGCAGCCGCCGCCCGCCGCGATCGTGAAACGCGGCGGAAGCGCGAGCATCCAGCCTTCCTCCCGGCGGCGCGGGATCGCCGGCGCTCGGCGACTCGCGCGGCTGCAGGCGCTGGGCTCCGGCAGAGGACGCGGGCGCGTTCGATCGCGGTGGCGCAGCGGCCTCGCCCGGCTGCGCGGTAAGTGCAACCGGCGCGACCGGGGGGGTCGCACCTGGTTCATTGGGCGATCCTGCCGAGTCGTCGGATCGACTAGGGGAAAGCAACTCCTCCGGCGGCGCCGCCTCCGCTCTCTGCGAAAGGTTGCCGCTCTCTGCGCTCGCCGGCGCGGCCGTGGCCGCATCCAGCCCGTGCGCAATGGCGTGACCGTTGGCAAGCGCGAGCGTCATGTTGCACTCAATCAATTTGAATAAGCCTTGCTGGAAATCTTCGCGCGGCGCCGCGTCATGGAGAATGACGGAACCGGAGGCCGAGCTGAGCGTAGCCACGACGCTCGCGGGGCGACTCTCAGCAACTTCCTCTCCCTCGCGGCCCGTGCTCAGAGCCAGCGGAATCTGGTAAAGATCTGCGGGGCCCTCTGCATAGACGATCTCAACAAAGAAGAGGGCGGGACATACACTGCTCGCATGCGCCGCATCGGGTGCGTTGAAGCAATCTTTGCCGGATGTTGGGTGAAGCTCGGCCCAGTCGCGGATCTGAGCTGCCTGGATCTGGCGCGTCTTTGCCCCAAACCAGCGCTGTCGCGGCAGCCACGCGGCCAACGCCGACTCGACCACCGCTGTGCCTCGGCCTGCGAGTAAACCTGCCCATCCATGGGTCAGCGCCTCAAGCCCAACACTCTGCTCAAGCGGCGCCTCGCGCTGCGCCTCGCGGTCCGTTTCAGCCGCTGGCTGCGCTTCCACTTGCGGAGCCTGCAATTCGATCCACAGAAACGAATAGGGCGCGAGCGTCAAAGCATACGGGGCTTCCGTGATCACCGGAAAGGCGACGTACCCAAGCATCTCGACCGGCTGACTGCCGAGGTACTCAGAAAGATCGAGCGAGACGGGCTGGGCAAAGCGGCTGAGATTGGCTACGCAGAGCACCGTCTGCTGCGTACCATCCCCGAGATCCAGATTGCGAAGGTAGGCCAGAATCTTTCGGTTCGCGGGGTTCAGGAAAGTGAGCGTGCCGCGACCGAAGACCTGAAAGAGCTTGCGCAGGGCGATCATGTTGCGCGTCCAGTGCAGCAGGCTCGATTGATCGCTAAGCTGTGCCTCTACGTTGACCACCTGGTATCCGTAGATGTAATCCATGACCACCGGAAAGTAGAGCCGGGCTGGATCGCATTTCGAAAAGCCTGCATTGCGGTCCGATGTCCACTGCATCGGGGTGCGCACGCCATTGCGGTCGCCGAGATAGATGTTGTCGCCCATCCCGATCTCATCGCCGTAGTACAGAATCGGCGTGCCGGGAAAGCTGAGCAGCAAAGAATTCAACAGTTCGATGCGCCGGCGGTTGTTATCCACAAGCGGAGCGAGCCGCCTCCGGATGCCGACGTTGATGCGCATGCGCGGATCGGCCGAGTAGGCAAAATACATATAGTCACGCTCGTCGTCCGTCACCATCTCCAGCGTGAGTTCGTCGTGGTTGCGCAGGAACAGCCCCCACTGGCAGTTGTCGGGGATCGGCGGCGTCTGCGCCATGATGTCGGTGATGGGGAGCCGATCTTCCTGCCGAAGCGCCATATAAATGCGCGGCATGAGCGGAAAATGGAAGGCCATGTGGCACTCGTCACCGTCGCCGAAGTAAGGACGAACATCGGCCGGCCACTGGTTGGCTTCGGCGAGGATCAGGCGATTGGCGTAGCCCGCGTCAATTGCCGCCCGCAGCACCTTCACCACCGCATGCGTCTCCGGCAGATTCTCGCAGGATGTGCCGTCCCGTTCGCACAGGTAGGGAATCGCGTCCATGCGCAGCGCATCCACACCCATGTCCAGCCAGAAGCGCATCGCCTTCAGCACCTCTTCGATCACCAACGGATTGTCGAAGTTGAGATCGGGCTGATGCGAGAAAAACCGGTGCCAGTAGTAGGCGTTCGCGGCGTCATCCCAGGTCCAGTTGGACTTCTCCGTATCGGTGAAGATAATGCGGGCGTCTTTGTACCGCTTGTCCGTATCGGACCATACATACATATTCCGCTCAGGCGACCCTGGCGGAGCGAGCCGCGCCGCCTTGAACCACGGGTGTTGATCGCTGGTGTGATTGATCACCAGCTCGATCATCACCTGCATGTTGCGCTGGTGCGCTGCGTCGAGAAATGCCTTGAAGTCGTTCAGAGTGCCGTACGACGGATTGACGTCGGTGTAATTCGCAATGTCATAACCGTCGTCGCGCAGCGGCGAAGGGAAAAATGGGAGCACCCAGATGCAGGTGACGCCCAGATCCTGAAGATAGTCGAGCCGCGTCAACAGTCCCGGAAAGTCGCCGATCCCGTCGTTGTTCGAATCGGCGAAGGCGCGAACGTGGAGCTCGTAGATAATCGCATCTTTGTACCAGAGAGGATCTGTCGCACTGGCGAGTTTCTTCACGTTCCAGTTCTCCTGGTCTCCCGCGGGCGCGAGCCTTGCCGGGAAGGCTTCGGCGCCGGTTCGGCGCTCATCACGCGAGGCATCCGGCCATCCTCATGGAATAACTCATCACTCATCGCACGATCCTGAAGATGTGCGCCGGCTGAACGCTCGGCCGCAGAGCCACATAGTTTCGGCGGTCACGCCATGTGTAGCTTACGCCGCCCAGAAGATCCTCGACGACAAAGGTCTCTTGCCCAGAGATGCCCATCTGGCTCAGATCCAAACTCGTCCATCCGGCTTGTTCGTTGAATGGGTCGAGATTCACGGCAACCAGAATCGTGTTCTCAAAGCCGGGAGTCGATTTCGAGTAGCAAAGCAGCTTCGGATTGTCGATCGCATGGAAGTGAAGCGAGGAGTTCGAACGCATTGCCGGATTGGCCCGGCGAATCTGGTTGAGCAAAGTGATCAAGGGAACGAGCGAACCAGGCGCGTTCCGGTCCCGTTGGCGGATTTCGTATTTCTCGCTGTCGAGATACTCCTCTGACTCGGTCTTACCGGGTGCGGGCTTTGCCGGTGCGTTCTCCATCAACTCATACGCTGGGCCATAAATGCCGTAGTTCGCCGAGAGAGTCGCCGCCAGAATCACGCGTTGCATGAACGCGGGCCGTCCGCCCTCCTGCAGTGTCTTGTGGAGGATATCTGGCGTATTCGGCCAGAAGTTCGGGCGGAAGAATTCGCTGACCGGCGGCTGGGAAATTTCTTCGAGATAGCTGGTGAGCTCCGGCTTGGTGTTGCGCCAAGTGAAGTAGGTGTAGGACTGCGTGAATCCTCGTTTGGCCAATCCATACATCACATGGGGCCGCGTGAACGCTTCCGCGAGAAAGATCACCTCAGGGTAATTGCTGTTCAGCTTGCCGAGGCACCACTCCCAGAAAGGCAGAGCTTTGGTGTGCGGATTGTCGACGCGGAAGACGCGCACGCCGCGTTCGATCCAGAATTCGAAGACAGAATAGAGCTCGCCCCACAGACGCCGCCAATCGGGCGACTCGAAGTTCAGCGGATAAATGTCCTGATATTTTTTCGGCGGATTTTCCGCGTATTGGATCGAGCCGTCCGGCCGGATCATGAACCAGTTCGGATGCTCCTTCACCCAGGGATGATCGGGTGAACACTGGAAGGCGATATCCAGCGCAATCTCCATGCTGTGGCTTTTCGCCGCTGCCACCAAGCGCTCGAAGTCCGCGAAGGTGCCCAGTGGCGGGTGGATGGATTTATGCCCGCCGCAATCGCCATTCCGGCTCGCTCCCACAGGAGCGCAGGGAACAGCGTTTCGGTCTCCGATTGCCCAAGGGCTTCCCGGCGCATCGGCACCGGCGTCTACGGTGTTGTTCGGGCCCTTGCGAAAGGCTCGGCCGATCGGGTGGATCGGCGGCAGATAAAGAATGTCGAATCCCATGCCGGCTATCTCCGGCAACTGCCGCTCCACATCGGCGAAGGTTCCGTGCTGGCCAGGCACCGGAGACGCGGAGCGCGGAAACATCTCATACCAGGAAGAGAAGTTGGCGAGCTCCCGGTCGGCGATCAAAGGAAACTCGGTCGCGCATTGGGTTGCGTGCCGCAGGTCCGGATAATCGGCCATCAGCCTGTGAATCTCCTCGCCCAATGGATAGTGATAGAAGGCCCGGTTCTCATCGGCGAGCTCATTCAGCGATTTGGCGGCTGCGGCAAGCCGCTTCGCTTCCCCGCCCCGGGCCCGCAATGAAGCCTCATGCACCAGGATCGCTCCCGACCGAAAAGCGAGCGGCAAATCGCGCCCGTTCGACTGCGTACTCACAGCGCCCTGGTCGGCGGCGGTTGCCTGTGCGCCAAGCCGCTTCCTTAAGTCGCTGGCCCAGGTTTCGAAATGATCGATCCACGCCTGAACGGTGAACCTCCATGAACCAATCTTATCCACGGTGAACGATCCGCTCCACAGATCGTTGCCCTCCGCCTTCATGCGGCTGAATCGCCATCGCCGCTCGGTTCTATGACGGTAAAGGAGGCGCGCGGCCAGCAGGTCGTGCCCATCGGCAAAAATCGCCGCGGAGACGGCTACGGTGTCGCCCACGGCGCGGCGCACCGGATGGCTGCCGGCATCGATCTGGGGAGCAATGTCCTCAATGACGACACGCCTGCGCCCGTCAGTAAACTCCATTACTTCCGTTCCTCAGCTACGAAACCCGCTGCGATGAACGTCTGCGACGGTGGATGGAAGACACACATAGGGCGATGGCTCTCAAGTAAACAGCGCGTGATAGGAAAGATGCAGGCTGGGAAAGGAGGGTTACTCGCACCGTGAAGAATCGGGCTCGGTCTCCGGCCCGTGGTTTTGTGCGATTGCGTGTCATGCTGCCCCCAGGGCTGACGGCCACCCAGCGGCAGAGATCTGTCACTGGAGCCCCGATATCGAGACCTCAGGCGCCCACTGTTGGTCACAAGAACAAGCGCTCGACACACGAGCAAGGAATTGGACCTGGAACCAGCCGCACTTTGAAGTGCCCGGACGAAAACCTGCTTTCCACGCAGACAGCAGGAATCCAGCCTCTAAGTTGCAACAACACCGGCTACCGCTTCTTCGCTGCCTTGACGCTGGCCTTTCTCTGCGGCTTGTAGTGCTTGGCGCCATGCGAGGGATGCCCGGTCTTTGCGGCGGACCCATGTGCCGGCTTCGCCTTGGCGGAGGCCGGCTTGGCCGCGGCGGCCCTGCCGTTCGTCTTGGTGGACGCCTTGGCAGCGGTCTTCGCCGGCGGCTTGGGAGCAGGCTTCGCCGCAGTCTTGACTGACTTCGCGGCAGGCCGTGAGGACTTGCTGTTTTGGGCCGCCACCGCCGGGCTCGCGCCCGGTTTTTTCGCCGGAGAGGGTCCCTTGGCCGGAGCCGGTTTCGCCTTAGCCAGCGAAGCTGCCGCCTTGGCTCCATTGGAGGCGGGTTTCTGTTCGGCTGCAGCCTTTGGCTTGGCCTCAGGTTTCGTTTGATCCGCAGGTGCAGCCTTTGGAGCCTTCGCCGGCGATTCCACCGCGTGCGAGGGCGCGGCCTTGTCCCCTGAAGCCTTGCGCGCGGTCTCTGTTGGCTTGGGGACGCCTTTCTTGCCCGATGCTCGCACCGCCGGCTCCGGTTCGGAGTCAGCCTCCGACTCGTCTTCCTCTTCGGATTCGTCTTCGCTAGCTTCCCGGTCCAGATCGATCTTGGGCAGGTTCATCCCCAGGTCCATCTCGTCGTCGTCGCCGCCCATTTCGTCCAGGTCATCGTCCCGGGCGCTCGCTTCTTCCTGCTCCTCATCTTCTTCGTACGCTTGTTCTTTCAGCTTGGATTCAGCGCTGCGCCTGCCGCGGGTCTTTTTGATGCTCACCTGCGGCGGAGGCGCCGGCGGAGAATGCGGCTCCAGGTACGCGCGCATCTCCTCCGGTGTACTCAGATGCCCGTCGATCAGCTCCAGAAAGATTGCCTGGACAAGATCCGCATACCCCGGCAGCTCCGGCGTAATCCGCATCTCCTGCATCAACGCGTGCGGAATCCGCTGGCGTGCCTCCGGCCATACTTTGAGGAATAGGTTGAAGCGCTCCTGCACGGCCGGAACCTTGCTGGTGAACCCGAGCCACAAGACGGCTTCCGGGTCATAGCTTGTAAACAGCTTGTAACCGGCTGACGGCACAGCATTCTGTTTCGACAGCAGCACTTTGGCAAATCCGGCAGCCACCGTGTCGAGGCTATTCCACTCCTCCACGAAGCCCGGCCGCAGCATCAGCTTTTTCAGCCCGGCAAGATCCTTGGGCGAGAGCTTCGCGGTCAAAAGCTGCATCTGCGCCGCCGACATATCGGCATGCACGCCTTGCACCAGGAGTTCCACCGCCAGCTCATGCAGCGCCTTGAGCTTTTCCTCATCGGCCTTGGAACCGGTCCACGCCGGACAGAGAACCTTCATCCAGCCTTCCTCCTCGAGCGCCCGCAACACCTTCAAGCCGTCCTCTTCGTGGCCGATCTGCTCGAGTTCGTGGCTGCGCGCGTGGTCGGAAAGAGACTGAATGACGCCCTCCGCCTTCGCATTCTCATACCGGGAAAGCGTTTTTGGATCCATCTCCCAGCTTAGGCGGGCGCGGTAACGCGTGGCGCGGATCAGCAAAGAGGATTCTTCCAGGAATCCGTAGTTCGAGACCAGACGCAGGGTCCGGGCTTCGATGTCGGCTGCCCCATTTAGCGGATCCATCAGCAAGCCAAAGGAGCCTTCATTGAGCGAGATGGCCATCGAATTGGCCGTAAAGTCCCGCCGCCGTAAATCTTCCTGGATCGACGCCGGATGGAAAACGGGATGCCCCGGCTTCGGATACTCCACGCGGTGGGTACTCACGAGATCCACGCGAACCGTGCCCGGAAAACAAAGGTAGAGACTGCGCGAGGGCTCATCCTCGCCCCAGACTTTCGCGCCCAGTTTTTCCAATGGTTTCTTCAGCTTGAGCGCATTTCCATGAATCGCCACTTCAAGTTCGCGCACAGCGTGCCCGCTGGTCAGGTCACGAACCGCATCCCCGGTGAGGAAAAGGATCGTGCCCGCCTCCCGCGCGGCCTCGCGCAGATGGTTGAGCGCGTTCCGCTGGTCAGCCGAGAGCCGGTTCTCCAGCAGATAGATGTAATCAGGCATCCGACCCCTGCTTCCGCCGTCTTAATTCCCGCCCAAGTGCCTGATGCTGTTGCTTTTACCAAGCAGACTGGCCAGACCGGCAAACCTGTACATTAACACAACCCGCCCCGCTTTGCTAGGCCTAACACGAAGAGATTAGGCCTCTTGCGCCCCCTGGATCAATAGCCGCCTGCTCGAACGACTCCTTACCATCCTTTCATCAGGGAGAAGTTGGATTCCGCCGCACGCAAATCCGGGAGCTGGACCCGGCCCGCCGTGCGAAAATCCAATCCGATGGCCTCCGCCCGCAAAGCTGTGATCGTGCGCAAGTTCTCCAGGGACTGGTGTGCCGGCTACGCCGGAGCAGGGTTCGGCCGGGATACCGCCGAGCTGGAGATCCTGGATCTGACGGGCAAGGTGGTGCGGATCGGCTGGGATCAGGTGAAATGGGTCTGCTACGTCCGCGAGCTTCCTTCCGCGGCGGCAGATCAGGTCAATCCGGAACGGCTTCTCCGCAAGCGGTTCTCGATTCGCCCCAGAACCGCGGGTCTGTGGCTTCGTCTGCGGCTCACCGACGGTGACGAGTTGGAAGGTCTGGCAGCCAACGATCTCACGCTGGTTGACGGGGCAGGCCTGCTCCTCATTCCGCCGGATACCCGCTCCAATACGCAGCGAATCTACGTTCCCCGGCCTGCGATCCAAACCTTCGAGGTTCTTAGCCTCATTGGGGCAGCCGGCCGCGGACGGGCTCCGGTTGTACTCGCCGAGCCCGGGCAGCCGGAGCTCTTTCCGGGCGAATCAGAGGCTCCCTAGAGAGGGGACAGGAACCGGTTCGGCTGCCCGCGAGAGCATCTCCGCATAAAATCTGGTCGCGAGTCCGAGCACCCGTTCGTCGGTGAATCGAGCCAAAACCCGGCGGCGCGCAGCCCGGCCCATCTCGGACCGAAGCCCTGGATCCTCAAGCAGCCTGAGCAAGGCTTGGAAGATCGCTTCCGACGAGCCGGGCGGGATTAGCAAGCCGGTCACTCCCGGCACCACCGAATCGCGCGAGCCGGTTGCGTGCGTCGTAATGACGGGCACCGCGGTGGCAGCCGCTTCGAGCACAACGTTCGGAAAGCCCTCCCGCCGCGTGGGCAGCACCAGCACATCCAAAGCGCGATAGTAGGGCGCGGTGTCGCTGACGAATCCCGTCAGCCGAATCCGGGAATGGCTCGCAATCCGAGCGCGCACCGCAGGCGCCAGCGCATCCTCCGCTTCATCAAACCAGCCCACCAGAAGCAGCCGCGCTCGGGGCTCAGCTTGAAGCACGGCTTCAAAGGCTTCGATCAACTCCGGCACCCCTTTATCGCAGGTCAACCGTCCGACGAAGCCGATCACGCGGTCTTCCTGCGAAAATCCCAGGCGAGCGCGGACATTCTCAGACCCAGGCTCGGATTCAGGGGAAAACCGGCGCACGTCGACGCCGCCGCTGCTGCCGTCGCCGAGCGATTGAAGTTTTTCGCCCGATGCGATCCCGAGCGCCAGCGCCTCGGCGCTCAGGCTCTCGCTGTTGCACAACACCATGTGCGCGCAGGCCGCGGTCAGCCTCTCCGCCGCCAGCAAAATCCGGCGCTTGAGCCCTCCTGAAGTTTCGAGACGCAACCCACGCAGCAGATAGACGCGCAGCGGCACCCCGCGCAGCCATGCCGCCAGACAGCCCAGCAATCCCGCCTTCGGCGTGCTGAATTCGACCATGTCGGGGTGGCATTTGCCGATCAGCCGCCACAGGCGAACCAGCGACACCAGATCAGCGAGGACAGCGATCTCCCGGCGTATCGGAATCGCGACCGCTTCCACCCCTGCATCTTCGGCCGTTGTCGTCAGCAACTCACCCGGACTGGCGACAACAATGACCCGGAACCCCGCCGCGCGAAGCGCCCGGAGCCGGCTCTTGAGGACAAGGCATGTTTGCGAGTGAGTGACCCCCACGAGGATCAAAGGCGGTCGGACAGATCGACCGGGCAGAAATGCTGCCGCTGGATGGGTCGCGGAAGCCGCCATAGGGGCCCTGGGTTTCTGGGGGATTGCTAGCACTTCGGGGAGGAATGAACGGACTCTAGCACTACAAGTCAACAAATAGCGAGTAATTTGTGGCGTAGATTAAAAAATTCTCCTAGAGTAGGAGTCATTTCTTTGAATTTTCTTTGGATAGTCGATGCAGCGGAAGCCCAAGATCCTCGTCTTGATCCCGCATCTGGGCGGGGGCGGTGCGGAAAAAGTGGCCGCGCTGCTGGCTGCCGGTCTGTCCAAAGTGAAATACGAGGTTCATCTGGCGACGATCACCGGGAGTGGACCGGACACGGAGCCTCTGCCGGCGGGAGTCGCGGTTCACGCATTAAGGGCGCAGAGGGTGCGCTCGGGAGCCTTCCGGCTCGTCCGGCTGGTACGGCGCATCGAGCCGGACCTGATCCTGTCGAGCATGTTCCACCTCAATTTTCTGGTTCTTCTGATGCGGCCTTTCTATCCTCGTGCCACCCGTGTGCTCATCCGGCAAAACGGAACGGTCTCATCGGCACTCGCCAGTCTGCCATGGTACATGCCGGTTCTCTACCGGCTCCTGTATCGCTGCGCGGACCGGATTATCTGCCAGTCGCGCGCCATGGCCGAGGATCTTGCGTCGGAGTTGAGCATCGACAGAGATCGCATCGCCGTCGTTCCCAATCCTGTCGACCTCGATGCCATCCGGGCAGCAATGCACGCGACCTGTCCGAAGACGGCCTCGGGGGCCGATACGTGGTCCGGCCCGGGACCGCATCTGCTGGCAGTTGGCAGGCTCGCTCCGGAAAAGGGATTTGATTTGCTGTTGCAGGCCTTGGCCGCGGTGCGGCGCCGGTATCCGGAAACTGAACTCCTGATCGCCGGAGCGGGCCCGGAGGAAGCGGCACTCAAGACACAATGCCGTTCGCTTGGCCTGGAAACCGCGGTCCGCTTCGCCGGTCATGTTTACGACCCATGCAGTCTCTACGCCGGGAGTTCTATTTTCGTGCTCCCTTCGCGACACGAAGGCATGAGCAATGCGCTAATCGAAGCTGCCCTCGCCGGCCTGCCCATCGTCGCGACCGCGGCATCCGGCGGCATCGCCGACCTGCTTCACACGCTGGAAGGAACTTGGCTGGCGCAGGAGATCACTGCCGGAGCGCTAGCCTCCGCGCTGCTGGAGGCTCTTGGCCAGCTCGGCTCCGAGCAGCGATTCCGACGTTCCTTCGCGCGGGCGCCAAGCTCGGCAGATCGTGAATCAGGGTTCGCCGGCGAATTCGCCTTCGAATGCGCGCTCGAAGCCTATGAGGAACTGATCGACCTGGTCTGCGCGGGACCGGAACCGAAGCACGCGGCGCTGGTGATTCCCACACTGGACCGGCTCGCGGGTGCTGAACGGCACGTGATGCTGCTCGCCAGAGGCCTGCGCACGCGAGGCTGGCAGGTGAGCGTAGTGGCCCTCGCCGGCTCGGGCGGCTCGGCCGCAACCGAGTTAGCGGAAGCCGATATTGCGTTCCTGAGCCTCGGCATGCGCAAGGGGCTGGCCGATCCCCGCGGCTGGCTCCGCTTCATCCAATGGCTCCGGCGCGCGAGGCCGGACGTGGTGCATGCGCATCTTCCGCACGCGGCCTGGCTGGCCCGATGGTCCCGCTTGTGCGCGACCGTTCCAGTTCAGATCGATACGCTGCACAGCTCTTCGACAGGAGCCACGGGCCGGCGACTCGGCTACCTGGTCAGCCGCCGGCTTCCTGATCGAGTCATCGCCGTGAGCCGCTCGGTTGCCGATTCTCATTGGGCCGCATGCATGGTGAACCGGAAAGCTCTCACCGTGCTGCACAACGGAGTGGATGTCGCCGCATGGTATCCCGATGAGCGAGCACGCGTGGCCGTGCGCCGGGAGTTGGCACTCACGGATGAATTCCTCTGGTTGGCCGCAGGGCGGCTGGACGCAGTGAAAGATTATCCCGCCCTCTTGCAGGCGATGGCCGGCGTGGCATTGCCCGCGCAGCTTGTCATCGCCGGCCAGGGACCGCTGCTGCGCGAATTAAACGATCTCGCCGGGCGTTTAGGCTTGGGCGCGCGCGTGCATTTCCTCGGGTTTGTGCCGGAGGTGAAGCGATTGTTCCAGGCCGCCGATGCCCTCGTGCTCTCCTCGCGATGGGAGGGTCTGCCGACAGCGCTGCTTGAAGCCGCGGCCTGCGGCTTGCCCGCCGTGGCCACCGATGTGCCAGGGAGTCGCGACGTGATTCTCGCTGGCGACACGGGGCTGCTGGTTCCACCCATGGATCCGCCCGCGTTGGCCGCGGCGATGAACACCCTGATGCAGATGACCCGGGAGGAGCGACAGGCGATGGGTCTGCGCGCGCGCCAGCACGCGGTCCTGCATTTCGATCTGGCCGCAACCCTCGATCGCTGCGAAGATCTTTACCGCGATCTTTTCAGAAAGAGCTCTCGCCGCTCCGCACCGCTCCCGTCCGCCCACTCTAAACCTGCGTGTTCTTCCCCGTCCGCGTCGAGAGATCTCTCTTAGCGCGCGACACGCGGGTCCGCCAAAGGCTCCATTGAGCGCGCAACTGTTCCGCCACGCTTAGCTTTCCCGATGGAAACTCCGCGAGTACGCGCTCAATGGACGTGAATTGCGTTGCGTGTCCTTTGAGAAAAGCGCGCAGCTTCGCGATCTCGCAGTTGCCAATGGTATGGGGATGCAGGCAGATCGTCCAAAGACCTTCCGCCTTCTCCACAGGCTGCCAGATCTGCTGAGGAATCCAGACCACTCCGTCCCGGCGAAACGGACGCGCCGCAAACCCATCGGACAAAAGCTGAATCCCTTCTGAGCGCAGCGCCGAGAGCGTCTCGCGATCGAAGCCGTGGCGCGGAGCAACCCAGACCTTCGGATCGAGCCCCTGCCCCCGAAGAATACGCAAACCTGCGCCAATCCAGTCGCGCTGGATCTGCGCGGAAACGCCTGCAAACTCCGACTCGCGGCTCAGAGGCACAAGGCTGCGTCCGGAGGATGCACACCGATGCCGATAGCCGTGCAGACCAATCGTTGCGCCATCCGCTTCCATGGCGCGCAATTGATCCCAGAAACCGGGGTCAGGCGGTGAAATTCGCAGTCGGGGATCATGGTTATCCGGAATCACGGCGAGAATCGGCCGGATCTGAAACTCCTCAATCAGCGCGCGGCAGTGCCGCCACCCTTCCAGCGATACGGTCGGACAGAGATCGTCGAGCCGAAGCAGGTAGCGTGCCTCTCGCCGGACTGACGCATGCGGTTCATTCATGCGCAGGCTCGCCTCTGTTCAGCCCTGCGAAGAACCTTTCGCGTCCAGTAGCCGAGAAAAAAGAAGGTGCTCACGGTCCAGAGCGAAGTAGCGAGGGCGATTCCGGCCACTCCGTACCAGCGCATGAGCCAGAGATTCAGGATGATATCGAGAGCGAGATTGACGACGCCGCAGTAGAGGACTGCATCGCTGCGGAGCATGGCGAGAAGAAAGCGGTAAAAGACGCGGCTGGTGACAAAAAACGGAACCTGAATGGCGTACATGGTCAAAACACGAGCCACAACGGCTGTGTCCTGTGCATGAAACGCGCCGTGCTGAAAGGCGATCCGAATAAGAGGGCGCGCGGCCAGGATCAGCAGCCCCGCGATGGGCACGGAGACTGCCGCAGTCCTCCACAGCCAGAGGCGCAGCGTCGCGCGGCAGCCCGGCCAGTCGCGATGGGCGATCATGCGCGAGAAATAAGGCACGAGCGCCGTCGAGATAGCGCCGGCGAGCAGCGTGAGCACGACGCTCACAAAGCGGTTTGCATAGACCAGCGCGGAGACGCTGCCCGCCGGCAGCATCGCGGCCATCGACTGGTCCACGAGCAGTCCGCCCGAGGCCACCACGCCGCTGAGCAAGACCGGCCCGTATTGCCGGCCCACCGTGCGAGCGGCATCCGTCGCTCCGTACCAGCGCAGCTCGAATCGATAGCCATGCGTATGCATCATCCGCGCAACGATGCCGGCATGAACGAGCGCGCCGGCGAGAGTGGAGGCGGCCATGGCCCAGATGCCGAAGCGTCCGGCGAGAGCCACCGTGCCCAGAATGATTGCAATCGAGATCGCGATGGGTGCAAGAGCGGGCAGCACGAAGCGATCGAAGGAATTGAGCACCGCCGTGCAGTTGGTCGCGATCCCGGTGATCAGCACAACCGGCAGAAGGGCATAAAAGAGCCGGATGGAGAGCTCGAGTTTGGCCGGCGGAAAATGCGAGGCGAGCAATGGAATGCAGAGCCGCGCAGTGCAAGCCATTACGGCGGAAGCGCCGGCGAGCAGAAGCGCCATCGTCACCATCGAGCTCGCCAGAAGTTCCTCGGCGCGTTTGCGGCCTTCCAGTTCCCTTACCCGGATAAGGGTGGGCACGAGCGCCTGGTTCATCGACTCGGCGATCAGGTTCACGAGCAGGCCCGGAATGAGCGCCGCAGCGAGAAATGCGTCCATCGCATCCGAGCGGCCATAGATGCCCGCGACTGTCGCCTCTTTGCACAGCGCCACCATTTTCACAAGAATGCCGGCGGCGCTTACAGAGGCAGCAGCCCGCAAGATGCCACGATTCGTCCGCGCGTGGACCTCGGTTCCTGAGGACATGAGCGACCGCACTTCCCTTATCCCGCCGATCCCGAGATCGACGCCATGCCCGGTCGCGGATGCGCGAGGCCGAACCATCCCGCGTCCGCCCGAAAACAGGCATCGAGTTGTTCCGGCTGATCCGCAGCAAGGCGCCCCGCGAGCGCAACCACGGCGAGCAGCAACCATGTGGTGCGGCTTTCCTCCACGGTGGCAACCTGGCAAGCAACGAACCACACGAGCATCGCCGTCGCCAACGCCAGGCGAAGAGTTTCACGGGTGCAGAGCACCGCGCGCACGGCCAGCGCGACAAGGCTCGTGGCCAGAAACAGAGCGCAAAGCCCGCCCTCGACGACAAGCGCGAGCGCGGTGTTGTGCGCCGTGTCCATGGCGGCAAGCCCGGCAGCGCTGACGAATGTGCCTGCGCCGGCGCCGAAGAGCGGCGCCTGCGTGAAGGCGTGCCAGCCTGCCGACCAGATATTCAGCCGTTGGTTCAGATCGCCGCTTTGAAGCTGTTCCGGAATCGTCGCCAGGCGATCGAGGATCTCTGGCGGAGTCGCGAACCAGAGCGCGGCGCCGGCTAATGGCAAGGCAAACACCGCAGCCGCCGCCGTCCTGCCGCGGCCGCGCAGCAGCAGTGCGCCGCATCCTGCCAGCGCAATCAGCGCGGCAAGAAATCCTCCTCGCGAAGCGGTGAGCAGCACCGCGAACAATCCCAGGGGAAGATAGCCCAGCGCCAGCCAGCGTGCCGGCCAGCGAGGCTCACTGGTCAGCAGCAGCGCGGCGCAGGGCAGGCCGAGATCGAGGAAGCGCGCCACATCATTGGGGTCCTGGCCGTAGGCGGAAAAACGCATCTGGCCCGATGCAATGGCTTCGGGTGAGCCGAAGTTCGCCAGCGTCAGCGCGGCCAGCACACAAGAACCGGCCACGTAGGCGCGCAGAAGAGCGCGCAGGTCCGCCGGGCTCTCCGCAAACTCCCAAACCAGCCAGACGATCATCATCTCCTGGAAATAAGCGCGAATCTTTTCCAAGGTCGCAGCCGGATCGATGGTCCAAAAATACGTGAAGCCAAGCCAGAGATAGAGCGCCAGCACCAGCCACTGCATCGCTCCCAACGCACGCATGCGGCCGGCCTGCAGAACTGCGGGGACCGCGGCGAGCAGGAGAAGAAGCCCAAGAACGCGCGCCACATTGCCGAACGGCTCGCCGAGATCGAGCGAGTATTCCCACGGAATTGCGAAAGCAAGCAGACGAAGCAGCACCCACGCGATTCTTCTCATGGCTAATACCTTTGCGAATAAACCAGCGCGGAGTAGATGGTGACTCCGATCGTCGACTGAACCGCCGACTCCATGGTTCGATTCATCAGATTTTTGGCGAACGAATCGGGAACGAAGATGATGTCGCCGTCGTGCACTGGCTGGTCGGGGTCCTGGCCGCGCAGCAGGCGCTTCAGGTTGAGCGCGGTCAGCGTGCGTCCATCTTTCTGCTCGCGGATGAGCACGGCTTTCCCGAGCGCCGCATTCTGCGTGGGTCCCCACGCGAGCGAGACCGCTTGCACAACCGTCAGCTTCTGCGCCGGATCGAGAGGAAAACCGCCCGGCCGGATCACGTCGCCGACCACGTACACCAACCCTGCGCGGCTGACTTGCACCGTGTCGCCAGGGCTAAGCTCCGGATTGTGATCGGAGGCCGCATCGGCTTCAGCCGGATCGAGAACCACAAGGTGCGGCGTCTTTTCGTCATCGCGATGAACGATATTGACCAGCCTTCCCGCGTCCGGAGAAAGGCCCGATGCCGCGGAGATGAGGTCCAGCAGCCGGTGATGAAATCCGTAGGCATAAATGCCTGGTCGCACCACTTCGCCCAGTATGCTCACATCCTCTCCGGCATAGAAAGTGACCACGACCGATACCAGCGGATGAAGCAGTATCCCTTTCGTCAGCAAAACTGCTTCAATTGCGTGGGCGGCGGCGGGTTCATCGATTCCGCTCACGCGCACATCGCCCACCATGGGGAGCGTGACTGTTCCTGCGTTCGAGACGCGCAGCGCCGAATGGAACTCCGGCGTGTGGTATTCGCTGATGTCGAGCCAATCGCCAGGAACAATGGCGACCGGCATCGGGGGTTCGCCGGCAGCCTGCGCCGCACCGGACGCGATCCCAAGACCCGGCTGATTCCAGACCGGCGGAGCCTCTCTGGGATTCGGCTGGCTTCTCGTCTGCCCGGTCTGCGGAAGATTCACCACGCCGGTGGGCAGCCCGGATGTGCTCGGCGTAGGCGCCTGCGCATGGATGTGCGCGCCGGCCAGCAGGATTGCGAGCAGCATCGCAGCAGCTCGCGCTTCAGACGGATGCAAAGTTTCAGCCAAGAGTGCACCTCCCATCGCCAGCCACAAGCCGCCAAAAAAGGTGATGACCATGTAAAGGAAGAGATCGGGAGCGACCGCCTTCACCGGTGGCCGCGCGTAGTCCACCACTTCAAGCCTGGAGCCGGGAATGCCGGCAGCCAGTCCGGCTTCTTCCACGTTGGCAAGCACCCGCATGTAGAGTTCGTGGCTCGCGTTCGCTTCCTGACGCATCACCGCATATTCGGTTTCGGCCTGGTTGCGCTCGAGCCCCCGGTCGGTGGCCTCTTCAAGACTTTTGCGCACCAGCCGCTCGCGGTCCTGGGCCGTCTGCCAGTTCCCGTGCAAGCGCTGCAGCAGCCTGGCATCTTCGGCCTGCTTCTGCCGGTCCAAATCCGCAAGCTGGCGGCTGATCTCCACAACGCGGGGAAAGCCCGGCCCATGCTCGGCGCTGAGCTGCGCCTGCTCCTGCTCCAGATCGCTGCGGTGGGCGCGAATCTGCTGCAGGAGCACGATCGAAAGGCCGCCATTCGCGTTCTGGAGGCGCGCGTCGGAAGCGATCACCAGTTCGGGATCGCCTTGCGCGGCGGCGCGATACTCCGATTCGCAGAGGATGCGGTCAGCGGTTGCGGCTGCCAGTTCCTTTCCAAGCTCGTCGATCTCCACCGCTGCCGGGCTGTGTTCCATCTCTCCCGTCTGGCCGTTGGCCAGCGTCTGCGATGTGCCCACGATTCCATGCTTCTTCTCAAATTCGGCGAGCCGCAGCGCATCGCCATCCACGCGCGTCTTGAGGCTCTTCAGCTGGCCGTCGAGCCAGCCTGAGGCGAGCGCCGTGGCCTGCACCTGTAGCTCGCTGTCCTGCTCCTGATAGGCGCGGATCAGCTCGTTCACCACCGCGGCAGAGAGAGCCGGGTCGCGGGAGCGGAAGCGGATCTGCACCAGAAGCGTGCGTGGCAGCGTCTGCACGTGCAGCCGTCGCGCGAACCATTGGAGCAGCCAGGCTTGCGCATCCTGATCCGCCGCGTCAAGAGTCGGCGCGTTCGGATTCGCCGCGTCAAGATTCAGCGCGTCAGGATTCAACGCGTTCAGGTCCGCCGCATGCAGATTCTGCGCACTGGGGCGAAAGCCCGGAAACCGCCGCGCGAAGCTCCGGCTCACGCTCGGCGCCCGGTAGAGCTTCAACGCGGTAATGCTTCTCCATGCAAGCTGATCGCTCCGCAAAATACCGGCTAATGTCTCAATCGCCAGCGGCGTCGCCGGCGCCGGTGCGGACGCGAGCGGCTGGGAAGCAACCAGGCTCAGCGCGGAAGCCGGTGAGGCGCGCAGCTCCACACTGGCCCGGGCGTCATACTCGTTGGGTGCGATCAGGCAATAAAGAAGGCAGAGGAGGAGCAATCCGCCTTCGATACCCAGCAGCAAGCGCCGGCGGCGCACCGCGATCTCCCACAGCCTGCGGAGAGACGTAGAACGCTCAGCGCCGTCTGCGGGCGCGGAATCGATCTCGGTTGCGCGAGGCCCGCGCTGTATCTCAGGACCGTCCGTCAAGGCGGGTACCTCGATCCCACAGCCCCTGTCGGCGCGTTTTGGGACGCAACCGACCTAACCATGCAAGATGGGGATTCCCGACGGTATTACTAAGAGAGGCGAGTTTCAAGTGTTATACATCACAACCGGGGAAAACAGGATGTGAAAATTTTTAGAGAGGCCAGAGGGCCCTTACGCTTCCTGAACGCCTGCCCGGTACCAGTCGACCGTGCGCCGCAATCCTTCACGAAATTCCACCTGCGGCCGGTACCCGAGCAGTTCCCCGGCCAGATGGATATCGGCCAGCGAATCGCGGATGTCGCCCGCACGGGATGCGGCGTACGCCGGTTCGCCACTGTACCCCGTCAGGTCGCGGAGAATCGCAAAAGTCTCGTTCAGCGTGATGCGCGCGCTTGTGGCCAAATTCATCATGCGTCCCGAGACCTTCTCCGCGGGAGCGGCAGCCGCCAGAAGATTGCCGTGGACCACATTATCGATATAGGTAAAATCGCGGCTCTGCTCCCCGTCGCCGTAGATGGTGGGCTGCTGCCCGGCGAGCATCTTGCTGCAAAAAATTGCCAGAACGCCCGAGTAGTGCGACGCGGGGTCCTGAAACGGACCAAAGACATTGAAGTACCGCAACACCACCGTCTCCAGTCCGTAGACGCGGGTAAAAGCGCGCATATAGTGCTCGCCGGCCAGCTTGGCCACTGCATAAGGACTCATGGGATTCGGCACCATCTCCTCGTGCTTGGGCAGGACAGGCGTATCGCCATAGGCCGAGGACGATCCCGCGTAAATTACGCGGCGCACGCCTCCACCCCGAGCGGCTACCAGCAGATTGAGGGTTGCGTTGACGCAGCACTCGTTGGTTGACACAGGGTCGGCCACCGAACGCGGCACAGACGCCAACGCGGCTTCGTGAAAGATCACCTCTACGCCCGAGCAGGCCTTTGCGCAGACTGCCGGATCGCGCAGGTCGCCCTCCAGGAATTCCATCCCCTCAAGGCCGGCAAGATTCGTACGCTTGCCGGTGATGAAGCTATCGATGCCGCGAACGGTTTCACCGCGGGCCAGAAGAGCGGCAGCAATCGACCGGCCGATGAATCCGGCCGCGCCGGTTACCAGGTATTGAGTCAATGCTGCACCCCAAGTCGTGACTGCACTCGAATCTCTCAAGTCAGGATACTATTCTGATCGACGTACAGCATCGGCGCGGCCCACAGAAAGGGCAACTCAGTCTTTGCACCGGGGCATCCTACAAGCGAGGTTTGCCGGAATGCCCATAAAACGCTCCATCCTACGTTCCATCCTGCTGCGGGGAGTGGTTCCCGCCGCGCTTACTTTGCTTCTCGCCTTTCCCGGAGACATCTTCGCTCAGGCGGCGCAACCGGACCATCTCGTCAGTCCGCAGCTCTTACAGCAACAGGTGGAGAATGCTTCCCAGGCCAGGCAGCAAGACATCCGGACGGTGACGAACCTGCTGAGTACGCCGGTGGCGGAGCGCGCCATGAGGGACGCTCATTTCGATCCGGTTCAGGTGCGCACGGCCATTCCGACGCTCTCCGATCAGGAACTGGCAAACCTGGCCACGCGTGCAGCCGACGCGCAGCAGAGGATTGCTGCCGGCGGATTAGGCTTCGGTCTCACGACGCTCATCGTAGTCGCCATCATCATCATCATCGTGGTCGCCATTGTGCGCTGAGGGCGCGCACCTTGGATGGAAACGGGCCCGGCGCGCCGTAATGCGGTCGGGCCTTCTTATTCTCGCGCTCGTGGCGGTCTCGCGTGCCGAATCGGACTCCGCCCTCTGGATCGACGTTCCCTTTGTGCATCAGCCGCGGGAGGGTTGCGGCGCAGCTTCGATCGCAATGGTCATGGAGTACTGGGCGGCGCAGCCGGGCGGGCGCACGTCTTCCGAGAGCGATGTGGACCTGATCCAGCGCCAGTTGTACTCCCCCAGAGAGCACGGAATTCCGGCTGCCTCCATGCAGCGCTATCTGCGGCAGCATGGGTTCGTGGCGATCGCGTTCAGCGGCAAGTGGGACGATCTGGAGGAGCAAATAAAGAAGGGCCGTCCGCTGATCGTGGCCTTGAGGCCGCAGGGACAATCCGAGCTGCACTACGTGGTGATCGACGGCTTCGACCCCGAACGCGGCCTGGTGATGATGAATGATCCCGCGGAACGGAAGCTGCTGACACAGGAGCGTGCAGGATTCGAGAAAGACTGGAGCGCAACGCACGATTGGGCTTTGCTGGCCGTGCCCGCATCGCCGCAGCCGCATTGAGGCTCCCGGCGCTTGGTTTCGCTCTGGTGATCGCGGCCGCCGCCCATGGGCAGTGCCCTGCCGACCCGCAACAAACCGCCCGAATCCATCAGTCCTTCGAACAGCGCAACTGGGCTGAAACAGTTCGGATGGCGGCCGGTCTGCGCTGCAGGCCAGCCGCAACAAACTTCGAATTGGGGCTGGCGCTCGGCCATCTCCAGCGCTGGGCAGAGGCGCGCGCCGCGCTTTTGGCCGGCCGCCCGCAGAGCCGTGGCCATGCGCAGGAGCGGTTCGATGTCGAGCTGGCCGGGATCGCATTCGAACAGAAGCATTATCCGGAAGCAGCCGCGTGGATCAGACATGCCCTCAAGCTCGATCCCAAAGACGACTACGCCGAGAGCTTCGCCGGCACCGTCTACTTTCTCATGGGCAACACGGAAGCTGCGCTGAAGTATTGGAACGGCATCCAGAAGCCCCACATCGCGGGGTTGCACTTCGATCCGCGGCTGCGTGTGCAGCGCCTGCTGCTCGACCGCGCCTTCGCCTTTTCTCCAGCTGCCCTCCTTCGCGAGCGCGATTGGCTTTCGACCGAGGCGCGCCTCGATAAGCTCGGCATCTTCTCAACCTATAACATCACTCTGGCCGCTCGCGGCGACGGGAACTTCGACGCGGATTTTCATGCCATTGAGCGCGACGGATTCGGCATCAGCCGGCTTCAGGCGCTTGTTTCCACATTCGGAGGCGCGGCGTATGAAACCGTCTATCCCGATTACTTCAATATCCGCCGCTCGGGAATCAATTTCGAATCGCTCCTCCGCTGGGACTCGCAGAAATATCGCGCGTGGCTCTCGTTGTCCGGTCCGGTCCGGGACCTGCCGCAGTTTCGATGGGCTTTTTCGACCGACGATCGCGATGAGAACTGGACCATACGCCGATCCTTCGCTGGAGTGGCTCCGCCGCTAGGCGCATTGAATCTTCAGCGGGAGACAGCCGCCGCTTCGTTCACCGCGATCCATGGCGGACGCCTGGAATGGTCGATCGGCGGCGAGCTCTCGCACCGCGCCTTTCATCATGTCGTGCTCGGCTCGGCGCTCACACCCTCGCTCGTCTCATCCGGTTTCGAGCTCAAACAGATCGCCTCCGTCTCAGGCACGCTCGTCGCTATTCCCGAGAGGCGCGTTTCTCTGACCGCCGGCGCCAGCTCGCAGGCCGCGCGCCTGTGGTCCAATCCGTCCCGTCTCTTCGAAAAGCTGCAAGCCTCGGCGCTGGCGCACTGGTTCCCACAAGCCGTGGGCGACCGCTATGAGGCTCAACAGCAGTTGCGCGCAGGCCGAACGTTCGGCACGGCTCCCTTCGACGAGATCTTCATGCTCGGCGTAGAGCGCGATAACGATCTGTGGCTGCGGGGGCATACCGGCACGCGCGACCGGCAAAAAGGCAGCGCCCCGCTGGGCTACAGCTACCTGCTTTCGAATAGTGACTTTGACCGGCGCGTCTACACCAACGGTCTTTTCGCCATCAAGGCGGGTCCTTTTCTCGACATCGGCAGGATGGGAGCACCCACCAGCGGGCTGGCCACGCGGCAGTGGCTCTTCGATGGAGGTATCGAAGCCAAACTCAGCGTTCTCCGCACGACGATCGTGCTCACCTACGGGCGCGATCTGCGCGCGGGAACCAACGCATTCTATGGAACTCTGGCCAGATGACAGATTGAGCTCACACGAGAAACATCGCCACACCGGCCACAAACATCGCCGCGGTAGTAAGCGCAACCACAATCGTGGCCAGGCGCGAACTGGGCTGCCCCAGCATCAGCTTTTTGTCGGTGGCAACCATGAGGATGCCGAGCAGCAGGAAGGGAGCCAGCAGTCCGTTCACGATGGCCGTCCAGTAAAGTGCCTTGACGGGGTCGATGCCGCAAAAATCAATGACTGCGCCGGCGACCGTCGACAGTAAGATGATGGCATAGAAGGCACGCGCATTTTTGACCGCGCGCCCCAGCCCCTGCTGCCAGCCAAGTGTCTCCGCGCAAGCGTAAGCCGCTGAGCCGGCCAGCGTGGGAATCGCCAGAAAGCCAACTCCAACAATCCCCACCGTGAAAAGCGTGGCGGCAAAGCGCCCGGCTAGAGGACGGAGAGCCTCCGCGGCCTGGCGGGTGGTTTCAATATTCCTGATTCCATGCGGATTCAGAGTCACAGCCGTGGTGAGAATGATGAAAAAAGTCACCAGATTCGAAAAGAATCCTCCGATGCCCACATCGATGCCACGCAGCGCCAGTTCGTCCGCGGTGGCTCCCTCGCGCGAGGCGATCGTCGTCTTGCCTTCATCCTTTTCTTCTTCGATCTCCTGACTGGTCTGCCAGAAAAAGAGATACGGGCTGATGGTGGTGCCCAGCAGAGCCACGATGGTGGACCAGGCCGCGCGGCCATGCGGCATGGACGGCAAAAATGTGGCGCGCGCCACGTGGCTCCAATCCGGCCCGACGACGAACGCGGTGATGGGATAAGCAAGCAGCACCAGTACCAGCCATTTGAGCGTGTCGGCAATCTGGCGATAGTGCAGCCGCACGGTGGCCCAGCCGATGAGAGCTGCAAAGAGAATCACAAACCAGCGAGAGCTGATGCCGGAGAGCATTTGCGCCGCGTCCGCCATGCCCGCTAAGTCGGCGCCGATATTGAACGTGTTGGCGGCCAGCAATGCCAGCACGGCGGCAGAGAGCAGGGACTGCGGGAAGCGCTGCTTCAGGTTTCCCGCCAGCCCTCTTCCGGTGACCATGCCGATCCGCGCGCACATCATCTGCACGGCCACCATAAGCGGCCAGCTCAACGGCGCCACCCAAAGCAGTGACATGCCGAGCTGCGCGCCGGCTACCGAGCAGGTGGCAATGCCGGAGGGGTCGTCATCGGCAGCGCCGGTAATGATGCCCGGACCGAGGGTTTTGAGCAGCCGTCGCATCCACGGTCCGGCCAGACGCGGCGCGCGTCGTGTGCGCTTCGCTTTAGCCTTGCGGGGGGAGGCCGCCTGGGCTCCCAAATGGCTCCCCTGCCGGCCATCCGATTGGGCCCGCACTCGTTTCATCTGCGGCAGCTCTGGCCCGGACTTGCTCATGGAAAGCTCGGCTCCCAGGGTGAATCATCCATCCCGCGTTCCGGTGAGCTTACGCCTCACCGGTTTTTTCTGTTAGATGCAGCCCTGCATGCGGCAATCGACAACGCCCCGGGAGGTGACCCTCGCCATGCACTCCGCAGCCGGACATCTCCTCCAATTGTGCTAAGGTTCAAGCGTGCAAAGGACCCAATTGAAGCCGAAGAAACAGGGCGCGGCCGGCAACCAGAAACGACGTCTCTTGAAGGGGCTGGCGATAAAGGATGGACTGATCCGGCATCCCTTCGACCTTGAATTCGAGGTGCGGACCAGCGGATTGATCGCGGGCCGGCATCTGACTGCAGGTCACGCGAACGAACGGCATGCGACGGCCTATTACGCGGTCGCTCCCTCCGTCTTTAGGGCAATGATCGTCCGCTGGCGGCGTTGCAGGCCGCTTGCGCCCATCGACGAGTTTACCTTTATCGATGTCGGCGCCGGCATGGGACGCGCCTTGCTCCTGGCTGGTGAATATCCCTTTCGCGCCGTGCTGGGCGTGGAATTCCATCCGGCACTCGTAGCCATCGGCCAGCGCAACCTGGCGCAGTGGCGCGCCGCCGGCAGGGCGCAGGCGCCCATGCGGATCATCTGCAACGACGCGGCAGCCTTCGAATTGCCGCCTGGACCCTGCGTCACGTTTCTATTCAACCCCTTTGGCGCGCCGGTGTTGCGGCGGGTGTTGCGAAAGTGGAACCGCTCTCTTGCCGCCGAGCCGAGACATGTCGATATCCTTTATGTGAACAACGAGCAGGAGAGCGTGCTTGAGCAGCATTCCAACTTTGAGCGACTTTTCAAGGGCCAGGTACGCCGGTCCTCTGCGGACACGGTTGCGGACCGCAAAATCCTTAGTAGCCAGCCCGACGCCGAATATGCAGCCATGGCCTGGGAGGATTGCTCGATTTATCGTTGGATCGGATGAGATGGCGCATCGGCCCAGGCAGTCACCGGCGGCACGGAAAGTGATTGCGCGGAGCATGATAGTGGTCGGAGAACGAGAGTGAAAGAACCGCACATCATCCTGGGAGTCGGCGAGCTGCTGTGGGACATCATGGCCGAAGAACGGGCCAACGACTCCCCAGCCGCCCAGCCCTCTCCCGTGAGCACGCTTGGCGGCGCACCGGCGAATTTCAGCGTAATGGCGGGCCGGCTGGGCAGTCACGCGTTCCTCCTGAGCCGCATTGGCCGCGATGACCTTGGCAGACAGGCAGTGGACCGGCTCGATCCCCTGCCCGTGGACGCCAGTCTTCTCGAGGTGGATCCCACTCACGAAACCGGACGCGTAACCGTCAGCGTGGTGCAGGGCGAGCCGCGCTACACAATTCATCAACCCGCTGCGTGGGATTTTCTGGAACTTCCTGACGAGTGGGTCAAAATGGCGCAGCGAGCCGACGCAATCTGTTTTGGCAGTCTCGCACAGCGCAGCGCGGCGTCGCGCCAAACCATTCAGACTCTCGCGGCGGAGACACCGGCCGCCTGCATCCGCTTCTTCGACGTGAATCTGCGGGAGCCGTTCTATACAGCCGAAATTCTTCAGGAGTCGCTGCAACTGGCCACGGCAGTCAAAATGAATGCTGAGGAGACCCCGGTGGTGCTGGACCTTCTGGACCTCGCAGCGGAAGAGGAGCCGCCGTTGAACCTGCGCACCTCAGATTACCTGCATCTGTGCGCCGAGCGGATTCTCGATGAGTTTCCGGCACTGGAGCTAGTCGCCATCACGCGGGGCAAACAAGGCAGCCTGCTGGTCAAGCGCGAAGAAAGTCACGAGCATCCCGGCTTTCCGACCCAGGTTGCGGATGCAATCGGGGCCGGAGATGCGTTTACGGCGGCATTGGTGCATTACATGCTGCGCGGGGCAAGCCTGGCTACGCTCAACGAAGCCGGCAATCGCTGGGGAAGTTGGATCGCGTCGCAGCACGGAGCCATGCCGGCGCTGCCGCATGCCATCTTCAGCGCGATCTCGGCGGCCATCGAGCAGACAGGATCAGGATGGATGCGAATGAATTGCTGGGATTTGGACCATTCCTTGCTCGCGAGACACCCAGACTCTCAACGTGCCCGGCTGAGAAAGCGTTTTCTCTGTTGTCAGAGGAGCGGGCCCGCAGTTAGTATGGCGAGGTTATGAACAAACATGCAGCGGTTGCCGTTCTGGTTGGCGTCCTGGCTCTCTCCGTGGGCCTGACGGCGCAAGCTCCTTCATTGACAATCGCCGTGAATCACCCCACCGCGAAGGTGAGCCCCACGCTCTACGGCCTGATGACCGAGGAGATCAATTACTCCTACGACGGCGGCATCTACGCCGAGTTAGTGCGCGACCGCGTGATCGGCCACGGCTTTGGAGCCCTTGCGAATTGGACCATGGTGGCGCGCGGCAACTCGCAGGTCAACGTCTCCGCGGACGAGTCTACCGGCCCCAGCGCCGCGCTGACCCGCAGCCTGAAAGTGCATGTGACGGCCGCAACAGAAGCCGAACCGGCGGGCGTGCAGAATGACGGCTATTGGGGTATCGCCGTGCAACCGCATGCAACCTACAGCGGATCGTTCTGGGCCAAGACCGACGCGGAAAACACGCCCATCACCGTTTGCCTGCAAAACGACGATACGGGCGTGGTGGCGGCAACCACAAAAGTAACGGGATTGACCGGCGACTGGAAACAATACACGTACACGTTGAGAACCGGCGCGGTGCCGATCAGCAAAAATAATCATCTGATCCTCACAATGGACCGACCTGCGACCGTCTGGTTCACCCTGATCTCTCTCTTTCCACCCACTTATCACGACCGCGTCCACGGCAACCGCATCGACATCATGGACAAGCTTGCCGCGATGCATCCGCAGTTCCTGCGCCTGCCCGGCGGCAATTATCTTGAGGGCAATCACATCTCCGAACGGTTCGATTGGAAGCGGACGATCGGCCCCTGGGTAGACCGTCCCACGCATCCAAGCCCGTGGCGCTACCGCTCGTCGGACGGAATGGGATTGCTCGAATTCCTGGAGTGGTGCGAAGACCTGAAGATGCAGCCGGTGCTCGCGGTCTACGCGGGCTACTCTCTCGCGCAGGAGCATGTCGATCCAGGTGCTTCTCTCGAGCCGTACGTGCAGGATGCGCTCGATGAGATCGAGTACGTCACCGGTGGCCCGGAGACGAAGTGGGGCGCCGAACGCGTAAAGGATGGTCATGCGGCGCCATTTCCTCTGCGTTACGTTGAAATCGGCAATGAAGACTCGTTTGACCACTCGGGATCGTACGACGCCCGATTCGCCCAATTCTTCCACGCCATCAAGCAGCGCTATCCTGATTTGCAGTTGATCGCCACGACGGCGGTAAAGGGCGTCACTCCCGATGTGATCGACGAGCATTTTTACATGTCCGCCGAAGAATCCTTTGCCGCAGCGCATCACTACGATGACCATCCCCGCAATGGCCCGAAGATCTTTGTCGGCGAGTGGGCCACGCGCGAGGGCGATCCCACGCCCAATCTCGAAGCGGCTTTGGGCGACGCTGCCTGGCTCACCGGCCTCGAACGCAACAGCGACCTGATCATCATGGAAAGCTACGCGCCGCTTTTCGTGAATGTGAATCCCGGCGGCATGCAGTGGGCGACGGATCTGATCGGCTACGATGCGCTTACGAGCTATGGTTCACCGAGTTATTGGGTCCAGGTGATGTTCGCGAGCAATCTCGGAACTGAGGTGGTGCAGACCGATCTTGCCCATGCCCCCGCGCGCGTGTATGCATCCGTGACCCGCGACGAAGCGCACCGCAAGCTCTTCGTCAAGGTGGTCAATGCCACATCCGCTCCCCAGCCGCTGGCGATTGATCTCGAAGGCGCAGACAAGATTGCCCCGAAGGCTAAACTGACCACCCTAAGCGGAAAGACTCCGGACGCAACAGACAGCATCGGCAACCCGCGCGCGGTGGTGCCGGCGGAACAGCAGATCGCCATCGCCGGCCCGAAGTTTACGCAAAGGTTCGCGCCTTACTCCGTCAATGTGATCGCGCTAAGCTATTGAGTTCGCGCCCCACCAGCGCAAGCCTCAGGAGGCTGCGCCGGGCTGGGAGCAGGCTGCGAATCTCTATGGATACAATTTCGCCGGAGCGACGTCGGGCGCCGGCTCGCCGGCAGCAACCATCAGTTGCTTCAAGCGATCGCGCAAGTCGTCTGAGATAGCGCGGTATTCCTTTCGTCCCGCGAGATTGACGAGCTCGTGCGGGTCGTTGCGCTGATCGTAGAGCTGGTACTCGTGGTAATTGGTGCTGGCCGGCTCATTCGTCATGCCGGTTGGATCGGCTATGCAGTAAGTCCAGTCTTTGGTCCGTACCGCGCGGCCGGTCATCGACTCGCTGATCTGAACCAGCTCCTGGTTCGGCCAAGCCGCTCTCGCCTTTGCGTCGTGCACCAGCGGCAGAAAGCTTCTTCCCTGCATCGACGAAGGCGCAGGCACGCCCGCAGCGTCAAGCAGCGTGGGAGCAATGTGAACGATGCCGATCACCTCCTGAATCTGCCGTGCATTTTCGAAACCGGGTCCATTCACGAGGAGCGGCACGCGCAAGGAACTGTTGTGTGTGCTGCGCTTGTACTCCTGGTTGCGCGTCATGAAATGGCAGCCATGATCGCTCATAAACACGAAGATCGTGTTCTCGGCCAAGCCCTCCTCGTCCAGAACTTTGCGCAGCCGCCCGACCGACGCGTCGATCACTTCGCAGGCGCCGTAATAATCCGGCAACTGCTTGTGCCAGTCGCCGGGAAAACTGCGCAGATCGACAGGCACGTACGCATCGATGAACCGCTCCGCGGAGCCCTTGGGCCCGACCATGCGGCCGAGATCGTTTTGCTGATGCGGCTCGAGTTGCGAAATCATCAGCAGAAATGGCTTTTCCTGCTTCTGCCGTAAAAATTTCTCCGCGCGGTCGGTAAGAAAGTCCACGCGGTACTCATCTTTGAAGGTGATCGGATTGTTATCGCGATCCCAGATGGTTCCCTCATAGGGATGCGTGGAAAACTCGAGCGCATTCGACGCCTCCCATAGATCGAGAAAGCCGCCTCGATGCTCCTCCTTCACCGCGCCGCGCCCGCCGCCTTCGGCCTCCGATCCAGGGGCCATGTGCCATTTCCCGACGTAATTCGCGGTGTAACCCGCTTTGCGCAGCTCCGTGGCCAAAGTGGGAAGGTCTTCCCGCAGTCCGAGTCCATTTTTCCAGACACCCGTCTGCGTAGCATAGCGGCCGGTTACCAGCACAGAGCGCGACGGCGCGCAGACAGGCTGGTTGGTCACTGCGTGAGTGAAATTCATTCCGCTGCTCGCGAGCGCGTCCAGATTCGGTGTGTGGGTGGAACTATTCGAACCATTCGCACCGACAAAATCCCACCGGAACTGATCGGAGTGGTAGATGACAATGTTGGGCCTTGGCTTCTCGGCATCGGATGCCCGCGCCTGCTCACCCGTTGGCATTGCGGCCGCCATCCCTGCCTGAGCCGCAGCGGCTGCCGTCCCTAAAAGAAAATCCCTGCGATTTACCGTCACCGTTTCACTCCTGAATCTCTCTCTCCGCGCTCGCGTACCGGCGTTGAGCTCGACGTGAATTCCGAAACTGTCTTAGAAGTAGTACTTCAAGCTCAATTGTATTTCGCGCGGATCATCCGGATTGTCGCGCGTTGAACTGATCGAGGCGAAGGTGTTGGGCGTGGTGAAATTAAGATTTCCGGGTTGCGCAAAATTGGGGGTGTTGGTCACGTTGAACACCTCGGCGCGAAATTCGAAATGCGTCTCGGCAGGCGCTGGAAATTCACGGAACAGCGACAGATTCAATCTGCGATAAGGAGGGCCGCTCACCTGCGTCGGGCTTCCGCCTAGATTCGCGATGGAAGCTGACGTAGTGGTCGCGGCCGGAGGGTTGGCAAATGCGGCGGCATTCAGGAAATTCTGTGCATTGTGATTGCCGGCATAAGGATTCTGGCCCGCCACTTTCAGCGCGTTGCAACCCAGGCCGGCCGCATTGGTCGCCGAGCATCCGATTGTGAGAGGCTGGCCGTCGGTGGCCTCGAAGATTCCATTGAATGACCATCCTCCCGCCACCCACGCCCCGGCGCCCGAGTGCAGATAGGGTTGGTTTCTGCCGAAGGGAAGCTGATAGATCCCGCTCGCGTGCACAACCCGCGCCGCGTTGATGTCGCAGAGCCCGTAATCGGCGGCCATTCCCATGCCCGGAACATACGGAGCGCGATAGCTGCCGATGCCATTATCGAGCAAGTCACGCGCGTCACCCAGACACTTTGACCAGGTATAGTTGGCCAGCAAATTGAAATCATGGCTGAAGCGATGCTGCGCATTGATCTGCAGGCTGTTGTAGTTCGTCGCTCCGGCCCGCGCGATAAATGTTCCGCCATTGGCGAAGCCCGGAAAGAAATCCGCTTTCGTAATGCTTGCCGACGGCGGAAGAACGGTATTCACCGTATTCGTGTTGATGCCAACCTGCACGTGCCTCGATATCGTGCCCACATATCCAGCTTCGACGATGGTCTCCGGAGTGAGCTGATATTGAAGCTGCAAGTTGTAAGCCTCTGCATAAGAGGTCTTCGCATGCCGAGGTTCTCCGAGAAGTGAGAGGCTGACACTGGTGGAACCGGCAGCAATCGCAGAAGCGGCGAGGGCCGCGGTGAGCGGAACATTGAGAAGCCCATTCTGGAGCGTACCCACGGAGTTATTCGCCGTGAGCGGCGTTACCGCATTCGCGCTGGTATAGGACGATGTGATCTGGAACGGGAAATTCACGTAATTACTTACGCTGAGGCCGTGATTCTCATTGCCCTGGTAGAAGATGCCCCCACCGCCGCGCAGTACCACCTTCGGCAATATCTGATAAGCGAAACCGAGCCGCGGCGCGAAGTTTGTCTTCTGCGCGATGATGAGGGTGTTGCCGCTCACCGGGGTGAGAGTGATCCCGTTACTTGCCAGCAGGGACTGAACGGCCGTGGGTTCATTCGGTAGCTGGGACTGGGGTATATAGAACCTGGAGACGCCGTCCGACGTGGTTCCCGTTTGCGCAGGCACCATGTTGGCAAATCGCCCATTGGCTTCCTCGGGCGCTCCAATGAAGTCCCAGCGAAGCCCGAGATTGAGGGTCAACTTCGGAAGGATGCGCCAGTTGTCCTGGACGTAGGCTCCAAACACCGGGCGCACCAGCCGGAATGCGGGCGGGAAATTCGACGCGGACATTGAGTTCGCCCCGCCCACATTGCTGATGCCGTTTGCCACCGTCGTCGTCTCTGGATTGAGAATGAATTGAGCGCGGTCGGTTGAGCTGTCAGTCGAACTCACAACCGAGGTGTAAACGCCGTTGTTGGTGAAGCTGCCGCGCGGCGTGGTTGGCGTGAGCGTGGGAAAGGCGATGTATTGATACTCGTCGCCGACGCGGAGTTGATGGCGTCCGCGGTCGATCGACAGATTCTCCGAGACCTGGAAGATGTCGCTTGCCTTGCTGCTTGGGATGGTGCCGGCAGCGCCCATGGCGGAGAGAGTGCCGAAGTTGAGCGTCGGCAGCCCGCCGTTGGTGGGGATCTGCGGAATCCCTTGAATGTCATATCGCGCGGGGATGCCCATCACATTGGCATCGTATTGCACGCGCAGATCAGCCACACGGCTGTAGCCGACGCGCGCCTCAAGCACCAGCCGCGGAGAAAAGATATGGGTTTCACTGAGTGCCTCGTTCTGCGATTCGGTCCAGCCGGTGCCGGGGCGGGAAGGCGCGCCGTCCGCCACTCCCGGAAACGGGCTCGGCTGAAATTGGCTGCTGTAGACGTAGCTGTACCGGGCAAAGGCCGAATCCTTGGGGCCGAAGTTCTCGTCGAATCGGGTGTCGAATCCGTCGATGTCCGTCGTGAGATTCGGACTGACGGTGTAGTTATTGGTCAGGACTCCGGCCTTGCTTGGCGCCGGATAAAGATCGAGCAGCGCTACGGCCGCGGGGTTGATGCGGGTGGAGGGGATCAGGTTCATCAGTGCTTCGGCGGAGGGCGTATTGAAGCTCTTCATGTTGCCCATGGTGCCCGAGTAAAAGGGGTCGCGCACGTCACCGGTTGCCGTTGCCGTCAAGCCCGTGACAGGATCAGGCTGGTTTGCTGTAACCGCGCGGCTGGTCGCAGGATCGAATACGGCGCCGCTCGGAAAGGTGCGGCCGAGAAGATCGGTTCTGGTTCCGGTTTCCAGGCTGATCAGATCTTGCAGGTTGGCAAATCCGCTGGCATTTTCGGCGGATGTCGGAACGGTTTCCGTATACGTCTTTCCCTGCACGATGCGCGTGCCTTGATAATCAACAAAAAAGAACGTCTTGTCTCTGCCGTGATAAAGGCGAGGGATCGTGACAGGGCCACCGAGCGTCCCGCCAAACTGGTTCAACCTGTACTCAGGCTTACGCTGCGTCGGGAGCACGAAGTAATCCCTGGCATCAAAAAAAACGTTGCGCAGGAACTCCCACAGATCGCCATGAAAGGAATTCGTACCGGACTTTGTGGTCACGTTGAGAACCGCGCCTGCGGCGTGCCCAAACTCCGCGGAGTAGTCGCTGGTTTGCACTGTAAACTCGCGCAACGCATCCGGCGGGGGCAGCACCACAAACTGGGATTGATTCACCAGATCGGCAATGGCGACGTTGTCGTCCATGCCGTCCAGCAAATAATCATTCTGGGTGCGCCGAGACCCGTTGGCCGTAAACGAGCCGCTCGCCTGCAACCCGCGGCTGTCATTCTGCGCCTGCGTCACGCCGGGAGACAACTGCGCCAGGAAGACTGCATTGCGCCCATTCAACGGCAGGTCGTTGATCGGCCTTTGATTCACCAGTTGCTGAATGGACGAAGTCTGTGTCTCCAGAATCGGTCCTGTCGAGCTGACCTGGATCTCCTGCGTCACCTGTCCAACCTGAAGCTTCGGGTTGATCTCGAGGTGCCCTTGCACGGTGACTTCGATATGCTGCTGGATCGACGTTTGAAACCCGGGCTTCTCCACGGTCAGCGTATAGTTGCCGATCTTCAAGGGACTGAACGTGTAGCTCCCGTCCTGTGCGGATTGTTGCGCTGCCTTTCGGCCCGTTGCCTCGTCCTTCAGCGTGAGCGTGGCACCCGGGAC
>DASXFB010000090.1:0-23574 GCA_036489815.1 Occallatibacter sp. | reverse complement strand
AGCTTCCATCCGGCTCCTGCTCGCTGAAGATGAACTGGATGGCCTTCTGCACCCGCTTGTCGTCGCGCGTGTAGCCGTACGTGGCCAGCATCTCCAGGATTCTTCCCGTAATGTCGACCGTCGGCGGATCGAGCATCGCGTTGTGATCGGCGAACGGAATGTACTGGAAGATCATCTTCGCGTTGTCTTTGTCGAAGCTGCCCCAGCCGCCGTTCTTGCACTGCATGGCGAAGATCCAGTCGATGGCTCGCTGCGCCACCTGGTGCTGGTAGCGTTCGCGTGGATTGTCCACCCGGCTCAACGCCAGCAGCACCTGCCCCGTGTCGTCCGTGTCGGGGTAAAACTCATTATTGAACTCGAAGTACCAGCCGCCCGGCTCGGTCTTGGGCACCTTGACCGCCCAATCGCCTTTGTGCCGGACCTCCTTCGACAGAATCCAATCGGCAGCCTTCACCATCCGCGGATCGTTGCGCGGCACACCCGCTTCGCCGAGCGCAAAGACCGCCTGGGCCGTATCCCATACCGGGCTCATGCACGGCTGCATACGGAAGGTGGGCTCCGCAATCTCGGCGGTCGCCTCCTGCTCGATGCCCAGCTTCTCAAACTCGTCGCGCGCGCAAATCACCTGCGGATCGTCCTCGGAGTAGCCGAGGCAGCGCAGCGCGATGATTGCGTTGAGCATGGCAGGATAGATTGCCCCCAGCCCATCCGTCATCTCCAGCCGCTCCAACATCCATTTCTCCGCCTTGCGCAGCGCCAGCCGCCGCAGCGGCCGGATATGCACCGCCTCCGCCCAATGCATCACCCGATCCACGAGCAGGAAGAAGTTGCGCCACGAGAACAGTTCCCTGCGGTTCATGCGCGGGCGGAGATTTGAATTCGCGCGCCCGCCCACGAACAGCTCGTCGATGCCCTGCTCCGGCGGAATCTTCTTGAACGGCTTCTTGGCATAGATGATCCCCAGCGGCACAAGAATAGAGCGCGACCATGCGGAGATCTCATAGAGATTGAAGTAGAACCAATTCGGAAAAAGAACAATCTCCGGAGGCACGGCCGGCACCGCATCGTAATCGTACTGGCCCAGCGAGCAGAGATAAATCTTGGTGAACGTGTTGCACTCCACCACGCCGCCGTGGGCCAGAATCCACGTGCGGGCAATCGCAAGCCGCGGATCATCCGGGCCGATGCCCATCAGCTTCGCGGAAAAATAGCACTTTACCGAAAGCGAAATGTTGCCGGGACCGCCAGGAAAAAGGCTCCAGCTTCCGTCGGGATTCTGGTAGCGCATCATCTCCGTCAAGGCGCGCTGCAGCCGGCCGGGATCGCCCGACTCCAACACCGTATGCAGAAAGATGTAGTCGGCTTCGAGCATCGAATCCGCCTCGAGCTCGCCACACCAGAAGCCATCGGGATGCTGCCGGGAGAGAAGGTGCTCGCGCGATCGGTCTATCGACGCTTCAACTTCGGGCAGGCCCGCATCAATACGCCCGAATCTGGGGCGGCCCAATCGAGGGAGGTCTGGCTCCGGCGCTGCGCTTTGCGTCTTCGATTGTTTTAAGCTCATGCGGTCTGAAACGCCTCAATTCCCGTCCGGATCGCCGGTAAGACGGCTTGATTCCGGCTGTCTGGCGCGCCCCGGTGCCGCGTGCCCTTTCCCCGATCGCCTAATAAACCGAAACGCCGTCACCTCAGGGGTACGGGCCCGTTTCCATCGGCGCCGCCGATGGCCTGTACGATCTCAGGAGGCAGGCCAAAGCGCACATTCTCCGGCATAACCTCTACTTCTTCGACGCTCGAAAAGCCGTTCTGGCTCAAATAATTAACCACGTCTTCCACCAGCACTTCAGGCGCTGAGGCGCCGGCCGTCACGGCCACATTCGTCACGCCCTCCAGCCATTTGGGATCAATGGCGTCGGAGTTATCAATCAGATAGCCGATCGTGCCCAGGTTGCGCGACACCTCGACTAGGCGGTTGGAGTTGGAACTGTTTGTCGACCCCACCACCAACACCAACCCGGCATTGTGCGCCACGTTGCGCACCGCAACCTGGCGGTTCTCCGTGGCATAGCAGATATCCTGCGAGTGCGGTCCGGCGATATGGGGAAACTTGAGCTTGAGGGCGTGGATAATGTCCCGCGCTTCGTCCAGCGAGAGGGTCGTCTGCGTCAGATACGCAACCCGATTTGGGTCAGGCACCTGCAGCGCCTCCACTTCCGCCACGTTGGAAACAACCTGCGTTACGTTCGGCGCCTCGCCGAGTGTGCCCTCAATTTCATCATGATCGCGATGCCCGATGAGCACCAGCGAGTACCCCTGCCGGGCAAACTTGACTGCCTCAATATGCACCTTCGTCACCAAAGGACAGGTAGCGTCAATCACCTTCAGGTTCCGCTTCTTGCTCATCTCGCGCACCGCCGGAGAGACGCCGTGGGCTGAATAAATCACGCGCTCGCCATCGGGCACTTCTTCAATCTCATGAACAAAAATGGCCCCTTTTTCCGCCAGCTCATTGACGACATACCGGTTGTGGACAATCTCCCGGCGCACGTAAATGGGCGCTCCAAAGGTTTCCAGGGCAATCTTCACAATGTCGATGGCCCGCACCACTCCGGCGCAAAAGCCCCGTGGCTTGAGCAGCAACACCCTCTTCTGAGGGAGAGAAGTCTTGGCAGCGCTAGCGTTTGCAGTGGGTTCGAGGACAGAGGTGGTCACATCATCCAGTATACCAATGGATGACCTTCCGAAACACCTTAGAATTCCCCCAGGTAGCCGGATTGCCACGGAAGAAGCCGGCGCGCCGCCGGCGCCTCGACGGGTCTAGTTCTGGCCGTTCTCCTCTTTAGCTCTGCGCCCTTGCTAACCAAACCTTCAAGTAAGGCGCGTCGGCGGGGTTGGCAGCGGCGATTGCCTGGTAGTGGGCCATGCGGGCGGCGATGAAGGCCCGCACCAGCGCATCGGGGTCCGCCGCATTCGCCCCAGCCAGCGTCGCTGGTCCCCATCCGCCATCCACCGTCAGGTTGCCACCCAGCGCATTCACGGCCTGCTGCAGGGTCTTCACGGAGGTTCCGGAGCCGCCGTTCACAGCAAAATCGAAGACCCGCTTGGCTAGCTCGTCTGAAGCTAGCTGAACGAGCCACTTGTTCCAGAATTGCGCTTCGTAAAACGCCTGAACCGCGGTTGACCGCTCGCCCTGAGGCAGCGCGGCAATCGAGGCGAATGGCCCAGGCCACGCCCCGGAATTGATTCCGCTGATGGCATAGCAGGGTGGAGAGCTCCCCTCGGGAGGAGCATCGGGAACCTGCACGCACCCCATCTTCGGATCCTCGAATTGCATGGTCCATTGAAAGGCAGTGGTAAAGTTCGCCATGGCGCCTTCCTCCTCCGCGAGCAAACGGTCGCATGATTGAAATGTGCGAACCATCATAGCCGAGGCAAGGCCAGGCGCAACTGTGAACCGCCAGCTCTTCGCATTCCGGCTCGTCGCCCGGTTCTCTAGCGGACGATCCACGCAAGCCCCGGCAACCCGCTCGAATCGGACTGAGTCGCACCAAGTCCTCGGAGGTCCGGGTCAGGCCGAATGGCGGGACTGCCCCCGGGGAAGATGTGACCGCGTCCTCCGGTACCGATCTCTCGAAGGACGTTCTTTGCGGAGCCGGCAGCCGCTTCGGTCGAAAGCTCCGCCGCACACCATCCTTTCCTGAATAGAAAGCATCGTATTCGCAAGACCGCGAAGGATTTGGAGAAAACCAGCGGACAGAGGAAGGAGATTATGGCTCAACCCAAGAAGTGCGAAAACCCTGCGTGTTCCTGTATGGCGAGCGAAGGATCGAAGTATTGCAGCGCTCATTGCGAAGGTGTGGCTGACCGTACCGAAGTTGTTTGCGCATGCGGACATCCGGGATGCCGAGGCGAGGCCCTTCACCCCTGATTCTTCATCCCTGATTAACGTGGTGAAAGTAAGGATATTGCCACAAAGCTGTTCCTGCTGCAGGCTGCCTTTTGAGCAGATCCGGCTACCTGCAGCGCGATTAAAGGACCGGTTTCTCACTTCACCGAAACTCGAGTTTCCGATCCGGCCTCAGTTCGTTAAAACACGATTCCCCCGCGCGCCGTCATCCGATGCTTTTCGGCGCGCAGGGAGCGAACTTTGAAGGGATCACGCTGAAGACGGCACTTGAATTCTAGATCTGGCTTGTTCTAGTTCCAGAACTGCATTGTTCTAGTGCCGGTTGGCCGTCACGGCTGACTGCTTGATCTCGGTTCGCCTATCTAGAAAATCCTTCGCTCGGGTCGGCAGGCCCTCAACTTCCTCCGACTTCCTCTGATTTCAAATGCGGAGAGCTGCGCCGCGTCACCTGCGGAGGCGGCACCGTCCCCGCGCAGACCGTTGTTTTGCTTCGTCCGCTTCTGCGGACCGTCTGTGCCTTCAAATGGCCTGCAAATCTCCCCTTTTTGCGCATTCCGGCCCCAGATTTCAACCGCGGCGAACTCACTCGCGCATACCGGTCAACGATTAAAATCGAAGTAGCCATGCCTGAGTTCAACCACCTCCATCTGCATACTGAGTACTCGCTCCTCGATGGCGCCTGCGATGTGAAAAAGCTTGTCGATCGCGTCGCGGCGCTGGGCCAGAAGTCGGTGGCCATGACCGACCACGGCAATATTTATGGCGCGGTTCATTTCTTCGATGCCGCCAAGCAGAAGGGCATCAAGCCCATCCTTGGTTGTGAGCTCTACGTATGCAAAGCGGAAGATCACCGCGCCGAAACGCCCAAGGACGAGTACAACCACCTCCTGGTGCTGGCTGAAAATGAAGAAGGCTATCGGAATCTCATCCGGCTCACCTCCGAGGCTTCGCTGCATGGCTTCTATCGCAAGCCGCGGGTGAGCAAAAAATATCTGGCCGAACATGCCAAGGGGCTCATCGGCTTTTCCGGCTGCCTCAGCGGCGAGTTATGCGAGGCGCTTATGGCCGGCAACTACGACAGCGCCGCCGCCGCCGCCACGCGCTATCAAGATATCTTCGGCAAAGGAAATTTCTATCTCGAAATTCAAGACCAGGGCCTGGAGCAGGAAAAAAAAATCCATGCCGATCTTTTCCGCCTCGAGCGTGAGCTCGGCATCCCGCTCATCGCCACCAACGATTCGCACTATCTGTGCGGCGACGACTCGCATGCCCACGACGTGATGCTCTGTGTGCAAACCGGCGCAAAAGTGCATGACGCGAATCGCTTCAAATTCGATTCCGACCAGTTCTTCGTCAAGAGCGCGGACGAAATGGCGCGGCTCTTCCCCGATTCGCCCGCCGTCCTCTCCCGCACCGTGGAGATAGCTGAGCGCTGCAATCTGAAGCTGACCAAGGTGGACAATCCCTTCCCGGAGTTCGCCGTTCCCCCCGGCCACACCATTGACAGCTACTTTGAAGAGGTCTGCCGCCAGGGATTGAAGAAGCGCCTGGAAACGGCCGTGCGGCAACTCGCGCTGCGCGGCGTGCAACGCACCCCGGTTCACGAATACGAATCCCGCTTGAACTTCGAGATCGGCATCATCAAGCAGATGAAGTACTCCGGCTACTTCCTCATTGTGTGGGACTTCATCAAGTACGCGCGCGATCACGGAATTCCCGTTGGCCCCGGCCGCGGCTCGGCCACGGGTTCGCTGGTCGCTTATGCGATGGAGATTACCAACATCGACCCGATGCAGAACGTGCTTCTCTTCGAGCGCTTTCTGAATCCGGAGCGCGTCACCATGCCCGATATCGACGTGGACTTCTGCCAGAACCGGCGCGGCGAAGTGATCGACTACGTCACGCGCAAGTACGGTCGCGAGCAGGTGGCGCAGATCATCACCTTCAACACCATGGCGGCCAAAGCGGCCATCAAGGACTGCGGACGCGCCCTCGACATGCCGTACGGCGATGTGGACCGCATCGCCAAGCTGGTGCCGGCCACAGTGGGAATGACCATCGACCAGGCTCTCGAAGACGTGCCGGACCTGCGCAAGGTCTACGACAACGACGCGCAGATCCGCGAGCTGATCGATACCGCAAAAAAGCTCGAAGGTCTGGTGCGCGGCTCGGGCGTTCACGCCTCCGCAGTGGTGATTGCGCCGCGTCCCCTCACCGAGCTGGTTCCGTTGAACCGTACCAAGAACGACGAAATCGTAACCGCCTACGATATGAAGTCCGTCGAAAAGATGGGCCTGCTGAAGATGGACTTCCTCGGCCTGGCGACATTGACGGTCATCACCGATTGCCTCAAGCTGATCGAGCAGACCCGCGGAGAAAAGCTGGATATCGAGCTGCTGCCCCTCGACGATCCCGAGACATTCAAAAGCGTATTTCACACCGCGCTCACATCGGGCATATTCCAGTTTGAGTCGAGCGGCATGCGCGACATTCTGCGCCGCTACAAGCCGGATACCGTGGAGGAGCTGACGGCTTTGAATGCGCTTTACCGTCCCGGCCCGATGGACATGATCGATGACTTCGTCGAGCGCAAATGGGGACGGCGGAAGGTGGAGTTCCTGCTCCCCGAACTTGAAGGGATCCTGAAAGATTCTCTCGGCGTGATCGTCTATCAGGAACAGGTGATGCGGATCGCGAACGTACTGGCGAGCTACTCGCTCGGCGAGGCCGATCTGTTGCGCCGCGCCATGGGAAAGAAGGACCCCAAGGCGATGGCGGAACAGCAGGATCGCTTCCTCAATGGCGCTGCCAAGCTCGGACATCCCAAGGCAGCGGTCAGCGAAATTTTTGATCAGATGGCCAAGTTCTCCGGCTACGGGTTTAACAAGTCGCACTCAGCCGCTTATGCGCTGGTGGCCTATCAGACGGCCTATCTGAAGACGCACTATCCGGTCGAGTTCATGGCCGCGCTGCTCACCTCGGAAACCTCGAAGCCCGACTCCGTCGTCAAGTATATCGGCGAGTGCCGCGAGATGGGCATCGGCGTGGAGCCGCCCGACGTGCAAGATTCCGGCGCGCAGTTCACGCCGCGCGGCGGCAAAATCCGCTTCGGCCTGGCGGCGGTGAAAAACGTGGGCGGCAACGCGATTGAATCCATCCTCAAGGCGCGCGAAGAGGCCGGGGGCCGCTTTAAAAGTTTTTGGGAGTTCTGCGAGAAGGTCGATCTTCGGGTGATGAACTCGCGCGTCATCCAGTCGCTCATCAAAGCCGGCGCGCTCGATTCAATGGGTTCGCGCGGCCAGCTCTTTGCGGCCGTCGATAAAGCCATTGAGCGCGCGCAGAAGGCGCAGAAAGACGCGGCGCAGGGCCAGACCGGCCTCTTCGGTCTCTTCGATGACGCGCCGGCGCACGGGCACGACGGCAGCCGCCATGGCGATGACCTGCCGCGCGTCGCCGATTGGGAAGAGAGCGAGCGCCTCGCCAACGAAAAAGAGGTGCTGGGCTTTTTTGTCTCCGGCCATCCACTCGACAAGTACGCCGAAAAACTGCGCAACCTCACCGGCGTCATCACGACAGCCGAAGCCCTGGAACGCAAGCCGCCCGAGCGGCGCTGGGGCAAAGATTCCGACCCGGCCGACGAAATTCAAGTCGCCGGCATCCTTCACGGACTGCGGGTGCAGAAGACGAAGCGCGAAGGAAAGCTCTATGCCCAGGGGACCCTCGAAGACGCCACCGGCAAAATTGAACTCGTCTGCTTTCCGCGAGATTACGAGCGCCTCTGCGAGCAGTTGAAGATCGAAGCACCGGTTCTTGTGCGTGGCACCCTTACCGGAGAGGAAGACGCAGCGCCCAAAATCTCCATCAACGGCATGATGGCGCTTGAGCAGGTGCAGGTCAAGCTGCCCGCAGGAGTCCGTATCCGCATCAACCTCGAACGCGCCACGGAAGAGATGTTCGCCGAGCTAAAGAGCGCCGCCGATGCCGCGCCCGGGCCGGGTAAGGTGATGCTGCATCTCGAACACAGAGGCGAGTACGCTGTGATCCTCGAGCCGGATGGCATGAGCGTGACCGCCGACCGCGGCTGGGTGGAACGCGTCGAAGAACTTGTCGGCAAGGGCACCGTGCAGCCGGTGGGTTAATGGACGCTCCATCCTTCGCGCGTATTTTGCGCAAACGATGCGAAACCACGAAGCTTCGTCATCCATCCCGGACGCTCTCACGCGCCCAGCGCAACGCCGCACAGGTGTACCGTCAATCCCAGTTCCGCAAGCATCGCCCCCTTCGTGGCCAGGGCCTTGTCCGCCATCTCCGCATTGGGCGCGTACGCCACGTTTAGGTGGTTCGCGCGGTGCCGCGCCATCATCTGGTTCTGGCTCACGCCGTGCAGCACTGCATGCATGATCGGCCATTGCGGCGTCGTCTCGCGCCAGCGTCGTTCCGTCTCCTCCGCAGGCAGGCCCACCGCGCTCCCGCGGCCCAGGTCGGCATGCAATTTGCCGCCCTCCACAAACACACGGCTCCAGACAATCTCTCCTGGTTTACTGATGCCTTTCAGCGACCCGCCGCCCAACGGAAAATACATAGCCGGTTGCCGCTCGCTGCGCGCGCCCGCGTATCCATTCGTAAAATGATTGGCCGGGGCGGCTCCTGAGATCTGCAGCACCCAGACAAACCCATCGAGATTGCCAGACGTGCCATGGTGGCCGTTGCTCGTGTAGTGTTCGCCCCAGCGCACGTCGTGCAGTGTTGTTGAAGGGTCAAGCCCCAGCGCCGTCCAGCAGCGATTCGTCACCAGCGCATCCACTCCGGCACATTCATCCACTTCGTTGAAGTGCGGCAGCGGCCCACCCGCGTACAGTTCCTCGTGCGTGCCCTCCGCAAACACAGGCGGACGTTCTGCGCTGTTCAGCAATCCCTCGGCCAGGTCAGAGGCCGGCGTCGTATCCTTCAACCCCTGCTGGTACTGGATACCGATCGCATCGCAGCCAAACTCTTTTGCGATCCGCATCGCCGCGATATACATCTTGCATTGCTCCAGCACCTGCTCGAGCGTCAGCTCTTTCGCAGGGTCCGCGCCAAAGTCGAATTTCATACCCTTCCCGACCAGCCAGTCGTAAACAGCTCGCGCCTCGGCGTCGCTCACCGTCCGCATCTTGGCCACCAGCGCCGACTGGCTCAACCGTTCCTTGAAAACACCCGCGGCATTCAGCAGTTCATCGTCGATGATGGCGTTGTACATCCCCATGCAGCCCTCGTCGAAGATTCCCAGAATCGCTTTGCGATGCCTCAGCTCCCGCGCAAGCTGAGCGCCCAGCTCCGCGCTCCCGGCGGGCAGGCTGGCTTTGTCGAATGAGTGAACGTGCGAAAGATCGTGCGTAATCTTCCCGTCGCGCAGCCACTCGTCGAGCGCGTGCAAAAAATACTCATCGGTAAAATCCTTGCTCCAGATCGACGAAAATTTCCTTCCCGCCTTGATCAACGATCCATTCAGATTCAGCAGCCCGACCAGACCGGGCCATTGCCCCGACCAGTTGGCTACGGTCAGAATCGCCCCCTTGTGGCTGCGCAGACCGGGAAGAACATGATGGCTGTACTGCCATGCAGCCGTGGCAAACACCAGCTTCGCCTGGGGATGAATTTTCATGAAGACGTCCATCCCCCGGCGCTGCGATCCAATAAACCCGTGCTTGTCTTCCTCGTTGTAAGCGTGAGCGCGGATCAGTTTATATCCCTTTTGCGCAAAAGCGGCGGTCAACTTCTCTTCCATCTCCCGCTGCGCGGGCCAGCACGCCTGATTCGCTGAAAGCCGCAGATCGCCGCTGGTGATCAGTAACACTTCGTCTGCCTTCGGCTTCCCAATCCGCTTTTCCCGCACCATCATCTCGATTTTTCTCCTCGTTAACGTAAGCGTTTCCGCTAAACAGCCATCTTACACCGTCCTGCCGCACACCGGCACTTCGCACCGGTGCGACTCCGCGGCCACGTGTGCCATCCGCCGCCTGCTGCACTGCGCAACGGTTTCCCGCCGTTTAGGATGAACCTGAGGAGTCCCAGCCGGCGCAGTTCGCCCGTCCGCCATGTCGCCCAAAGAAACCAAGCCCCCGGCCATCCGCGACAGATCCACGCCTGTCAGGGAAATTCCCCAACACGCTGGATCGAAGCCCGCAGCAGCCGCCAAGGCCTCCGGCGCGCCCGGGCAGCCCATCCAGGTTCCGGGCCGCTGGCTGCTCTCCGCAGTGGCTGGAACGCTGCTCGCTGCCGCCCTATGCGCATGGGGAGCGTTGTGCCTGCTCTTCTGGCAGGGCGGCTGGCAGCTGCTCTACCATCCCACCTCTCTCGTCGCGCGCACACCCGCAGCCGCCGGTTTGCCCTTCGATCCCATCGGCTTTGCCACCACCGGAACCGGCCTGCCACGGCTCATCGGCTGGTGGATCCCCGCCGCAGCCCATGCGCCCTTCAGCCGGTACACCGTTCTCTATCTGCATGGCCAGAACGGCAATCTCGGCGGCACAGTGGACCATCTGGCCCAGCTTCATTCAGCCGGGGTGAATCTCTTCGCGTTCGATTATCGCGGCTATGGCCAGAGCCAGTTCACGCATCCCAGTGAACGGCATTGGCTGGAGGATGCCGGTTGGGCGCTTCAGTACCTTACCGCGACCCGCCACATCGCGCCGGGCTCCATCGTGCTCGACGGCAGCGATTTGGGCGCGAACCTGGCGCTCGAATGCGCCGCGGCGCATCCACAGGTAGCCGGGGCGCAGCTTGCCGGGGTCGTGCTCGAATCACCCCTTCCCGACGCAACACGCGCTATCTTTATGGACGAGCGTTCCCGCCTCGTCCCGGCTCGGCTGCTGGTGCACGATCGCTACGATCTGCGCTCCGCGGCCGCCGCCCTGCGTACGCCTTCGCTGTGGTTCTTGCCGGCGTCCCAAGCGGCGGCGGGCAATCATCCGCCCGACAATCCGGAGTTTCTTCAGAGCGTCTCCGCCCCCAAGATGGTCGTATGGCTGCCAGCCGGTGGCGACGACGACGCCTTTGCCGATGAATTTTCACGTTGGCTGGGCGAGTTGCGCGCTCCCTGAAAGCGTCGCTGCCCTGCACGCCGTCACGCGCCGCGCACGATATCCCGATGGAGCGCCTTTACCAGGTAGCCCGCCTTCTTGAGCCGGGTGTTCATCTCTTCGGCCATCATCACGCTGCGATGCTGGCCCCCCGTGCAGCCAAAAGCCACCGTCAGGTAGCTCTTACCCTCTTCCACATAGTGCGGCAACAGGTACAGCATCAGGGAGGTCACCTTGCTCAAAAACTCCTCGGTCTGCGGAAATCCGCGCACATACGCAGCTACGTTGGGATCGAGGCCCGTCTTCTTGCGAAACTCCGGCACAAAGTGTGGATTGGGAAGGAACCGGACATCGAAGACGAGATCCGCATCCAGCGGAACGCCGTTCTTGAACCCGAAACTCAGGCACGAGACCAGCAGCTGAGTCGTTCCATCCCGCTGGCCGAACCGGCTCTGAATATGCGCCCGCAGCTCATGCACGTTGAAGTTCGAGGTGTCGATGCGCGTGTCGGCCACGTTGCGGATCGGATCCAGCAACTGGCGCTCTTCCACGATCGAGCGGGAGACCGTCTCCGAGATTCCCAGCGGATGCGGCCGCCGCGTCTCAGAGAAGCGCCGAACCAGCACCGCATCCTGCGCGTCAAGAAAGACAACGCGCGTGTGCAGCAGCTTCTTTACATCCTTCAAGATCTCCGGCAACCGGTCCAGTGTAGGTCCTTCCCGGACATCCACCACGATGGCCGCGCGGTCCACTTCAACGGAGTTGCTGACCAGCGCTGCAAAATCCGGCAAGAGTTCCAACGGCAGGTTATCGACACAATGAAATCCGAGATCTTCAAAAGCCTTGAGCGCCGATGCCTTGCCTGCACCGGAGATTCCTGTCACAATGACCAGTTCCTTTCCGGTTTCGCCGCCTGCCTTTCTCTTTCGGTTTGCCGGTTTGGTTGCGGGCCTCTTGGGGGTCATGGGCTCATGCTACACCGGATGGCGGCCGTTTTGCTGGACTCCGCGTCTCCCGGCTTTTTCGGAATAACTGATAACGTCCGCCGCCCGCCTGCTTCGATAAACCCATCGCATGCTCGGCGTCGCGGATGAGGAGCTCGGCGCGCTCGTGCTCGGCCTCGGCAAGCACCGCGCCTACGCTGGCGCCCGATTCGATCAAGTGGCCGAAGAGATCGAAGGGCCGCGCAATCTCCTGCGCAATGCGCTCGGCTATGCCTTCCAGGTCGCGCGTCGACATCAGGTCCTCTACCAGCACGGCAAACATGTCGCCGCCCAACCGCGCCGCCGTGTCCTGCACGCGCAGCAATCCGCGCAGCCGCTCGGCCACGGAGTTGAGCAGCACGTCGCCGGCCGCGTGTCCCAGTGCGTCGTTGATCTCCTTGAACAGATCCATGTCCAGGCAGATCACGGCACAGGTGCGATCGGGCCGGCGCGATCTGCGGTTCAGCGCCAGGTTCACGCGGTCAAGAAACAGCGCCCGGTTCGGCAGCCCGGTGAGCCCGTCATGCATGGCATCGTGTTGCAGCCGGGTCTCGGTTTCCTTACGTGGGCCGAGTTCGCGAAACGTATAAACGTAGCCTACCTGCGACCCATCCACCAGCAGCGGCGCGGCCTGCAGATGCACATCCACCAGGTCGCCGCCTTTATGCCGGCGCGCAGTCTCCAGCAGCACGCGCCCGTGCTCGCTCACGCCCTTTTCCAGCAGGTCGGGCTCGGCCTGTCGCGCCTCCGGAACAATCAATTCGCTCAGGCTGCCACCGGCAGCTTCGTCCGCCGAATAGCCGAACATCCGCGTAAACGCCGGGTTCGTGTACAAGACGTGTTTGCCGAGTTCGATGGCGACGGCCTCGGGAATGCTCGCAAGCACGTCTTCCATCAGCCGCGTCTTGGGCGCCCGCCTGCGGCCGCCCGGATGCGCCACGATCACGGACTCACGCAGTTCGGCGTTCGTGAGGCTATACGTGCCTTCCACCGGCAGCAGCCGGCCATTCTGCGCCGGTATGTTTGCGTGAAATGGACTGCCTCGCCCCGAAGCGGTCAGCAAAGTCTGCGGCTCGGCGGTGCCTGCAAAAAGTCCCCACAACACTTCTTCAATCGGACGCGCCACCCACTCCTGCTCCGGATGACCCAGCATCTGGCGCGCTTCCGCGTTGGCGAACACAACCCGGCCCGCCCGCTCCAGAAATACCAGCACCGGAAGGGCATCCAGAATCGCGCGCTGCTCTGCGGAATCCGCGTGTTCCGGCAGACTCCATCGCCTCGCTTGTTCTGGATTCGCCGGATCTTCTGCTTGAATTTGTGTCGATTCCGGCTCGATGGCGACCCCCAAAACGTTTGTTGCCATGGAAAAAATCGTAGGCTGAAGGGGGTTTAGCGGCCATACCTAAATCCGGTGAGCCGGTCCAACCAAAGTACTTTCACGTCGCAGTCATCGCAAGTAACTGCAAGGATTTTGTACGCCCTGCGAGCGGGAACTCTTCCGTAAATTCCTGATGACTTAAGTTTTCAAGAGTCGATAGAGCCGCGCTGCTGTCGCCGTCAATTCGCGTATTCTTGAAGCCGCCCATTCTAGAGAAAAACCAGAATTCCCGCGCTCTCGCCAAGTGCGTGCAAGGTGGCTTTTTCTTGGGGAAAAAGCCACTGTAAAGGCGTGCCACTGGGTAGAGCTATTCTGCTTCTGCTTGAGTGGCGGATTGTGAACGCACATCGAGCGCGAAGCGCATCGCTGCGCCGCAGATCTTCGAGGACGCAGCGAGAAGCCTGTCGCGACCGCTCAGGGAATCTCCACCAGTTCCATCTGCCCGTCCCTGCGCCGGTGCAGGACGAACACGTCTCCCGACGCATTGCGGAATATCAACAGATCGCGGTCGCGGAATTCGGCGTCCTTCACCGCCTCTTCAATCGTCATCGGGCGCATCGCGATCGCTTCGCCGCTTTTGACGATATGCGGTTCCACCACCGCCTGGTTCGCCGGAAACGAGTGCACCGCAATCGAGGCTCGCGTTCCCGCCCGAGCCGGCTGTCCATTGCCCAGTTCGGCATCCGGCGATACCCGCGCCTTGGGCCGCACTACCGGCGGAGCGGTCATCACTTTTTCTTCCTTCGGCAGCCGCTTGCTCACCAGCCGCCGGTCGCGGTAGCGGCGCGCCTGGAGCTCGGCATGCACAATCGCCTGCCGCAGCGCCGATTCCAGGGTGTCCGCTTTGCCCGCAGCCGCCATCTTCAACAGGCGCGCTTTCACCGTCAGCTCCACAATCTGCACATGTCTCTGCGCGCTGAAGGTGATGCTTGCGTGCGCGCTCTTGCCCAGAATGCGCGCAATCCGTTCCATTCCCTCTTCGGCCTGCGTCCGCAGCGCCCTCGAGATCTTCACTTGTCGCGCGGTGAACTCCACTTCCATGGTTAGCCTCCGCTTCTCGTGGTCAACAGCATCTCAAATTCCGAACCGAATACCGGCAGAAAATACTGAATCGGCAATGCCCGGCAAAAAGCACCGATTCGTGGAGCACAGTATAAGCCAATCCGAACCGGCTGCACATCCGCAACTCCGGCAAAAAAGCGGCCGCTCCTAAACCTACACACGCACCAATTCAGGAATTCGCTCCACCGCGGTCAGCAAACCGGCAAACTCGCCCATCGCCGCGAAGCGGGCGCGAACTCGGAAGCGATCGCGACTCGCCGCTCACTTTCAAATCTCCCACCGCAGCAGCACCGTGCCCACGGTGAACCCCGCGCCCACCGCGGCCAGCAGCACCAGGTCGCCTTTTTTCAGCTTGCCTTCTTCTACTGCCGTCTCCATGGCCAGCGGAATCGTCCCGGCCGACGTATTGCCGTATTTTTCGATATTGATAATCACCCGTTCCAGGTCCATCCCCAGCCGGTCGGCCGTCGCCGTGATGATCCGCTTGTTGGCCTGGTGCGGAATAAAGCAGCCCAGGTCGGCGCCCGTGACGCCATTGCGCTCGAGCAGCTTCGCCGTCGCCTCAGCCATCTTGCGCACGGCAAACTTATACACCGCCGGACCATCCTGGTAGATGTAGTGCATCTTCTGGTCGACGGTTGCGTGCGATGAGGGATTCAGGCTCCCGCCGCCTTTCAGGTTCAGGCTCACGCCGCCCGATCCGTCGATCTCGTTGACCGAATCGATAAAGCCGATCTCGCCCTCTTCGGCCGGCTCCAGCAGCACCGCTCCGCCGCCATCGCCAAACAGCACACAGGTTGCACGGTCTGTATAGTCGGTCATGCGCGTGTTCGCGTCCGCGCCGCACACCAGAACTTTCTTGTGCGCCCCGCTCTCCACCATCTTCACGCCGGCAGAAAGCGCATACACAAACCCCGAGCATCCGCCCGAGACATCGAACCCCCACGCATGCGGCGCGCCAATCTTGTGCTGCACCAGGCACGCTGTTGAGGGGAACATCATGTCCGGCGTCACCGTGCCTACGATGATGACCTCAACCTCTTCCGGCCCGATCCCGCGCGCGGCCAGGCACTTTTTCGACGCCTCCGCGCAGATATCGCTCACGCCCAGACCGGCGGCCAACTTATGCCGCTCGCGGATGCCGGTCCGCTCCACGATCCACTGGTCGTTAGTCTCCACCATTTTTTCAAGATCTTGGTTGGTAATCACATCGGGAGGAACGTACGTTCCCAGCGCCGTGATCTTGGCGCGCCGGCCCACCACGGGGCGAACGGTCAGGCTCAATGCACTTCTCCTTGCTCACGCACTTGATGTCATCCTGAGCGGAGCGTAGCGCAGTCGAAGGACCTGCGGTTGTCTTTCTCGTCAGACTCTTGGTGCCCCATCCTTTTCGCGTTCTTTGTGAAAAGGGTGGGAAAGCACGATCTACACCTACTGAGCTTTGGGCCCTCCAGGTTTCGAAACCGCTGTCCCCAGCGACAGGCCTTCGTCGCCGAGCTGGTCTGAGACCCGGGAAGCACAACACCAAAAAGCAAAAAGCGCCCATGGCGCCAAAAAAGTACCGGGTGACCTACTGCGCCCGTACTAGCCCGTTACCGTTGCTTCCTTCCGGACCTGGCGGGGTTGGCGGGATTACGTCGCGTAGGACCCGGCACTGATTGATTTTATCACTGAGAGATGGCAGCTTTTTTCCACGCACGGAGCCGCGCCGCACGCCGTCCAGGCAAAGCTCGAAAAGCGATGCCGCAACCACGCGGGTTTCAGCGGCTCATGCAATTCCTGACTTGCCATATTTCGAAGCCAAAACGTCAAGTCGCCGCGGCCATCCGAGAGTCGGCGATGCGGCACGAGTCTTCAATGGATACACTGACTCAGGAATTGCCGGCTAGCCTCCCTCCACGCGCGCCTTGATATCCGCATAAGCCGCGGTAATGAACCTGCCGAGCGCCGCGGCGTCTTGAGCCTCTCCCGGCCTCAGCTTCACATGGCGCATCCGCTTGCCCGCGCCTTGTAGCAGATGTGCCGGGTCCTTGAGCGCCGCACCGTAAAAGAAACCCACATTGACGTGCGACGTGAACGCATTCACGTAGCCGAATGGGGTATCGCCCAGGCAGGCAACCGGGCAGCCGTCATGCAGCACCTCCCGCACTTCATCCCCGCATCTTCGCAACGTCTCAAACCATTCGAGCGCGATGGCTCCCAGTTCCCCTTCATGATCTTTCATCCAGGCATCGATCGCGGGATCGCGTCCCGCAGTTCCGTTCAATCGAAACAAATCCGTTCTCATTCCGATTCCCCAGGCAACGCGGATCCATCGTACGCGGCTTCCTCGGGCGAGGGAAAAAAAGAATGAGTCACCGAATGCCGGCCCCCTCCTATCGCTCGTTCAAGCCCCTCGACCCGCATTCCCAATTTCGCTACCATAAAGGTATATGGCTTTTCCGATCAAAACCTGCGTCGCCTGCGGAGAGGAATTCGAGCTGCGACCCGGCAAGCCCGGCTTTGCCAATCGCTGCCCCGATTGCAGCGAGCCCGAGGGTGGCGAGGAGAGTAAAGGCAACTTCCGCGATGAGGGCGCGAGCAAGGATCTGAACGCGGCCCGCCGCAGCGCGATGCGCGACATGCTCTACCGCAAAGACAGTTGACCGTGAGCCGTCACACGGTGCAGCCGCGCACCTCGTAGTGTGTGGCAAAGTTTTCCACGCGGCTCAGGAGCCGTTTTGCCTCCGGCTCGAAGACAGGCACCGCGTAATCCGGTCCAGCGAACCTCTGCACCGCCTCCAGCGATTCGAACAGATTCACCACCAGGAACTCAGATTCCTGGTCACCATTCCGGCGCAGGATATAGCCGCCGCGGTAGCCCTCAATTGCGCCCAACCCCGGCAGCACCTTTTCCTTTAAGAAATTCTCGTAACCATTTGCATCCTCGGGTCTTGTCCAGCCACGCCAGTGCCGCGCAATCATCCCATTCTCCTTCCGGTCCGAGGCATGAATTCGCTTACCGGTACAATCATAACTGTGAGCAAAGTTCTCAAAGAATCTTCATCCGCGGCCGTTGCCGCGTCCAGCCCCACTTCCGGTCCCGTCGTCGGTTTTGTCTCTCTCGGCTGTCCCAAGAACCTGGTCGACTCCGAAGTCATGATGGGCCTGCTCGACCGCGCCGGCGCGCGCCTGACCGCGCGGCCCGAAGAGGCCGAAATCCTGGTCGTGAACACCTGCAGCTTTATCGACACCGCCAAGCAGGAATCCGTCGACACCATCCTTGAGATGGCAAAGCACAAGACCGAAGGCCGCGCCAGGAAGCTCATCGTCGCCGGCTGCCTGGTTGAGCGCTACCGGGACGAGATCCGCAAAAATATTCCCGAAGTCGACGCCGTAGTCGGCACCGGCGAGCTCGAGTCGATTCTCGAAGCTGCCGGCATCGCGCCCTCGCCGGCCGCGTCGCTCTCGCCCTTCACGATTCTCACCAGCGTCCACGCAGAAGCGCGCATCGGTCAAGAGGCCCAGGCCGGCACGCATCGAGCCACGGCTCCTGCCCAAGGCCAGGACAGCCCGAAGGGCGCCCGTCCGGAGGGCGACCAGCGCGAGCGCCAGGGCCGCTTCAGCCGCGAAGGATGGCAGGGCGCCGCCCATCTGCTGCCCACCTATCTCTATGACGAGACCACCCCGCGCCTCCTGTCCACGCCGCGCGCGTCGGCGTACATCAAAATCGCCGAGGGCTGCGACCACCCCTGCACCTTCTGCGTCATCCCCAACTTGCGCGGCAAGTTCCGCTCGCGCCGCTTCGAATCCATCGTCGCCGAAGCCCAGCGGCTCGTCGCGAGCGGCGTCCGCGAAATCACGCTCATCGGCCAGGACACCACCTGCTACGGCGAAGATCTCGGCATCAAAGACGGCCTGGCGCAACTGCTCGACACGCTTGCGCAGATTGAAGGCCTCCGCTGGCTGCGCTTTCTTTATGCCTATCCCAACCGCATCACCGGAAAGCTGCTCGAAACGATCGCCAGGCACGACAACATCTGCAAGTATCTTGACCTGCCCCTGCAGCACGCGTCCCCGGATGTTTTGAAACGCATGAAGCGCGGCGCGGGAGCCGACATCTTCTTGAAGACCCTCGAAAAAGTTCGCGCGACCGTCCCCGGCATCGCTCTCCGCACCAGCTTCATCGTCGGCTTTCCCGGCGAGTCGCTCCGCGACTTTGAAATTTTGGAAGAATTCATCGGCGAGGCGAGGTTCGACTGGCTCGGCGTCTTCAGCTATTCGCATGAAGAAGGCTCGCAGGCCTATTCGCTCAGCGCCCAGGTGCCCAGGCGCACCATCGAAGCCCGCAAGCGCCGCCTGATGAAGTTGCAGCAATCCATCTCCAAGCGCGCGAAACAGGAATGGGTCGGCCGCGAAGTCATCCTCCTCGCCGAAGGCGCTTCCGAAGAAACAGATCTGCTGTGGGAAGGCCGTACGCAGTACCACGCGCCGGAAATCGACGGGAAAGTCTTCATCAACGACTTTGGCAATCTCGAAGCTCTCGAAGCCGGCCGCTTCTATCGCGCCGAAATCACTGAGGCGCACGACTACGATGTCGTGGTGCGCATCGTCGCCGAAGAAAAATAGAATGAGGTCGCTTATCTGAGTCCGAATCCCGGCTCATAACGGCCGCTGTCATCCCGAGCGGGCGGTTTTGGAACCAGGCGTACTCGAAGGATCTGCGGTTACTTTTCCCCCATGTCGACTCACAGCGCTAGCTGCTCTTTCTTGCGCGCCGTATGATGGCGTTCATGTCTATCCCACGCCGCGCTTTCCTTCAATCCGCTGCATCCGTGTTTCCGGCCGCTGCATTGCACAACCTGATGGACCCGTCAGGCGCCCCCACCGCTTCACGCTTGCATCCCGTCGGCGCAGGCCAGGATCGTCTCGGCCCTCCGCACACGCTCGGTTTCAGTTCACTCGCCTTCAAGGTCCTGTCGGCAGACACCGGTGGCAACCTCTTCATCATCGAGCACACGAATCTGATGCCCGCCACCGGACCCGCTCTGCATCTTCACTTCTCGCAGGACGAGTGGTTCTATGTGCTGGAAGGCGAAGTGGCCTTCCAGGTGGGCGACCAGCGTGCGCATCTCCGGTCCGGCGAGTCCGTCCTCGCCCCGCGCCGCGTCCCTCACACCTTCTCCGCCGTCGGCTCACCCGCGCATCTGCTCATTGCCTTCACGCCCGCCGGCAAAATGGAGCAGTCTTTCATTGACGCGGCGGCCCACCCCTCGCTCGCCCCAACCGCCGACTTTATGAACCGCTACGAAATGCAATGGATCGGTCCCTCCCCCTTCTGGAAATCCTGACCTGGAGCTCCTGACCCAAGTCTGAGCCGGCGTCGCCGGGGAAGCCCCTGCGGCGGCTTAGACGCTCAATCGCTCTGCTGTCGCTGTAAACTTGTCATGGGGACACTCATCTCGAGTGCGCCCCTCCCGTCCGGGCGAGCGGTGCTGATCGTGCTGGTGCACACGGCGCAGCATTGCCCGATCAGAGGAATCGGAGCCATGCCCGCCAAGAAAAAATCCGCCAAGCTCCTCCATTGCCCCACCTGCGGCATGCTCGTCCGCCTCGGCGACGAGGACTTCCCTTTCTGCAGCGACCGCTGCCGCAAGATCGACCTCGGCAAATGGGCCACCGGTGTCTACAAGATCAGTTCACCCATCCTCGATCCCGAGGTCCTCGAAGATTTGGGCGGCTCCGCCGCGCGCAGTGACAAAGACTCGCATGAATAGTGAAAGTTCTTCGGTGACGCCAATCCAAAACCAGAACCCCACACATCAGGAAAACCGGAAAAAGACCCGGTGGGCCTTCGCCGTCGCCACCTTCTTCGGCGCCGGCTGGCTCAAGCCCGGTCCCGGCACTTGGGGATCGATCGCTGCGGTCCTCCTGTGGGCCATCGCGGCCTGGGCGGTTCGTCTCGAATCCCACGCCCTGCTTGCGGTTCTACTGGCCGGCATCGCCCTGGCGCTCTTCCTGGGCGTGCCCGCCGCTACCATCGCCGCACGCGAGTCCGGCCGTCACGACCCCGGCTTCGTGGTGATCGACGAAGTCGCCGGCCAATGGATCACCCTGCTCTTCTGCCCGCCCGATTGGTCGCACGCCCTCATCGCGCTGGTCCTCTTCCGGCTTTTCGATATCACAAAACCCTTTCCCATCCGCCGCCTGGAACGCCTGCCGGAGGGCTGGGGCATCGTCTTCGACGATGTGGCCGCAGGGCTGTATGCTTTGGGTATAGCGTCACTCGTGCGCATCTGGTATTGATATGGCTCGCTCCCCTGCCCAACCCGCAGCCGTTCCGGTGCCCCGCATCGACGACGTGATCCCTTCCGCCGCCCTGCCGCTGGGCGAAGTCGAACTTGCCGGCGCGAACCTTGGCCCCCACTCCTTCGGCCCACCCGTTGTCCTGGTCGACGGCGAACCGGCCCACATTCTCATGAGCCGGCCCTCGCGTCTGGCCTTCCGGGTTCCCGAGCAGGTGACCACCGGCCTCATCGAGGCCCGCAGCCCCGCCGGCGCCAGCAATTCCGTCCCGCTCCGCATCGCCCGCCAGCTCAGCGACGGCTTGCATCCGGTTACCAATCCGGCCGTGAGCCGCTCCGGCATGATCTACGCCACCATCTCCGGCCCACGCGGCAAGCAGATGCCCGTCTCCATCATGCGCATCAGCGCCGACGGCCGCGGCACACCCTTCGTCACCGGTATTCTCAACGCCACGGGTCTCGCCTTTTCGCCGGAGGGCGATCTCTACGTCACCTCGCGCGCTGAAGGCAACGTATACCGGGTGGACCCGGCCGGCGAGTTCACCGTCTACGCTGAAGGCATGGGCGTGGCCACCGGCGCCGCATTCGACGCCCAGGGCAATCTGTTCGTCGGCGACCGAAGCGGCACCATCTTCAAGATCAATCCCCAGCGGCAGATCTTCGTCCATGCCACGCTTGAGCCCTCGGTCGCCGCCTATCACCTGGCTGTGAACGCCGCCGGCACGCTCTTCGTCACCGGTCCGACGCTCTCCTCGAACGAGGCCGTCTGGGCCATCGAGCCCAATGGCGACACGCGCGCCTGGTACCGCGGCCTCGGCCGTCCGCAGGGCCTGGCTCTCGCACGAGAGGGCGACCTGTACGTCGTCGCCTGCCTCCACGGCCAGCGCGGCGTCGTCCGCATCACACCGGGCGGCCAAGCCTCGCTCGCCCTCGCCGGACCCAATCTCGTCGGCATCGCCTTTTCGCCTCTCGGCTCCGCCATCCTGGCCACCAGCGATGCCGTTTATGAAGTTGACCTCGGCGTCGAGGGCTTGGATCTGTTCTAAGCCGCACCCTTCGTTCCGCCGAAAAAGTCGGCCCCCGGAGCAGCCGAAGCGTGGCGAAGAAAATAGAAGGATCCGCAGTTTGACTCTCCGACCCGCCAGCGGCCTGTTCGAGCAACGCCACCGGGAACCGCAAGGCCGCATCTACTGGATCAACCGCAGCTACGGCTTCGGTAAGGAATAATGGAATTGCGCGCCGGAAAGACATGCCGGCAATCAGGAACTGAAAACTGCGAACGGTAAGCTGTCACTGTTCGCTGATGACTGAAAGCTGCCTTCATGAAATCCGAGATCATCGCCGTCGGCTCTGAGATGCTCACCCCGCATCGTCAGGACACCAATTCGCTCTATCTCACCCTCAAACTCAATGAGATCGGCGTCGCCGTCGCCTTCAAGACCATCGTGGGCGACCGCCGCAGAGATCTCGTCAACACCATCCGCAACGGTCTTGGCCGCGTCGATGTGCTCATCCTCATGGGCGGCCTGGGGCCAACGGAAGACGACCTTACGCGCGAAGCCGTCGCCGAAGCGCTCGGACTCACCCTGCGCCGCGACGCCACGCAAGTGGCCGCGCTGCACGCCCGCGCCGCCACCTGGCGCATGCCGATACCGCAGAACAATCTCAAGCAGGCCGATGTGCTCGAAGGCGCAACCCTCCTGCCCAACCCCAACGGCAGCGCCCCCGGCCAGTTTCTTGACAGCATCTTCGACGGCTACCGCAAGCTCGTCTTCCTGCTGCCCGGGCCGCCGCACGAGTGCTGTCCGCTCTTTGATGCCGAGTGCTTGACGCGCCTGCGCGAGCTGGTGCCGCCGCGCGCCCTCGCCACCCGCACCCTCAAGGCCGCCATGATCGCCGAATCCCAGGCCGACAAGCTGCTGGCTCCCATTTACACGGCATACCCTGACGTGGAAACAACCATCCTCGCCCACGCCGGCGACATCCAGCTTAACCTGCAGTGCGCCAAGCCCACCCTCGAGGCCGCGCAGCAGCGCGTCGACGAGCTGGCCGGCAAGATGGAAGAGGCTCTCGAAGAATGGCTCTACTCCTCCGAAGGCGAATCGCTCGAGCAGATCGTTCTTTACTATCTCGGACTGCGCCAGGCCACGCTCGCCATAGCGGAGAGCTGCACCGGCGGCCTGATCGCCGAGCGCATCACCAGCGTCCCGGGGAGCTCCCGCTCCTTTCTCGGCGGCGCCGTCGTCTACTCTGACGCGCTCAAGTATGCCTTCGCCGGGGTATCCGCGGATCTCATCGCGCAATACGGCGCCGTGAGCGAAGAAGTAGCCAAAGCTCTCGCCACCGGCGTCCGCCTCCGCACCGGCGCAACCATTGGATTGGGAGTCACCGGCATCGCCGGCCCCACCGGGGCCACCGAAGGCAAGCCCGTCGGCCTCGTCCACATCGCCGTCTCCGACGCCCACAAGACCGACACCCTGGAGCGCACCTTCCGCGGCGACCGCCGCCGCATCCGGGAATGGTCCGCCCAGCAAGCGCTGGATCTCGTGCGGAGACGGTTGATGTGAAGTTGCCAGGTGCCCCAGGTCTCGATTCTGAGACCCGGGGAAGCACGAACCCACCAATCTCCTCACCGCCGACGCTCCGTCCTTGGCACGCAGCTGTTTTCACCAAGAGTGGGAAGGCACGAATCTATCTGTCCTTCCAGACCGCGCCGCACAAAGGTAAATGATCGGTTTCGCCGCAATAAAAATACGCCTCCGCCCGCAGACCGTCCTGCAGCCGAACGGAATCGCGCACAAACTCCCGCGGCGCATCTTCAAAGGCATCCAACAACTCCAGAAGCTTCTCATCCACGCGGTATAGCTCACCCTGAATCGCCTGCCCCGGGCGCCCCTCC
>DASXFB010000122.1:0-9958 GCA_036489815.1 Occallatibacter sp. | reverse complement strand
CCAGCCAAGACCGCACCGCGACGATTGGGACGGTAACCGGAACGGCAGGCTTATTGATTGGAATGTCCCAGCAGCCGGAAATGCCATCATCCATGGTCGCACTGAGTCCGGCTCCGCTGCCTGGGCCGACGGGCAACATTGCCACCGACTCCCAGGCCCGTTCCCCAGTCGGAGACACGGGCGTTGCGCACCCCGAACCCCATTCGCCTCAACGGATTCCCCGCTGGCTCGAGCGGCTTGAGCTCTTTCTGCGCGTTATGCTGCGGATGTACATCGGCCTGGCCGTCTGCTATGCTCCGTGGTCGCATACCTTCTGGGACCAGAACCCCATCTTCCTGCAGTTTCCCAACCTGTCGGTCTTCGCGGCCCATGGCGCGGTGCGGGGAATCGTTTCGGGGCTGGGCCTTTTGAATCTCTGGATCGCGTTTCACGACGCCGTCCGCCATCGGGATGGATAAGCCATGAACGACCACCGGCCTGAAGTGGGGAACCGGGAAGAAGAAGCAGGGGCTCAACCCCTGGCCGGGTCCCGGACTCGCAGCCCTGAAGGCTCGCAATCGGCGGAGCAGGCCGCGATTCCTCCGAGCGACGCCCCGGCGGCTCTCGAATCCGCGCCCCTGGCCTACGAAAACCCCGAGTTCCTGAACAGCGCGGACGGCCGGCTCATCCGCATCATCGCGGAGTACCTTGAGCCCCTCGCCCGCTTCCGCCGTGAACAGATTCAAGATACGGTCGTCTTCTTCGGCTCGGCTCGCTTTCGCGGCCGGGCTGAGGCCGACCACGCCCTGGAGCTCTTGGAAAACACCGGCTCAACCCGTCCTGCTCCCAGCGAGGAGCAGCCCGCCAAAGCCCAGGAGATCGCCGCCGGCGAGGCAACCGATCTGCAGCGCAAACGCGCCGTAGCCGCGGTGCAGATGGCCCGCTACTACGAAGACGCCCGCCGTCTCGCGCAACTGCTCACCCGCTGGGCCCAAAGTATCCCCTCCCGCAAGCACCGCTTCGTCGTAACCTCCGGCGGCGGTCCCGGCATCATGGAGGCCGCGAACCGCGGCGCCTGGGAAGCCGGCGGAAAGACCATCGGCCTCAACATCCGGCTGCCCTTCGAGCAGACCCCCAACCCCTACATCACGCCCTCGCTCAACTTCGAGTTTCACTACTTCTTCATGCGCAAGCTCTGGTTTGCGTATCTCTCGAAGGCGCTCGTGGTCTTTCCCGGCGGATTCGGCACCCTCGACGAGATGTTCGAGATCCTCACCCTCACCCAAACGCAGAAGCTGGCCAAGAAGATCACCGTCGTCATCTATGGATCGGAGTACTGGAAGAAGGTATTCAATCTCGACGCGCTCGTCGATACGGGCGCCATCTCGCCCAAAGACCTTGAGCTGTTCAAGTTTGCTGATACCCCTGAGCAGGCCTTCGAACTGCTGCGCCAGGGGCTCACTGAAAACTATCTGGCGGCTGAGCGGGCCAGCGCCGACGCCCGCGCCGCCAACCGCCCCGCCAATCCTCCCACCGACCGCCAACAAGACCTGATGGCCGGCTGGACCATCGATGACTTCCTTAGTCCCGAAATCGCCAAAACCCGCAAATAGCCCCTGTCCGCCGCGATCCTCGTTCGGGATAGCCGAGCCTTCTCTTCCGGTAACTTGGTTGGTTCCTTTGCTAATTGAAGGGCAATTCGCCTCCCATTCACCGGGCCTTCATCTTTTCCCGTCGATACTGGCTGTGGAAATCCAGGGCGGCAATCGAATGGCTCGACACTCGATGCGCCGGCCAAGGAGTTGCCATGCCCAGTTCCACTGTCTCCTATCTTTGGCGCGATAAAGATCAGCACAAGGGTTTTCGGACCGGCGTTTCACTGCACAGCCACACCAACCAATCCCGGGAAACGCTGGACTTCCTGGCCAACTTCGGCAACCAGTTTCCCATCATCCGTCCCCTGCTAGCGCGCTTTGAGCGCCGCGCCGAGCAACTGCACGGCATTCGCGTGGACTACGCAGCCAGCTATTGGACGCCTCCGATGACTCCCAAGCTCGCCTTCGATCTCGAAAGCCGGCAGATTGAAAAACTCGACCTGGCGCCCATGGTCTCTCTCACCGACCACGACAATATCCATGCGCCCATCCTCTTGCGCGCCGTTCCCAGCGCGCGGCGGATCCCGGTCTCTGTCGAATGGAGCGCGCCCTATGGCGGCGCGCAGTCCTTTCACCTGGGCGTACACAACCTGCCGAGCGCCAAAGCCGCGCAGTGGATGGAAGCGCTCGAGGAGTTCACCGCCCATCCCAGTAACGCGCGCTTGACCGAAATACTGGCCGCGCTGCACAAGGAGCCGCATGTGATGGTGATCTTGAATCACCCCATGTGGGATCTTTATCTGATCGGTAAGGAAAGGCACGAGTTTCTGGTGAACGAATTTCTGCAGAAAAACGGCGCGTATCTGCACGCGCTCGAACTCAACGGCCTGCGCAACTGGGATGAGAACCGCGCCGTCCGCCGTCTGGCCGCGCAGTGGAATATGCTGCTCGTCTCCGGGGGCGATCGCCATGGCGTGGAACCGAACGCAAATATCAACCTGACCCACGCCAACAGCTTTACTGAATTCGTGCATGAGATCCGCTACCAGAAAAGAAGCAACGTACTCTTCATGCCGCAGTACGCCCAGCCCTGGAAGCACCGCATTCTCCAGTCGACCGTCGACGCCGTGCGCCACTACCCCGAGTTTCCCGTCGGCTCCCGCACCTGGGATGAGCGGGTCTACCACCCCGGCCGCGATGGCGTAGTCCGCCCGCTGAGCGAGCTCTGGCCGAATGGCCGCGCCCCCCGTTGGATGGCCGGGTTGATCGGCATGGTGCAATCCATGGGTGCGGGACTGGTGGCCGACAGCCTGCGCGTGGCCTGGCGCGAGTCGCATCAGTTGCGCCTGGCCCTCGGCGACAACGAGGGATAGCGGGGGTAGCGGAGTCAGGATGCGGGCAAGGGTCGGACATGGCTCACCGCGCAGGTAGATCAGAAAAGCACCGGAGCGTGTACTTGGAAAACATTACGCGTCCCGCCAGCTCCTCTAATTCGACCAACTCCGCCAACTCCGCTTGTTCCGCTCCTCCGCGTGTCGCCTACTTTCCCGATTCGTTCCACGAAGTGAATGGCGTCGCTCATACCAGCCGCCACTTTGAGGCCTTCGCGCGCCATCGCGGGCTGCCTTTCCTCTGCATCCGCGCCGGCGACCGCGCGCAAGCCCTCCTGGAAGAGAGCAGCGTGTGGACGCTCGAGCTGCCTCGCGGCCTTCTCTCGATTGCTCTCGAAAAAGATCTGCGCTTCGATCCCGCATTTCTGCGCCACGTTCCGCTCATCGGCGAAACGCTCGACCGCTTTCAGCCCGACCTCATCCACATTACCGGCCCCAGTGAAGTAGGCATGCTGGGCGCCGGCCTCGCGCATCATCTCGAGCTGCCGCTCGCCGCGAGCTGGCACACCAACGTGCACGAATATCTCGTTCGCCGCTCCGATTGGTTCCTGCGCCTGCTTCCCGGGCGTCCATCCGCCGCTGCGGCCCAAACGATTCAGGATCTTGCCCTGGCCACGGCCGCCCTCTTCTACTCCGGCGCACGCGTGCTCTTTGCACCCAATCCGGAGCTATGCGCTGAACTCGCGCAGCGCACCGGCCGTCCCTGCCACTTAATGCCTCGCGGCGTGGATGCCGAGCTTTTCAACCCGTTGAAACGCCCGCCCAAAGCGGCAGACGGCGGAGCCGTGCTGGGATTTGTGGGAAGGCTGTCGGTCGAGAAAAACATCGCCCTGTTGGTCGATGTCGAACAGGAGCTCGAACGCATGGGCATCGAGAACTTCCGCTTCCTCATCGTCGGCCACGGCGGCGACGAAGCCTGGCTGCGCGAGCGATTGCATCGGGCCGAGTTCACTGGCGTCTTGCGCGGCGAATCGCTTGCCGCCGCCTACGCCGGCATGGACCTCTTCGTCTTTCCCTCGCATACCGATACCTTCGGCAACGTGGTGCTCGAAGCCCTGGCAAGCGGCGTGCCGGCCATCGTGACGCCGGAGGGCGGCCCGCGCACGATAGTCCGCGATGGCGAAACAGGCCGCGTCGTCCCCGACGAAGAATTCGCCCCGGCCATCGCCGCGATCCTCGCCGACCCAGATCAGCACGCGCAAATGCGCAAAGCCGCGCGCGCCTACGCTGAAACCGCAGGCTGGGACTCGATCTTCGAAGGTGTTTATGCGGGCTACGCGTCGATTCTGCCGCAGGCGCAACGGACGTTCGAGCCAGGACCTGAGTTGTTATCTTGAGCGCGGGGAAGCGGAGTCGAAGGATCTCGCAGTTGCTCTCGAGGCGAAAGGCCTATGGTTTGAGCCTCCCCGATCTGAGATCGAGCGCAAAGGCCGTCTCCTTATCGGTGAACATCGTCCAGCCTTTGCCGCGGAGTACGCCCTCCTCGATGCCGGTGATCATTACGCCCTCATCGGAGAGCTTCTGCGACTCCCACGCCTGCCCCTCGCGGCCCCACGCCAGAACCGAGCGGCTTCCGACAAAGAGCAACAGGCCGTCTTCGATGGCCGGCAGCACCGCGAGCACCGGCCGGTAGGGAAGCATCGTGAACCGCTCCGGCCCGGTCGTATCGATGAGATAGGCATACCCGCCCGACACCGCGCAGAGTTTTTCCGGTTCTGGAGTCGACCAGAGGCCGGTAGGCACAATCGGATCGCGAAATCCCAGGGCGCACGTCGCCAGAAACGGCAGGGCAATTGGACCGGAACCAAGACCTTCAGGTCGCACCAGCACTTCGAGCGCGCCACGCTCCACCTCGTCGGCCTCACGCGGATAGACGAAGTGCCGCGACGGGAGAATCAACGGCCGCGCGGCGAGAACCTCCGCCTGCCAGCGATGCGGAAAGCGTAGATCGACGATTGTCCCTCCAGGGGTCATGGTTGCTGCCTCACGCAAAGTGCTCCCAGCCGCGCGGCTCCAGCGGCTGCACGCCTTCGTCGGTGATCAATCGAAGGATCGCCGCGCCTGCTTTGCGGCGAACGATACGCCCGATGCGCGTCACGGGCACGCCGGCCAGTCTGCGGGGCATATGCGCCTCGGGCGCGGCGGTGAAGAGCAGCTCGTAATCCTCGCCGCCATCCAGCGCCTGCTCCAGCGTTGCTCCGGGGAAAACGGGCAGGACAGCCGCGTCCACCTCGGCGGCAACGTCCGATTCTTCGCAAAGGCGCCTCAGATCGATCGACAGGCCATCGCTCAGATCGAGCGCTGCGGTGGCCAGCCCGCGCCGCCTCAGCGCCAGACCCTGTGCAACGCGCGGTTGAGGATAGAGATGCGGCGCCAGCGCGGGCGACAGCGTCTTGGGAATTTTTGGAAAACCCTGTCCCGCACCCTTCGCCTGCGGTCTGGCACGGGCCAGCTCGGCAAGGCGTTTTAATCCCGCCGCGGCTCCGCCCAGTCTGCCCGTTGTATAGAGCAGGTCCCCGGGCCGCGCGCCGGAGCGCAGTAGCGCCTTGCCGTGTGGCACCGCGCCGATGAGCACGACGTCGGCCAGTGCGAGCGGCGATTCAGCCAGATCGCCCCCAGCCAGTGGCGTCTTGTGCATGGCGGCCAAAGTGAGAAAGCCATCGTAAAACCGCTCGATCCAAGTCGCGTGCCGGGCCTTTGGGGCTCGGTCGCTGCCAATCAGTTCTTTGGGAAGACCGAGAGAAAGAAACGCCGCAACCGGCCGCGCACCCATGGCAGCCAGATCGCTTAGCCCGCGCGCCAGCGTGCGATGGCCCACCGCTTCGGGCGCGTGCCACGCGAGCCGGAAGTGGCGCCCGTCAATCGAGAGATCGGTGGTGACGGCCAGCTCTTCGCCCTCTCTAAGATGGAGCAGCGCGCAATCGTCCCCGATGCCCAGCCGCAGGCCGCGGCGGGTCCCGCCTGCCGCGCGGGCGCGGACCCAGCGGAGCAGCTCCAATTCGCCGCCGCCCGCCGTGCCTGACCCCGATGGTGATCTCAATTGGGCTCGATTCACTTTTGGGATTCCGCCTCTTTGAAGATAGGGCAAAGGACTTGAAATGGCGCAAGCCGCCTGAAATATCGTGAAGGCCGCTTCAAATGATTCACTCAATCCAAATGGGTTAGCAAAAGAAGAGGGCTCCCGCGCCAACCCGGCGGAAGTTTGACGCGTCCACAAACATGAGGGGATTTGATCGTCGGTCCACCGGGACCACCGGCTTTCGTAATCCCACCTAGGATTCATTGACCCGCCGAAGGAGGGACTGTTAGGCTTGACCAAGTTCTCCCATCTCCGTCCTTCGGGCGTCTGGGATTTCCTGATGGGCCGACAGAGCCCTGCATTTTTGCGCCAATCTTGTGCCTCGGCGAAGTGCGCACCTCCAAAAATTTGAGGAGAGTAAATGCTACGCAAGCGCTATTACATTCTCTTTGTGGCTCGGGACGAAGACGGACGAATTCGCAAGATACCGCTGCCGCTGCACTATGCCTATGGATTTGTGGCCGCGGCCATCGTGGGTGCTTTCACGATTGTGGGCCTGGCAGGCTCCTATACGCGGATGCTTCTGAAGACCGAGAGCTACAACCAGATGCGCCAGGAGCGCGAGGTGCTGCGCCAGAATTACAAGCAGATGGAACAGATTGCGCATGACCGCGGCGTACAGGTGGCCTCGCTCGGAGCGTTGGCCAACGAGGTGTCCGCTCTCTACGGGCTGCGGCAAAACCGGTTGGCAGCGGCCACTAAAGCGCAACCCGCGGATGCGGCGCCCACGCCGGCGAGCCTCGCCCAGACCGATGACCCGAGCCAGCCGCAGATCGATCATTCCATCGATCAGTTTTACGCTCTGCGCTCGTATGCACTTTCGGGCCGCGTCTCGCGCGCCCTCGAAAGCGGCCTGACTCCCGGCTTCGGCGGCGACTGGACCGCGCTGGCTGATGCGCCTTCTCTCTGGCCGATTCAAGGCCGCGTGGCCTCAAGCTTCGGCGAACGCGAAGACCCCATCGATGGCGAAGGCGCATTCCACTCCGGTATCGATATCGACGCCCCTTCCGGCACGCCGGTAAGAGCCACGGCGGACGGCGACGTTGCCGCCGCAAGCGTCGTCAATGGTTATGGACGTGAAGTGCTGCTCGACCACGGCCACGACGTGGAAACTCTGTACGCGCATCTCTCCGCCATTGCCGTGCTGCCGAGCGAGCATGTTGTGCGCGGGCAGGTCATCGGTTATGTCGGCGAGACAGGCCGCGCGACCGGGCCGCATCTCCACTACGAGGTTCGCCTGCACAATGTGCCTGTGAACCCGTATAAATATCTGCGCACCACCTACGAGCAGGCCTTTGCCGCCGATGCAAGCCAGCCCTCCCGCGGGCAATGATGGAATAGGGATGGAATAAGCATGGGGGATATCGCGAACGCGCAAGTGAAATATCTGAAGACGCGGTAAGAGCGATCCAATCGATCGAAACGGCTTCCGGCGAACGGAGGCCGTTTTTATTGGAGGGCGGGCCGCACCACATTCGCGGGCTCGGGTTTCTGCAGCCGGCTCACCGTGCAGCCATCGAGGACAAAGCTGAAGTTTCCTGTGTTGGCCACTTCCATCGTGAGCCGGGAAGGTATGGGAAAGCCGTCGAGTGTCTGGTACTCGATCTCTACATGCATCTCCTGCGCCTGGTCCGGCGGAACGCCTGCCGGCTGCACGTGAGCCTCGAAGCTCTTCACCAGAAGCCCTTGTTCCGTGGGCTGATAGTCGGGCTGAAATTTGATCGAGATCCCATTCATCTTCACGTCGAAGTGTTCGAGGTGCAGATCGCTCGAGAAGGTCTCGGTCAGCGCGGTATCGCCCTGTTCCGCATGGATGGTGTTCAAAGTGCCCGTGTGCGTAATGGCCAGGCCGGCAGCGGAGTCGGGCACGATGGAGCCGTCGACAAAGGGCGTCCAGAACTGAAGAAAGCCCTCGAGCGTCTGCTCGGTGGTCTGGCGCATCTTGGCCAGCAAGGCTGAGGCTTTGTCGTCAAGCGGCTCGCCGGAGTGCGGGTCCCGGTTCCAGTCCAAGGTCGATCCGCCCTGCATGTGGGCATGAAGATTGATCTTGACCGTTTCAAGCAGCAGGAGGCGGGCATCGCCATCGGCAACCGCGGGCGAGTTGGTGGAGCCGCCGGCGCTCCCGAAGAGGGTGCGCCAATCCGGATGGACAGCGCAGTCGAAGCCGCCCAGTCCACTCTTGGCGGAAGAGTAGTAGAGGCTGCCGGTCTTTTTGAGCCATGCGTCGTCCGACTCGGTCGCAGGCGAGCCGGATGTCGCCGGTGCCGCAGTCGCGCCGGCGGAAGATGATGGGGCCGCGCTCTGCGCCTGGGTCCACGAGCCTCCCAGGCCGAGAACCAGGAAGGCGGCCAAAAGACGCGCCGGAATACCAAGAGCGGCCTGAGAGAACGGCAGTTGAGCCATGAGAGCCTGCCTTCCAACTGATGCTGTATTGTCCTGCTTTCGCATCCGGCAGGCAAGCCAGATCCGGCATCTCTGGCGCCTATCGTTATTACGCCATTGGGTTACTTGCGGGGTACGGGACCGGCAAACCGGCTCAGTTCGACGCGCCTCCGGTTGCGCCCGGCGCCGGCGGGGCGGACGAATTCCCGCTCTCGGCGAGCTTGGCCAGAAGACCGGCCGGCAACGTCGCGGTGATGACCACGCGCTCGTGGCGTTGCGTGACCTCGGCGGTTTTCAGCAGCGCTTTCAGGCTATTGTTGGCGGGGTTGTCGCCAAGCGACCCGGTGAAACCGCGCGCCAGCGTCACCAGCGCCGTCAAGTCGGCGGCCTGCGCGGCGGCGGTGTCATCGCTCGGCGCAATCTCCTCCACCTTGCAGCGCAGCGCGCCGAGCGAGCCCGGCACCGGCAGGGCCGGCGCCAGGCTGGCAATGATGGTGGCATCCGGCTGCAGGGGCAGCGAGAAGCCGAAGATGCGGATGGCGCCACTGTCCGAGAAGGGCAATCCGATTTGCCCCACGCCCCATGCCAGCGAAAGCAAAGGTACATCGCGATAGTGGTGCTCGAGCAGCGACGATCCCGCAAAGGGCAGCGCCGCGGCCCGATGCCGGTCGATGATCGAGTGAATCTGCTCCGGGGTGGGTGTGTTCGAGACCGCTACCATGTCATAGCCGATCTGCGCCACGCGCACGGTGCGGCTTTCAGAGGACATGCTGTAAATCGTCTTGCCCGCATAGGATTCGCGCGAGGTGGCGTGAGCCTCGAGCCATGCATTGAGTTTTTTGCCGGTGAGCTTGCCCTCGAGCACCAGCGAATACGCCACCGGGCCGTTCGGGCCGTTGGGGTCCGGCATGCGGTGCAGCGCAATCGCCACCTTATCGAGGTCGCGCTCCCAGTCGATGCCGGTGGCATCTACAAATTGCTGATACTCGGGCACGCGCTGCGGCGCCTGAAGGTCCTTGCGAAGGAACGCGTGGACCGGCTTGAGATTGACGTAAATGATTCCGTCGGACTCGGGCAGAAGCCGCGCCGCTTCCGGCGGCGCCTTCGAGCGCAGAAAGATGGCTACGGCTAGCAGAGCCAGAACCGCGGCGACAATCAGAAGTGTTCTGCGCGTGCGTCGGTGCATCGGATGCCGGCGTATCAAAGACCGTCAAGCATTACCCTAACATCTACCGCTTTCGAATACTCGGGCTGTACCCTATTTGCTTCCGGATTGCTGGGCTACTATCTTGTCGGCTTTCTCGGCGTCGCTCGCAAGTTGCTTCGCGATCTTATCGGCAACGTCCGCGCTGGCTCCTTTGAACTTTGCCCCGGTGCTCTCCTGAGTAGTGGTCCAAATCACGTCTCCGTCGCCAGTGACGAGTCGAACCGATGCGTGCGCGTTATCAATGCTTTCGGTGTTTACGGAAGAATCATTAATAGCGGCCTGCGTTGCGCCAAAGCCGCCCGCGGCCCCGCTAAGGTCCGAGTGG
>DASXFB010000078.1:0-5686 GCA_036489815.1 Occallatibacter sp. | reverse complement strand
CTTGATTTTTGACGACCTCAGAGCGATCCAATCTCAGTACGGTTATTTGCCCGCCGAACAGCTGCAGGAACTTTCCCGGGTCAGCGGGACGCCGCTCTTTCGCATCCATGGCGTAGCCGATTTCTTTCCGCACTTTCATCTCAGCCGACCGCCCAAAGTGCGGATGAACGTCTGCACCGACATGTCCTGCCATCTGCTGGGCGCCGACGATTTGAAGGGCTCGCTCGAACAGCGTTTCCGCGGCATGAGCGACAAGGATGTCAAGGTAGGCGATGTTTCCTGCCTCGGCCAATGCGACGGCGCACCCGCCATTTCGATCAACGATCGTATTTATCGCAGCGTCACCACCGCGCAGGCCGAAGCCCTGGTGCTCACCGCGCTCGGCGGCAGCGAGCTGCCCGAGATGCCGCCGTCGGACGAAAAGCCCGGCCAGCTGGCTTCCGATCCGTATCCCGGGGTGGAGCATTACGGAGCGCTGCGCAGCCTGGTAGTCACGCGCGATTGGGACGGCGTGATCGCCAAGTTAAAGGCCAGCGGACTGTCGGGATTAGGCGGCGCCGGATTTCCGACCGGGATGAAGTGGGAGATCGTGCGCAAGGAGCGCGAGCCCATCAAGTATGTGGTCTGCAACGCCGACGAGAGCGAGCCGGGCACTATTAAAGATCGCTTCATCATGCAGCACTTGCCCAACCTGCTGGTCGAGGGCATGATCATCGCGGGCCTGGTGACCGGGGCGCAAAAGGGCATCTTGTATCTGCGGCACGAGTACGAGCGGCAGGAACATATTCTGGAGCACGAGATTCGGCGCTGCTACAAAGAAGGCCTGCTGGGCGAAAACATTCTGGGCTCGGGCTTGGGCTTCGAACTGGAGCTGTTCATCAGCCCCGGCGGATACATTTGCGGCGAAGAGAGCGCGCTGATCGAAGCCATCGAAGGCCACCGCGCCGAGCCGCGCAATAAGCCGCCGTTTCCGGTGGCGCAGGGCGTTTTTCACAAACCCACCGCGCTGAACAATGTGGAAACGTTCACCAATGTGCCGCAGATTTTAGTGAATGGCGTCGATTGGTATAAGTCGCAAGGGTTGGGCGGCGCGGCCGGTCTGAAGTTTGTCGGCATCAGCGGCGACGTGGTGCGGCCCGGCGTGTTTGAGATCCCCATGGGCCTGCCGATGTCGGAAGTAATCTACAATCTGGCCGGCGGGATCGTGGACGGAAAAAAGCTGAAGGCGTTTGCGCCGTCCGGTCCTTCGTCGGGCTACCTGCCCGCATCGCAAGTCGAAGTGCGGCTCGATTTTAAATCGCTGGCCGCCATCGGATCCATGCTCGGCTCGGGCGCCATCGTGGTGTGCGCCGAAGGCCGCTGCATGCTCGACATGGCGCTGAACGCGGTGAAGTTTTTCCGCAATGAATCGTGCGGCAAGTGCGTCCCCTGCCGCATGGGTTCGCAGAAGATGGTGGATATTCTGACCGGCTGGACGCACGGCAAAGGAACGGCCGCCGACATGGTGCTGATCGACGAGCTGACTGAAGCTCTCAAGCTGACCTCCATCTGCGGCTTGGGCCAGTTCGCCCACTCGCCCTTGAGCTCGGTGCTGCTGCATTTCCGCGAAGAGATTGAGGCGCATGTTTTCAGCCACCGCTGTCCGGAGGGAGTTTGCCCGATGCGCGAGGTGTTTGCTTGAGTAATGTAGAACTGACCATCGACGGAATGAAGATTTCGGTTCCCGAAGGAACCACGGTGTTCGACGCCGCCCGTTCCAACGGCATCCCGATTCCTACGCTCTGCCATCAGCAGAACGAAACGCCGGTGGGCGTTTGCCGCGTGTGCGTGGTCGACATCGAGAAAGCCCGCGTATTGCAGGCTTCCTGCGTCCGTCCGGCCGAAAACAACATGGTGGTGCGCACCAACTCGGAACGAGTGCAGCAGACGCGCCGCACGCTGGTCGAGATGTTGATGGCCGATCATCCCAGCCCGTGCGCGCGACAGCGCCAGTCGAACGATTGTGAACTGGAAACACTGGCGCGCCTGGAAGGCATCGGCACGCCTCGCTTTCCGCGCCGTATTTCACCGCGCGGCCAGGACAGTTCGTCGCTCGCCATCGCCGTCGATCACGAAGCCTGCATTTTATGCGACCGCTGCATTCGCGGCTGCGATGAGATTCGCCACAACGATGTGCTGGGCCGCCGCGGCAAAGGCTTCATGGCCGGCATCGCCTTCGACATTAATCTGCCCATGGGCAACTCCTCGTGCGTGTCGTGCGGCGAGTGCATGGTCTCGTGCCCCACCGGCGCGCTCACCAACAAGAGCGTGGTCAAAACCGTGCTGCCGGGCGAGCCGGTGGACGTCGAAGAACTGCAGCAGCTGACTTATTTTAAGAAAGTTTCTGGAACCTTCCTCGAGCTGAACAAGAATGCCGTCGTCCGCCGTCATTATAAGAGGGGCGACATTGTTTGCCGCGAAGGCGAGTATGGCCGCACCGCGTTTTACATCGTCGAAGGCGAAGCCGAAGTTTATCTTTCCACGCCCATGGCGCACGTCTCCACCGCCAGCCAGGGTTCGGGCTTCTTCACCAAGATGACCAGCCGATTGTTCGGCCGCCAGCAGGAACGCCGCACTGAAGAAGGCCGCCGCCTCACCATTCCGATCGATGGTCCGGTGGACTTGCCCTACGATAATCCGGTGGCCACGCTCCACCCAGGCGACCTGTTCGGCGAGATGACCTGCATCAGTCTCTATCCGCGCTCGGCCACCGTGCGGGCCTCCACCGATTGCGTGATGTATGAGATGCTGCGCAACGTGCTCGACATCATCCAGCGCAACAAGACGCTCAAGGCGCAGCTGGATGCCGGCTATCGCAAGCGCGCGCTCGACGATCATCTGCGCAGCGTGCCCATGTTTGCGTCGTTAGACCAGGATTTCGTGGACCTGCTGCGCAATAAAGTGGAACTGGTGCGCTACACCAAGGGCGACATAATCTGCAGCCAGGGCGATATCGCGGACAGTTTCTATCTCATCCGGCTGGGCTTTGTGAAAGTGTCCGAGCCGCATCCGGGCGGCGATCTGGTGCTGGCGTACTTAGGCCGCGGCGGATATTTCGGCGAGATCGGATTGCTGGGCGGAGGAACCCGCACCGCCACCTGCACCGCGCTCGATCACGTGGAGCTGGTGCGCATCCACGCCGAAGAGTTTTATCAGATGGTGAATCAGTTCCCCGCCGTTCGCCACAGCCTGGAAACCATGGTTCAAGAACGTCAGGAGCAGAACCGGCAGCGGCTGGCCGCCGCCACCAGCACGCCGCTCGATACCTTCCTCACGCGCGGCATCATGGAAGCGCAAAGCCTGCTGGTGATGGATTTGCAGCGCTGCACCCGCTGCGACGCCTGCGTCCGCGCCTGCGCCGATGCGCACGACGGCGTGACCCGCCTGATTCGCGAAGGCCAGCGCTTCGATAACTATTTAGTCGCCACTTCGTGCCGCCATTGCCGCGATCCGTTGTGCATGCCGGGTTGTCCGGTGGGCGCCATCGGACGGCGCAATTCGCTCGAAGTGATCATCGAAAACTGGTGCATCGGATGCGGCATGTGCGCCAAGAACTGCCCGTACGGCAACATTAATATGCATCCGTTCACGGTGCTGGAAAACGATCCGATGAACGCCGGCCACCAAAAAGCCGTGGTCAAACAGAAGGCGACTTCCTGCGACTTGTGCACCGATCTGGCCGAGCCCAGTTGCGTGTACGCCTGCCCGCACGATGCGGCGCATCGGGTAGAGCCGAACGAGTTCTTTCGCTGGGTGGGCACGCCGCTCGCCTCTCAAAGCACAGAAGAAGCAGCCCGGAGAAACTGACGAGGCCGAATGCGGATCGACCGGACACATCGCCCCTGGGGGATTGCGACCGTCGCGCTAGCGATCGCAAGCACTGTTGTCTACATTTTCTATGCCGTGGAAACGCCCGGCGGACCGAGAGGCGGAAGCGCGCTCGGCCTCACGTTCGGCATCGTGGGTTACGCCATGATGCTGTTCGCGGGTCTGTTGGGCGCCCGCAAACGAGTCCCCACCTGGCGGCTGGGACGCGCCCAGAACTGGCTGCGCGGCCACCTGTGGCTCGGATTGCTGAGCCTGCTGCTGATCCTGTTCCATGCCGGCTTCGCGTTTCGCGGACCGCTCACTCTGGTGATGATGATCCTGTTCTTCATCGTCATCGGAAGCGGCTTGCTCGGCGCGGCGATCCAGCACTACATCCCCAGTTTCATGACGGCGCGCGTGCCGCTCGAGACCATCTACGAAGAGATCCCGCACGTGCGCGCGCAGCTGCGCGACGAAGCCGATCAGCTGGCCGTTGCCATCTGCGGACCGCTGGATAAAGCCGCGCCGCAGCCCGAAGCCGAGACCGAGGAACAGGCGCAAACCGTGCTGGTCGAGATCGAGTACGACGACCGCGAGCGCTTCCGCGAAGTTTATCTCAGCAAGGTCCGGCCTTATTTTGACGATCCGGAAACCCCCGGCGCCGAACTTGCCAATCCGCTGCGCTCGGGTGAAACTTTTGAAGCGCTGCGCCGTTTGCTCGGTCCCCCCATGCATACTGTCCTGGACGATCTGGAAAACATCTGCGGCGAAGAGCAGCAGTTGAGCCGGCAGATTCGCATTTATCGCTGGCTGCACGCCTGGCTGCTGGTGCACGTTCCACTCTCAATCGCCCTGCTGGTGTTGGGCGCGGTACACGCCGTGATGGCGCTGAGATATTAGCCGATGGCCGGACGAACTCGCACTACCAAGAAACTTGCGCAGCGCATCAATCTGGATTACTTCAAGACGCTGCACGGCATTCCGCGCTGGCGGCGGATTCTTTCCGGCGTCTTTGTCGTCGCCGGGCTGGGCTGGCTCGCCTGGCACGCGGTGGCTGGAAGTCCCACGCCCTATAACGCCGGGCCGCTGGCGCAACCGCACCATCTACTCGGCCAAAAATGCGATGCCTGTCATGTCCCGCAGGCCGGTTTTCAAAAAACCGCCACCGATCAAGCTTGTTTGGGATGCCATGACGGGCCCCTTCATCAGGCCGATCAAACGTTCTCGCCGGCCTGCTCCAGCTGCCACGTTGAACATCAAGGCATCGTGCGGCTGGCCAGCACTTCCGATCGCGCCTGCACCCAATGCCACGCCGATCTCACCACCACGCACGGGGCGTCGAAGCTGGCCTCAAACATCACCGGGTTCAACAGCAGCCATCCCGAGTTCGCGGTGCTGCGCGCCGGCGCTTCCGACCCCGGGACCATCAAGTTCAATCATCAGGTGCACCTGAAACAAGATCTGCGCGGCCCCACCGGCACCGTGCAGTTGAAGTGCGCCGATTGCCATCGGCTGAGCGCGGGCGAGCGATCGTACATGCAGCCGGTCAACTACGAAAAGCATTGCGCCGCCTGCCACACGCTGCAGTTCGACCGGCGCTTCAGCGAATCGGTTCCGCATAAAGATCCGCAGGTGGTCTACGATTTTGTGCATGCCAAGCTGGCCGCTTATATCGCCGCGCATCCCAAGGAGATTCCGCTGGTGGACGAGCCCGACAAGCGCTTGCCCACCCGTCCGCCGCAGCCGCCCGCCCGCAACGCCGCCGAATGGGTGGAGCAGCGCATGACCGACGCGCAGTTGCTGCTGTGGCGAAAATCCTGCAAGGAATGCCACGCACTCA
>DASXFB010000071.1:0-63365 GCA_036489815.1 Occallatibacter sp. | reverse complement strand
CTTCAGCACGGTTTCAGCCATCAGGCTCTCATCCCACAGCGCCAGGTCGTGCGGTGTCATCGCCAGTTCGCCGGCGGCAAACATCCACCCGCGCCCCTCTTTCGGCGCCAGGCGCAGCGGCCCCAGCGCATGGCGATAGTAGCCCGCTGCATCCGCCTGCGTCAGCTTCGTCTCGTCCGAGTTCCACATCGACTTCATGCCGAGCGGCCTGAAGATATGTTGGGTCAGGTAATCGAAGACCGGTTCGCCGGCGATGGCCTCCACAATGCGGCCGGCGATCACGTAGTTGGTATTCGAGTACTGCCACTCTGTGCCGGGCTCGAAATCGAGCGGCTTCTTGCCCCAGGTATCGATGATCTGTTGCGCCGATTCGGGGTGAAGCATCGGCGTCATGACGTAGTCCTCGGGCCAATAATCCTGATAGCCGGAGGTGTGAGAGAGAATCTCGCGAATCGTCACCTCATTGCCGCGCGTTAACCCTGGCACGTACTTGCCCACCGGATCGTCAATCGAGAGTTTTCCCTGCTCCTGGAGCAGTAGAATCGCCGCCGCCGTGAACTGCTTTGAGATGGAGCCGATCGAGTAGCGCATCTCTGCCGTGGCGGGAACGGCGGGCGCCTGCCCTGCCGCCAATCGCGCATCGCCGTAGGCATGGGTATAGACGAGCTTGCCGTGCTGCACAACGGCGATCGAGGCCGAAGGCACGCCGGTCTGCTCGAGCACCTGCCCCGCGATGCGGTCGATGCGGGCACGCAATCCCGGATCGATGCTGTCAACCGTTTGCGCGCGGGCCTGCGCGCAAAACCGGCCGCAGAAAACCAGGCACAGCGCCAAAACGGCAAGACCGAATCCAGAGCAGCTCCACCCCCGAGGCGTGAGGCGAAGCGGCTTTTTGCTCAAGAAAAAGCCGCCTTGCACGCACTTTGTCAGGGCACGCTTACTCTGGTTGCGCTCCGGCACGCACACCAGGCCACCGGAATCTCTCAGGAGCAAGACGATCCTCCTTCAGGAGCATCGCCTCACTATACCGCAGCTTTCCATGCCAACCGCGGGCGCGCAATTCCAGGCCTTGTGCGGTACCCTGAAAAGATGGACCGGCTGTTCGCAGGCTATCAACGATTTCGCGCGGAGGTCTTTCCGCAGAAGCGCCAGCAGTTTCATCTGCTGGCGGAATCGCAGGCTCCGGAATATCTCTTCATCACCTGCTCTGATTCGCGCATCGTCCCCGATCTCATCCTCGGCACCGGTCCCGGCGACCTGTTCATCTCCCGCTGCATCGGCAACGTGGTCCCCGTTACCGACGGGGGCAACATGGATGGCGTCACGGCCACGATCGAGTACGCCGTCGAGGCGCTCAAGGTCAGGCACATCATCCTCTGCGGACACTCCGATTGCGGCGCCTTGAAGGCCGCAATAGACCGCAGAAATCTGAAGAACCTGCCCAAAGCCCAACGCTGGCTGCAGCACGTGGAAGCGGCCTTCGCGCACCGGCAGCCGCTCAATCCTGAAGATGGGGAAGGCGCTGAGCTCGCATCGCTCATTCGCGGCAACGTGGTCGCGCAACTCCACAATCTAAGGGAGCAGCCCGCAGTGGCCTGTGCCCTGATGGATGGGAAGCTTGCCGTGCACGGATGGTATTACGACATTCTCAGCGGACGCATTGAACAGTACGATGAAAGGCTGCGCCGATTCGCGCCGCTCGCCTGAATTCGAAGAATTATTCCGCTCTTTGGTCGCGGGCCGCTTTAATAAAATCATGCGACGAGCCGACATGAGCTGCCTGGCTGGTGAGCAGTTGACGGATCGGCAGCGGAAGATCGCTCTGAATCGCCTTGCCGTAAGCTTCCGTCGCCGCGTCCTCGCCTTGTTCTGCGGTGGCCAGCAAGGTGTGATCGCCGCCCCCAAGTTTCGCCTTTAAATCAGCCCACGCGCGATGTACCGTACCCGCCGTGGTTCCGCTCTCTTTAATGTCGTGCACGCCCTGCCGGTGAAGGACAGCTTCGATCTCGCCGCGAAATTGCGCGCGCTTCAAAGATTCAGCCAGGAAGTAGTGCTTCAGCGACTCATCTTCCAGTTCGTCGCCGATCTTGCGTAACGCTTCCTGGCTGTCGATCAGGCTGTTGACCACCGACTGCAACGCGGACTCGTCCTGCTCTAATTCCCGTGAGGGCTCCGACATATCTTCCTTCCCTTGGTTGTAATTTTCTTGGTTGTAATTTATCGTTTGCTCATCTTCTATTTCTCTATCTATGCTTGAGAGAGGCAGGGTCCCGCGGCTGCCATTGCGATTCTCCTTCGCCGCGGGCAAACGGTGGGAAATCGCGAAAACCCCGCGCCCCCGCCCCATTAACCCAATAACCGAATGCACCGTCCCCCTTCGGGGACCCCGGTACATTTACCAGTTAAGAGGCAGAACAAAGTCGCGCGGTTGCCTTCTTTGCTGTTGCCACAAGAAGGAAAAGTTGAGCCCACTCGCCCAACGCGGTTGGCGCTTGCCTCGTCGCGCACGGCTCAATGGGCGCCCGGCGGTGGAACTGCATGCTTGTCCTGCTTGCGGAAGAGCCACGTCGCAATCGCGCAGATCAACGCGAGCACCGCCGTCCAACGAAACACATCCACATAGGCGAGCAGCGATGCCTGCTGCTGCAGCAATTGGTAGACCACCCCGTAGGAGCCCGGCCGCGCACCCGCCGCGCCGATTCGATGGCCGAGGTAGGCGGTGATCTGGGCCGACTTCTGCTGAAGCGCCGCGGCGGAAGGCGGCAGATTGGCTGCCAAATAGCTCTGGTGAAGGTCGGCGCGGCGAATGAGCGCCGTGGTCGCCATCGCAATGCCAATCGATCCGCCGATATTCCGCAGCATGTTGAACAGACCCGTGGCATTGCCCATCTCGCTGTTGGCGATTGTGGAAGTGGTCATGGTCGCCAGCGGCACAAACACGAAGCTAAGTGCAAAACCGGTGAGAGTGATGGGAATCAGCAGCGTCAGAGGACCGATGTCGAGATTGACCGAGCCGAAGATATAAGAGCAGAGGGCGAATCCGAGAAATCCGGCGCAGAGCAGCTTGCGCTGGTCCACTCGAGAAGTCAGAAACCCCACCACAGGCGAGCCGAAAAAAGAACCCACACCGCGCGGGCCCACCACCAGGCCGGCCGCGAAAGCCGTGTAGCCAAGAATCTCCTGGTAATAAAGAGGCAGAATGGCGATCGTGATGTAGATGCACATGCCCAGCATGGCGATCATCAAACACCCGGTGCGGAAGTTCCGGTCCTTGAGCACGTGCAGATCGACAAGACCGCTGCGGTTGGTCCAGGAACGCCAGATCCACCCAACAAAGGCTATGATCAGCGCGGCAACCGCCCAACGCACCCACACCGCCCCGAACCAGTCGTCTTCCTGCCCCTTGTCGAGCACCACCTGCAGGCAGCCCGTCCACACGATGAGCAGACCGAAGCCCAGGTTATCGAAAGCGCCCACCTTCGCATTCCGGATGTATGGCGGATCATGGATAAACCGGCTGATCATGAGGACGGCCAGAATGCCCACGGGTATGTTGATGTAGAAGGCGTAGCGCCAGCTATAGGTATCGGTGAGCCAGCCGCCCAGCGTGGGGCCCAGCACCGGCGCAACCACAATTCCAAGCGCGTAGGCGGCCATCGCGGCGCCGCGCTTCGCCGGCGGAAAGCTCTCGAGCAGGATCGACTGCGACAACGGCTGCAGCGCGCCTCCCCCCGCTCCCTGAAGAATGCGGGCCAGCAGAATCACCGCCAGCGAGGGCGCCGCGCCGCAGAAAAATGAAGCGACTGTAAAAATAATTACGCAGGTCAGCAGGAATCTCTTGCGCCCAAATCGTCGCGCGAACCAGTTCGAAGCCGGCAAAATTACCGCGTTCGCCACCAGGTAGCTCGTGAGCACCCATGTCGCCTCCGAGTTCGAGGCCGAGAGGGAGCCGGCGATATAAGGCAGCGCCACCGAGGCAATCGCCGTGTCCAGCACCTCCATAAACGTCGGCAGCATCACCGCCGCCGTGACCAGCCACGGGTTAACGCCCTGGGTCAGCGGATAGCGCGCCTTTGCGGGGTCCTGGCTCATCTCGCGGAAACATCCTGAGGGTAACCGATTAAGGGGGGCGTCGCCAGTGGGTCTCGCCGCTGCCGGCCGCCGTCCACTGCGGCCCCGGTCCGCGTCCTGAGAAGCGGTGTGCGCAGCCCCTCCTTGACACAATCGGCTAAGCCCTAGATGCTAGTCATTTCCGGTTCCTTCGAATTTTCTCCCCAAGGGAGGGCCTCAGGTCTTGCGGGTTCGCGTCTTTTACCACGACAAATGCTTCGACGGAGCTTGCTCAGCCTCCCTCTTCACGCGGTTCCATCGTGAATGCGTCGCCGAGGACGCGAGCTACGAGTACCACGGTCTGGTGCATCGCGCCGGTGCGCTCTTTGACGAGAGCCAGTTCACCGGCGACGAGAATACGATCGTCGATTTCAAATATTCGCCCTCGCCGCGCATCACCTGGTGGTTCGACCACCATCTCTCGGCCTTTCTCACGCCGCAGGACCATGAGCAATTTCTCGCCTGCCAGCGCGACCCGGTCTGCGCCGCACACAAGTTCTTTGACCCCGGTTACACTTCCTGCACCAGCTTTCTGGCGCACATCGCCTCCACGCGCTACGGATTCTCGACCGCGCCCGTCGCCGAGCTGATTCACTGGGCCGACATTGTGGACGGCGCGCGCTATGAGAGCCCCGAATCGGCGGTGGAGATGGCCGCGCCCGCCATGAAGCTCACTCTCATCATCGAGGCCACCGAGAACCCCGCGTTCATTCCCCGGCTCATCCCGCTCCTGACCGAGATGCCCCTCGACGAAGTGCTGAACCAGCCGTTCGTCGCGCCGCTCCTGCCTCCGCTGCTCGAGCGGCATCGGCAGGCGATCGAGCTCATTCGCAGCCGCGCCGAGGCGCGCAACGGCACCATCTTTTTCGACATAACGGACCATCTGCTCGAGGGCTTCAACAAGTTCATCCCCTATTACCTACATCCCCACGCCACCTACTCCATCGGTCTGTCCAAGTCGAGCTTCCGCACCAAGGTAGCCGTCGGTTCGAACCCCTGGACCAAGGCCGATCCGGCGAAGATGGTCAATCTGGCGCAGATTTGCGAGCGCTACGGCGGCGGCGGTCATGCGCGCGTCGGAGCCATCAGCTTCCCGCCGGATCAAGAAGAGCAGGCGCGGGCCGTGGCGAGAGAGATTGTTGCTGAACTGCGCGATAAAAACCCGCTGGCTTGAGAGCCCTTCTGCCGGCGCACTTTGGAACTTGGGATAGTGTCTCTGAGCGAAAAATTCTCACGGGATGCAGCTTCGCGAGTTGCTTTAGGCCTGGGATGTTTGGACCACCACGCCGGCAGGTCTCTTTACACTTTCGCGTGCCTGCTCGGCCAATCCGCCCTGCGGTGTCCCTTGAACGCTTCGACCCCTTCCTTGAAGTCCTCCATCGACCGCTGCAGCGCGTTCACTGAGATCGCTTCTTCGATCTCCGCGTCCAATCGTCCACTGGCGCGTTTGGCGAGCAGGCGTTTGAGACTGTGCATGGCTTGCGGACTGTTCAGCAGCAGCCCCTGGGCCAGCGCCCGGGCCGACTGCATCAGTTCGTCGGCGGCGACGATCTGCGTCACCAGCCCGAGCTCCAGCGCCTCGGGCGGCTTGACCATCCTGCCGCAAAGCAGCAGCTCGCGAGTCCGTTTCTCGCCCACCTGGCGCAGCAGAAAACATGCCTCCAGAGCGGGCACAAAGCCGACACGCACCTCATTGAATCCGAATTTAGACTCCGGCGTCGCCAGCGTGAAGTCCGGAAGCGTCGCCAGGCTCATCCCGGCCGCTATGGCCGCCCCGTTCACCGCCGCAATCACCGGCTTGGGAAACTCATAGAGGGTCCGAAGCACCCGAGCCATGTTCTCCGCATCCTGGCGGTGCGCCTCCGGGGAATTGGCTTGGAGCACCCCGAGATGCTCGATATCCAGACCCGCGCAAAATGCCTGGCCCGCCCCGGTAAGAATGACCACCCCGCACTCACACGTCTCAGCCTCGTGCAGGGCAAGCGTGAGTTCCTCAATGACCGCCGGCGTCAGTGCGTTCAGCTTCTCAGGCCGGTTCAGCATAATGGTGCGAACGCCGTTCTTTGAATCCGTAATCAGGTGTTTGAAGAGGGTCATCGGAACCTTTCTCAACCGGCGATCTCAGACGGTTTCCGAGAATGGACCATCGTAGCGCGAATCATCCCGCCATCGCCGGTGACGTGACTCACACCGAACGAAGGATGGCGCAACTTTGCCACAGATGGCAACCCGGAGCCTGATCCTATGGCGCAAAGTTGGAAATTACGGCTGCTTCTGGAGGCGGCGGAGAACCTTCACGCGAGCTTCCTTCTATTGCCCGTGAGACGCCAGCAGAAGGAACAGCACGAACATGCCCACCAGGTGAATCACGATAAGCTGCCCAACCGCGACCCACATAGGGAACCGCCGCCGCAGATTCCGCATCGTCAGCAGCCCTTCGAGCGGGAACTGGATCAGGAGAATCGCTCGCGGCAGATGCCCGGAGAGCTCCCAGTTCAATCCAAATTCCGGCCGCCGGGCGAGAAGCACATAAGGAAATACCGCCCGCTCGATCCACGGATTCAACCCGTCGAGAACGTCCATGAGCTTGGGCGCGATGAGAGCCAGCGCCAGTCCGGCCAGAAACGGCCACGCCACCGCGGAAAAGCGAGGAGGAGCCCCCCGCTTCTCCAGCACCGCATCCGTGCGGTCAAACGGATGAAGCAAGTTATCTCGGGCCGCTGCTCGCGAGCGGTCTTTGATCGTGGGGATCGCTCCAGGTATGTCGTTCATGGCTGTATGAAAAGCGAACAGGTAATTCGGGAGGTCACATCCATCATGGGCCAGCCGTTTCGCGGATGCAAGCGCTTTCTTGCAATTTACCCATACTCCAGCCACAAACGAAAGGAGTAGTCCTGTCGATTATGAAAACCTCGTCTCCGGTTCTTCCGCGACAGCCTGAGACTTCAACCTCGCGCATCGGCCGCTCCATTCAATAGGGCTCGCTGCTTCGATTGACTCGGTCCACTTTGTCCACAGTCGATCCCGTCGGCTACAGACCCAAAGCCCGGGCAACCGCCCCGCTGAGCATCAACAGCTGCAGTCCGGCCAGGTAGTGAAAATACATTATCTGTCCGGCCACGGCCGGAGCGGTGATGCGGCGCTGAAGGATCACGCGGGCGGCCAGGCCTTCGAGAGGAAATTGCAGATAAAGAACGATCAACGGCAGACTCTGCACGAAGCGCACCGGGACATGAAGCTCCGGCCGGCCGGCCAGCACCGCGAACGGGAAGACCAGCCACATGCCCCAAGGTTCAAACCGCGCCATTAGCGCATGCAACTGCGGAGCAACCAGAGCCAAAAGCGCTCCCGCAGCAACCGGCCAGAACCTCTTCGCCCGGCGCATCGCCTCTCTCCGCCGGTGGAAACGCTGCCATGCGCAGAAAGCCTCTTGTTCCGCTTCGAGCTGTTTTTCATGGGTGGGGAACGTAGCAAAGGTCGCGCGGAAGCGCAAGGGGCGGTCGGCGGAGATGGACGAAGACGACAGAGATTCGTGCACAGCATCTTGCCCCGGTTCAACGCACGAACCGATTAGAATTTATTGTTCATCCTCAATGACTTCGTCTCTTTTAGCAACTGTGAATATCTTTGCACTTTCTCATGCCGGGGTTGCATGCCATTGCAACCGGCCGTCCTGCCCGTTCTCGTTGTTTGAATTGGCGATATCCGGGTTCGAGATGCGTGGCTGCGGCCGGTAACACGGCTCCTCACAACCCCAGGTCAGCGGCCCGCCTCTTCATCGCCTCAATGCAAAATCCGATGTGCGCGGGGAGATCTACCCCCAGCTCTTCCGCCCCCTGGATCACGTCCTGCCGGTTCACGCCCTTGGCGAAGGCTTTGTCCTTCATCTTCTTGCGCACGCCGGCCGCTTCCACATCCGCAATCGCCTTGCTCGGTTTCACCAGCGCGCACGCCGTTAGAAAGCCGGCCAGCTCGTCGCAGGCAAAAAGCGCCTTGGCCAGATGCGTCGTGCGCGGCACGCCCGAATACTGCGCATGCCCCAGAATCGCCGTCCGCACCTCTTCCGGCCAGCCCAGCCGTTCCAGCTCCCGCACCCCGACAAAGGGATGTTCCTCCAGCGACGGATGACGCTCGTAGTCAAAATCGTGGAGCAGCGCCGTAACCGCATACAGCTCAACAAACGGCGCGCGTTCTTCCCCGGTCAAGCTAAGCCGGTCGGCCTCTGCCGCGCCGTACGCTGCCACGCAGGCCTCCACGGACAGCGCATGTTTGCGCAGGCTCTCGCTCGCGGTCCATTCCGTAAGCAGCCGCCATGCCTCTTCGCGACTCCAGGCAGATTGAGAAGGATTCATGTTAATTTCATTTCCCTGTTACATAAGTTGGTTCGCGTTTTCTAGGGTTTGTTGGGATTTCTTAGGGGTAACGTCGGTTTGACCCTAAGTTTCTACTTGACAATTATGGTTCCATACCCGAGAGTAACACCTATCGGTGCAAAACAATGGCACCCCGGGGTACCCTGCTCTGGCACTCCGCACACAGCCGATGGCAACTACCTTGATGAGCGTGGAAACGCGCGAAGTTGTGCGGTGTGAGTACTGCAGACTCATGCAGTACAGAACCAACAACTCCCTTTGCAGAAAATGCCACAGACCCCTCGATGCTGAGGAGCCCGTCCACCTGGCGCCTCAGCTGGTGACGAGCCAGCCCGTGGCGACGGAGACGGAGGCCGGCATGCGCGTGGCTGCTCAGGTCCGCGACATTCGCCGCGCCCGCCATCTCAGCCAGCGCCAATTGGCCAGCCGGATGCAGGTGCCCCGCACCTACATCTCGAAGATCGAAAACGGCAAGGCCATCCCGACGCTCGGCTCACTGGAACGGCTTGCCTCGGCCCTCGAAGTGGACGTCTGCCAGCTCGTGCGCGACGCCCGCAGCTTGCGCGAGGAAGAGGTCACTGCCATTCTCAGCGATCCATTCCTGGCTGAGATTGTGGCCCTGCTGCCCCACCTCGATTCCCTGCACCGCACACTGCTCTATGGCGCAGTGCGCGATGCGGCAACCGGGCGCCGGCGCACTGCCTAGAAAGCGAAGCGAAGCCCCGGTCACGCCCGCGTGCCGGGCTCGCACGGCGAGCAGCGGTTGTGTTCCCTCCGTGCGATTGCGGCGCATGGGCGCTTGTGCTAGGGTCGATGATGGTGCCCCGGGCTCCGGCCGCGGGGTTGAACACGGCAGGCGGACGCGCATCCCCAAGCTTGAGAGGATCCCGTCTGGAACGGACGCATGCCCCGTCCGTTCCCAATCCAGATCGATCTCCGGAGGTCTGCGTGGAAACCGCAATCGGATTCTCGAGGCGAGCCCTTTGTCTTTTTCCCGCACTCTGCGCATTCACGAGCTGACTCCAGAGGAACGCGCCGTCTACGCGACGCTGAAGCCGGAACGGCTGCCTGAACATGTGGCCATCATCATGGACGGCAACGGGCGCTGGGCCGGTCGCCGCTCGCTCAAGCGATTTCTCGGCCACCAACAGGGCGCTCGCAGCGTGCAGCTGGTTACGGAGACGGCTTCGCGCATCGGCCTGCCCTGGCTCACCCTCTACGCTTTTTCGCTCGAAAACAGCCTGCGCCGCCCGCGCGCCGAAATCAGCTTCCTGATGCGGCTGCTCAAGAGCTATCTCGAAAGCAATGTGCAGCGCATGATGGATAACAACGTGCGCATGCGCTACATCGGCCGCACCCACGATCTTCCGCCCGAAGTGCAGGAAAAGATGCAGTGGGTGCAGGAGACCACCGCCCGCAACACCGGCACCACGCTGACGCTGGCTCTGAATTATGGCGGCCGCTCAGAGCTGGTAGACGCCTTCCGCGGTTTGGCAGCGGAGATGAAGCTCAAGCACATCAGCCCTGATCGCATCACGGAAGAAGACATCCATCGTCATCTCTATACCGCGCACATGCCCGACCCCGACCTGCTGATCCGCACCTCGGGAGAGATGCGCATCTCGAACTATCTTCTGTGGCAGATCGCCTATGCCGAGATCTTCGTCACCGAGCGCCTGTGGCCCGACTTCCGCGGCATCCATCTGCTCGAAGCCATCGCCGATTTCCAGCGCCGCGAGCGCCGCTACGGCGGTATCGGCGAGGATGGCGGCGAAGTGGAAGAGGATCCCACGCGGATCCACATCGCCGCAAGTTGAGCGACCCGTCTCAAATCCCATCATCATTTACAGAATTGGCGTAGAGAAATCCGCGATGAACTGGATACCTGGGATGTCGAGCCGAAGAAGCTGTTTGTCACCCGTAAGAAAAAGATCAATGCCGGAAGATGCCGCGCAGGCAAGGTGAATACTATCCGGGACTCGCAGTTTTTCCTTCGCCCGCAAATGGCTGAAAGTTTTTACGGCGCCGGCGTCGAAAGGCAAATACGAGAATCCCAGCTCTTCCAGCGTTTCCCGGATAGCATCCGTCTTTCGTGACTGCGGAGACTTCTCTGCTCCGGCCAGGACCTCGCCCAGGGCGAGATAACTCGTGAAGAGCGCATCGCCGCGCCGCCGAGCCCGCACGAGCAATTCTTCTATCCGTTGTCTGAAGTTCGGATGGCCCTCGACCAGGTAAATGAGGAGCATCGTGTCCCAAAAGATGCGACTCATTCGGCGTCCTCCTCATCGTATCCGCGCACCCAACGAAGGAACGCTTCTCCGCCGCCATACTCCCCCAATTCCTCCTTGAGAATTCCACTGATTCTTCCCGTTAATCGATGGGCCCATTGTTCAGGAGTTTCCTGTGCGAGTTCCGCCGAACCTTCCACAGGCATAGGTACAGAGCTGTGAGCTTCCGGCTCCGAAAGCCCGAACTTGTAATGCACCACAACTGTGGTGCTGTTTTTCGAAGGAGGCCCATCAATCGACTTTATTTGCAGATTGTTCTCACGCAGAAACTTTCCACTCGTCAACGCAGTGCAAACTTGGTGCGCGTGGTTGCTCGGAAAACCGCTACTCTCCAGATCGCGAAGCATGTCTTTAACCGGAATCGAAAATGGCCGTTTTCCCTGAGAAGCCGCCGGACGCACATAGCTGACCTTCGCTCGCGCCCGAACTCGATCGCTCAGTCCGTAATTCATCTCTTCCCCCTTTTCAAGTCATTACTTGACTTGGCCCAATATAACCTCGGTAAGAAAGTTTATCAATGATAAGACATACTGTCTTGTTAATTGACGAGCACGATGCCTCGCTCCGGCAGTGTATTCTCAACCCTGAATGAAACGCGTCCTCACCGCTTTAGTGCTGATCCCCATCGTTCTCGCTCTTGTGTTTCTGGGGCCTCGATGGCATTGGCTGTTTTCGCTGGCCATCGCCGGGGTGGCCGCGCTGGCCGGGTCGGAGTATCTGACACTCGCGGAACGGGTGGGCGCCAAGCCACCGCGTTTGGCAGTGGTCGTCGCCCTACTGGCCCTGTTTGCCGCCAACTTCGAATGGCCGGATTCGACAGCTGCCGCCTTCGGCTTGCTTTGCCTCGCGCTGCTCGTCTGGTGCACCTTCCGCGGTCCGGTGGAACGGATGATGGCGGATGCCTCAGCCGCTATCTTCTGCATGTTCTATATCGGGTTCACGCTCCTCACCCTCACCAACCTCCACGAGCAGGCGAACGGCCCATCGCTGGTGGTTTTTCTGCTGTGCGTAGTGTGGGTGGGCGATTCGACCGCTCTTTATGTGGGCCGCACCTGGGGAAAGCGTAAGCTCGCCCCCAGCCTGAGCCCCGGCAAGACCTGGGCCGGTGCAATCGGCTCCCTGGTCGGTAGCCTTCTCGCCACCGGCCTGCTGCTCGAACTCGCCGCACAGCTCCAGGCGCGGGATCTTTCCGTGTTGGCTTATCCCGAGACGCTCTGGTACTGGCTTCTGCTGGCGGTCCTCGTCAACATCGCCGCGCAGATGGGCGATCTGGCCGAGTCGGCGCTCAAGCGCTCCGCCGGCGTGAAGGATTCCGGCAGCCTTTTGCCGGGACATGGCGGCGTCCTGGATCGCATCGACGCGCTGCTCATTGCCGCACCGGTGCTCTGGTACGCTCAAGTGATCCACCAACGCTTCTAACCCACATAGCCTAAGGCAGATTCATTCTCTTGAAGCGACTCGCTATCCTCGGTTCCACCGGCTCTATCGGGCAGAGCACGCTCTCCATCGTCGAGCAGTTCCCGGAGCGCTACGCCGTAGCGGCGCTCGCCTGCGGCCGCAACGTAGTCGAAGCCTTGACGCAGGCCATCCGCTGGCATCCAAAAATCGTTTCGATGGCCACTGAAGAGCTGGCCGGAGAGCTGGCCGCGCGGCTGCGCGACGCAAGCGTGAGCGGAATCGAGATCGTTCACGGAACCCTGGGCACCGTGGCCTGCGCAACCTTGCCCGAGGTCGATTTCGTCGTCTCCGCTATCGTCGGCGTCGCCGGCCTTGAGGCCACGCACGCCGCGATTCTCGCCGGCAAACCCGTGGGCCTTGCCAACAAGGAGTGCATGGTGGCCGCGGGCGAGATCCTCACCCAGGCCGCGCGCGAGCGCAACGTGCCCATCCTGCCTATCGATAGCGAGCACAACGCCGTGCACCAGTGCCTGCGCGTGGGAGCCCACAACGAGGTCAAGACAATCTGGCTCACGGCCTCCGGCGGACCTTTTCGCCAGACGCCGCTCGAACAGTTCGCCGCCATCACGCCCGAGCAGGCTCTCAAACACCCCACCTGGGTGATGGGCCGGCGCATCACCATTGACTCAGCCACCATGCTGAACAAGGGCTTGGAGATCATCGAAGCCTGCCGGCTCTTCGACGTCCGGCCCAGCCAGGTGCGGGTCACGGTCCACCCCCAATCCACCGTCCACTCGCTCGTGGAATATGTCGACGGCTCGATCGTGGCGCAGATCTCCGTCACCGATATGCGCCTGCCCATCCTCTATGCGCTGGCTTACCCGGAGCGCCCAGCCTCCCGTCTCACGTTCGATCTGGCGGCCCTGCGTCATCTCGATTTTGAGGAGCCCGATTTCGAACGCTTTCCCTGCCTGCGGCTGGCCTTCGAGGCCGCAGAAATGGGCGGCGCCCACTGCATCGCCCTGAATGCCGCCGACGAGGTAGCCGTAGAAGCATTCCTCGAACGACGTATTCCGTTCACCGGCATCCCGCGTACAATTGAACAGGTGCTCGCGTCCACGCCGGAGGCACACCCCGCCACCATTGCGGAGGTGCTCGCCGCCGACCGGGAGGCGCGTCAAACGGCTCGTGCCCTGCTCGCTTAAGCGTTGCCGCAGGCCGGCACATGCACGGGCCCTGAGGAAGACTTCCCGAATTTATGCATGCTTTTTTGGTTTCCTCCGCTGCGTTCATCGTCCTGATCGGCGTAATGATTGTCGTCCACGAGCTGGGACACTTCACGGTTGCCAAGCTCTTCGGTGTCCGTGTCGAAGCGTTTTCCCTCGGCTTCGGCCCGCGTCTGTTCGGCTTCCGGTACGGCGAAACTGATTACAAGGTCTGCCTGCTCCCTCTGGGCGGCTTCGTCAAGATGACCGGCGAAAACATGCCCGGCGAGAACATGTCGATCGAGGGCGCCGGCGCGGAAGTCATCGCGGCGCAGCTACACGATCCAGGCGCCTTTACCTCGCATCCCCGCTGGCAACGCATGCTGATCGGCGTGGCCGGCCCGGTGTTCAACTTCCTCCTGGCCCTCGTCCTGATGGTCTTCTACTTCGGCTGGATCAACGAGATGCCTTCGGTGGAGGTGAAAACCCCCACCATTGAATGGGTTACGCCGTCCTCAGCCGCGGCCCAGGCCGGCCTCGAGCCCGGCGACGTCATCCGGCAATTTGATACCGTCACCAATCCCGACTGGGATCAGGTCTACACCCACTCCAAGGTGAACGCGAATCAGTGGGTTCCAATGACGGTGGAACGCAACGGCCGGCAGCTTTTGCTCTCGCTGCATGTTCCGGCAGCCGCCAAAAACGACGAATTCGACCTGAGCGACGCCGGTATTCTGCCGCAGTTTCTGCCTGGGCCCATCCAGGTGCAGGAAGTGGAGCCCGGCACCCCCGCGGAACAGGCCGGCCTGCGCGCCGGTGACGCGATTGAAACCGTCGACGGACACCCTTTCCACACCGTTTCCACGCTGCTCGCCTACATGCAGGTGGGACAAGGCAAGCCTCTTTCGTTGAGCGTGCTGCGCAACGGCCAGACGGTTGAATTGACCGCGCACCCGGCCAAGCTCGATGCCGACTGGAAACTGGGCTTCGAGGTCGTTCTGCCTCCCTACCGCGATCAACCTCTGCCGCTCGACAAAGCCGTCGTCAAGGCCGTGGGCTTTTGCAAAGACAATTCGACCCTGGTGATGGAGGTGTTGAAGCGTCTGTTCACGCACAAAGTCTCCGTCTCCCAGCTACAAGGGCCGGTTGGCATCGCCCGCATGGCCGGCGAGGCCGCGGAGATGAAAGGCTGGTATCCGAAGTTCGATCTCGGGGCCGAGATCAGCCTCCAGCTGGGCATTCTCAACCTTATGCCTTTCCCGGTTCTCGATGGCGGCCTGATCCTGTTTCTGCTCATCGAGAGCGCGCTGCGCCACGACATCAACCTGGTCATCAAGGAGCGCATCTATCAAGCGGCATTCGTAGTGCTCATGATGTTCATGGTCTTCATCATCTTCAGCGACGTGACCAAGCTGCCGATGTTCACGCATCTCAAGCCGTAGAGGCAGCGGTCAGGGATCAGAGATCAGACAACAACAGAGATCCCAACAGTCGTTCCAACCCGCAAGGAAAAAACTGACCCCTGATCCCTGATCTCTGCCCCCTGGAGAAAGAATGCCAGTGACCACCCAGGTGCGGGTGCGCTATGCAGAAACCGACCAGATGGGCATTGTCTACTATGCCAACTACCTGGTCTGGTTTGAGCTAGGCCGCGTCGAGTTGCTGCGCTCCCTCGGCCTCACCTATAGCCAGCTTGAAAGCAGCCACAGCCTAATTTTGCCGGTCGTCGATGCTCACTGCCGCTACCGTGCGCCGGCGCGCTACGACGATGAGATCCTGATCGAAACCACGCCGTCCTTGCTGCGCGGCTCGGTGCTGAAGTTCGCCTATCGCATCCTCCGCAAAGCGCCGCAAGGCGGAGAGCACGAGCTACTGGCCGAAGGCGATACGGTTCACGTGGTCTGTGATGCCCAGCTCCGGCGCAAGCCGCTGCCGCCCGCGTACGAAATCGCGCTGCGGAACCTCATGGCCGGCGCATAGAGCCTCGCCTCCCGAGTCCCACGAATCCCCTCTCTTCGAACGCCGGTGCCCCTATGCCCAGGCTCCCACGCACGAGGCGAGATTGTAGGCAGCATTGGCCTTGCCCGCGCCCCATCCAGCCATGCCCAAAAGGCCCACCTCGTGGCGCACGTGCATCGCCATGCCATTCACGTAAAACGGCGAGGCGTTGATGAGCGCAATCGCCCTCTGCAGAACGGGGTCGATATGTTCCTTTTTCATGAACTCGACCTTATCCATCCAGCCCACCTCACCGAACTGCACCTGCTTCCAGTTGTTGGCGGTGAAGGGCGTATACGGCCGCAGGTCGCCGGTCCGCACCAGCGACACCAGCTCGCTTGTATCGGAGCAGCAGAGCATATAACAGCCCAGCAGCGGATACGCCTCAAAGAGCTGCAACCCCAGGTTATCCGGCGAGGCAAGCAGCCGGTTGGCACGCTGGGTCGCTACCAGCTCGCGCGCAAACAGGTAGAGCTGCTGCACCAGCTTGGCCAGATTCGAGACTGCGCCGATCGCGGTGGAAGACGCAGTGCCCGCATCGGCAAAATGGGCTGCCCCGCGCGCCGCGAAATCGGCAGATTGAATCGAAGCCTTGAGAGTGGCTTGCGTGGTCTGCTGGTCGAGCAGCACGGCCAGCGCCTTGAGCGCCGCGCCGATGTCGGGAGCTCCCGAGAGATAGCTCGAATGGGCCTGCATTTCCGATTCCTGCCAGAGCGACTGCGCCGCGCGGCCCCAGTAATAGAGCATCTGCACGCCGCTTTTGACGAGCGAGATGATCGGGAGCGCATCGGCGAGGAGGGCCGGCATGCTGGTTCCCAAAAGCGTGAGAGCCGCGCTCGAATTGCCGCCGTTGAAGATGCTCGCCAGCATCTTTTGGAACGCTACGGCCTCAGCCCCTGCCGAGAGGGCAACCTGGCCGCCCGCAACCATGCCCGTGGAGGTGCGCTGCGCCCATTTGCTGTTGTCCGCGAGATCCGTCTTCACCTTCAGGATCTCGGCCCTGTCCGGGCGAAATGGACCCGCGCCCTTGGGAGCGATGCCCTTGATGTCGCCCCGCCGCGGCGGCGGCGCGCCCGATTTCAGGTTCCGGATCGCCTGCATCGCATCCCGTATCGGGTCGGCGGCCTTCCACTGGACGCTCTTGCCGCGGAAGATGAGTCCCATGCGCGCGCGGCGCTGCTCCTCTTGCCAGCGGAAGATCTCCTTATCGGCCTCAGTAAATTGCCGCTGCTGCGCCACGGACTGCATCAGCCGCGTCACGGCTCCGCCTTTGTTGCGGGAGCTGTTGCGCGCATCGCCGCCCTGGCAGGTGCGGCCCCAGAGCTGCAGCGCCTGCCGGATGCGGCTCAGGTACTTCTCGCGTTCCGCGGCATTTTTGTTGTTGCCATACGCCTCGATGGTCTTATCGAGGTCGCGTAGCTGCGGACTGCGCACATACATCGCGCCGAGATTGGTCTGTGCGAGCCAATCTCGGTAACTGGGGGGCTCCATCTAGCGATTCTCCGTTGCCCCGCTTTTAAGAGGCGGGTTTCCGATTCGGGGAGGGGTCTTCAGAATATACTTTGCGCTGTGCGTTCGGGTTCCGCAGAGATCGGTTTTTTTGCCGAGGGTAACTCGAATGTCAATCCGCCGCTGTGCGCGCGCAGACCGCCACGTCGCCTGCCAGGCGGCCCGATTTTTTGGGGGGTTCGGAGAAGCTTTTGGCGTTCGACGGTCCGGCGCTGCTGCGCCACTCAGCGCAGCACAACCGCCAGCACAAACCCGTCGTAGCCCTTGACGCCCACATTTTGGAGAGCGGTCGCACTCAAGCGCGGCTCGGCCGCCATCATCTCGGTCATGCGCCGCGTACCTTGAATATCAGGATCGCTGCTCGCCGCGTCCACCACGTTGCCGTCCCGCACCACGTTGTCGACGACAATCACGGTCCCCGGCCGCGAGAGCTTCAACGCCCACTCGAGATATTGCGGATTGCTGGGCTTATCGGCATCGATAAAAATCAGATCGAACGGCCCCGCGCCCGAAGACTCAAGCACCGGCAGGCTGTCGATGGCGCGGCCCACGCGCATCTCCACGCGGTCGAGCAGCCCGGCATTCTCGAGATTCCCGCGCGCCACGTCCGCGTGCTTGGGATTGAATTCGAGCGAGACGATCCGCCCACCCTCAGGCAGCGCCCGCGCCATCCAGATCGTGCTGTAGCCGCCTAGCGTACCGATCTCCAGCACGCGGCGCGGTCTGAGCATCTGCACCAGCACGTGCAGGAATTTTCCCTGGAGCGGCGAAACATCGATCGCAGGAAGCCCCGCGTCGCGGTTGGCGGCAAGCGCCGCATCCAGTTGCGCGTCGCCGGGCGCCAACAGATTGCCAAAGTAGCCGTCGACCGCAATCCACTCCGGCCTGGCCAGTTTCAGATTTTGCCTGGGACGCTCTTCCTTCTTCCCGTCTCCGGTTTTCTTCGGCTCCATCTACTTCTCCCGCGCCACGATAAAGTCAGGCACCCATAACAGAGCGCGTTTGAAGTCGGAATCGATGAACGACGCCAGAGCCTGGCGCGATTGCTCCGCATAGCGGTAAGCGGCAGACATCGCGTACTCCACCGAGCCATTGCGCAGCAGAATGTCCTGGATCTGCTGCCGGCTCACGTTCTCGAAGCTGCGGTCGTCGAGCACCCGCTGAATCGCCTTGCGATCCGCCGCCGTGCCGTGATCGAAGGCATGAATCACCGCCAGCGTCGCCTTGCCTTCGCGCAGGTCGCTCGCCACCGGCTTGCCCAGAATCTCTTCGCTCGCCGTCAAATCCAGCACATCGTCCACAATTTGAAAGGCCAGACCTACCGCGCGTCCATAGGTCGCCAGACTCGCCTCTTCCGCCTCGGTAGCCTCGGCCAGCACCGATCCCAGCCGCATCGAAACCGCAAAAAGGCACGCGGTCTTGCGAAAGATCAGGTCGTAATACTCGGCCTCGGAGACCGCTTTGCCCAGCTTCTGGATCTGCAGCAGCTCGCCCTCGACCATCTGCTGGGTGAGGCCGATCAACAGGTCGAGCACGCGCAGGTTTTTCTCTTCGAGCGCCACTTTAAAGGCCTGCATGTAAAGCCAGTCGCCCGCCAGCACGCATTTTTCATTGCCCCAGGTGGTGTTCGCTGAGGGCCGCCCGCGCCGCGTGTCGGCGCCGTCGATAATGTCATCGTGCACCAGCGTGGCCGTGTGCACCATCTCCACCACCGCCCCCAGCCGAATGGCGCCGTGCCCGGCGTAGCCCAGCTGGTGCGCCGCCAGCAGCAGCAGCGAAGGCCGAATGCGTTTGCCCCCGCCCTCGCGCAGGTATTCGGCGATCTCCGTGATGGTGCTCACGCTTGAAGCCGCATCGCGTGCCAGCTCCTGCTCAATCGCAACAAGGTCTTCCCGCAGCAGCTCAAAGACCTCTTTCGCAGTGGCTATGGTCAGTGTGCTCAAAGTGCTCCGATCCGAGATGGATTCTGAAAAGTGAGGCCCGCCTAATTTGTCCGGTAGTTCGTAAATGTCAACTCCACCCCGTGGTCCTTGCCTCGCAGCAGGGCGATGATGGCCTGCAACTCGTCGCGGTCTTTGCTCGATATCCTCACCGTATCGCCCTGAATGCTGGCTTGCGCCTTCTTCTTCGAGTCCTTGATCAGCTTGACGATCTCCTTGGCCCGCTCGGACGGAATACCCTGCTGCAAGCTGATCTTCTGGCGGACGCTCTGCCCCGCCCCCGGTTCGATCTTGCCATACGTCAGATTCTTGAGCGAGACTCCGCGTTTCACCAGCTTCTGCCCCAGGATCTCCCTCACGGCTTCGAGCTTGTACTCGCCCGCCGAAGCAAGCTGAATCGCGTCGTTGCCTTCGAGAGCGATCTCGGAGTGCGTGTCCTTCAGGTCGAAGCGCTGGCGAATCTCCTTGAGCGCCTGGTCAATGGCGTTGCGCACTTCCTGGATGTCCACTTTGCTGACGATGTCGAATGAGTTGTCCTGAGCCATTTTCCTTGTTCCTCAACAGAAGCGTTGCTGCGGGCAGCGCCTCTATCAGTGTCCCACGTCCGGCCTTAAGTGAAATAGCCGAATGAAGTTTTTCGTCGTCGCGTTGCCGATTTCGTCCTCGGTGACGTTCAACAAGCCGGCCAAAACCCGCGCCGTCTCCGCCACGAATGCCGGCTCGTTGCGCTTCCCGCGCCGCTCGGCCGGAGCCAGCCAGGGCGCATCGGTCTCTACCAGAATCCCGTCCAGCGGCATCCGGGCGGCCACATCGCGCAGCGGCTGCGCCCTCGGATAGGTCAGATTGCCCGCAAATGAGATCAAAAAACCCAGATCGAGAGACCGCTGCGCCTCCTCCCAACCACCGCTGAAGCAGTGCATGATGCCGCCTAACCCGGTTCGCCTCCAGTGCTCCTCCAAAACCAGGAAAAGATGTTCCCACGCATCGGTGGCGCCGTCTTTCGGCCGGCAATGGATCAGGATCGGCCGCTTGCCCGCCGCCGCAATCTCGAGCTGGCGAATAAGACCCTGACGCTGCACATCGTGCGGCGCCCCCTCGTGGTAATAGTCCAGGCCGATCTCGCCGCACGCGATGACCTCAGGCTCGGCCAGCAATCCATCGAGTTTGACCAGCACCGCCTCATCGATCTCCGGCGTCACGTGCGGATAGACTCCCGCGCTCGCGTAGAGCCGGGGCAGATTCGGCTTGCCGTTGAAGGCACGACAGATGGCCAGCGCCTGGTCCATCTCCGCCGGCTTTTCGCCGATGCCGATGGAGAGCACCGCATCCACGCCGGCCTCGAAGGCGCGCGCCAGCATCGCCGCACGATCCTCCGCGTAGCGCTCGCTATCCAGGTGGGCGTGAGAATCGATGAGCAAAGGGGAGCTCCGAATCGCAAGGAGGAAGAATGACGCGCCCCGTACTTCCGTGAGAAAGCTCGGCGAGGCCGCGTTTTCGCTATTTTAGCCGCGCGCCCAGCGGCACATCTTCCAGGAAGCCGGCCAGCACCGCTGCGCCGCCTTCGAGCGAGGCCGCCAGCAACATGCCGTTTGATTCGAGGCCCCGCATCTTGCGCGGTACAAGATTGGCCACTATCACGATCTTGCGGCCGATCAGCTTCTCCGGCTCATAGTACTGCGCAATGCCGGCCAGGATCTGCCGCTTCTCATACCCCAGATCCACTTCCAGGCGCAGAAGCTTGTCCGCTTTCGGCACGCGCTCGGCCACCAGAATTTGGGCTACACGCAGCTCCACTTTCGCGAAATCGTCAATGGTTATCTGCGCCGGCTGCTGCGGCGCCGCCGAAGGGTCCGGCGTCTGTTCCTTGGGATGCAGAGGCGCGCCGGCAGGCGCTTCCGCCGGCGTGGTGCTGAGGCGGCTGCTGGCCTGGTCCGCGGGAACCGGATGCACGGGCGCCGTGGCCTGCGGCTTGTCCGGATCGTGAGGTCCCACCGAGGTTTGGGTCAGCGATTGATTCTCGCGCGCGTCCGAAGTACTGGTAGTTGTGGTGGGAGACACGGAAGGCGATGCCGTAGCCGGTCCCGGCGCGACGGTCTCGCCTTTCTCGCCCTTGGTTGCGGCCTCAACAGCACTACGATTGTTCTGGTCTTCAAGATTTTGCATACGTTCGATCGCATCCTTTTCCGCGCGGGGAAACAGCGGCGCCGGCTCGCCCAATTTCGTTCCAGCCCGCAGCCCGCCCCACGCGAGGTTCTTCAAAAACGCCTGCCGGGCCGCGTCCGCAATCTCACCCTGCCCAAGCTGCCGCCACACCTTCGCCGCCGCATCCGGCACAACGGGATAAGCCAGCGCAGTGGTCAATCGAATCGCCTCCGCCGCGGTGGCAAGCACGCGCGCCTGAAGCCTTTGATGCTCAATCTCGGAGCGGTCGGCCGGCTTTTTCCAGGGCGCGTTCGCCGTCAGGTAGCCATCCGTCTCCGCCACCAGCGCCCACAGCGCTTTGAGCGCCTCAGAGAAGTTCAGTTCTTCAAATGCGGGACCAAACGCGGCAATTGCATGCACGGCGCTCGCCCGCAGCGCCTCTTCAGCCGGCGTCTCGTCTCCGCAATCGGGAATGAGTCCGCCGAAAAACTTGTGCACCATGTTCACCACGCGGCTCACCAGGTTGCCGTAGCCGTTGGCCAGGTCGCCGTTGTACCGCTGCACCAACGCATCAAAGGAAAAATTCCCGTCCTGCCCAAAGGGAATCTCCCGCAGCAGAAAATAGCGCAGCGCATCCGCGCCCAGCACCTCCTGGACCGTCTCCGCGCGCACAATGTTGCCCCGCGACTTCGACATCTTGCCCTGATCGAAGAGCAGCCAGCCGTTGGCGCGCACTGAGCGCGGCACCGGAATCTCCGCGGCCATCAGGAATGCCGGCCAGTACACGCAGTGGAATCGGCTGATCTCCTTGCCGATCAGGTGCATGTCCGCCGGCCAGAATTTTGCGAATTTCTCGCGGTCTTTGGGATCATCTGAGCCGTAGCCAAGCGCCGTCATATAGTTGGCCAGCGCATCCAGCCATACATAGATCACGTGCCTCTCATCGCCCGGCACGGGAATGCCCCACGTGATGCTGGTGCGGCTGATCGAGAGATCCTTCAATCCGCTGCGCACAAACGAGATCACCTCGCGCCGCGTCGACTCCGGCCCCATGAAGCCCGGATTCGCATCGTAGAACTCGAGCAGCTTGCGCTCAAAGGCTGAGAGCTTGAAGAAATAATTCTCCTCGCTCACCGTCTCCGTCATGCGCCCGCAATCGGGGCAAGGCGTGCCGGGAGGGCCCTCGACGTACGCCTCGTCGAAGACGCAGTACTGGCCGCTGTACGAGCCCTTGTAAATGAACCCGCGATCGCGCAGCGTGGCGAAGAGGTGCTGCACGCCGCGCTTGTGCCGTTCCTCCGTGGTGCGGATGAAGTCGTCATAGGTGAGCCCCAGCCGGTCCCACAGTCCGCGAAACTCCGCGGCAATCTTCGTCGTGAACTCCTCCGGCGAGCAGCCCGCCAGCTTGGCGGAGCGCTCGATCTTCTGCCCGTGCTCGTCAGTTCCGGTAAGAAACCACGTCTCGATGCCCAGCGCGCGCTTGCGCCGCGCAATCGCATCGCACACAATCGTCGAGTAGGCATGCCCCAGGTGCGGCCGCGCGTTCACGTAATAAATCGGCGTGGTGAGATAAAAACGGTCTGGGCTGGAAGCGGAATCGGTCATGGGCGGGTCAAGCTCTTCGATTCGCCCGGACCTCAGGCGAGAATCTTCACGCGCAATCTTCCCTTCAATCTTAGGGGCCCGCGCCGCGAGCGTCAAACCTGCTCCATTGCGCCGCTCTGTTAGAATCACCTTGAAAATCAAGGATTTCGAGGCCTTCTCGTGGTTCTGGAATTGCAAATGCGGCTCGGCGAAGCCATCCGCGCCGTTTTAAAAGAGAAGTACGATCTGCAGCTCGACAATATTCCGCTGGAGACGCCCCCCGACCTGCGCTTCGGCGAGATGGCCACGCCCATCGCCTTCGAGCTCGCCCGCAAGCTGCGCAAAGCGCCCAAGATGATCGCGCAGGAGATCGTCTCTGCGCTCGGACCGCTCGGTGGGTTCGAGTCGTTCGAAGTGGCCGGCGCCGGGTATATCAACGCGCGGCTCGATCGCGCCGTTGCCGTCGAGATGGTCGTCTCGGACGAAGCGCTCCCCCCGCCGCCGGATTCGCTTCATGCCATCGTGGAACACACCTCGATCAATCCCAACAAGGCTGCGCACATCGGCCACCTGCGCAACGCGATTCTGGGCGACACCTTCGTGCGCCTTCTCCGCGCCGCGGGCCGCAAGGTCGACGTGCAGAACTACATCGACAACACCGGCGTGCAGGTCGCGGATGTCGTCGTCGGCTTCCTGCATCTTGAAAGCAAATCCGTCGCAGAGATTCGCGAGCTGCTCGATGAACTCAAGCGCAAAGGGGAGCGCGTCGATTACTTCTGCTGGGATCTCTACGCGCACACTTCGCAGTGGTACAGCCAGGGAACCCCCGAAGAGCAGGCCGCGAAGAAGCAAATCCGCCTCGACACCCTGCACAAGATTGAGGCGGGCAACAATCAAACCGCCGAAATTGCCGACCTCATTTCCACCGCCGTCCTCCGCCGCCATCTTGAAACCATGCTCCGCCTCGGCATCGAATATGACTTCCTGCCCCGCGAGAGCGAAATCCTGCACCTCAAATTCTGGGAAGCGGCCTTTGAGCAGCTCAAGAAAACCGGCGTGCTCTACTTCGAAACCGAAGGCAAGAACAAAGGCTGCTGGGTGATGACGCGGCCGGGAGCCGAAACCGTAGAAGGGGAAACGGATGACGATGCAAAGGTGATCGTGCGCTCCAACGGCACCGTCACATATGTGGGCAAAGACATCGCCTACCACCTCTGGAAGTTCGGCCTGCTCGGGCGCGACTTCGGCTACAAAACTTTCTTCTCTTATCCGAATCACGAATGCTGGATCTCGGCGGAACACGGTGAAGCGAATCATCCGCACTTCGGCGGTGCGCGGGCCATCTACAACGTGATCGACTCGCGCCAGTCCGACCCGCAGGCCAACGTGATCCAGGCCCTGCGCGGCATGGGCCATACCGCCGAGGCCGACCACTACACGCACTTCAGCTATGAGATGGTCGCGCTCACGCCGCGCTGCGCGGTCGAACTCGGCTACAACGTCTCGGAGGAAGACCTCGGCCGCCCCTATATCGAAGTCAGCGGCCGCAAAGGCTTCGGCGTCAAAGCGGACGACCTCATCGACAAGCTCATCGCCGCCACACGCGCCGAGGTAGACACACGCCAGACGGGTGGCGCCGGCGAGAATGCCGAAGCCAATCGCCGCAAGATCGCCGGGCAGATCGCCATCGGCGCGCTGCGCTACTTCATGCTCAAGTACACGCGCAACTCGGTCATCGCCTTTGACTTCAAGGATGCTTTGAGCTTCGAAGGCGAGACCGGCCCCTACATTCAGTACGCCGTCGTCCGCATCCGCAACATCTTCCGCAAAGGCAACACCACGCCCGAGGCCGTGCTGGCGGAATTTGAGAAGTCGGCGAGTCAGCAAACCCACGAGCCAGCCAATCAGTCGCCGGGGGAGGTGCATCCGGAAACGACGTCAGCCGCTCCGAAAGTTTCGCCGAGAGAATCGGAGGCTTTAGTCCCTGCGGGATCTCCGCTGGCAGCCTTCCTCGCCGGGGAAGAGAACAACGACATCTGGGCCCTGTGGCTGCGCGCTGGCCGGCTTTCCCTGGTTCTGGATCAGTGCATTGCTGCTTCCGAACCTGCTTATCTCGCCAAGCACGCATTCCAATTAGCGCAGGAGTTCAACAACTTCTACCACAAGCATCACATCCTGACCGAAGAGGATCCGAAACGGAAGGCGTTTCTGCTGGCCACGGCAGCCGTAGCTTTACGCGAACTGATCGCTGCGCTAGGCCTGCTGGGAATCGAGAGCCCGGAGGCGATGTAGAGGCGGCCGATAGCTACCAGCTGTCAGCCTTCGGCCGGGCGCCCCATCTTTTTTGCGTTGTTCGCAAAAAGAGTGGGAAAGCACAACGCTTCGTGAACACGCAACGCCTCAAATCCGAATCTGCACTTTGAACGATCGCGTCTTGTCCGCGGCGAACTCAAACGCCTGAACCGAGTCCTTCAGAGGAAAAACCGCATTGACCAAGGGCCGCAGTTCGATACGCCCCGCCGCCACCAGCCGGATCGCCTCATCGAAGACGTTCCCATAGCGCATCGAGCCGATCAGGTTGATCTCCTTGTTCATCAGCCTATTCGCCGGCAGGGGAATATCCGCCGCGCCCAGCGTGCCGATCTGCACAATCGTTCCCCCTGGCCGCACCAGCTCAAAGGCGCTGCGCAGTGCAGCAGGCGCACCCGAGGCTTCCAGCACAACATCAAAACCGTCGCCGCTCAGTTCACGCGCCCGCCCGGCGAACTCCGCGGCCGAAGGATCGAGCACGGCCTCTATCCCCAGCGCCTCAGCCTTCTCGCGGCGCGCCGCAACAACATCGCTGATCGCCACCGGCGCCGCGCCGAACATCCGCGCCGTCATGGCCGCGAGCAAACCAATCGCGCCCGCTCCGGTAACCAGAACCCGCCTGCCCGAGACGGTTCCGGCGCGCTTTACCGCGTGCAATGCCACCGCAAACGGCTCTATCATCGCGCCCAGGCTCTCATCCATCGAATCCGGCAACACGTGGCATTGGTCGGCGCGCACGGTCACAAACTCGGCCAGCCCCCCATTCGTCGGGGGCGTGGTGCTCGCGCTGCCCAGCATGATGGTCTTCGTGCACAGGTTGATGCGCCCGGACTTGCAGTACTCGCAAAATCCGCACGCACGCGCCGGATTGACGGCAACCCACTGCCCCACGCGCACGCTGTCCACATCCTCGGCCATCGCCTCCACCACGGCCATCACTTCGTGGCCCAGAACAAACGGCCGGTCCGGAACGAATCCCGCGCAGCAGCCGTGCTCGTAATAGTGCTGGTCTGAGCCGCAGATGCCCACCAGCCGGTTTTTCAGCAACACCATCCCCGGCTCAAGCTCGGGCCGGCGCAACGGCTCGATCCGGATATCGCGCGGACCATAGAGCACGGCTGCTTGCATCGTGTACCCCCGAAACAGCATACAGCGCCGGCCAACTCCACTTGCATGCAATTGGATCCGGGCCCCTTTTCATGACGGAGCCGGGCGCCCCAGGTCTCGCTGGTAAGACCTGGGAAAGCATGACTGGGGCTGTCGGCTACTCCCTCTTCCGCCGCTGATGCGTGGAGGGGATATTCATATCCTCGCGATACTTGGCGACCGTACGGCGCGTGAGTTGGATGCCTTGCTGCTGCAGCATGAGCGCAAGCTGATCGTCGGTCAGCGGATGGCGCGGGTTTTCATCTTCGATGAGCTTTTTGACTTTGCGTTTGAGCACCAGCAGCGGCGTGTCGGCGCCCTCCGGGCCATTCGCGCCTTCTGAAAAGAAGAAGCGCAGCTCCAGCACGCCCTGCTGCGTGTGTGCATACTTGTTGGCCACGGCGCGGCTCACTGTGGAGGGATGCACGCCGATTTCCTCGGCCACTTCCTTGATCATCATCGGCCGCAGCCCTTCGACGCCGCGCTCGAGAAAATCCTGCTGCCTGCGGACAATCACTTCACAGGTCCGCAGAATCGTGCTCTTGCGCTGCGCGATGTTGCGCATCAACTGCATCGCCGAACGGAATCGTTCCTTGACGTAGTCCTTCACTTCCTTGTCGGTATTCTCTGAGACCAGCATGCGCCGGTAGCGCTGGCTCAGGCGCAGGCTGGGAAGGTCTTCCTCATTCATGGAGACCATCCACTCGCCGCCGCGCTTCACAAAGACCACATCGGGCTCGATCAGCCGGGTCTGCTCGCGGTTGTAAAGCAACCCCGGCCGCGGATCGAGCGTGCGAATAAACTCCACGCCGGCGTGCGCGTCTTCGAGGCTGATCTGCGCCGCGCGGGCCAGATCTTTCACGTCGCGCTTCTGCAGCAGATGCAGGTGGCGGTCCACTATCAGCGCCGCAACTTCCATGCTGCGGCGGCGCTGCCCCAGTTGGGCTTCGGCCTCGGCGTGGAAACTGCGATGGGGATCCTCATCCGGGTCCAGCCCGCCGCCCGCCGAGCGCTTCGCATACAAATGGCCGAACTCGTGCTGCTGCGCGCCGATCTGCAACAGCAGGCACTCGCGCAGATCGCGGGCCGCCACCCCGGCCGGGTCGAGCGCTTGCACAATCTCGACAGCGCGGCGAACCAGGGTGAGCCCCGCGGCCCACTCCGGCGCGTGACCGTTTTCGGCCGCAACGGACACGGGAACGCTCAGCATCCCCGCGGCTAACTCTTCTTCGGTGGCCGCCAGGTAGCCGTCTTGATCCAGGTTGCCGATTACCAGCTCCGCGGCCGCGCGCAACTCCGGCGCGAGACTCAGTGCCCCCAGCTGCCACGCCAGGTGATCGGACAGAGTGGTAGGCTGGGAGAGAAAGTTTTCAAACGAGGGCTTCTCGCTCTCTTCATACTCAGGCTGCGTGCGATAGCCGGGGTCGAGATACTCCTGAAAGTACGATCCAAAGTCAATTTCGTTGAATACATCCTTGGGTGGGGCCGCCGCCTCCTCAACGCTTCGCTCCAGGCGCTCCTCACGGCCTGCGACCTCATCCAGCATCGGAACCGACTCGTCAATTTCCTCCAGGACGGGGTTTTCCACCATCTCGGCATCAATCATCTCCTTCAGTTCCAGCTTGTTCAGGGCCAGAACGCTCACCATCTGCATCAAGCCCGGCGTCAGGACCTGTCGCTGCGCGACTTTGAGGCTCAATTTTGGTTGCAACAGCGCCATAGATGGAATTCGTCCCCTGTGAGACCCTGGATCGAGTGTATCCGTGTGAGAAAAAGCTTAAAGGGTATTATGTACCACTTCAAATCACTCGTTCCGGTCACTCGTTCCGGATTGGGCAACGCTCCATTTGGGAATCTCTGCCTGGAATTCTTCGCCTGTGGACCGCCGCCGGACCCTGCGTGGCTCTGGAAATCGCCGCCTCCCCGGAGCTTCATCCCAGGGAGAAGCCCTCGCCCAGGTAGACGCGCCGCACTTCCATGTCGTTGCCCAATTCGTGCGGCGTGCCGGAACGAAAGATCTTCCCCTCCGCGATAATGTACGCCCGATCGGTCACACTGAGTGTTTCACGAACATTATGGTCGGTGATCAAGATACCGATCCCGCCCGCTTTCAGGTCGAAGATGATCTTCTGCAGTTCCAGCACGGCAATCGGATCGATGCCGCTGAACGGTTCGTCGAGCAGGATGAATTTCGGCTGGATGCAGAGCGCGCGGGCAATCTCCACGCGGCGCCGCTCGCCGCCCGAAAGGGCATAGCCACGCGTGGTCCGGATGTGGCCCAGATTGAGCTGGTTGATGAGCCGGTCAGCCCGCGTGCGCTGCTCACGGTTGCCAAGCGGCTGCGCCTCGAGCACCGCCAGAATATTCTCTTCCACCGTGAGCTTACGGAAGACCGACGGTTCCTGAGGCAGATAGCTGATGCCAAAGTTGCGCGCCCGCATGTACATGGGGACGCGCGTGATCTCCGTCGAGTCCACCATCACCCGGCCGGTCTCCGGCGCCACCAATCCGACGATCATGTAGAAGCTAGTCGTTTTGCCGGCGCCATTAGGTCCCAGCAGACCGACCACTTCGCCGCGGGAGATCTTCAGGTTGACGCCGCGGACAACCTGCCGTCCCTTGTAACTCTTGCCGATTCCCTCGGCAATCAGTGTCTCCATTCAAATCCTAAACTCGCCTTACCTTGGCGCCGTCGTCTCGGTTCGGGTCTCCCGCGCGCCGCCTTCGATACTGACGCTATCATCGCGGCTATCGAAAATCAAAGCCTCGCCCGTCACGCTGCCCCGTTCCGGATCGGTCATCTTGGGCGGCGCGGCCGGCGTCCCGGTGAGCCGGTACTTACCGTCCGCTCCGGTGTAGTCCAACTGTGCGCCGATGCCGCGCCGGCCCCCGGAGCTAACCACGACGTGGCCGGTAGCCGTCATCCGCTCTACCTGACCGGTCGCAGCTTGATTCGTCGCAGACTGGGCGTGGCTCGCCGCCGGCGCCAGTTGCAGCTCCACCTTGCTCGAAACCGATGTTGCCGTGTCCGTCTCCGCCGTCACTTCGCCCACAACGCCTGCCTGCATCACGGCTTTGCGATCGGCGTCAGAATAGGCGAGCTCGCCGCCGCGGATGCGAATGACGGAGGTGGAGCGGCTGGCGGGAGAAGACTGCCGATGGCCGGCCGCGAAGCCGCCCTCGCTCACCAGCACTGCCGTTACCGGAGCGGCCGGATCGGCGGTGCGAGCCATCAGCGTCTGCCTCTCGCGGTTGAGAACGATCACCGGCGCGGCCACCGAATTCTTCTGTTGCCAGAGACGTGCGCTGCCGCGAAATGTGGCCTCGCCTGTCGCCTGCTGCAGTTGCGCCTCGGCGGCGATCACATGGGCCGGACCTTCTCCGCCGAGATTGACGATGCCGCCCGACCCTTGCCCGCGCAAAGCGGCATTCTGCCCGGGCGCCGGATTCATCCATGTGCTTTTTACGTTGCCATGCGCGAAGGCTTCGCCGGTGCTCTGCGAAACATCGATCTTGTCGGCGGAAAGCTGCAATCCGCCGTCATCGACACGCGGACTCTGGGTAAGGTGCAGCCACTCGCCCGCGGAGTCGTAGGCGGCGCGGCCGGCGATGGCGCGCATCTCCGGTTGCTGCGCCGCACCCGGCTTCGCCCCCGGCTGCTGCACCAGCGTCACGTTGCCTTCGAGTAGAGCTGCCTCAACCTGCGTCTCGACCTGGGCTGCGCCAGGGCCACTCCTCGCGCCGTTCCTCTCTGCGGATGCCGGGTGGGTCGCGCCCGAGGCTCCTGCAGCCGCAGGCGGCGCAAACCGGGCCTCGAGGCGATCGCCGCTCGCCAGGTCGTGCGTTCCGGTCGCTTCCGTCTGCTCCAGGCTGGCGTGCCCCACGCCAGTCATCGCGGTCAAGGCCGAATCCGGCCCGAAGTCAGCCGTCACGTCATCGGCGGCAAGCCGGGAGGGCAGCGGACTCGCCACCCCGCGCTGCGTGCGGCTGGTGATCACAACGCCGCCGAGGCCGTGCATCACCGCCGGCTCAACCTTCTTCCCGCCGGCATCGCGGAACTCGATGTCCGCGATGGCCGAGCGCCAAGTGCGGCTTATGTGGACCGTAGCCGATGGCTCCTTCGCGGAACTCTGCCCGGTTTCGTCGGTGCGCATCTCCACCCCGCGCTCCAAATGCGCCTGATGCAACCGCCCGCGCGGCAAAAACTCGAGATCCATCATCGGCGAAGTTCCGTGCATGGTGCGCGCGTCGCTCACGGAATCCATCGTGACTCCGCCCTCAAAATGCCCATGGGTGGGCTGATTGTGCTCGTCGAAATCCATTGCGCCCGTTTGGGCAGCCAGGCGCTGGCCGGCCGCGGTGGCCAAGGTCAATCCGTGTTTGGCTTCAAGGCGCACCGCCGTGCCGTCGTCGCGAAAGAGAATCTGCGCGTCGGCGGCTTCTGCATGGTCGCCGCGATACTCCGCCGAAGCCGCGCGTAGTACGCAGAGATTGGTGTCGCGATAAAACTCGGCGTGGCCGGCATGAATCTGAACGAGCCCGGAACCGGAGCCGCGACCGCCCGCGGAAACCGGATGCGCGGTCAGTTCCACGTCGTGGTCGAGCACCAGGAAGCCCTGCTGCGAGTCGTAGCTCGCGCCGGTCGAGCTGCCGCTTCCCTGCGCCATGGAAAAATCCACGCGCTCCGCCGTAGTGACCATGCCGCTCTTCTCATCAAAGGCGAGGCCACTCGTCTTGACGTGGATCTCGCCATTGGCCGCCGCCTCCGCTGCGGAGGCCGGCGACGCGCTCTTTGCCGCATCGCCGGCGGGCTGAGGCCTGGTTTTGGCCGCCACAGCCGGCGTCACGCCGGGACGCATGAGCGTGATCTCCACCGGCCCCGCCGCCGTGGCTCGGCCGGCCTTCTGCTCATACTCGAACTCGTCGCCGGTGATGCGGTCTACGCGGCTGCCATCGGCGCCATAGAGCTCGATCATCACGTTATGCAGCAGCGCGCGGTCGTTCTTCAACTGCACCACTTTCGAGGCATGGATTTTGAAGAGCGTATGACCGCCATGCGCCTGGGTGTAGGTGACACCGTTTGCTTCCTGCTCGATGTCGATACCGAGACGCTTAGGAATGTCGCGCCGGCTGAACGGGCTCTTGAACCGGCCAACGGCGAGGAAGATTCCCAACGCCACAACCAGCAGCACTCCGCAGCCCAGCACCAGCGTCCGGATTCGCTCGATCGTGAACCGCACGCGTCAATTCCTCATGCCGAGCCGAGCGGCCAGGCGCTGCGCAAGGCTCTCGCCCAATTCGCTCCATAGAAGGCGCGCCGTGGCCCCGGAGCCTTTCTCCACTGCGTTGGTCAATTCGACCAGCTGGCGCACGTTCTCTTCGACGTGGCGGGCGCCGACCTGGTCGAGATTGGCCTCTTCTTCAAGGAACGGCGTATCGATGCCAAAGTCGATGCGGATGTGGCCGTCCTGCTCGTACGAGCCCTCGTCGAAGAGCGGGCCGAAGCCGGTGACGCGCACCAGGCGCGGCTCGCGCAGCCAGCGGTCATCGAGGCCGCCTGATCCGGCCTCAAGCTCCCACAGGTTCCAGCCGATCTGGAATTCGTAGGCGTAGTCGTCGTGAAGCAGTTCCAGCGCCTCTTCCACCGCCTGGCGGGGTTCGGCGCCCCGCTTGCCGTGGCCATACACGCGCTGAAAGACGGGCGATTCGCTCCAGTTCACGGGCCATACAGTGGCCGCGTAGACGCCCGGTTCGCCGCCCTGCGCTGCAAAGGTGCCCAGAACCGCCGTGAGCTTGTCAGAGAGCGCCGCAAGGCGCAGATTCGGGTACCAGAGGCTGAGATAAAGCGTGTCTGCCATCTCTATTCATTTTAGACGTCTGACGCGCAATGGTGCCCGATGCCCTATCCCGGCCGCCGATGCCGGGTGCCCATCCTTGCGGCGTCTTTGCGAAAAGGGTGGGAAGGTACGAATCTCCGAGTAGCTCTTACGCCGTCACGATCTCGCTGAAGTCGGCAATGCCGGAAAACTCGCTCAGCACGCTAGAGATGAGTGCAAGGTTGGCCCCGCGCACCTTCTCGTCAGGATCGAGGACCATGACTTTATCGAAGAAGGAGTCGACCACCGGACGCAGCGTGGCAATCTGCGCAAGAGCATCCGAGTAAGCGCGCTGCTCGCGGAGCTTGGCGACCTCCGGTGCAAGTGCGGCGGCGGCGGCGCGGAGACGATGGACCTCATCGGAGAGCGTAATCTCAGCTGCCGAGCCGATCACAAAACCTTTTTCTCCGGCCTGGCGCAGGATGTTCTTGATGCGTTTGAACGCCGTGGAGATCGCGATGAAGTCATCCGAGCCGCGTACCGCGGTCAATGCCTCAGCCCGCGCGATGGCGTCGCGCACATCATCGGAGTCGGACGCAAGCACGGCGTTGACAACGTCGTAAGCAAAGCCGCGCACGTCTTTGAGGTAAAAGTGCAGACGCTCGCGCAAGAATATGGAAACATTCTCTTGCTGATCTCGTTGATGAATTGGCTTCCCGGCGTGCTCGCGGGGATACTGGACAGCCATCAACAACTGAGATAAACGCAAGGGCAGCCCTGATTCAGCGAGAATTTTGACGATGGCGTTGGCTGCACGGCGAAGCGCAAATGGGTCTTTGGAACCCGTAGGGGCTTGCCCATCCCAAAACATCGCCGCAATTGTATGAATCCTGTCAGCGAGGCCGAGCAGTTGGCCTTCAACGGAGATAGGAATCTCGTCTTCCATCGATGACGGCGTGTATTGCTCGTAGATCGCGAGCGCCACGCGCTCGCCCAAGCCTTGAGTCCGCGCGTACAAGCCGCCGATGACGCCCTGCAACTCGGTGAATTCTTTCACCAATTCTGTGGTCAGGTCGGTCTTCGCAAGTTTTGTAGCACTCCGTAATGCGTCTGGGTCGAACGCCACCGATTCGTCAAGCCCTAATGCAAGCGTTTGCAGAACGATCTCATTCTGCTCGGTCTTCCAGAAATACGTTCCCAAATTCTTCTGGAAGGTTACATGCTTCAGGCTCTCGATGCGGTCGACGAGCGGCACTTTCTGGTCGAAGTCCCAGAAGAAGCGCGCATCCTTGAAGCGCGCGCGCAGCACGCGCGCATTGCCGTGGCGGATGATCGCCGCGCCTTCGGAATCGGCTTCGGTGTTGAGCACGGCAAGAAAATGCGGGGCGAGCTTGCCGTCTGCGCCCTCGACCGCGAAGTACTTCTGGTGGTCGCGCATCACGGTGACGAGCACCTCTTCGGGCAGGTCCAGATATTCGGGCTCAAAGTCGCCGAGGATGACGCTGGGCCACTCGGTGAGGTGCGTCACGGTCTCGACCAGCGGCTCGTCTTCGCGCCAGCGCGCGCCGGCGACAGTGCGCGTGGCAGCGTCCAGGGCCTTACGAATGATGTGCCGCCGCTCGGCGACATCGACAATTACGTTTGCAGCGCGGAGCGTATCGGCGTAACTCCTGGCCGAAGATAAAACCACGGAGTGGCCGTGCAGGATGCGGTGGCCTCGGCTTACATTGCCGGCGGCGATGCCGGCGATCCCAAGCGGGACAATCGCTGAATCGAGCAGTGCGACCAGCCACCGGACCGGGCGCACGAAGCGCTCCGGCTTGCCCGCGCGCCAGTACATGTTCTTGGCCCAGTAGAGGGCGAGCACCTCTTTGGGCAGCTCGGCGGTGAGCAACTCGACTGCGGTGCGGCCCTGGCGTTTCACGGTCGCGCCGACGTACTCGCCTTTGGGCGTGGTCACCTTTTCAAGCGCGGCCACGGCCACGCCGGCTTTCTTCGCAAAGGCTTCGGCTGCCGGTGTGGGTGCGCCGTCTTTGAAGGCCACCTTCCACGAGGGGCCGGTGAGCTTTTCTTCCGCATCTTTCTGCCGAGGCAGCACACCTTCAACCAACACGGCGAGCCGCCGTGGCGTGGAGTAGGTGGTGATCTTGGCGCCTTCAGCAACGAGCCGCTCGCGTGTGAGCAGGTCGGTGACGTGCTTGCCCAGTTCGGCTTCCGCGCCGGCGATCATACGGGCGGGGATTTCTTCGAGGCCGATTTCGAGTAAAAAGTCAGACATGATTTCTTATTCTTTCTGTTCTCGGCGGCACGCTGCGGAGAGATGACGGATTCAGGAACAACCGCAGGTCCTTCGACTCAGTAAGACGCAACGAACGCGCCCTGCTTCGCTCAGGATGACAGCGTGAAAACGAGCTCATATGGCCTGCTGCAGCGCATACGCCTTGGCTACGCCCACGGCCAGCGCGCGGATGCGCCCGATCACGCCGACGCGTTCCGTCACGCTGATGGCTCCGCGCGCGTCGAGAAGATTGAAGAGATGCGAGCACTTGAGCGCCAGTTCGTACGTAGCCAGCAAGGGAAATCTTTTCTTTTCCGTCGGGCTCGCCTTTTCATCGGCAAGAAGCGCATTGGCTTGCTCGAGCAGCGTCTTGGCTTCCTGCTCGTAGAGGTTAAAGTGCTGCCACAGCTTATCGATCTCGGCAAACTCGAAGTTGTATACGGAGAACTGCAGCTCCTCGGCGAGGCGCACATCGCCATAGGTCACCGGCGCATTCGTCTCCGGATCGCGGGCCCAGACGATGTCGTAGATCGAGTCCACATCCTGCAAAAACGCCGCGATCCGCTCCAGGCCATAGGTCAGCTCCGCGCAGATGGGGTCGAGATCGAGGCCGCCGCACTGCTGGAAGTAGGTGAACTGCGTGATCTCCAGGCCGTCGAGCATCACCTGCCAGCCCACGCCCCACGCGCCGCCCGCGGGCCACTCCCAGTTGTCTTCCTCAAACTTCAGATCGTGCTTTTTGAGGTCGATCCCCATCGCTTCGAGCGATTCGAGATACAGCTCCTGCACATTGACCGGCGGCGGCTTCAGGATGAGCTGAAACTGCGTGTGCTTGAAGAGGCGGTTGGGATTCTCGCCGTAACGGCCGTCGGCAGGCCGCCGCGAAGGCTGCGCATAGCCAACCTTGTAGGGCTTCGGCCCCAGGACGCGCAGAAATGTCTCGGGCGCCATGGTGCCCGCGCCGACTTCTACATCGTAAGGCTGTTGCAGAACGCACCCGCGCTCGGCCCAGAAACCCTGAAGGCGGAAGAGCAAATCCTGAAATGTAAGTGCTGTGGGCTTTAACGATGGTGCGGGCTGAACTGCGGGCACAGGCGGCTCTCTCTCATCGGGTCTGAAAAATCATTTTATCAGCGATGCTTGGATACGCTTCCTCGCACGGGCACTGCGGCCATGCGCGTCCAGCACATTTGTTCTTACCCACCCAGCCGCGCCAGTGCTTCCGCCGTCCGCAGCTTCTTCTCCAGATGCCGCTCCAGCGCCTGCACCGCAAACCGCCTTAAATCCTGCCCGCGCCTGCGTGGCCAGGCCTCGCCTGCAAATGCAGCGGCCGGCGCATGCAACATCCGCTGCGCAAGCTGCCAGGAATCGGCTGAAAGCCCACTCGCGTTTCCCTTCCGGTGCAGCCCGCAGAACAGCCCATCGGCATACGCGTTGAAGCTCACCTCGTCCGGCTGCAGCGCTTCACCACACACCATGCAGTGTCCGATGTCCGGCAACAGGCCCATCAGCCGGGTCATCCACAGCGAAAAATAGGTGAGCGCCATCCAGGGCTGGGCCGCGCCGGACGCTGCCGGATTCGGCGCCACGGCCGCTGTCTGCTCCAGCACCGAGAGCAGCAGCCGGAAAACGGCGTCCTGCGGGTCGTGCTCCGGCAGCGCCTCGTCCAGCACCTCGGCAAAGAAGCTCAATACCGCCATCCGCGCCTGGTCTACCGGGGTAGAGAGCGGCGAGCGAAGAATCTCCAGTTGATCGAGCCGCACCAGCTCCTGCCGCGGCCGTTCGGCAAACCACGCGCGCGCCTGGGTCATCGGCTCCAGCGCCCCGCCAAACCGCTTACGGCTCTTCAGGGCCGATTTGGCCACCCCTTTCATCCGTCCGTAGTCACGGGTGAAAAAGCTCACGATCAGGTCGGCCTCGTGGATGGGCCAGGTACGCAAAACCACGGCTTCTGAGGTGAGGACGGCCATGTACCCATTACCTCATGACGGTCCAATAGCGCGGGCAAACACAAATGCGCATCCTGCCTGAGCAGGATGCGCATGGGGAAGAGCCTGAGTCCGTTCGAAGGATCGCAGCCTAGCGGCCGAAGTGCGCCGAGTTCTTCTCCGCGAAGTGCGACCACTTCTCCGGCAGGTCGTCCAGTGCGAAGATTGCCGAGACCGGGCAGGCCGGCACGCAGGCTCCACAGTCGATACATTCGACGGGATCGATGAACAGCTGATCGGCGTCGCCGTGACCGCTTTCGTCCTTCTTCGGGTGGATGCAATCGACCGGACAGGCGTCCACACAGGCGGTGTCCTTGGTGCCGATACAGGGTTCTGCAATGACGTAGGCCATCTTGAAATTTCTCCGGAAATGTCTAACTTCTCGACGCTGATAGTAGCATACGCCCCCCGGGGCCGGAATCAATCCACGGGCGGCTCGTTCTGCGATGCGGGAATCCCGGGGCAGTCATCTTTCCCGCGCCGCGCGGGCGCGGGCAAACTCCTGCGGCGTGGGAATCGGCGCGAGATCGCGACCGGCAAACATGTTGCGGAAAAGCTCGATCAATTCGCCGTGAATGAGGCCGTTGGTCGCGAGAATCTCGCGGCTGTCGAGCCGATAGGGATCGCCGGCGAAGCTGGTCACGCGGCCGCCCGCCTCGGTTACCAGCAGAATCCCGGCCGCAGTATCCCAGGGGTTCAGGTTGAACTCCCAAAAGGCATCGAGGCGGCCCGCAGCCACGTAGGCCAAATCAAGCGCGGCGGAGCCGGCGCGGCGCACGCCGTGCGAGCGCAGCGTGAATTCCTGGTAGAAGTGCACGTTGGGGCTCGCGTGGCGTTTGCGGCTGGGAAAGCCGGTGGCGAGCAGGGCCTCGGCCAGACCCGCAACGCGGGAGACGTGGATGGGCTTGCCATTGAGCCAGGCGCCTCGGCCGCGCTCGGCGGTGAATAACTCATCGCGCGTGGGATCGTAGATGACGGCCGCGGCTAAGGCGCCGTCTTCGTCAGGCCGGGTGCCTGCGGACCTGTGTTCCAGACCCATGGAGACGCAGAACTGCGGAAAGCCATGCGCAAAGTTCGTTGTGCCGTCCAGCGGATCGACATACCAGCGGAACTCCGCGTCGAGCCGTTCGCGCGTGCCCTCTTCGCCATAGATTCCGTGATCGGGAAATGTCTCGCTGAGCCGGGTGCGGATCAGCTTTTCCACCGTCCGGTCGGCGACCGTGACCAAATCCACGTCGCCTTTGTATTCAGTCTCGACGCCGGCGGCGAGGAACTCGCGCAACCGGGCGCCTGCTTCGCGCGCAATGGCCGCGGCCCTGGGGATCAGATCTTGATCCTGCGCGGCGCCGGACTCCGCCGTGTTGTTTTTGGAGCTGCCGTGAGTCACGAAACACCCTCGCGCACCGAGGCTACGCCTTTGCCCTCGAGCCGCGGATTGCGCCGGCGTCCGGCCTCGGTGATGGTGCGGATCTGGTGCTTGTAAATGAAGAGGTTTGGCTGGCCCTCGCGGGTGAGGCGAAGCATCGCGTCGTCAAAGTACTCAATCCAGCCGCGCACCGTCTCCCCGTCGCGCAGCTTGACCGTAACGATCACCTGGCGGTCGCTGAGCGAGCGCAGGTAAAGAGATTCCTGCCCGGTTTCACCGGGCGGAGGCGTCTTCGAGCGCCGGCGGTTCGGCGAAGCTGGAGTCATGATGCCATTTTAGATGCACGGCGCACCGGAGAGGCCGCGCTGCGGCAAAATTCCGCCTCTGTTGCACACTAAGGTCATTGCCACACCCATCGGTGGCCGCGCCTGTCAGGAGTGCAGCGCAGAGACACGTCAGTTGTCTTCCGCCGGCCCATCGGCGTAGTAACCGGCTTTATGGCGGATGTTGAAGGCGTCGGGCGCGGCGCGAGGAATGGTGACCTTCAACCGGTGAAAGATGACTCCGGGCGCCTGATGCTGGGGATAATAGCCAATCAGATATTGAGTGCGCAGGTCATCGCTCACCTGCGCGAAGGCCTTATCCAGGCCGCCCGCCTCCACATAAAAATATTTGCCGCCGGTCTGCTCGGCCAGCGTGATGAGCGCGTGTTCGCCGCCCAGGTCGCGGCCCGCGCTGGCCTCGATGGGCACATCGATGATCGAGTAGATCATGACTTCATTGCGCAACGCTTCTTCGAGCGCCTGCGCGTACGTGGTGTTTTGAACGGTGTCGTCGCCATCAGAGACCACCACCAGGACCTTGCGACCCTGTTTCTTGCCCAGCGAAGTGGACCCCGAAGAGATGGCGTCGTAGAGCGCCGTTGCCCAGTCGGCGTGCAGCTCGCCGAGCGCGCGATCGATCTGCGACTCCCGGTTGGTGAAGGAGGTCAGCCAGGTTACGTTCGTGGCGAATTGGAGCACGCCCATCTGGTCCTGCGGGCGAAGGATGGCGTGAACGAATCGCCGCGCCGCGCCTGCTTCTTCACTCATATCCTTGTGCACGCTCCCCGATGTATCGATGGCCAGGGTGAGAGCGAGCGGCATCTCGGACTGGCGCTCGAACAGGGCGATCTGCTGCGGACGGCCGTCTTCGTACACCGCGAAGTCGTCCCGCGTCAGGCCGCCAACGAGGGCGCCGTTGTGGTCGGTCACATTCACGAACAGGTTCACCAGCTTCACGTCGACGTGCAGTGTGGCTTCCTGCGCGTTCAGCGAAAGAGGAACGAGACAGATCAATGCCGGCAGAAAAACGATTGCGGCCTCCCAAGCTTTGCGCCATGAACGCGCCAAGGAGGGGGCACCCCAAACCGCGCCGAGGTCAGACATCCTGTTTCGCCTCCGCCGGATGGAGGGCGACGTTCTGGGGGAACGGCTCGCCGGCTGCCCAAACGGCCCCATCGACAAACGTTTCCTTCTTCCAGATGGGCACGGTCTGCTTGAGTGTGTCGATCAGCCAGCGGCAGGCGTCGAAGGCCTGCGCGCGATGCGCCGAGGCCACAACGATCAGCACGCTGGTTGCACCGATCTCCAGCCGTCCGAGGCGGTGGACGATCGTGACCTGGCGCACGCCGAAGCGCTCCCGCGCCTGCGCTGCCAGTTCGCGCATCTGGCGCGCGGCCATCTCTTCGTAGGCTTCGTAGTCGAGGTAGAGAGTCTCGCGTCCGCGCGAGTTGTTACGGACAATGCCGTCAAAGACTGCCACCGCGCCGTCTTCCCCCTGCTTGGCGGCGGCGACGAGCTTCTCGGCGTTGATTGGCTCCCGGGTGAGGGCGATTGTGAGCGCTTCTGGGCTCAAATTGGTGGGCGAAGCGCCGCCGGAGACGGGCGGAAGCAGGCCGACTTCGTCGCCATCGCGGAGAATCTGCGTGGCGGTCGCGTATTCGGCGTTGACGCTGACGGCGATGCCCTGCAGGACAGGTGCGGAGACGCGCCCCCCGAGCTGCTCAAGCAGCTCAGCCACCGAGGCGCCCTCGCGGAGTTGGACACTCACCGGCGCCGAGCCCAGCCAGTCTTTCAATACCCCAAAAGGCATCACATGAATCTGCATCGCTGAAGCCAGAATACCGCCTTTCAATTTAGACGCGGGAGAACAAAGTTCAGCGGTGGCAGATCAGCGGTCATAGTTCGGCGGTCATAGTTTAGTGGTCAAAATTCAGCGGTCAAAGATCGGCGGCCGGGGGATCAGCCAATCCACCATTCCGGCCCAGGATCGGGAACCGGAAGGCGACCGGCAGGATTCCGTGCACGAGAAAAAGGCCGGCGGGTTTGCCGGCCTTTCTCGAGATTAAATGGATTCCGTTTAGGCCGCTGCGCTCTGCACGAGCTCAGGCGCGGCGGGTTCGGCATCCGGCCGCGCCTTCAGGAGAGGAAGGGCGACGGCGAGCACGTCCTCCACATGGGTAGCGTAGTGGACGGTTACCCCCTCCATCATCTCCGGCGTGAGGTCCTCCTCGACGTTCTGACGGTTTTCGGCGGGCAGGATGATGGTTTGCACGCCTGCCCGGCGCGCCGCCAGGAACTTCTCCTTGATGCCGCCCACGGGAAGCACATTGCCGCTCAGCGTGATCTCGCCGGTCATCGCCGTCAATGGACGCACCGGGGTCTCGGTCAGCAGCGAAGCCAGAACCGTAGCCATGGTGACGCCGGCCGAGGGACCATCCTTGGGAATCGCCCCTGCGGGCACGTGAATATGCAGGTCGATATCACGGTTGAAGTCCTCCGGCAGACCGAGACGGCTGCAGTTCGAGCGCACCCAGGTCAGCGCGGCCTGCATGGATTCCTGCATCACCTCGCCGATCTGGCCGGTCATCGTAAAGCCGCCCTTGCCCTTCATCTTGTTAGCCTCGATGAAGAGAATGTCGCCTCCGGCCGGTGTCCAGGCCAGGCCCACGGCCACCCCAGGACGCTTCACGCGCTCGGCCACCTCCGTTTCCACGCGCACCTGGATGCCGCCCAGGAACTCCTTCACCGTCTCCCGCGTCACAACCAGCTTCTCCGCGTGACCCTCCACCACGCGCCGCGCCTGCTTGCGGCACACCGTGCCCAGCACCTGTTCGAGCTTGCGGACCCCGGCCTCGCGCGTGTAATGGCGCACGATGTGGCGCACCGTCTGCTCGGGGAACTCGATCTGCTCCGGCGTGATTCCGTTCTCCTTGATCTGGCGCGGAATCAAGTACCGGTTAGCGATGTGCAGCTTCTCCTCTTCGCTGTAGCCCTGAAGCGGGATGATCTCCATCCTGTCCAAAAGCGGCGGAGGCACCGGATCGAGCATGTTCGCCGTGCAGATGAAAAGCACCTTCGACAGATCGAACGGCACGTCGAGGTAGTTGTCCCGGAAAGCGTTGTTCTGCGCCGGATCGAGGGTTTCAAGCAGGGCCGACGCCGGATCGCCCCGGAAGTCGCGGCCCAGCTTATCGATCTCATCCAGCATGATCACCGGGTCGTTGGTTTCCGCCCGGCGGATGCTCTGGATGATCTGGCCCGGCAAGGCGCCAATATAGGTCCGGCGATGGCCCCGAATCTCGGCCTCATCGTGCATGCCGCCCAGCGAGATGCGCTGGAACTTGCGGCCCAGGGCGCGGGCGATCGACCGGCCCAGGCTGGTCTTGCCCACACCGGGAGGTCCCACGAAGCAGAGAATCGGCCCCTTCATGTCGGGCTTCAACTCGAGCACGCTCAGGTAGTCGAGAATCCGGTCCTTCACCTTTTTCAGCTCATAGTGATCCTCGTCCAGGATCTCCTTGGCCTTGCCGATATCGATCTTGGATCCGGAGCTCTTGGACCACGGCAGCACGGCGAGCCATTCGATGTAATTGCGCGTGAGCGAGTAGTCGGCGGCCATGGGCGACATGCGTCCGAGGCGTGAAAGCTCCTTCATCGCCTCTTTCTTCACGTCTTCCGGCATGCCGGCATTGTCGATCTTCTCGCGCAGCTCATCGACCTCGCGCTGGCCCTCATCCTGTTCGCCCAGCTCTTTCTGGATGGCCTTGAGCTGCTCACGCAGGTAATAATCGCGCTGCGACTGTTGCACCTGGTCCTGCACTTCGTTCTGGATCTTGGCGCGGAGCTGCTGCACCTCAATTTCCTTGGCCAGCAGCTTATTCAACCGCTCCAGGCGCTCGACTACCGAGGAGGTTTCGAGCAGCTGCTGCTTTTCGTCCGTGGTCAGGAACGGCAGGGATGAGGCAATGAAATCGACCAGACGGCTCGGTTCGTCGATGTTGGCCGCGATGGTGCGCAGCTCGTCCGAGAGAGTGGGCGATTCGGAGACAATCTGCTGGAACTGCGCCACGACATTGCGCACTAACGCCTCTGACCCCGACGTGGACTCCGGCTCGAGATCGTCGAGAGGCTCGATCTCGGCCACCATGTAGGGTTCGGTCTGGCTGTAGCGAATCAGGCGCACGCGGCCGATGCCTTCAGTGAAGACAAAACGGCTCTGGTTGGGCATCCGCACTACTTTGTGCACGGTTGCGATGGTTCCGATGGCGTGCATGTCGGCCGGTTTCGGCGCGTCTTGCCGAGCGTCCAGCTGCGCTACCACCACGATGGTCCGTTCCTCGCCCAGCGATTCAATCAACTGGATCGAGCTCTCACGGCCCACGGTCAGCGGAAGCACAGCGTGGGGAAACAGAACCGTCTCCCGTACGGGCAGAACCGGGATTTTCCGTCCTGACTGCAGAGTTTTGACGGCTGAGTCGTGAGAAGAAGTGGAAGGCTCGTTTGGCATTGAGTGTCCTCGTATCAGCTTTCCTACTTTAGACGGCGAAGGATTGGAAAAGATTCAGAACCGGCAGGCGAGCTTCGTCCGCTGCGCTCCTTATCTCCAAACGGGCTTTCCTATCTAGCCCTTACGCTTCTAGCCCTTACGCTGCGGGATGAGTCGTTGTTCCAGAGGCCCGGTGTTCAGGCTCCGGCGGCGTTCCGTTTCCATTTCGGCCCAGCTTTTCGGCACGGCCCCGCTTTTCGGCTTGGATGACGCTTTGCCTCTCCGTGGGTGTATCGGCTCGATCCGATGAAAAGGTTAGGCGGGAGAATGTTTTTCGCAGTGTGGAGGAATTTATCGGGCGGGGAAGCACGAAGGGCGAGGACGATCCGCCCCCGCCCTCGATGCAATCGGAGTGGCTACTCCAGACGGGCCGCCATTCCCGTTCTTAATCCTGACTCGAGCTTCTTCTTTTCATCGTCGGCGCCGTCGCCCTTGATCTTGGACTCAATCTGCTCCCAGAGATTGTCTGGGGGCTCGACAACGGGGAACAGCTGTCGGGCGGCCTCGGCGATCGTCTCCAGATCGGCCAGGAGGGCCCGGCACAGGTCGCAGTTTTGAATGTGTTCAAGCTCCGAGATCTTTCCACCTGAGCCGATAAGTTCCGGCAACTGGGCCTGGAATTCCTCGCAACTCATCTTGCCGGTTCTGTCCGTCATGAGCGCGCCTCCTGCTGGGCGTTTGTGCGCAAGGCTTCGCGCAGTTTGAGGCGCGCCTTGTGCAATTGAGACTTGCTGTTTCCGATGGAGCAATCCAGCATGGCGGCTATCTCATTATGTTCGAAACCTTCCACATCGTGAAGGATAAAAATGAGCCGGTAGCCGGCGGGCAGGTCAGCTACGGCCCGCTCCAGCGCCAGCCGGTCAATGGCGCCGGCAAGGGTGAGATCGGGAGCTCCGAAGCTCCGGCCAGGTCCCTCTTCGGGAGCAGGCTCCATCGCTTCGTCGAGCGAGATCAGCGAGAGACCCTTCTTTCTGAGCTGCATCAGGACCACGTTGATGGCCAACCGGTGCAGCCAGGTGGAAAAGGCGGAATCGCCGCGGAAGGTCGCGATCTTGCGGTGCAGTTGAAGGAAAGCCTCCTGGGTGAGATCTTCGGCTTCGGCGATGTTGCCGACCATCCGCAGGCACAGCGAGTAGATGCGTCTCTTGTGAAGGGAATAGAGCTGGGCGAAAGCGTGGTGGTCGCCGGCCTGGGCAAGTGCCAGCGCCTGCGCCTCGGTTGGATCGGGCGAAGCTGCGGGCGTAAACGCGCCGGGGCGGTTTCCTCGAGCCGCGGGATTTGTGTTTTCATTGCGGCTATTTCGAGCGAGATTGGTCATTTGCGTTGGGGCTGGGGAATCGGACATGCGCTTCCTTCGGTTTGTCGTCCAACCGGGCGTTTATGCACTTGGCTTCCTTCCTCGCTAGTATAAGGGGGGGAAGCGGCGCGGTTGCATGGTGCTCCTACTATGTGGAGTGTCCCGGGCCCTACAAGGTTGCTTCCGCCGCAAAAAACTTTCCGGCGGCCCTACACTTCCGTTACGTAGGGGAAGTCAACCGGTTTTGGGGCGCGGACTTTCGGGTTGAATCTCTCTTTCGAGGCCGGCAAAAACTCTTTAAGCTGCCCGGTGTTCACTGAACAAAGTCATGAAACTGACCTCGGGCGGAAATTCAGGCGTCCGTGGTCTTACTCTTAGTGAGGGGCCCCTCGATGACCAGCTCTGGCGAGAGCCGATGGGGGTCCGGCAGAATTTCCGCAGGAACGGCAGGTGGGCGCGCATAGGGCTAGGCGGTGGGGTCAGGATCCCGAGAGGTTGGGGAGAGAAGGTCTTGCGGAAAGAGCCGGCAGGGGAGTGCCCAAAGGCCCGGCGGCATAATGTGGCCCCTCCGGCGGCGCGGTGTGGGTTTTTGGCCCGGCTTGCGCTTGCCGGCCTCACGATTTGCGTTGCAGGACCGGCCCAGGGCCAGAAGCAACCGCCCACTCTTCCATCCGAAAAGGGCTTGGCCACTTCCCTGCCTTCAGATGCTGCGCCTCGCCTGGGCGAGCCGGCGCCAGATGCCCTGCTCCGGTGGCGCGGCCTGCCCGTGCGGCGGATTTCGTTCGAGGGCGTCCCGGCCGACCGGCTGGCAACGATCAAGAAAAAGCTGCCGCTGGCGGAAGGCAAGCCGCTTGACCCCGCCGACCTGAAGAGCAGCCTGCGCCAGCTTTTCTCGACCGGTCTCTACGAGGATGTGGAGGTGCAGGCGGAGCGCGACGGCGAAGGCGTGGCACTGGTCTTTGTGGGGCGGCCGCGCACCTTTATCGGCGCCGTAGGCGTCTATGGGGCAATCGGCGCCACCATGAACACACAACTGACCCGCGCCAGCCAGCTCGAGCCCGGAACCCGCCTCACGCCGGAGAAGCTGAACCGCGCGCTCGAGCAAATGCGGACGACGCTGGCCGAAAATGGGTACCATCAGCCGGCAATCTATCCGGCATACACCGAGCATCGCGAAGAGCAGCTCACCGACATCTCGTTTCGCGTGGCCTCAGGCCCGCAGGCGCGCGTGGGCAAGGTGACCCTAACGGGCGACTCCGGCATCAATGCCGAGGATTTCCGCCGCTATGCCCACCTGAGAACCGGGGCCCGCGTAGACCACGATACGGTGAATCGCGCCCTGGACGGCGTGCTCAAGCACTACCAGAGGGAAGACCATCTGGAGGCGGACGTGAAGCTCGAGTCGGCGCAATACGATTCAGCGGCCAAGGCTGTGAATTTCCAGTTCTCCGCCAACCGCGGCCCGGTTGTGCGGGTGTTCGTGGAGGGCGCCAAGCTGGGCGCTGAACGGGTGAAGCACTTGGTGCCCGTCTTTGAAGAAGGAACCGTGGACGAGGATCTGCTGAACGAAGGGAACCGGCGGCTGCGGGATTACTATCAGCGTCTCGGCTACTTCGACGTGAAGGTAGGGCACGAGCAACAATCCGCCGGCGCTCAGGTAAGCATTCTTTACCACGTACAGTTGGGGCCGAGGCGGCGGGTCGAGCAAGTCTCCGTCACCGGGAATCACTACTTCGACGCCGCCACGCTCCTGGCCCTGCTCAGTGTTCGGGCCGCCAGCCCGCTCGACCGGCACGGATCGTACAGCCAGTCGCTGGTCGGTGCCGACGTAAGCGCGCTGGCGGCGGTTTACCAGAACAACGGCTTTGCCAATGTCAAGGTGACGCCGGAGACCAGCACCCCGGAAACAGTGCTCGCCGACAAGGGAGCACCCGGGCAAGGATCACCGGGTTCGGGATCGCCGCCGGCGATCGCCAAAACGGCTCCGTTGAGCGTCATCTATCACATCACCGAAGGGCCGCAGGTGCGGGTGGGTTCGGTCAAGATCGAGGGGAACGATCACCTCGAAGCGAACCAGCTGACGCCGCTACTCAATACGGCCGCAGGACAATTGCTTTCGCCGCAGAATCTCTCCGGGGACCGCGACGCGATTTTGACCGCCTACATGAGCCGGGGTTTTGAGCAGGTATCGGTCGAGGTGAGCCAGCAGACGAAGGCGGCGGACCCCAATAAGGTGGATATAGTCTTCCGCATCTCCGAAGGCGAACAGGTGTTTGTGCGCAAGGTGCTGTTGAGCGGCCTGCATTACACGCGGCCCGACACCGTGGCGCGGGCCATCACGGTGCACGCAGGCGATCCGCTGAACCAATCGGCGCTTCTCGATACGCAGCGCAATCTTTACAACTATGCGCTTTTCAACGAGGTCAATACTGCGGTCGAAAACCAGGCGGGCGGCGAGCCGGACAAGACCGTGCTGCTGCAGCTGACCGAAGCCCGGCGCTGGACACTGACCTACGGCTTCGGCTTCGAGGCGCAGACCGGACAGCCCCAGAACAACTGCGCGGGGGCGCTGGCGGGCGGCGTGGCCTGCAATCCCAACGGCAAAACCGGGGTGAGCCCTCGGGTGCTGCTGGATATCACCCGCAACAATGTGCTGGGACGCGAGCAATCGGCCTCGCTGCAGGGAACCTACGGATTGCTCGAACAAAGGATAGGACTCCTTTACCAGATTCCCCATCTGGACGGAGCGCGCGGCTTCGGGCTCAGCTTCTCTGCGGGCTACGCCAACAGCCAGGACGTGGCCACTTATGTGGCATCGCGTCTGGATGGAGACATTCGCCTGACCCAGAATTTTGCCACGCCCGGATCGCTCTTTTCCAAGGCGAACACCTTTGTCTACGAGCTCGATTTTCGCCGCGTCAAGGTGGCTTCCGACACCTTGCAGGTTTTTCCTGCCGAGATCTCCGAGCTGGCGACGGCCGCGCGCGTCTCCGGCCCGGCCTTCACCTGGATTCGCGACACGCGCGACCAGCCGATGGATGCGCATCGGGGCACCTACACCAGCTTTCAGGAGTTTCTCTCGCTCAAGGCCGCCGGCGCCCAGCCGGAGTTCAACCGGATCGACGTGTCGAATTCGAGCTACTACGGTTTTGACAAGGACAAATTCGTGCTGGCCCGCGACACGCGCTATGGACAGGTGCGATCGTTCGGTTCGGGATTGAGCGAACTGATTCCGCTGCCGGAGCGGCTTTATTCGGGCGGGCCCACCTCGCTGCGCGGCTTCCCCTTCAACGGGGCCGGGCCGCGCGATCCGGAAACCGGGTTTCCCGTGGGCGGTGCGGGCGCGCTGATCGAGAGCACGGAGTTGCGCCTGCCCCCGCCGACGCTGCCGTGGTTCGGCGACACGCTGAGCTTTGTGCTCTTTCACGATATGGGCAACGTGTTTACTAACGCAGGCGACGCATGGGTCAGTGCCTTGCGCATTCACCAGCCGGACCAGAATGCCTGCAAGATCACGAACCGGGACACCAGCCAGGGAGTGACTCCCGATCCCGTTCCCTCCGGCCCGCTCACTTCGACCGGCAGACAAGGCCAGTGCAACTTCAATTATTTTTCTCATGCACCGGGAATCGGCCTGCGCTACCATACGCCCGTCGGCCCCATTCGCTTCGATTTCAGCTACAACCTGAATCCTCCGATCTACCCGGTGAACATCGACTACTCGAAGAGCCCGGATTATACGGATCCCTACGTAGGGCAGGCGCCGCATTTCAACTTTGTCTTCAGCTTGGGGCAGGCCTTCTGATGCGTAGCCGGCTTCCAATCCGAACCGAGATTGTGCGCGCGCTCATTGCGGCAGTCGCACTGGCGGCGTGGTCCGCCGGGTGGGGCGCGCTTCCCGGCGCGGCCCAGACAGCTCCGGCACAAACGGCCGAAGCGCCGCCGACGCAGGCCGCCGGTTCCGTTGTTCTGGACCGGGTTGTCGCCGTCGTGAACCGGTATGCGATCCTGGCCAGCGATCTCGACGACGAGATTCGCCTCTCGGTGCTCGATCCGAATACGGAGGGCCGCATCCTCACCCGCCGGCGCGCGCTCGACCAGTTGATCAGCCGGGCGCTGATTGAACAACAAATCCGCCAGGAGGACACCCAGGCTGTCGAACCGCCGGAGAGCGAAGTGGAGGCGCGGTTGAGCGATATCCGCAAGGAGCTTCCGGCCTGTGTTCGCGGGAACTGCGCGACAGAGCAGGGATGGAAGATATTTTTGGCCGCACATGGCCTGACGTCAGAACGGGTTGGAAGCTATCTGCGCTATCGGCTGGAGATTCTGCGGTTCATCGAGCAGCGGTTCCGCGAGGGCATTCGCATCTCGCAGCAGGAGATTGCGACCTACTATAGCCGCACGCTTCTGCCCCAGTATGCGCCCGGTGAAAAAGCCCCGCCGCTCGATCAGGTGGCGCCGCGCATTGAAGAGATCCTGCTGCAGCAGCATGTGAATGCGTTGTTTGACGATTGGCTCGCGAATCTTCGCAAGGAGGGCGATGTGGAGGTGCTCGACCCCTCACTGGACCCGCCAGCGATGCAAGGCGCCGCGACCGGAACGGACAAATGAGCGAGACCCAGACAACGCGGATCATTCCACCGGATGCGCCGGAGCGGCCACCACGGCGCAAATGGAGCCCACTGCGCCGTTTCCTGCTGCGCCACGTTCCGTTCACCGTAGCAGGAGGGTTGGTGCTGCTGGTTCTCGTCATGACCGGCGCCTATTTTTACATGAGTTCGGCCGGATTCGAGAACTTCGTGCGCGGGCGCTTGATCGCCTCTCTCGAACGGCTCACCGGCGGACGGGTAGAGATCGCCTCCTTCCACTGGCGTCTGCTCCATCTTGAAGCGGATGCGGGCGGCGTGGTGATTCACGGCCTCGAAGCTCGGGGCGAGGCGCCCTATGCGCGCATCGGGCATCTGCATGTCGCCTTCAGCGTGCTCGGCTTCGTCCTTCCTCACCTCGAGCCGCAGATCCTGCTCAACGATCTCGAGGTGACCCGGCCCGAGATCCACCTGATCGTTTACCCGGGCGGGGAGACGAATCAACCTCATCCGCGCAGGCCGCGGAAACCCGGTGAGCCGGTGCTCGAACGCCTCTTCAACCTCCGCGCCGGCCGCGTCGTCATTGCGCAGGGTGCGCTGGATTACGACGACCGCGCTGCGTCCTTCGATTTTCAAGACCGGTTCGCGCCGCTCGATCTGACGGCGAGCGATCTTTCGCTGGAGATGAGCTATCTTCCGCCGTCCGCGCGGGGACCGGAGAGCTTTCGCATCCAGGCCGGAGCCGCGGACCTTGACCTCGCCCGGATTGTGCCGAGAAGCAAAGTCACCGCCGCGCACGGGCTCATGCGGGCCACGCTGGACCTGACGCGCGATGCTGCAACGTTGCGCAGCCTGCGGCTGACGGCGCACAGCCGCGACGGAGCCGATCACACGCTCGAAATCAGCGGCGAGCTCAGGGACTTCTCGCGCCCAAGCTGGCAATCGAAGATCAGGGGCGACCTCGACATGCGGCTGCTCGATCCGGTCACCGGCTATCCGTTCGCGCCGGAGGGCATAGCGCACCTCGACCTGACAGCAGCGGGCCACGCGGGAGAGTTTGGCATTGACGGAAAAGTGCACGTGGATGGCGGCGCGTATGTGGGAACGGGGGTGGTGGAACGCGGGATTCAGCTCGATGCCCATGTGCATGCCGATCAGGGCCGGCTGCTGATTTCGTCCATCGCGGCGCGGCTCCATCAGGGTGGCCGGATCGAGGGCACGGTGGATCTGGCCCCTTGGCTGCCTCCATCGTCGCGGGCCGCCGGCTTTGCGCCTGTGAGTCCGCACTCTAATCGCGCGGCTGCGCGCCGCGGTGCGGTTGCATCCGCTGCTGCCATCACCATTCCTGTGAATGGCAAGGTGATTGCGGATTTCAAAGATGTCGCACTGGATACGATCCTGGACATGGTCAGCGAGCCGCCGTTCCAGCGCCTCGGCTTGGATACGCGCATCAACGGCAGAGCGGTTGCCACCTGGGTGAAGGGCGACGCCAATACGGTGGGCGTGGATGCAAATCTTGGGCTTAGTCCACCCGAGGGCGCAACGCAGGCGAAAGAGGCGGCCACCAGCGGCGCAATCGATGCCACCTATACGCAGCGCAATGGCGCGGTGGATGTGCGCCGGCTTGAGCTGCATCTGCCGGGCAGCGATCTCGATGCGCGCGGGCAGCTCGGCGCATACCCGCTCACCAGCCCGACGGCGCTCTCGGTCGATCTTCACTCCGGCAACCTCGGCGAGTTCGATACCGTTCTGCGCAGCCTGGGCCTGAAGCGTGGGGAAAAGTCGGGCACGGCGGCGCTGCCGGTCGCGTTAGGGGGGCAGGCTGATTTCAGCGGTACGTGGGCGGGTTCGCTGGTGAGGCCGCGCCTTGCCGGACACCTGAAGGCGACCCAGCTTGCGGTCGAGATGCCGAGCCGGGGCCCGGCTACCGGTCAGCCCCGGCTCGTCCACCTCGACTCGCTCGAAGCGAACGGCAGCTACGCCTCGGCACGGATCGCGATTCTGCAGGCAACCGCACTGCGCGGCAAGACCAAGGTCGTCTTTGGCGGCACGCTCGACGCATCCGCGAACTCCCTGAATACTTCCGCTGCCGGTTTCGACACCGACTCCGCGCTGCGCATGCACGTGCAGGCGAGCGACGTAAACTTCGACGACGTGCAGCCGTTTCTTGAGCGTAGCCTTCCCGTGGCCGGCACGCTCAATCTGCAGATTGAGGCCGAGGGCAGCCTCCGCGCACCCTCCGGGTCGGGCACGATTGAACTGGACGACGGCAAGATCTACGGCGAGCCGGTAGCGCGGCTGCGCGCGCAAGGCGCGCTGACGAGTCGCGTGGTGAAGATATCTGCGGCCAGTTTCGATCTGGCGGGTGGCACGATCAGCGGCTCGGGAGACTACGATCTGAACTCCAAGGCCTTTCAAGTGCACGCCGGAGGAACGGGCATCGATCTTGCGCGGATCGATTGGCTCAGCCAGAGGAATCTGGAAGTCGCCGGCAGGCTGAATGCTTCCGTAACCGGGTCCGGCACCCTCGAGGATCCGCGCCTGGAGAGCCGCGCGACGCTCACTGGCCTGGCGCTCGGCGGCGAGCCGGTGGGCGGCCTGGAGCTTGTCGCCCATACGGCCGGCAACACCCTGGACTACGACATCAGCTCGCATCTCGAAGGCGCGGAGCTGGCGGTGCATGGGCAGACCGTGATGAATGGCGACTATGCGACCCAGACGCAGATGAACTTTTCGCACTTCGATATCGGCGCGCTGCTTAAGCTGGGCCACATCGACGGAATCGACGGAGAATCCTCCCTGGCCGGCACGATCACCATAGCCGGTCCGTTGCGAAATCCGGAGCAGATGCACGGCGAAGCGCGACTCCAGGAACTGGCCGTCACCCTCGCCGGCGTCCATCTTCAGAGCGAGGGCGGCGTGCACGCCACTCTGGCCGACGCCCGTATCCATCTCGACCCGCTGCACGTGACGGGCGAAGATACAGATCTGCGGGCACAAGGCAGCCTTGCGCTTCAAGGCGCCCGCCGGCTCGATCTCTCCGCGAATGGCACAGTCAACTTCAAGCTGGCAGAGACCCTGGACTCCGACCTGACCGCCAGCGGCACCTCAACATTCCAGGTGGAAGCCCACGGCCCGTTGAAGAATCCGGGGCTGCGCGGCCGCATCGATTTCCAGAACGGCTCGCTCTCGCTCGAAGATCTTCCGAACGGCCTGAGCCAGTTGCATGGCACGCTTGAGTTCAATCAGAACCGGCTGGATGTCACTTCGCTCACCGCAATGAGCGGCGGGGGCTTGCTGACCGTGGGCGGATCGCTCTCCTACCAACACGGCATCTATGCCAATCTCTCGGCGAACGGCAAGGGGATACGGGTCCGGTATCCGCAAGGCGTGAGTTCCCTGGCCGATGCCTCGCTGCGCCTGGAGGGCCCGCAGTCAGACCTTCGGCTCTCTGGCAACGTGCTGATCACGCGCTTCACGGCCAGCCCCGACCTGGATATTGCGGCGCTGGCGGCGCAGGCCAGCGCGGTGCGGGCGGTCAAAGCGCCGACCGCGCCCTCGAATCACGTACGGCTCGACGTGCACATCGTTTCTTCGCCGCAGTTGAATTTCCAGAACGCGTTCGCGAAGCTGGCCGGCGACGTGGATCTGCATCTGCGCGGCACCATGGCATCCCCTTCGCTGCTGGGGCAGGTCTCCATCACGCAAGGCAATGCCGCCATCGCAGGCACGCGTTACGAGCTGCAACGCGGCGACATCTCTTTTACCAACCCGGTGCGCATCGAACCCGTCATCGACCTGACGGCGACGGCCCACGTGGAGGATTACGACATCACTCTCGGGCTGCATGGGAGCGCCGACAAGCTGGCTGTGACCTACCGCAGCGATCCGCCGCTGCCCGAGGCCGACGTTCTTTCTTTGCTGGCGCTCGGCCACACCGAGAGCCAGCAGCGCCTCTATACCCAGCAGCAGGAACAGGCGCTCTCAAGTCCCTCCACCGACGCCCTGCTGGGCGGAGCGCTGAATGCGACGGTCAGCAACCGGGTGCAAAAGCTTTTTGGCGCGGGTTCGGTGAAGGTCGATCCGAACTATCTCGGCGCCTTCGGCAACTCCACATCGCGCATCACGGTGCAGGAGCAGATTGGCCGCAATGTGATCCTCACTTATGCCACGGACGTCAACACCACCGGCCAACAGTTGCTGCAGGCGGAGGTGGCCATCAACCGGCACATTTCACTGGTTGTGGCGCGGGATGAGTCCGGAGTCTTCTCGATGGTGGTGAAAGCGACTCGGCGCTACCGGTGAGCTCGAATCGGCCTGTCTCTGTCTGTCCTGAGTCCTACTTCGTTCGTGCGACCGAGGGCCACGTGGGGCTGGTGAGGACCATATTCCAGGTGGGGCCCTGCGGATAGAGCGCGCCTTCCAATCGGATGAGCATTGGAACGTCGCCTTCCAGCACCCACAACGTAATATCCGACGGCTGCTTGCCGATGATCGGCGCGATCGCTCCCGCGAGTCCGCCAATTTCAATGTGCAGGTTGTAGCGGATGGTTCGACGGCTCGTGCCGCCGACGCGGACGCGGTCTTCTCCCGTCCGCCTGATCACGAATTGAACAAGGCGGGGCTTGGGATCCGCGGCCATGTAGGAGGTCTTGAGCTCATCTGTCCCGGATGGAAAATCTTGGACGGCCAGCGCCAGCATGCCGTTGACCAGGTCAGGGGGAAGATCCATGTGCTGCGTCTGGATGTCGTCCTTGCCGTCCTTCGTCTCCTGCCAAGTGACCTGGCCTTTCGGGACATCCACGGTCATGTCGAGGGGATGGGGAAACGAGTGCCCTTTCTGGACGTGGTGGTCGCGAATCAGTTCGAAGTTCGCACCCTGGCGGAACTCGGCGACTTCGTCGTCGATCGATCCATCGCGGAAGTGGAAGATGAGCTCGGAGCGGACTTCATCGCCGCGCACCGTGTAAGTCTGATCGGCCACCGCGATGGTTTTTCCATCCTTCGCTTGCAGCAGGAGAACTCCGTGCAAGGCCCCTTGCTTGTACGTTGCCGGGACTTGCTCGGCATAGGCGCCTGCGGAGAGCGCAAAAAGAGTTAGAACGAAAATCGCCAGAGCGTGTGTGGAGTGAACGAATAGATAACGTCTGATGGACCACCTCATCCCTGCGAAGCTAAGATGAACCGCCAAGGAATGCGAGTTGTCCTTCGGGAGAATGATATTGCGCCGGGAAATGCGAATGATGCCAGCGCGGGCTGCCGGCAAGCCTCAGGACCTTAGCGCCTTCAGCAACTCCTCAGGATGGACGGGCTTGGTGAGCAGCTCAAAAAACAAGCCGTCGGACACGGCATGGTCGAGCAAACTCGAGGTGGCGGCGTTGCCTGAGAGAAGCACGATGCGCGCCTCGGGGCAGCGGGCGCGGATAGTCATGGCCAGCCGCACACCGTCGTAGTCGGGCATGATCACATCCGTGATGACGATATCGGGGCATTCCTCCTCAGCCCACCGAACCGCGGACGCGCCGGTGTAGAGAGCGGTCGCATCGTAACCGTTGCGATTGAGGATCTCGGCGACACTGTTGGCGATGAGGGTTTCGTCGTCGACGACCAGCACCCGCGGAAGCGGGCGGGCCATCGGCGCAACCGCCTTGTCCTGGTCCGGCCGATGCTCGTCTTTTCTCGCGCCCGGAGACGGAGGCACCCCCGGAGCGGGATGGAAGATCTGGAAATCAGAGCGAAACGGGGTACCAAAAATATCGGATACGATCGTCGCCATATCGTTAGATTTTAACGTGTAATCAGGCAGATAGGGCGACCTGGGCGCTCTCCTGATAGTCATCGGGCACGAAAAAGCTCATGGCCGTGCCCGGCTGCGCGCCCTGGCGGCTGCGGAAGCGCAGATAGCCGCCGTACTGTTCGATGATGGACCGGGTCACCCACAGGCCGATACCGGTTCCCACGTCGGCCTTGGTGGTGAAGAAGGGGACGAAGATCCGCCGCTGTATTTCCGGCGGCATGCCGGCGCCATTATCCGCCAGAGTAATGCGGACGCCGGTCCGCATGCCGCTTCGCCAGTGCCGTGAGGAGCGGGCGCGAATCCATATTTTTCCCCCGGTGGTCGATGCGTCGATGGCGTTCGCAATCAGGTTCGCCAGGGCCTGCTTGATCTCGCCTTGCTTGATGTAGACCTTCAGCCCCGGGTGCACCGAGGCGGACGCCCGGATCTGCTTGTAGCGGAGCTTGCGCTCGTAGATCAGCATGACGTCCTGGATCACCTCGCAGACGTCGACCCATCGGTTCTTCGAAGTATCGCGGTAAAACCCGAGCGTCTTCTGGGCGATCTGCGCCACCCGCGAAAGCTCCCGGTCGGCGATCTCGAGGTGACGGGTCACATCTTCCGGCAGGCCCGGCGTGGTCCGGGCGAGATAGATGAAGTTGGTGACCGCCTCGAGAGGGTTGTTGATCTCATGAGCGATGGTGGCGGCCATGCGTCCTGCCGCCGCCAGCTTTTCGGCTTGGACGGCCATCTGCTGCACGCGCCGCAGCTCCGTGATGTCGCGCGCGACCGCGATCAGGCTCTCGATCTTTCCGCCGGCGTTCCGGACCGGAGTAATCCTCACGTCCCAGCTCTTGCGGGTTCCGCGGCTGGTGGAACATTCCCCTTGAAACGAGCCCACCCCGCCCTCCTGGGCGGTTCCCAAAGCTGCCTCGGCCTTGGGCCGGTCCTCTTCTTTCCAGAACTCCACCCATCTGCGGCCGAGAATGTCGCGCGAGTCTTCCAGCTCGAACGCCCGCATTCCGGGAGGGCTTATGTATTCCACATGGCCGTGGAGATCGAGGCGCTTCACGCAGTCGTCGCTATTCTCCACGACATTGCGGGCAAACTCCTCGATCCGGCGCAGTTTCTCCTCTACCTCTTTGCGCTGGGCGATCTGCTCTTCCCGCTCGTCCACCACGGCGCGAACCAGCAACTCCTTCTGCTCGAGAGAGCTGACCATGCGCAGCCGCTCCGCTTGGTCCGCAAGCAAGGTCTCGCCCTCGGCGGGAGCCGGCAGCACGCGCTCGTTGCACACCCGCTGGAAGAGCGTGTACTGCGCCTCGTTCGCAAAGCAGCGGAGCGGGTAGACGCAACGAAGGGTTAGCGCGTGCCGTCTGGCGATGTCGTTCCAGATGCGCTCCAGCTCGATGGCCGCCCCGTGCTTGCCTTGATCCCAAAGCAGGACCACCATCTCGCCAAACACAGTGATCGACCCTGTGTTGTGGCCCATAGCGGCACGGGCCCTGAGCAGGATGGGCTCCATGGCGGAGAAAAACAGTTCCCGGTCGGGCCGGTCACGCACCATGAAACGCGATAGCGTCTCTTCGGCATCGAGAGCAATCAACCGTTCGCACCCGGTCGCGAAGGCCACATTGATCCCCACGCGCTCAAGGCGCTCCACCAACCCTATGCGATGCGATGCGGTGGCGACCACAATCGAGGCACACCCGCCGCCCAGGGAGGCGCCGACGAATTCGGCCAATTTATCGAGAAAGATGGACTCGTCTTCGTAGAAATGAACCGAAGGGGAGTCGGGCAGCTGCGCATCCCGTTCTGCGCGCTGCCTTTCGATACCCTCCGACTCGTCTTTTCGGCTCTGCAAATGGACCAATTTCTGAATGCCGCTAATCCTGAAGGAGTTAAACCTATTTCTAACCACTTCGATGCCAGCCCCAATTTGATAGTTGCCGCAAGGGCTGGAGTCCAACGAGCCGGGGCCTGCGCCAAGCGAACTTAACTTTTTTATTCCGTGACCGATCCAGACGCAACCTCAAGTTCACTTTTGGTGTCATACCGCACGTGCGGCCGGCTGTAAGGTATGTCGTTTCCACCGGTAGCGGCGCATGATTTGAAGACGAGAGGAGACAGCGGCAATGAAAGACTTCCATTCCTTCCGGCCATCGATCCTGTCCGCAGCAGTTGCGGGAGCCCTCCTGACGTTTCCCCACATGTCGTTTGCTTTGGGTTGGGGGGCCAGGACCTCCGGCGCCGCCGCCGCGGCTGTGGATAACGGGCCAAGCAGCGAGGCGGCAGCCCGCTTGAACAAGAAGCAGTTCCAGAACGTGAAGGTCACGGTAGACAACGGCATAGCCACGCTGACCGGCACGGTGGATGTCTACGAAGACAAGCTGGATGCACAGAAGCGTGTCTTGCACAGCAAAGGTGTTACCGCGGTGCGGAACGAGATCCAGGTAGGGGGCCCGACCGTGCCTGATCGCGAACTGCAGTCCAAGCTCTCGCAGAAACTGGCCTATGATCCGGATGCGTACGGCAGGATGTTCGATGCGATCACGCTCAATGTGTCGAATGGCGTAGTCACCCTGGGAGGGCATGCTCACGATTACGTGGACAGAGACTCGGCCGTAGCCATCGTTTCGACCACGCCGGGTGTCAAGGATGTGGCGGACAATATCGAAGTCGACCCGGTTTCAGAGATGGACAACCGGACGCGGCTCGAAGTGGCGCGCGCCATCTACGGGTTTCCATCGCTGAACCGATACGCCATCGATCCGGCGAAGCCCATCCGCATCGCCGTGCAGAACGGCAACGTGGAACTTTATGGCGTAGTGGACAGCCAGGCGGATAAGGATGCGGCCAACATCCGCGCCAACAGCGTGCCGGGCGTCTTCAGTGTCAAGAACTACCTGCAGGTAGCCAATCAGCCGGCAGAACAGCAGAAGTAACGAGCCCGCCTTCGGCGCGGCTCGTTCACCCACAAGCTCGGCCTGGAAGAGATTTAGTCTCCCAGGCCGAGCTTGTGGTCCCATCTTCCGGGAGCGTCAGCGGATTGCGGGCAGCGTCTTCGAGATCGTCTGGGCCGACGCGCTGCACACCGGGTGTCCCCAGCCGCTGGCGCTCACGCCGATCATGACTCCGGTCCCCGGGGTAATGTCATAGACGATGTTGTCCGGCCGGGCCGCGTCCGGGCCCACCCCCGCCGGAACGTAGTCAAGCAGCAGCGTATGGCGCGTGCGCCAGGCGATATTGTGGTCGGCGCACGAGGTCTCCGCTGACGCCGAGCGCGCCCACGAGTTGGCCCTGCTTGTTGTAGAGCGCCAGGCCGCCTCCGAAGACGTTCACGCCGCCAATGGGAAAGCCGACCATCGGATCGTCCACCTGCCCAAAATCGGCCGCGCTGCCGTGATAGGCCACAAAGGTATCCACCGGATTGCTGGCCTGCAATCCATAGAGGCTGCCGCCGGGCTGCACGGCGCTGTAAAGGTCGGCCGTGGAAAGGGCAAGCTGCGGCAGGCTGAAGGCATTGGCGGTATTCGCCTTCTGCGCCGCGATGATGCGGCTGCCCGGCCACTGCGAGCCCCGGTTGGCGCCGGTAAACGCCACCGCGCAGACGATGCCGTCGCGGTTCACCACCGTGCCCCACATGTCCAGATTGAACCCACCGTTCATCTGCATCCGCGCGGCGGTCAAGGCAGATTGCAACTGGCTATGCGTGGGAAGCTGCGCGCAGGCTGTGGATGCATCGGCCGCGGCCGGGGCAGTCCCCTGACCCGATACTCCCGTTACACCTGATGCCAGAGCCAGCGCCAGAATGCTGCTCATGCTGAATTTCATGGTTGTCTCCTTGCGATTTCGAATCGGAACTCCAGGCGCACAGCGGCTCATCCCGCCGTAAACCGCACCCACGCTAGCACGGCGCTCCGAAAGCCTCTTATGAAAAAAAGTGAAAAAAGGTGCCAGGCCTGCGCCCGGGCAGTTGGCCGCGCGCTGTCCGCAGGTTGATACAGCATCGGCCCGGTTTTCGGGCGCATTCCTTCCGTAGAATGTTGGTTGGATGAGCTCGATTCCAACACCTGCCCCCGCGCCGGAACCCTCGGGTCACAACCCCTTCGCACTTGAGCGCGTCTTCATCGGACCGGATGGGCTGCGGGCTGGCTGGTCGGTGCTGCTTGCCTATTGCCTCTTTTATCTGTTCCGGCTGGTGATCGGCACTTTCTTCGTGAGTGCCGGGCTCGTGGACGACGATAGCGGCTTTCGCGCGACCTCGGCGCTGCTTCTCGAGATGATTCCCTTTCTTGCCATGATCGGCGCCGGCGCGATCGTCGCGGTCATCGAGCGCCGGCGTCTGCTCGACTACAACCTGACCGGCCCCTTGAGGGTTCGGCGTTTCGCCTCGGGTCTCGTCGCCGGATTCATGGCGCTCTCGGTCTTGATTGGCTCTCTTGACTGGGGCGGATGGCTGCGCTTCGGCCCCGTCACTCTCTCCGGCCTCGAAATCCTACGCTTCGCCGTGTTGTGGGGCTGCGTCTTTCTGCTGGTTGCCTGCGTGGAGGAGGGCCTCTTCCGCTGTTATCTGCAATTCACTCTCACCCGCGGGCTCAACTTCTGGTGGGCTCTGGCAGCCGAGACCGCTCTTTGCGTCTACGCGGCACTTCATCCGCAGAACCGCGGCGGGATAGGGGTTTACGCGGTCGCGCTGCTGGGCCTCTTTCCCTGTTTCGCAGCTCACAGGAAACTGGCCGCACGCAGCTCGTTTTGGCAGGCGGTCTGGGTGACCTCGACATTCTTCGGATTGATCCACACCTTCAACGAAGGCGAGACCTGGACCGGCGTTCTCGCGACGGCGGGCATCGGCTTCATCTTCTGCGTAAGCGTCAGGGTGACCGGCTCGGCGTGGTGGGCGATCGGCTGTCATGCCGGATGGGATTGGACGGAAACCTATTTCTACGGCACAGCCGATAGCGGCCTGCCGGCGCACGGGCATTGGTTAAGCACCAGCCCCGCGGGCAATCCGCTGCTGAGTGGGGGCGGGGATGGCCCCGAAGGCAGTGTGCTGGTGTTCGGCGTTATTTTCCTGCTTCTTGCATGGCTGCTGGCCGTCTATCTCAAGCGCACGCCTTCGAAAAGTCAGAGTTATCCTGTAGCTGACCGATGACTGGCCGCAACGTATTCCGTCAGACCAGCGCTGACCCAGCCCCGGCGCGCAGGCGCCGTTGGCCGCGCATTCTATTCTGGTCGGCGGCGAGCCTGCTGATTCTTCTGCCGCTGATCGCGGGCGCAGCTTTGGTGTGGCTGCGGTGGGCGGCGATGGCCGCCCTTCCTGCACTCGACGGCGACTTGCCCGTAGCCGGCCTCTCCGCGCCGGTGACAGTGCGGCGCGACGCGCATGGGGTGCCGCACATCGATGCGGCCACCGAGGCCGATCTTTTCCTGGCCCAGGGTTATGTCACCGCGCAGGACCGCCTGTGGCAGATGGATTCATTTCGCCGCAACTCCGAAGGAGAGCTGGCGGAGGTTCTCGGCCATTCGCTGCTCAAGCACGACGAGACCCAGCGGGTGTTGCAGATTGCGCCAGCCGCAAAGCGGATCTATGAACATCTCTCCGCCCAGGACCGCTCCTGCGTGGACAGTTATGCACGCGGCGTGAATCTCTTCATCGATGCACACCAAAATTCCCTTCCCCCCGAGTTCCGGCTGCTGGACTATCGGCCGAAGCCGTGGACCGGCGCGGACACGATCAGCGTGGGCCTGATGATGGTCCAGGAGCTCGACATGCATGCCGTAGCCAAGCTTGGCCGCAGCCATATCGAGGCCAGGCTCGGCAATCCGAAGCTTGAATCCGATCTGTATCCCGTCGGCTCGTGGCGCGACCATCCGCCGACCGGCACGGATGTGGATTGGAACGCACCACAGCCGCAACCGCCGGCTTCGCAGAACGAGGACGACGAAGACGAACCCACAAAGACGCAGCTGGCTCCGTTTTCCGGGACGCCGCAGACGGCGAAGGCTCTGCTGGCGCTGCTTGGCTTGCCCACCTGCGACGGCTGCGCGGCGGGATCGAACAACTGGGTGGTTGCCGGCAGCCACACAGCGAGCGGCAAGCCGCTGCTCTCGAACGATATGCACCTCGGCCTTTCGGTGCCGAGCATCTGGTACATGGCCGATCTGCGGGCGCCCGGCTTCCATTGCGCTGGAGTGACTCTCCCGGGATTTCCCTTTGTCATTGCCGGCCACAACGAGCACCTGGCGTGGGGATTCACTGCGCTCATGGCCGACGTGCAGGACCTCTATGTGGAGAAGCTTGACGGCAAAGGTAACTACCAGGCTGCGGATGGAAATTGGAAGCCGCTGGGCCTGGATCACGAAGTGATCCGCGTGCGCGGCGGGGAGGATGTGACGCTCGATGTCCGCTCGACGGATCACGGGCCGATTGTGAACCCGATCCTCTCGGACGAATCGCGGACCCTGGCGCTCAAGTGGAATCTTTACGACCCGGCGCTGAACGTAATTCCGCTCTACCAGATGAACAGGGCTTCGAACTGGGCGGAGTTCTCTCAGGCTCTGGCCGCATGGAACTGGCCGGCGCAGAACCTGGTCTACTCAGACGATCAGGGGCACATTGCCTACCAGGCGGTGGGCCGCGTGCCGCTGCGGCCGGCGGGCTTGATGCCTGTGCCGATTACCGACAACAAGCACGAGTGGCAGGGCTATATCCCCTTTGAAGACATGCCCCACGCGTTCGATCCGCCGTCAGGCTTTCTGGCCACGGCCAATTCCCGCGTGACGACGCCGCAACCGCCTTACCCGCTCACGCTCGAATGGATCGATCCCTACCGCGCGGAGCGCATCTACAAGCTCCTCAACGGGCGCGACGGGCTCACGCCGAAGGACATGCTGCAGACGCAGACCGATATCTACAGCGAACTCGATCAGGAGATGGGGCAGCGCTTCGCCTACGCGATCGATCACACCGACGGCCCGGCAGGAAACGGCGATCCGCGCCTGCGCAAGGCCGCGGACCTGATGCGGAGCTGGGATGGCCGGCTGGCCACGGATTCGGCCGCTGCCTCGATCGAGACCAGGGCGCGCGCCGAGCTGCGGCCGATGATTCTCGGACCCAAGCTGGGCAAAGAAATGGGCGATTATCACTGGGGCGAGTCGACCTTCGCCGAAGAAGAGATCGTGATGCACGCCATGCCCGATTGGCTTCCGCCGGCCTACAAGAACTGGGACGCGCTGCTGACGGCCGCGGTGCGCAAGGGAATCGACGACGGGAAGGCCCCGGCCGACCTGGCCACCTGGCGTTACGGAAGCTGGCACATCATCGATCTCGAGCATCCCCTCGCGCAGTTCCTGCCGTTTCTCGGCCATATCGCGGGGACGGGGCCGCAGCCGATGAATGGCGACGTGACCACGGTGGAGCAGATCGGCCGCGATGTGGCGCCCTCGCAGCGTTTCACCATGGACTGGAGCAACGTCGATGGTTCAACCGAGAACATCGTTCTCGGCGAAAGCGGCAATCCGTTGAGCCCCTACTTCAAGGACCAGTGGAACGACTGGTACCACGGCACTACCTTTGCTCTGCCCTTCACTCCGGCGGCGGTGGCCGCGCAGACGCGGCATACGCTGCGGCTGACGCCATGACGAGAGAGGGAACAAGAGCCGGGGGTCAGGGATCAGAGCGGGGGTTGCGGGCCTCGCCTTTGCGAGCTGGGATGAAGGCTGGCCCGGCGATCATCCTTCTTGCCGCCGCCGTCGCGGTCGCGCCGCAACTGGTGCGCGGAAACTCCTGCGGGCATGACTTCGACGTGCATCTCGTCTCCTGGCTCGACTGCGCGAACGCCTGGCGCCACGGCATTCTCTATCCGCACTGGACGCCGAGCGCGAACTATGGGGCCGGCGAGCCGCGATTTGTCTTTTATCCTCCTCTGACGTGGATGATGGGTGCGGCGCTGGGACTCGTCCTTCCCTGGAGCTTCGTGCCCATGGTTCTCACGTTCTTATGCCTGGCTGGAACGGGATTGGCGACGCGAGCGCTGGCGCGTGAAGCGATGGAAGATGCCGCGGCCACGCTGGCCGGGTGCGCGACGATTTTTTCCGGATTTGCGCTGTTCACCGCCTATGAGAGATCGGCATTCCCCGAGTTCATGGGTGGAGTGTGGCTGCCGCTGCTGCTTCTCTTCGCCCTGCGCGAAAGAAATCCGGCCGGCTCACTACGCCGCCGCGCCTTCGATGGCTCGACTGTCCCGCTGGCGCTTGTCCTCGCCCTGGCCTGGCTGTCCAATGCGCCTCTGGGGGTGATGGCCAGCTATTTGCTGGCCGGGGTCGCGGCCGGGTGGGCGCTTCTGCGCAAGACATGGGCTCCGGTGGCGCGCGCGGGGCTTGCGGCCATTCTCGGCTTGGGCATTACGGCGTTCTATTGGCTGCCTGCGGCTCTCGAAAGACGCTGGGTCGACATCCGGCAGGCCTACGACGATCCTGGCTACAACTTTGAAAATAACTGGCTCTTCGCGCGGCATAGGGACCCGGCGCTGGCCCTGCATGACCAGGTTTTGCATACCGCCTCCATGATCGCCCTTTCGATGATCGCGGTGGCGGTCGCGGGCGTTGCGGTCAGCTGGTATCGCGGCGCGCTGCCCATCCAGAAAAGCGCCGGCGCCTGGCTCTGGTGGGTACCGCTGGCCGCCATTCCCCTGGTGGTTCTCTTTCTACTGTTTCCGGTCTCGCGGCCGGTCTGGTATCTGCTGCCGCAGTGGCGCTATTTGCAGTACCCCTGGCGTTGGCTCGAAGCCGTGGAAGCGCCGATGGCTATCTTCTTCACCGCCGCCGTCTGGCCCGGCACGCGGCGAATGCGCGCGCTGGCCGCCGCAGGATGCGGAGCGGCCTTTCTTTGCGCGACGGCCTGCGCGGGGATGTTTTTTTTTCAGGTCTGCTATCCCGAGGACACGGTGGCCTCTACGCTGGCCGCCTATCACGCGGGCGCGGGCTTTGAAGGCATGTATGAGTACGAGCCGCCGGGAAGCGACCTTTCCCAGATTTCCATGGGTCTGCCGGATGCCTGCCTGATGAGCGATCCCATGACCGCATTGGGCAAAGAAGATGCGGACGGCGACCTTGTCTGGAGTGCGGCCCAGTCCAGTTGCGAGGCAACGTTCCAGGCGGCGAGGCCGGCTGGGGGGGCCAGTCCCGAGCACCTGCGGATAGCGGCCACCGCGCCCCGAGCCGGCTATCTGGTGCTGCGCTTATTGAGCTATCCGGCTTGGCGCGTGACGCTCAACGGGAAGCTCGTCAAGAATCTGCCGGCGCGCGCCGATGGGTTGATGGACGTGCTTGTCCCCGCCGGTCCCGTCGATTTGAGAGTGGACTGGATGACCACTTTGGATGTC
>DASXFB010000023.1:0-3894 GCA_036489815.1 Occallatibacter sp. | reverse complement strand
CGGCCATTACTGCCGATCCGACATCCGAAGAGGCGCAGTTCTTTCTCGGGGTGTTTTACTACATGCAAAACGATTTCAAATTGGCGATCCCGCCGCTTCAGACAGCCCAAACGCTCTCTCCTAAAAACCCACTGCCCGTGTTCTATCTTGCGATGACCCATGAAGCTCTGGGACACGACACCAAAGCATTGCAGCTCTACCAGCAGGCGGAGAATCTCTCACCGCAGAAATCGCCGCAAAGCGCCTCGATTCTCGTAACATACGGCAGGTTTCTACTTGCACTGGGCCGGAGCCAGGACAGTATCGAAAAAGATCGACGGGCCGTTGAGGCAGACCCCGGCTCCCGCGATGCGCACTATGAATTGGCAAAGGGATAGGACCGTGAAGGAGATTCCAAGAATGCCGCCGTCGAAGGAGAACGAGCCCTGACTCTGCCGGAGCTCGGCACCAGCGATGCCCAGATTCATTTTCTCCTGGCAAATGTCTATCGGAAGTTGAATCAACCTGATTTGGCAAAGGCCCATCTGGAGAAATTCCAGGCTGCTCCCCAGACCACTCGCAGGTGAGTCGCTGGCTCGTCAAAGTGCGCTGGGAAGTGTGGCGAAATAGAGTTGTTTTTTTCGCGTGAAGTGAGCCTGCCTCACGCCGCGCACTTCCACCGCTGTCGTCTCCATCCCACACCGTAACGACACCACGATAGGATGTTGAAGGCGATTCCCGCAGGAGAAAACGAAGAATGGATGTTCGCGAGCGGCTGAAAGAAGGAATCCGGCGCTTCCGCACCGAAGTGTATCCGGAGCGGAGAGAAGCCTATACGAAAGCCGAAGCCGAGCCGCAGAAGCCGCACACGCTGATCGTGGCCTGCGCCGATTCGCGCATCGATCCGGGAATGATCACGCAGTCCGACCCCGGCGATCTCTTCGTGACGCGCAACATCGGCAACATGGTGCCGACCTATGGCGAGATGATGGGCGGCGTTTCGGCCGTACTCGAATACGCGGTCTCCGCGCTCAAGGTGCAGCATGTCGTCATCTGCGGCCACACCGACTGCGGCGCAATGAAGGCGCTCATGAATCCCGGCCAGCTGGAGCGGATGCCCACGGTCCGCCGCTGGCTGCGCAATGCCGAAGCAGCATTGAGCGTCGCCCGCGAGCTCGACGGCGGAGACGACTTCCTGATGAATCTGACCAAGCAGAACGTGCTGATGCAGATGACCCATGCCAGAACCCATCCCTCCATAGCCGGGGCCGTCGCCCGCGACGAACTGGTGATTTCAGGCTGGGTCTACGAGATCGGCTCCGGCAACGTCCTGATCTACGACGAAGTCAGGCAAACCTTCGAACCCGTCGTCACCGAGTGACGCCGGGCGCTCCACGTCTAGAATTCGACATGTGGGATTCGACGGGCTCGGCGCGAAGCGCGTGTGCCTGGACGGCCAGTCCCCGGGTGCCCCACATCTCGCACTTGAGATGTGGGATTCTACTGAACTCAGGGTGAAGAGACCATCCCGAAAACAGCCTACGTCAACGCCGCTTAAGCGCCTCCAGTTCATCCAGGGTGCGCGGCCAGTCCGCGCCCAGCAATCGTGAGAGGCTGCGGTCCGCAAGCACCTTGCCTCCGGTCTGGCATCGCGCACAGTAGTCAGTCTCGTTGTCCGCGTAGCGGATTCGCTGAATCTTTTCGCCGCATCGTGGACAAGGCTCGCCGAAGCGCCCATGAACCGCCATGTCCTTGCGAAAGGCGGTCACCTTCTCCGGAAATCCCGCCTCCGCTTCTCCGCGCAGACGATCGATCCAGAGGGTGAGCGTCTCTCGCGTCGCATCATAGAGCCGCCGCATTTCCTCCGGCTTCAGTTTGTGGGTAAGCGTAATCGGCGAGAGCTGCGCGGCGTGCAATATCTCATCGGAATACGCATTGCCGATGCCGCTCAGCACACGCGGATCGGTGAGCGCCCGCTTGAGGGTCCGATTCTCTGCCGTCAAAGCAGCCCGAAACTCGTTCAGGCCACTCGCGAATACATCGATCCCTCCCGGATCCACCGCGAGCAGCGCCTCCTCCCCGCTGAATACATGCAGAGACGCGCGGCGTTTGCTTCCCGCCTCGGTGAGCACCAGGGACCCATTCGGAAAATCGAACGCGGCCAGGCTCTGCCGCCCCGCCAGTTTGGCCTCGGGCGCGCGCCAGTGCAGCCGGCCGGCGATCATGAGATGAAGCACCAGCCACAGGTCGCCGTCAACACCCATGGCAATGCGCTTTCCGATGCGCCGCAGCTCACGCACCGTGCGGCCTTCCACGCTCTCCAGAGGAGGTTGTGCAGTGCGCAGCAGAAAGGCGCTCGCCAGCCGCACGCGCACCAGCGGCTGACCGACGATGCGCGTCTCCAGCGCACCAATGTAAGCAGCAATATCCGGCAGCTCCGGCATGCCTGCCAGCTTATAAGAGCGCCCCTGCGCAGGCTAGAGTGATTTCCCTTCAGCTCAGGGTGAACAGATCGCCGTCATTTTGACGACCGCAGGGAGGAAAAACTCAGCGGTCTCCATTCCCCGGCAGGATTCACCCGTCAGGAGAAAATCTCGCTGCAAACCGCGCTTCTACTCCGCGCCGCCGCAGATCGCGCAGATGCTCTCGCCGAATCGCGAAGCCTTCTCCGGGCCGATGCCATCCACGCGCAGCAGGTCCTCCATCGTGCGAGGCCGTTCGAGCACGATGCCGCGCAATGTCTTGTCCCCAAAAACGCGGAACGCCGGAAAGCCGCTCTTCTTCGCCTCTTCCAGCCGCCACGCGCGCAGCTTCTTTTCGAGCTCAGCCTCTTCCGGCGAATAAACAACCTCGACAGACGGAAGCAGGTTTTTCTGCCGCGCAGCCGCTCCGGAAGACTTCACCTTCCCCCGGACACGCGCCTTCTCCACACTTTCTGAACGAGCATCCGGCAGGAACATGCGCAGCTGAGTCGTGCGATCGATCTCCTCGCCGGCATCGGTCAGGCTCACCTTGCGATAGGCGATCGTGCGGCCGTCTTTTTCGAACTCCGCATCTTCGAAAGCCGCATAGCCGCCGCGCGCCATCGCCACCAGCAGCGCTTCGAACTCGTCCCGGTCCATCTGCTCGTTGGGAAAGAGCTGCTTGTGCAGCTTCCCGGTCGACATGCCGGTCCCCGCCCGCAGCGCGCGCGCCACGGCATGCACCGTTTCCTCTTCCGGCCGATGCAAAGGACGAAAGACCTGCGCAATCGCTTCTTCCGGAGCGCAGAAGTCGCACAGCCCGCAGCGCTGCCCGGCGTCTTCGTCATCGCCGAAGTGCTCCACCAGCATGCTCATGCGGCAGCTTCCGCCCTCGGCAAAGCGCAGCATCTTTTCAAGCTGTGTCTGGCGATGCTGGCACTGTCGCGCATAAGGGTCGCGCCACGCGCGCCCGCCCTTCGTCACCCCGCCTTCCGAGTCCACAACAGCGCCGCCGTGCGCCTCCAGTTTTTCGAGCGCCTTGGAGAACACCTCCGCATCCATATCCAGATCGAAGCGCAGCTCGTCCGCCGGACGCGGGCCGCCCGAGAGCTTGCGCACAATGCGATCCAGCACCGCCAGCTCCGGATAATCGCGCTGATAAAAGAAGTCATGCGTGCGCCGATCGGCAAAAGAATGCATCAAGATCGTTCGGCTCGGCCGCCCGTCGCGTCCGGCGCGTCCGATCTCCTGGTAATAGCCTTCCACGCTGGCCGGCAGCGCGGTGTGGATCACCGTCCGCACATCCGCCTTGTCGATGCCCATGCCGAATGCAATCGTCGCCACCACCACTTCGAGCTGCCCGGCGAGAAACTCCCGCTGCGCCCGCTCCCGCACCTGCGGATCGAGGCCGGCGTGATACGCCGCGCTCGGATACGACTCCGCAAGCTGCGCC
>DASXFB010000011.1:0-2675 GCA_036489815.1 Occallatibacter sp. | reverse complement strand
CGCACGCGGCGCGATCCACATCGCGATGGGTCACGAAACGCACCTCCTCGGCACTCGCCGTGCCGCACAGCACACCCTGGGCTTTCAGCGCGGAGACCACCTCTGCCGCCGTGCTGCCCTTCGGCCGGAAGATCACGATGTTTGTCTGCACCGTCTCCAGGTCAATCTGGCAGCCGTCGATCCCCGCGATCTGCTCCGCCATCCAGCGCGCATTCGCATGATCTTCGCTGAGCCGCGCCGGCATCTCTTCCAGAGCAATCAGGCCTGCCGCGGCCAATACGCCCGCCTGCCGCATACCCCCGCCCAGCATCTTGCGAATCGACCGGCCACGCTCCATCAACAGACGAGAACCTACCAGCATCGACCCCACCGGCGCGCATAGACCCTTGCTCAGGCAGAACATCACTGTCGCAAAGCCGCGCGTCAATGCCGCCACGGGCGCCCCAAGCGCCACTGCCGCATTGAAGATCCGGGCTCCATCCAGGTGTACGGGCAGCCCACGCTCTTTCGCGCCCGCCCAAACCTCCTCCAGCGCCGCAATCGGCGTGACCGTGCCCCCGGCCATGTTATGCGTGTTTTCAAGCATGATCAGCCCGGTCTGCGCGCGGTAGTAGATGGGCGACGCGATCGCCGACGCGATCCGCTCCCAGCGCAGCACACCTCGCTCGCCCTCCACCTGGCGCAGCTGGCAGCCGCTGAAGGCGGAAACCATGGCCATCTCCCAGTCCACCACGTGCGCGCGCCGCTCGCAGATCACCTCCTGCCCATGCTGCGTGTGCAGTCGCACGGCAATCTGGTTCCCCATGGTGCCGGTCGGCACGAATAGCGCCGCTTCCTTCCCGAATATCTCCGCCGCCCGCTTCTCCAGCCGGTTTACCGTAGGGTCCTCGCCATAGACGTCGTCTCCCACTTCGGCTTCGGCCATCGCGCGGCGCATCGCCGCGGTGGGCTTCGTCACGGTGTCGCTGCGCAGGTCAATCAGGTTATTCAGGTTATTCGGGTTACTCGTATCCATCTCTGTTGCCTTTCAAGTCGAATAGAAGGGGCAGCGGCCCCGGTCACGGCCGGGGGCGATTTCACTGCGTCAATTCTCCGCTGGCCCCGTACCCGGTCTCTCGACAATACTTGTCATGTGGACGCGAGCGCGAATTCCGAGCCGTTGCCGGTGCAGAACCCATTCTCTCCGGAAGCATCCGATCCTCTTCCCTGCTTTCACGCGTGGTTCGCAGAAGCGCAGGCGCTCGAGCCCAACGACCCCAACGCCGCGGCGCTCGCGACCGCAACACCCGCCGGGCTGCCCTCCGTGCGCATGGTTCTCGTCAAAGAGATAACCGGCGACGGCTGCTTCGTCTTCTATACAAACGCAGAGAGCCGCAAGGGCCTGGAGATCCGCGCGAACCCGCACGCCGCGCTCTGCTTTCACTGGAAATCGCTACGCCGCCAGATCCGCATCGAAGGGCCGCTCTCCGAGGTCTCGTCCCAGCAGGCGGATGCCTATTTTCACAGCCGGGTCCGTGGCAGCCAGCTTGGCGCGCTTGGCTCCGACCAGTCGCGTCCGCTCACCAGCCGCGAAGCGCTGGAGACCCACGTAGCCGAGTTAGCTCGGCTTTATCCGGACGAGATACCCCGGCCGCCGCATTGGACGGGCTTTGCCGTCCGCGCCCAGAGCATCGAGTTCTGGCTCAGCCAGCAAGACCGCCTGCACGATCGCATGCTCTATACCCACATCCCGGGCGGTTGGAAGCGCAATCTGCTTTATCCATAGGAACAGCTCTGCGCACTCCAGAAAGTCGCTGCCATCCCTTGTTTCACATCGGATTTATGCCTTTCCGTCACACCCTCTTGCTCTGGCCGGGACGGTGAGCAATAATCAAGCCTCTTCTGCAAACCTTTCCAAGTCGAAAGCGTGTTTGCTTGGCCTAAGCTGGGTACCGTCTGTACCGGCAGGTTCCGTAGCAATGCACAACGGACCACCGGCTGCTTTGGATGTTGTGCTTCTTGGAGGCTGTTCCGATGCGATCCATCAGACTCGCGCTATTCGTGTTTCTTGTTATTTCTGTCGTGCCGCTGCTGGCGCAAACCAGCTTCACCTCCGTACGCGGAACAATTACGGACACATCCGGCGCGCTGATCCCCAATGCGCAAATCAAGCTCGTGAATGGCGCGACCAACGCCGCGATCAGCGGCACCAGCGACAGTAGCGGCCTTTACCAGTTCCCGCAATTGGCGCCCGGCACCTATACCCTGACAGTGACCGCATCGGGTTTCGGCGCTTCCAGCAAACAGGCGCAACTGCTGGTCAATCAGCCGGCTACTATCAACTTTCAGTTGGGCGTCCAGGCAACGGAGACGGTCAACGTAAGCGCCGAAGCCCAGACCTTGAATCGCATCGACGCCACCATCGGCAATGCCTTCAATAGCCAGGCCATTCAGGCGCTTCCCTCGGAAGGCCGCAACGTTCCCGACCTGCTCAGCCTGCAGCCGGGCGTCCTCTATCTGGGCCGGAATATCGATCAACAGAGCGACAGCCGCTCTGGGTCGGTGAACGGCGCTCGATCCGACCAGACGAACGTTACCCTCGACGGCCTGGACGATAACAATCAGGAGCAGGGACTCGCGTTCACCGGCGTCCTGCGCCCCACCCTTGACTCCACTGAGGAATATCGCGTGGCGAC
>DASXFB010000107.1:0-167453 GCA_036489815.1 Occallatibacter sp. | reverse complement strand
CGAGACATGGCGCCGAAAACACGGCAAGGACGAGCCCGGGTGTGCGCGATGCACCCGGGTTTTTTGTGGCCGGAAACGGCATGCAACAAGAGCCCGAAGTGGCGAGTTAGCAGCTTGCGACTGCAAGTTACTAACTCTGCCCGTACTTCGAGCCATAACTGGCCCCGCGACAGGGGCGGAAAGAGCCTATGAACGCAACCTTTGCAGACATTCACGCGGCGGCGGACTACATTGGGCCGGGCGCTATTGAAGTTCCGCTCTATCAGACGGAGATCGTCGATATCTGTCGGCGGTCGAGCGCCTTCGGGCAACGCATCAAGCAGGTGCCGGCCACGGGTCATCCGTCGCGGTTTTTTCAGGAGACGGCAATTCCCAATCCGGGTACGGCGGGCTTCGTCAATCCGCGCAGCATCGTTCCTCCGGTGGTGAGTCCGACGCGCGTGGAATTGAGTGTGCCCTTGAAAGCCATCGTCGCGCAGATCAACTACAACCTGTTTGACATCGAGCTCGGAAACCAGCAGCAGCAATTCGCCTATCTTCAGGCCAAGGATCTCGTCGACACCGTGAGTGGCGTGATGGTGACCCACGACGTGGCATTGTGGAACGGCAACGACACCAGCCTAAGCGCGCCCACCACGACGCAGTACATGGGGGTTGCGGCGCAGATCGCGGGGGGCGGCAACTCGGTGACTGTCACCACGTCGATGAAGATCGTGGACACGATCAAGACCACGATTGCGCAGATGACCGCCAGCACCGGCTTCCGCGTGCGGCCCACGGCGATCTACGGCAACCCGGTCCTTCTCGATCTGATCGACCAGGAGATGAAGGCCGAGTACAACGTGGTGTTGAACACGGACCAGATCACCGCCGGATTCCGCGTGAAGATGCTTTCGACGCAGGCCGGCGATCTACCGCTGATTCCAGACTGGAGCCTGAGTTACACCGGCACGCCGGGATCAGGCAGCGCGGTGCTGCCTGCCTACATCGTCACCGAGGATCTGATCGAGTATCACTGGCTCGGCGATCCCGCTCCGCGCATCTTCCAGCTCGGCTTGCCGAACTCAATGACCTATCAGTATGTGGCGGTCAAATTCGGGGCGCCGGTGGTGAAGGGCGCGAGTTACGCGCATTACCAGGTGCTGGTCGATCGTTAAGGCAGCGTGCGGTTCAGAGTTCGCGGTTCACAGTTTGCCGCCGGAGATCAGGATCTAGACGTCCTGCCCAAACGGTTGAACTGCGAACTCTGAACGGTGAAGAAAAAACCTGACTAGAGGAAGAGCACATGGCCTATCTGCAGCCAACCGATTACGCAAACTACGGATTGCCGGCGGGGACGACGGCGGACTGGATCACGGCGGCGACAGCGCTGATCAACAGTTATTGCAGGCGGCCGGACCTGAACGTCATTCAATACACGGAACGGCTGCGCGTAACTGCCGGAGCGCAAACGGTGCATCTGAGCTATCTGCCGCTTGCGCCTTTGGGGTCGGCCTCGTCTCCTCTTGTGAGCTTGGAGGGCCGATACGCGCGGCCGCGGCGTGGAGAGGTTCTGAATGAGCCGATGCTTGAAATCGCATGGGCCTTTTCGCTGCCCGGCCAGTGGACAGCGATCGATCCGATCACTGTCGATTGCGATCCGAACACCGGCGAACTGACGCTGCGCTGGAACGTACTGGGACTGCCCTACAACGAAGTGATGGCAACCTACACGGCGGGGCTCGCGTCGATCGGGAGCGATGTGATGGCGGCGTGCGCGCAAATCGTGCGGAACGCGCAGTCTACACCCGCGCTGAATGCGAGCAAGACCAAGATCGACACCATGCAGATGCAATATTTTTCGAGTTCGCTGATCGACGAGACGGTGCAGGCATGGCTGAATCCATACGTCGCGAACAGGCTGGGGTGATCCATGAGCGATACGGCGCCGCGCAACCCGACCAGTGCGCCGCAGATGCTTGCGGATGCCCTGCTGCGAAGCGTGACGGGAGCTACAGCCCTGCTGCGCATGACAGGCGCGCTTGTCGACACAAGCGCGTCCGAACTCGGGTTGGTGGCCACTACGTTTGCTGAAGTGGCTGTGAGCCCGGTGCTGATGCGCAAGCTGCGGCCTACATGGCAGGAGGGCGGCCAGTCCAAATGGGAGCTGCTGGTTTCGGCCACATGCATCGAGCAGCAGGTAAACGCGCGGGGCCTGGCATCCGCGCAGTCTCTGTTCTCGATGACGCTGGCAGTTTGCGTCGCCGGGCAGGATTATCTGATTGAATCCGTCGCTTCAAACGAAGCCTTCGGCCGGGTGTATCTCTATCGCCTGCTTTTGCGCGAGGCCCGCCCGCAGGCGCTGTAGCGGGCTGTTGAATGTTCATGGCTCGCGATGCAGATCACCATTCACAGAATTCGAAGTCGTCCTCCCTGAAAAGAGATTTCGCGAGGACGTGCAGCGATGGACCGCACCGAGCGAAATGTCGACGGGTTGGGAGCACTCATGCAAAATGCGAAAGACTCGTTCTATATGGCGTTGCGCACGCGCTTGACCGCGATCAATCCGGGGCGCACGATCCTGCTGCGCGGAACCGTTCGCCCGGGGATACTCGTGGAAGAGGCAGAGGCGCCTTTCACTCAGCTCCCCCATGACGTGTTTGTGCTGCGCTGGCTGGGAATTGGCGTGGATATGGATCTCAGCTTGACGATGACGGCCGAAGAGTGCGAGATCGTTTATCAAACCTGCGGAACGCAAAGCTTCGGCGGGCTTGATCGGGGACGCGCGCTCGGCGAGATGGACGAGGAGATACTCGCGATGATCGCGCCCTTTTGCACGCCGAAGCTCAATTACACGGCAACCCCGCCGGCAGCGATGCTCACACAGGTCTTTTGGGACGAGCCGGGATTTGCGCCGATCGTGGTGCAGCGCGATCGCCTGAGCCGGTCGGCGAGGATCACGGTCTACAGCTACCAGGAGCAGGGGGAGTAGATGGCCGCTACTTGGTTTTCCGCTCCTGCTCTCGTGGCGCGCCGTGCCAGAGCCTACTTTGCGCCGGTCAATCGCGCCACGCAAACACCGGTGCTCTTCGATCCGTCGCAACAAGGCAGGTTCAGTCTCGATTCTCCGCCTTCTCCGTGGATCAGCCTGGGATGGATTGAGAATTTCCTGCGCAAACCGGCAAGCAAGAGTGCCGCTGTGCTGACAGGCATTCCGGCCGCCACGCTGGAACAGGTGCGGGAGACGCTCGAGGCCCAGGTAAGCTTCCAATTCCTGAGTTGGACCAAGCTGACGATGGCGCTGGCCACAGGTTCGCAGCACATGAACCTGCTCGCGCCCGCGAGCGGAGCGGCCGCGGCGGCAGATGGAGCCCAGGCAGCGCCCGCGGTGATTCCCCAGAGCGGCTCGACAGCCACTTCGATCCTGCTTGCGTCAACAGACGCGTCGAAATTTTCTCCGGGATCGATCCTTGCGCTGGACGTGGACTACGCCGGCCAGACCGGATTTCTGGGCACGCCGGTTGCGGGCGCGTACGTGCGCGCGCCGTTGACCGACGTTGATTACATCCGGCGCATCACGTTTAACGTTGCGCTGGTCTCGCAGGTATCCAGCAGTGGGTTGACGCTCGCGGAGCCGCTGCCCGGCGGCGCGCCCGCAACCGGCACAAAGCTGCAGGCGCTCGCCGGGTTCGCAGATCGCGAGGGCGGCAGCTTTTACCAGGAATGGTCCGCGCTCTTCGCACTTGCGGGCGCACAGGGAGAGCGAATCTTCTTTTACTATCCCCGCTTGCAGACCATGACCGGCGCTCAGGAGTCGACGGTCCCACTCAATGGGAAAAGCCCCAAGGGGCAGTCGCGCGTTTTGCTGAAGGCGCAGTTCCTGGCGCTGCCGGTCACCGATTCGCTGGATGGCGAGCGCATAGTCTGCTACCGGAGCTTTCTGCCCGCGGCGAACGCGCTTGTGTGAGCGGTGACAGACCTCCGCGCCTCAACCTGAAGTGAGCAAAATGAAGATTACGATCCAAGAGCAGGACTATACCGCCGCGCTGGACGCCGCGCATCCACTCACAATCGAACGCAAGCTCAATGCGCCCTCGCTCTGCCAGTTATGGCTCAGCCTTTCGGCGAGCGGCAGCCTTGCGGTTCCCTCCCGCTTCCAGTCGCTGGCCGTAACGGGCGATGACGGCACGCTCTATTTCACGGGCTATATCGTGACGAGCCCGCTGCCTGAATACTCCGGCCTCGCGCTTGAGGGACCGCGTTACCGGACGGCGATTCAGGCTCTCAGCGACGAGATGCTGCTGGACCAGTTGCTGATGCCTCCCAGCGCAGGCTCAACAGGCGAGACTGCGGGCGCGCTCCTCGCTTCGCTGGTGACTCACTCCGGCTCGACCGCTTTATCGACCAGTGGACTTGTTTTGGGCACGGCGGTAGGTAACTTCGTCCCGGCGCGCGGCGCCAACTGGAGCCAAAGCGCGGGGCAAGTAGCGAGCGCGGCGCGAGCTGCCTATCACGCGCTGAATGGCTCGCTCAGCCTCACGTCCGTGCAAGCACTGTGCATCCGCTGAATGAGGCCGATGGCAGCTTGACTCTTGCCAATCTGGCATTCACGGAAGCGCAAAAACGTGCGCTTGCCAACGATATTACGGTCTGCGGCGAGAATGAGCCGGTCGCCCATGTCACGGAATACTTCCTGGGCGATGGAGTGACGGCGCAGTTCTACCTCGCGGCCGATCCGTATTTTCTCGCCGCTTCTAAAGCGACGCTCGTCAGTGAACTTTTCAATGAAGCGCAAATCAACCAGAGCCTGTGGAGCGTCTCTGGCGGAGCCGGCTATCTGACGCTGGGGACAAACGGGCTGGCGATGAGCGGGGGCAGCGGCATCGACGGCCAAACGCTGCTCGCATGGATCGATCCCATCGAGATGGGCGCCACGTTGCTGCTTGAAGCGGTGGGAGTGGCTCTATCAGCGGGAAGCACGGGAATCCTCGCCGGCTTTTTTACCGGTCTCGAAACTGCTGCCGACTGCACAGCGGGCTTTCAGGTGACGGCAGCCGCGGGCACGGGCGCAGTTACGTTGCAGCCGGTCGTTGAGGGCTCGGCTGCCGGGACCACGTTCGCGATCAACCCGGCCAACCAGTACACGCTGCGCGCGCGCATCCATTGTCCTGAATGCGAGCGCGCGCAGGCCGTCTACTACAGCTTTGGCGATAGCGGGCCGATCAGCGCCGGCGGAGCCTGGATCCTGGGCCCTGGGAAGATTCAGATGGAGATTCAGGAGTTCGTCAGCGGCGTGGGCGCGACCCCTGTGACTCTGTACGACGGCGGCGTCGCGAATCTGCCGGGCGCGTGCATGCTGGTCGCAGCCAGCAGCATCAACCTGGTGGGCTCCATGCGCTCCCTCTATCTGACGAATCTCGGATCGGGCTGGGTGGATAGCACGCCGCCGGGCGGAGGCTCGTATACGCGGCGCATGGGCACCACCGGCGAGGCAGCCGAGTGTCATCTGGACCGCACCGGCAAGATCGCGTTCTACACGGGCTACACGCCGGTATCGGGCGAACAGATTGCCGTGAGCTATCGAACGCAAGGCCGGGCGGTGGGCCGTGCGGTGAATGCCGCCAGCCAGGCGGCGCTGGCTGCGGCAGGCTCACCTTCGATCGCCGCGTGGATCGGGTCCGTAACCGAGCCGCCGGCGCGCAGCTCCGCGGATTGCCGTAACGCAGCGCTGGTGATGGAACAAGCGGCCGCCGGTGTGACGGCGCTGTGGAGCGGCACATACAAGGGAACGCGCGCGAGCTTTGCCGCCGACGTATGGCCGGGAGACGCGTTGCTTCTGAATGCGCCCTCGGCGAATTTGGACGTGCAGGTGGTCGTGCGCACCGTGAGGCTCAGTTATAGCCCGAGTTGTCCGGACCTGGTGCACTATGAGATCGCTTTTGCGAATGACTGGGCCGATGATCTCGCGATCAGAACCAACACTGCGGTGCCTGCCAATGCGTGGCTTCCGGCGCCGGTTGCTCCCACAGTGCTGGCGAATTTGACTAACCTCACCGTCGCGTCGCTGAGCGGGAGCACGGTGACGATCCATACGGGCATTTCGCCGCCGGGGGGTGGAGGATTCGAGATTAGGCTGCGCGATTTTGCATTTGCACCCGGCGAAGACCCTACGCTGGTCTTGCGCGGTTCGCTGCCAACCCTGACCTTCTCGCGTGTCTCCGCAAGCGACCGTTTCTATGTCCGGATGTATGACGGATCGACACCGCCGAACTATTCAGAGTTCTCGACGGCATTGTTCATCAATCTACCGCTTAGTTAGCACCAGAGGACGATCGACGGCGAAGTGCGGATGGAGATGCATGCGGATCATGGATGAATTTGAGGCGCAGGTGCTCAGCGATTTGAGCGTGCTGAAGGCGCAGATGTCTGGGCTGCTGGGCGGCGGAAATGGCGGAAGGCTGGCAGATCTGGAGCAGCGCATGGACCAGCACGAGCAGAACTGGCAGCGAGCCAAGGGCTTCCTGACGGCTCTGAGCGTGGTCTTCGCGGTGATTGAAGTCACGATGGAAGCCTGGCGCCGGCATTGAGCGACTGCGCAACGCCGAGGCCCGAGAGATGAACCGTCGCCACCGCTTTTCAACGACCCCGCCCTCGTATAATCAAGCCCATGAGCGATCGGCCGCTGATCGGCTTGGTGATGGGCAGCAAGAGCGACTATGAAGTGCTCTCGGCGGCCGTTGAGATCTTGCGCGCGCTGGAGATTCCGCACGAAGCACGCGTTGTGAGCGCGCATCGCACGCCGGATTGGCTCTTCGAATACGCTGCCACGGCACGGGAGCGGGGGCTGCGCATCATCATCGCCGGAGCTGGCGGGGCAGCCCATCTGCCGGGCATGCTGGCGGCCAAGACACTCGTGCCCGTGCTGGGCGTGCCGGTGCAGGCCACGCCGTTGAACGGTCTCGATTCCCTGCTTTCGATTGTGCAGATGCCAAAGGGTGTGCCGGTGGGAACGCTAGCCATCGGCAAGGCCGGCGCGGCGAATGCGGCGCTGCTCGCTGCAGAGATTCTTGCCGGCACCGATGCCGCGCTCTACGAACGGCTTGCGGCATGGCGTACGGCGCGCACCCAGGAAGTGCTCGAGCATAAGTTTGATCAGGAGCTGCCTGGGTGAGTTCCACTCCTCCATCAAAATCTGCAATCGTACATCCTGGGGGTCTGTTGGCCATCCTCGGCGGCGGCCAGCTGGGGCGCATGATGGCCATGGCGGCACGCACCATGGGCTATCGCGTGCGCGTGATGGATCCCGAGCCGGCATGCCCCGCGAGCTTCGTCGCCGATGAGACGATCGTCGGACGATGGGACGATGTGGAAGCCGCGCTGCGGCTTGCTGCCGGTGCAGACGCAGTTACATTGGAGATCGAGCAGATTGGTGTAGATGCGCTCGCGGAAGTGGCGCGTCTCGCTCCGCTCCGGCCCGGCGTGGAGCCGATCCGCATCATCCAAGATAAGACGCTACAGAAGACGTGGCTCGCTGAAAATGGATTTCCGGTCGGGCCTTTTCGCGTCGTCCGCTCCGAGCAGGAGTTTTGCCAGGCTATAACTGTGCTGGGCGGCAACGTTTTCCTCAAGATTGGCCGCGGCGGCTACGACGGGCGCGGTCAGGCACGCATCAATCCCGCGGAAGGCTCTGATTGGGGACAGGCGTGGCGCGAGCTTGGAGAGCGCCCATGCGTTGCCGAACAGGCGCTTGAATTGGAATGCGAGATCAGCGTGATGGCCGCGCGCAATCCCGCGGGCGAGGTGCGCACCTATCCTGCCGCGCGCAATTGGCACGAAAATCAGATTCTGGCATGGAGCGTGCTGCCCGCTGGCGTGCCGCGGGAGTTTGAAGTGCGTGCGGAAAAACTGGCGGCGGCGATCGCATCCGGTCTGGGCATTGAAGGGCTGCTCTGCGTCGAGTTTTTTGTAACCCGTGCCGGCGAGCTGTTTGTCAATGAGCTGGCGCCGCGGCCGCACAACAGCTACCACCAGAGCGAACGCGGATCCGTGACGAGCCAGTTCGAACAGGCTGTGCGGGCTGCATGCAATCTGCCCTTGGGATCCACGGAGCTAATCAGCCCCTGCGCGATTGCGAACTTGCTGGGCGAGGTCTGGTTGGGCCGAGAGCCGAACTTTCCCGCGGCGCTGGCTGTGCCTGGCGTGCGGCTGCACCTCTATGAGAAGCACGCTGCGCGCGCGGGGCGCAAGATGGGACATCTCTCTTCCGTGGGGAAGACCGCCGAAGAGGCGCTGGAACGCGTGCGGGAAGCGAAACGGCTCGTCTAACTATATTGCTCCGCTTTTTCCCAACGCTTGGGCCGGCGATTCGCCTGCAGGACCTTTTTGCGCAGGCGCAGCGACTTGGGCGTGATCTCAACAAGCTCGTCGTCGGCAATAAACTCGATCGACTGTTCCAGGTTGAGAATCGTGACCGGTACCAGGCGAATGGCCTCGTCGGCGCTTGAGGCACGCATGTTGGTCAGTTTCTTTTCGCGCACCACATTCACGTCGAGATCGTTGTCGCGTGAGTGTTCGCCGACTACCATGCCTTCATACACTTCCACGCCCGCACCCACAAACAGGATGCCGCGTTCCTGCAGGCCGTTGAGCGAATAAGTGGTCGTAGTGCCCTGCCGGTCGGCGATGAGGGCGCCGGTAGGCCGCTGCGGAATCTCGCCTTGGTACGGAATGTAGCCGTCGAAGAGCGCGTTCATCACGATGGTGCCCCGCGTCTCGGTAAGCATCTCGCTGCGCAGGCCGATGAGGCCCCGGCTGGGCACGCGAAACTCCATGCGGACACGGCCGGAGCCATGATTGTGCATCTTGGTCATCTCGCCTTTGCGCGGCCCGAGCTTTTCGATCACAACGCCGGTGTGGATTTCCGGCACATCGATGGTGAGGTGCTCGACCGGTTCCATGCGCACGCCATCCACCATGCGCGTCACAATCTCCGGACGTCCGGCCATCAGTTCGAAGCCCTCGCGGCGCATCATCTCGATCAGGATGGCAAGCTGCAGCTCGCCCCGCCCCAGCACCTTGAAGCTATCGGGTGAGCCGGTTTCTTCCACGCGAATGGAAACATTGGTCAGCAATTCTTTTTCGAGCCGTTCACGCAGGTTGCGGCTGGTCACGTAATTCCCTTCGCGACCGGCGAAAGGCGAGTTGTTCACGCTGAATTGAATGGCGATGGTGGGCTCATCGATGACGATGAGCGGCAGCGGAGAGGGATTCTCCACGCCGGTGATCGTCTCGCCGATGGTGATGCCCTCCACGCCGGCGACAGCTACGATATCGCCTAGCGTGGTTTCGGTCGTCTCTGTGCGCTTGAGGCCGGAAAAGGTAAAGAGCTTCGTAATCCGCGTTTTGTATAGCGTTCCGTCGCGCTTCGAGATATTCACGTCATCGCCCACATGCAGCGTGCCCTGAAAGACGCGGCAAATAGCAATGCGGCCGAAGTATTCGGAGTAGTCGAGATTGGTTACCAAAATCTGCAGTGCGCCCTCACTATTGCCGGTGGCCGCAGGAATCGTGTTCACGATCGTTTCAAAGAGCGGCTGCAAATCAACGCCGGGCTGCGCCGGATCCGTTGTGGCCGTGCCGGCCTTGGCCACGGCATAGAGCACAGGAAACTCAAGCTGGTGCTCCTCCGCATCGAGATCAATGAAAAGATCGTAGATTTCGTTCAGCACCTCTTGCGGGCGCGCGTCAGGGCGATCGATCTTGTTAATCACCACGATCGGAGGAAGCTTGGCTTCGAGCGCCTTCGATAGCACATAGCGCGTCTGCGGCAACGGCCCCTCGGCTGCGTCGACAAGCAGCATGACTCCATCAACCATCTTGAGCGCGCGCTCCACCTCTCCGCCGAAATCGGCGTGGCCGGGTGTGTCGACGATGTTGATCTTGCCGCCGCCGTAGTTGATGGCCGTATTCTTGGCGAGAATCGTAATGCCGCGCTCGCGCTCCAGCTCATTCGAGTCCATGACCCGCTCAGCCACCTGCTCATTGGCGCGGAAGGTGCCGGATTGCCGCAGCATGGCATCGACAAGCGTGGTCTTTCCGTGGTCAACATGGGCGATGATGGCGATATTGCGTATCGTCTGGCTCACAGGTGCGATTTTTCCTTTTTTGGATTCGGCCATGCGGCCGCCGGTTTACAAAGAGGGCAAGAACAGCCATCACCGCATACAGCGGCATTGTTTATTTTAGCAGCATTGGGCGGCAAGGCTGCGCCGCGCAGAGTGCGCACGGAATTGTCTCATCGCATCCGCCGCTTCCGGGCCGGCTTCTGCGGCCCGCGGGCCGAGCGCTTCGGGAAGCTTAAGACGCGCTTTGGTGCGCCCCGGCTGGCCCGGCCGCGCACGTCCTTCCCGTCTTCGAGAGCGAAGGCCGCGTTGACGAGAGCGATGTGCGAGAACGCTTGGGGAAAGTTCCCGACCAGCCGCTTGCGATCGACGTCGTATTCTTCCGAGAGCAGGCCGAGATCGTTGCGCAGCTTGAGTAATCTGTCAAAGAGCTTGCGCGCGTCGCCTTTGCGGCCCACGGCATGCAAGCAGCTCACCATCCAGAAGCTGCAGGCGAGAAACACGCCTTCGCCCGGCGGCAATCCATCCTCGACCTTCGCCGTGTTGTAACGCAAGACCAGCCCATCGGGCATCAGTTTGCGTTCGATGGCTCGCACGGTCGCCTTTACCCGAGGATCACTGCCGGGCAGGAAACCCATCACCGGCATCAGCAGCAGCGAAGCGTCGAGCTGATCGGAACCATAGGCCTGCACAAAGCATTTTTTTCTTTTGTTGTAGCCTTTCGCGCAAATCTCCTCATGGATCGCGTCGCGAATCGTCTTCCATCGCTCCACCGGCGCGTCGTATTGCATTTGCTCGGCGAGCAGCACGGCGCGGTCGAAGGCCACCCAGACCATCATCTTCGAATAAGTGAAGTGCTGCGGAGCGCCGCGCATCTCCCAGATTCCATTATCCGGCTCCTTCCAAATATTTTCGAGATGCTCAAGCAGCAGCACCAGCGCCCTGAAGTCGCCTTCGTTGTGTCGGCTCATGCTGGCCTGCGCGTGATAAAACGAATCCAGCATCTCTCCGTAGATATCGAGCTGCACCTGCTTGGCGGCAGCGTTGCCGATGCGCACCGGCCGGGAATTTTCATAGCCGGGCAGCCAGTCGGCCTCCCACTCCGCAAGCTGCCGCTCGCCCCTGAGCCCATACATGATCTGCACCTGGTCGGGGCTGCCGGCCAGCGCCCGCAGCAGCCAGTCCTGCCAAGACTCGGCCTCATCGTAATATCCGGCGTTGGCAAGCGCCAGCAGCGTGAAGGTAGTGTCACGCAGCCAGCAATAGCGATAGTCCCAGTTGCGCACGCCGCCGATCGCCTCAGGGAGCGAGCAGGTTGGCGCGGCCACAATGCCGCCCGTCGGCCGGAAGGTGAGAGCCTTTAGGGTGATCAGTGACCGCTCAACCGCCTCGCGATACTTGCTCTTGAACTTCAACCGCGAAGCCCAGCGCTTCCAGATGCGCTCCGCGTCACTGAGCGCGCGCTTGTGGCTGATCTGCGGAGGATCCGGAAGGTACGACTCGCCGTGCGTGAGCGTAAACCATACGCGTTTTCCGGGGCGCATTTCGAACTCCGCCACGGTTTTAAGATTCTCGCCGTGGACGGGAACGGAGGCATGAAAGATGGCAAGGTTGGGGCCGGCGACGGCGCGCACGCCATCCTCAATCGCCGTTACCCACGGAACCGTGCGCCCATACGCGAAGCGCAGCGACAGGTCCATGCGCATCCTGACGTTCCCGCGCACTCCCTCTACGATGCGCACCACGTCGGAGTGAACGCCGCGCGGGGGCATGAAGTCGATGAGCCGCACGACTCCGCCCGCGTGGTGAAAAGTCGTCTCCAGAATCAGGGTGTGCTCGCGATAACGGCGTGAGGTGGACCATTCGCCTTCAGAAGGCGCGATCTTCCAATAGCCGTTCTCTTCAGTGCCCAACAGGGCCGCGAAACAAGCCCCGGAAGAAAAATCCGGCCAGCAGAGCCAATCGATCGAACCGTGCCGGTCGACTAGAGCCGCTGTTTCCATGTCCCCAATCAGAGCGTAATCTTCAATTTTCTGGGCCATGATCTCTTATTGCTCTTTGTAGTTCCTCATCAGCCCGCCATCGACGACGAATGTTGAACCGGTCACGTAGGCGGCATCGTCGGAGGCCAGAAACGCCACCATTCCGGCCACGTCCTCCGGAGTGCCCATCCGCCCGAGGGGGATATTGTTGAGCAGAGCGTCCAGTTGCTGCTTATTGTTGAGAAGCGATTTGTTGATCGGCGTGATGATTGCGCCGGGCGCCACGTTGTTCACCGTGATTCCCAGCGGGCCGAGTTCCATGGCCAGGTTGCGCATAAGCATCCGCATGGCGCCCTTGCTGCAGCAATAGGTGGAGAAACCGGGGAAGACCATGTCCTCATGCACCGAGCTGATATTCACGATGCGGCCTGGCTTTTTCTGGTCCCGCAGACGGCGCACAAAGGCCTGGGACAGAAAAAAGGCGCCGCGCAGATTCACCGCCATAACGCGGTCGAATTCTTCTTCGGACGTGTCCCAGAAGTCGGATCGGTGTTCAATGCCGGCATTGTTCACCAGGATGTCTGCCGAGCCGAATTCGCTCCACGCCGTGTCGACGATCTTGCGCACATCGTCCATGCGGGTCACGTCGCCGAGCACAATCTCCGCTTGCCCGCCGGCCTGCTGAATCGCCTGTTGCGTCTCGAGCGCGCCCTCAGGGCCGCCCACGTAATCGATGATCACTTTGGCGCCTTCGGCGCCGAGGCGCTTCGCGACTCCCTGACCTATACCGGTGCCGGCCCCGGTGACAATCGCCACCCTTCCCGTCAAACGCTGCATTTCGCCCTCCGCGAACCGCACCGAAGAATCCATTGCTCTTCTCTTGGATGCCAAAATCGCTTGATCCGCAAAATATACGCCGTGAGCAAGATGCGCTCACATTTCGGCTCTGGGGGCAGTCCGCGGGTCATGCATTCCCGCGATCCGGCTTGCCGGAAGCCCGTGTTCAAGGCCCTTGGTTGTCGAGTTGATTTGGAATTTCAGCGAACGCTGACGCTTCAGATTCCCGCGTACCAGGAGTACCCGTACTCGGGATCGACGGAGCCTAGTCCCTTGCCGAACCTCTTGATGTTGTCGGTGACTGTGATGTGCGTAACATATTTCAGGCTCTTGTACCCAAGCTGGCGCGGCACGCGCAGGCGCAGCGGGCCGCCGAACGGCACGGGAAGATCGCCATCGTTCATGCCCGTGGTGAGCAGCGTATAAGGATGCAGCGCATCGGCCATGTCGATGCTCTCCCACAGGTCTTTCTCGATCGCGTAGTAGACGACATAGCGCGATTGCGGCAGCGCGCCGGCCTCGCGCAGAACCTCGGAGAGAGGCGTGCCGATCCATTCGGCAACATATGACCAGCCTTCTTCGCAGGCAACTTCGGTGATCTGGCTGTGAACGGGCATGCTTTTGAGATCGGCAAGCGAGAACCCCATCGGCCGCGCCACAGTTCCCTCGACCACCAGCCGCCAATCCTTGAATCCGTCCGCCTGCAACCGCTTGAACTCTTCGTTGGGCGGCGCGACCTCATTCGCAAACGGTTTCTGCGAAATCATGCTGCGGGGAAACTCGCGCGCGGGCGTGTGCGCGGTGAGCAGCCGCTGGCAGGCGTAGGTGAGCGTTTCGCCGGGACCGTAGATTCCGCCGCTATCCGGAGGGATCAGGCCGTAGCGTTTCGCCAGGCGATCTGCCGTGGCCAACCCGGCAACGCCGGCAGCCGCGGCGACGCCTCCATAGATCAGTTTGCGCCGAGAGATCGAATTCATGGGCGCTCCTCTGGGTCTTCAGTGTACCCGGTCAGCATGGCTCGCATGCGGCTCCGGAATCCCGACAGCGCAGTCATCGTGACGTGGACGATGAGGAAGAGCAGCAACAATCCGGAGAGGAAAAAGTGAATTGTGCGCGCCGACTGGCGCCCTCCGAGCACCGCGGCGGTTAGGGGAAATGCGGCGGTGAAAGAGGGAGACATCGCCAGGCCGGTCCAGATGACGAGCGGAAACAGGACGAAGATGACAACGAGATATGTGGTCCGCTGCAGCACGTTGTAGGAGCCGGCTTCGGCGCGATCGGGCGGCTGGCGGCGGAGATAGCGCGCCGTGCGCGCCCAGTAAGCCCGCCATGTCCAGTCGCGGCGATCCGGGATGAGATCTCTGCGGAAGTGGCCGCTCCAGAGGCCTGCCATGCCATACACCAGAGCGGCGAGCACCAGGACCCACGCAGATTGAAAGTGAAGATAGCGGCTCCAGCCATTCTGGTCCGGCATGACGAAGTGGTAGGCGGTGGGCACCGTGGTGCGGGAGGCTGGAATAGGCAGTGTGAAGAGCGGGTGCGTGTTCACATTGCCCACTTCGCCCCAGTAAAAGCGCGGGTGCGAAACCACGATCTCCGCGCCGGTAACCAGCAACGCCGCGAAGGAGATGAACGTGAGCCAGTGCGTCACACGCACGACTCCGGAGTGACGGAGGGTCTTGCGCTTTTGGACCTCAACCGTGACGGGCACGCAGCGAGGATAGCATGGATTGGCTTTTGGGGAGCGGGGTTTCGGCGGGTGCAATGGCCGGGAAGTTTTTTGTGGACCGATGGCGCGCCAGGCCCGTGCGTGGCCACCTTAGCCGATGCGCAAAGAATGCTTTCCTTCGCGAAACGGCCTTCGACGATCCCGGCTGGCTCATAGGTCAAGCCAGCACAGTTGCGGCATCTTTGGCAAAGTAGGTGACGATGAAGTCGGCGCCGGCGCGGCGGATGCCGACCAGCGATTCGAGCATGGCGCGATCGCGGTCGAGCCAGCCCTTCGCGAAAGCAGCCTGCAACATCGAATATTCGCCGGAGACCTGATAGGCGCCCATGGGGACCTCGAAGCGCTCGCGCGCGGCGCGCACCACGTCGAGATAGGGCATGGCGGGTTTCATCAGAATCATGTCTGCGCCTTCCTGGAGATCGAGATCGATCTCGCGCATCGCTTCTCTGAGATTCGCTCCGTCCATCTGGTAGCTGCGCCGGTCACCGAACTGCGGGGCCGAGTCGGCGGCTTCGCGGAATGGGCCGTAGAAAGCCGAAGCGAACTTCGAGGCATAGCTGAGGATCGGCGTCTGCGCGCAGCCATCGCGGTCGAGCGCGGTCCGGATTGCGGCCACGCGGCCATCCATCATGTCGCTGGGGGCGATCACATCGGCGCCCGCCTGGGCGAGGCTCACGGCTGTCCGCGCCAGCGGTTCGAGGGAGGGATCGTTGTCGATTTCGAAGCTGTCGCCGGCTTTGGCTACGACACCGCAATGACCGTGGCTGGTGTACTCGCAGAGGCAGACGTCGGCGATCAGGACCAGGCTCTTGGCCGCGCTCGAAGACTTGAGGGCGCGCAGTCCCTGCTGCACGATGCCGTTCGCATCCCAGGCGCCGGTTCCTGTTTCATCCTTGGTCTCCGGCAAGCCGAAGAGAAGCAGCCCACCCAGTCCGAGGCTTGCGGCTTCCTCCGCCTCCCGCAGAGCTTCATCGAGGGAGAGATTGAAGACGCCGGGCATGGAGCCGACTTCGCGGCGAACGCCTTCGCCGGGACACAGGAACAGAGGATAAATCAGGTCGCCCGGCTCGAGGGTGGTCTCGCGCACCAGCGCCCGCAACGCATCCGTGCGCCGCAGACGCCGCAGGCGGTGTTCAGGGAAAGCCATAGCTCGATTGTATTCGAGTGTCCGCTGAGAGCTGGCAGTTAGCGGCTGTTTTCAAAGCTGTTCATACAGCGTGGCGTTGCGGTAGCCGAGGAGCAACACCAGCGTCCAGATGCCGAGCGCCGTGCCGAAGGGGAAGTGAATGAGGCTTAGAATGGCCACCACGATGGCCAGGACTCGCCCCCACGGTGTGCGCTCCATCAATCCCCAGGCCGCGACCAAGACCAGCCCGGTACGGAGCACGAGGAACAGCCACGCGAGGTGAACGAATACGGGCCCTATAAAGTTCGGCGGCATGGGACCATGCATCCACGGCCCCCAGCGGTAGGCCAGAAAGTTGCGGGCGAAGGCCAGGCCCGCAAATCCAAACAGCAGCGAGAGGCCCGCATAGACAAACCAGAAGATGCTCCGCGTTCTCACCTTGCCGGCATAGCTTTCTATCTGGTACTGGAGGCCGGGAACGGGCGGCATCACCGGCGCCGAAGGCCGGCCGCATTGCGCGCAAAACCCCTGTCCGGGCATAAGAGCCTGACCGCAGCCGCTGCAAAACATACTCGCCTCCCTGTCCCTTCCCCGGTGGTTACGCACATTGCCGGCCCAAGGTTCCGCTTGCCGCTCGCGAAGTTCAGAGACGCCTAATGGCGCAGCGCCAGAGTCGGCCGGGCGGCGGCGGAGGCGAGCTTTTCCCATCGCTCTTCGTGGCGATCGTCGTGGAAGACCAGCGCGGTGACCCGGCCCTGCGGGTTGCGCTCGATGAGCAGCCGGAGGAGGCTTGACCCGTTGGGGAAAAAGAGGGCTGTCGGTGATTCCGCGGCCAGCTCGATCGTTGAGCCGTACTGGTCTTTCTCAAACAGCAGGTCGCCCTGGTGGAAGACCGTCATCACGCCGTGACCATTGGGTTCGCGGTATTCTCCGCCCAGGCTTTCGAGCGTGGCAAGGGTCAGTTTGATGGCCGGCGGATGGTGCGGAATCACGAGCCGCTCGGCAGCAGCCGGCAGCAGCTCCGGCTTGGCGGTCAGGCGGTGCGAAAGGAGCCACCGCGGCAGCTCGGGCTCGTTGTAGGCGCGGGTCCAGCAATCGTGGCCGTAACCCTGGTAGATCCACAGCCGCACGTGACCGCCGGCAGCCTTAAAGGCTTGATAAAGCAGATCGCTCTGCCTGGGAGAGACCACATTGTCGTCGCTGCCGTGGAAGAGCCAGAGGGGTGTGCGCCCGATTGCCCGTGCATATTCGGCGGGCAGAGAGGAGGATTCCTGCCAGCGCTCCGGATCGTAGCTCCAGAAGATGCCGCCTGCCGCAATGGCGATCGCGGCCCAGCGGCGCGGATGCGACCGCGCCAGTTCCCAAACTCCGTAGCCGCCCATCGAGAGGCCGGTCAGGTAGATGCGGTCCGGATCGCCGTGGAACTCCGCCGATTCCTGATCGAGCGCCGCCATGGCCACATCCAGCATTCTGGCGTCGGTCCAGTGGTCAGGAAGGGGACACTGCGGCATGACGATGACGAATGGCCAGCGCTCGGGGTGGTCGCGCACCTGGGCGGGAAGACCGATCTGGGTCTGCCACATGCCTTCGGAGCCGCGCTCGCCCCGGCCGTGGAGGAAGAGAATCACCGGCCAGAGTTTGCCGTCATCTCGTCGCCAATCTTCAGGCAGGTAGACCTGGAACCGGTACGAGGCTCCCTCGAGATCGATTTTGCGGTTGAGAAAACCGGTCTCCTGGGCTGGCTCCCGCTGCGGCTGGCGCATCTTGGCCGCCGCTCCGGCGGAGAGCGGGAGCAGCGATAGAGCGGCGATAAGCGACACCAATCGAATCAATCGCAACATCTCTGGATTTCAGCCTGGCATTCAAGCACAACACGGGGGGCGGGTAAGGTGCAAGACCCCGAAGGTGCCCATTTTGAGTCTCAGGCCCGGCCGACATGGCTTCGAAAATGCCGGTCTCTGACCATACTAGCGATTTCTCCGCCGTTTCCTCGCGGTTTTCTTACGACTCGCATAGAACGGCCAGATTTGTTATGCAATATAGAGTGACTACCCGACTGGAAGCCGGAGACATACTCGATCACTACCGCTTGGATGCCCTTGTGGCCCACGGCGGGATGTCGACCCTTTATCGGGCGACGGATCTGCGCGATGGCAAGCAGGTGGCCCTGAAGGTTCCGCGCGCGGAGATGGAGGCCGACCCGATTCTGGTCGAGCGCTTCCAGCGCGAGCAGCAGATCGGCCAGGAGCTGGACCACCCCGGCATCGTGAAGACCTGCGACGGCGAAGAGCGAAGCCGGCTCTACATGGTGATCGAATGGGTGGAGGGAAAGCTGCTCCGGACGATCTTGAACGAAGAAGGCCAGTTGCCGGTGGAGCGCGCGGTCGCGATCACCTTGGGCATTTGCGATGCGCTCGACTACATGCACAAGCATGGCGTGGTCCACCGCGACCTGAAGCCGGAAAATGTCATGGTCGGCGAAAACGACAGCATCAAGCTGATCGATTTTGGGATTGCTATGAAAGAGGACGCGCGGCGGCTGACATTCACGGAGATCTCGCCCACGCTGGGCACACCGGACTACATTGCGCCGGAGCAGGTGAAGGGGCAGCGCGGCGACCAGCGCAGCGATATTTATGCGGTGGGTGTGATGCTCTACGAGATGCTGGCCGGTGAGCCGCCGTTTACGGGGCCGAATCCGCTGGCGGTGATGAACGAGCGCGTACTCGCGGATCCCAAGCCGGTACGGGAGCTTCGCCGCGAGGTCTCGCCCCAGTTGCAGGAGATCCTTTACCGTGCCCTCGAGCGCGACCCGCGCCACCGCTATGCCACGGCAGCGGAGATGGCCTGGGAGCTTGAGCACCAGGAGCAGGTGGGCGTCGATGACGGCGCGCGGCGGCCGGCCTTGCGCGGCCGCATGCTGCGAGGCGGACGCAGAATCATTCTTTACGCAGGCTTGGCCCTGGTGCCTGTGGGGGTCTTCGTCCTTATGCTGCTGCTTGCAAGGCACTAGGGATGCGGTAAGGACGGCGGGCGGCATTCGCGCAGAACACGCGAAGAATCGGCCCAAACTGCGTGCAAAAAGCGTACCCTTGCTCGGGAAGCCGGATTCCGGCTCCGCATCCGCGTTTTCCCGGAGGTCGCCCATGAAACCTCATGTGGTAATTGCCCTTGCGATCGCTGTGCTGCCAGCGCTCGCCGTGCATGCCAAAGACAAGAAGCCCAACGTTTCTCCGGTTTTCAATCAGGCGCATACGGTCTATGTGGAAGCCCAGAGCGGACAGCAGTTCGACCGCAACCTGGACCCCGAAGAGCGGAAGGCCATTGCCGACGTGCAGGATCTGCTGCAGGCATGGAAACGCTACAAGCTCGTTACCCAGCGCGAAGATGCGGATATCGCGATCGTGGTGCGCAAGGGGAGTACGGCGAGCGCGGACAATGAATTCAATCCCAACGGCGGCCCAGCGCGGGGCCCCAGCCCGAATGCGCCGCAAAATGGCTTTCCAAATCGCAATATGGATCCGAGCGGCGCGCCCATGCCGGGCGAGCAGAGCCCGGGTGCGCCCATCGCCGGGTCCAGCATGGATACCAGCACCTCTCAGGACGTGTTTGAAGTATGCCAGGTGAATGCGAATGGAAAACTGACGAGGCCGCTATGGAGCCGGGCGATGGATGCCGGCCTGAACGGCCCGCGCGTGATGCTCTTTCAGCAGTTCAAGGAAGCGGTGGAGAAGGCGTATCCAAGCGCGCCCGCGGCGCCGCAGAATAAACCCTGAAGCAGAACCGGAATCTATGTTTCGGACTGTAGACTCCGGACGCTGGAGAGATTGCGGACGATCCGGCAGAAGCGCTTAGCGCGGCGGCGGTGTTTTCGAAGTGATCCCGCTGCCATCGGTTCCTGGCGTGAAGCCGGTCAGAATGCGCACATCGCTGCGGAACTTGTGGTAGCCGGCGAACTCGAAGACATTCAAAGTGGTGGCATAAGGACCCCATTCCCGGAAGCTCTCATTCCACTCTCCGACGCTCGCTACGGTGCGTTCCCGGACGAGGCTCACGCTTCGTAAAGGTACGGTATATACCCGGCCGCCGATCTCCACAGGGCCGTAGTCCACCAGCACCGCCGAGCGCCGAACGGGAACGAACCCGCTCAAATCCGCTTCCATCACCATACGGAGAATCGCGCCATCCGCAGGGTCGATCGTGATCTCGCCATGGGACCGGGGAAAGGTGGCAAACCCGCCCGTTCCGTCCCCAGCAGGCAGGCAGCAGCCCACGACGGCAAAGAGCGGCTTGGACGGCGGCAGCGCGTACCCAAACACCGCGACGGGCCCATTTGCTCCTTTTTCCCAATGACTCCACGTGAGGGCGCTCTCCATCGATAACGCCGCCTGCACCATGTGAAGCGCGGGGCCAAAGGTGCCGTGTGTAATCAACTGCGCTTTCTTTCCCCGCCGCGCTGCTTTCTCCTCAATCTCTTCTCCGTTCCGGTAGACCACGGTGACGTGCGATCTGGCGATCGCATGGAGGGACGTGATTCGAAGCGGGGTATCGCCGACGATGTCCCCCGCTATCTCCGAGTATTCGGCTGCCGTTCGTGTGGCAAAGAAGTCAGGCAGCTTCGGCATGGTCTGACTCAGATAGGTTGCGGCTTTCGCGAGGATTTGGCGCCGCTCGCCCGCATCGGGAGGCGGGCTGGCCACGATCGCGCCGGCAGGAGGATCAAGAAAAGCAGATTCATTCGCCATCGCTTCCAGCGCCTCGCGCGCCTTTTTGTCGTGCACGCGTTCCATCCACTCCGTCAGCTTGCCGGCGCTGACACGCTCGGTCAAGTGAAGAGGACCGAGCCGCTCCGCGAGATCGCCCTCGGGCCCGTCTTGCGTATGATCCAGCAGCCCCTCCAACTCCGCAACGGTGACTTTTTGCGGAGCGGGATCGCGAACATCAGAAAAATAGGGCTCGTCGTAATAGCCGGGGACGGTCCTCGCTAGGAGCGTTCCGCCGCGGACCTCGATCTTCAAGCCGTGATATTCGTCTGCATGCGCGGCCGGCGCGGGATCGAATGAGAGTGAATAAAACGCATTCTGCTCCTGCAGGCAGCCGTTGATCTGGCTCACCAGATCGTTCGCCGGCGGCAGCACGCGACCACCGCTCTCGATCGCAAGCACTTTCCGGTTCATGTCGAAACGGTTTATTTCTTGGGGAGACGACACACCCTGAAATGTGCGCAGGTCGCCGGCCGGCATCACCGGAGCATCCGCCGCGAGCAGGCCGCCTTCTCCTACGGAGAAGCTGTAAAGGTTCACGCGCGCCAGCCGCAGCAAGGCAGAAAACCAGACAATCCTGTCAAAAAATGCGCTTTGGTTTTTCTTGCCGACCAGATCTTCGTCGGTATCGTTCCCGCTTCCGATGCCCCAGCCGGGGCCGACCCAGAGCAGCAGCTTTCGCCCTGGCTTCCGGCGCTCGGCCGCCGCAATCGCTCCAAGAGCCTTTTCCGACGCCAAGGGCGGTGCGTCGTAGAGTCCGGGATGCGGGGCAAAGATGCCGCCGCTAGACCAGTTTGCCTCGGTGCCAAGTTTCTCGCCGCCGCCCATGCGAAGGGTCAGGCTGTCATGCGCAACTGCCTCAGACAGCGCGTTCCCATCCAACGAGAGCGAGCCCACTTGCCACAGGCCGCCGTCAATCAGCTCAAGAATCGTGATTGGCTGAGAGAGACGGCCTCCGTTCTGGCGAAGAAATGTCTCCACTTGCTGCCGCTCGAAGGAGGCGAGATAGGGCGGAAGCCTCAACAGGTCGAGAACCAGCGTGACGGAGACGGGGGGATCCGGCTTGATGGCGCCCTGGTAAGCCGTGAATGTGAGAATCTTCTCCGGCTGCCCGTTGTCCAAGACGATGAAGTCCTTGGCTCCCAGACCCACCACAAGGCGTCCGCCGGGATCTGTGACGCTCACATCCAGCTGAATCAGGCCTTCAAGGATGTCTGAAGTTGCGCCCCGAGCGATCGGTGCGGATTCCGTCTCCGGGCTTTTCTGTGCGACGGAACTCGTATATGCGAGGGATGGGAAGACGCAGGCGAGCAGGACCAGCAGATACAACCGGAAAGACATCACCAGGGCCCCCTTATCCGCGCGTTGCCGCAAACCCGTTTGAGTGCGAACCCTATACGCGATCAGGCCGCCGCATTCATCGGAAGAAACTGAAGATGCGCTTCCTCTCTTCTTTTTCGATCGGCAGCCCGCAGGCCGCGCGCGCCATCTGCCGGATGGCCTGGGCGATGGGCGAATCGGCCAGAGCCATTGGGGTTGCGCTGTTCTGGGTGCGGCGCGCGCTCTGGTAGTCATCCGGGATCTTCCACTGCGCGGGGCGGGTCAACGCTTTCTCAATGTGCTTATCGTCGAACAAGAGAGTCGCTGGCTTGTAGCGGTTGAGAACGATCTGCAGGTTCTCGGTGCGGCGGGAAAAAAACTGGGAGATCATGCGGTTGGCGTTGCGCAGCTCCGAGATGCCTACCTGGGTAATTAGGTAGACGGTGGAAGACTCGTCAAAGAGGGCCGAGCTCAGCAGGTCAAGCCTGGAGCCCGCGTCGACGACAACGTACTCGAAGCTCAGGCGCGTGACGGCCAGCAGCTTGTTGATGCCTTCGTTGTCGGGCGAAAGCTCAGAGCGAAAATCACTGGGCGCGGCGAGGACCGAGAGCCCGGAGGCATGCGTGGCCAGGAGCGTGCGCAAAAAGTTGGCGTCAAGCCGGTTGGCTTCCCGCACCGCATTGGCAATGGAGAACTCAGTGACCATGCCAAGGTTGATGGCAGCGTCACCCAGCGGCAGGCCAAGGTCGATCAGCAAGGTGTTCCGTTCCGACTCCTGCGCCAGCGAAACCGCGAAGTTCGAAGCCAGGGCGGTCACGCCGCATCCACCCTTAGTGCCGAGGAAGACGAGAACTTTGCTTGGCGCCTGCGGTGATTGTTGCTGAGCGGGTTGGCGGGTCGAGGCTCGATTCAGAGCTTCCACCACCTCGGCGGCATCCACGGGAAGGGTAAAGAAATCGCGCACCCCGACGCGCATGAAACGAATCGCCAGTTTGACGTCGGCCTGGGAGGAGTAAGCCATCACCGAGACATGGCTGCTGGAACAGACGGTTCCGGCGAGGTCCAGGGCGGAATCCGAATTGCTGTCCGCGTCGACAACAATTACGTTGTAGCGGTCGGCGAGCAGCTGCGGAAGCTGCTCCATGCCGGAGGAGTAGGAGGAAAACTCGTGGATGAGCGCGCCGGGATGCCGGGCGATAGCAGTGGCCATCGCCTGGCGGTGCTGTTCATCTGGACCAATGAGCGCAATGGACAAGACGTTTTTCTCGGTGCCATCTTGAACCCTTGAAACGTCCGGCATAGCGCTCTGATTGCTCCCGTCAGCTTACAGTACATCCCAATTCTATCCTGAGACAAACAGTCCGCTCACGAGGCGGGCAGTCTCCTCATCGGCTGTCTCGGACCCGCAGGCCCGAAGCCCTCACGCAACGTCCAACGTCCGCCGCGCCACCGAAGTTGGGCCCTTTCCAAGCAACGCCCAACCAGGCCATTCGCCACGACGCGAGAGAGATTGCCAGGCGGGAGAACTTCAAGGTGAATCGGATGCCTGGACCGCTGCGAATGTGAGATCTTCCGCGGTGCTGCGGTGCTGCTGGCGCCAGAGCTCGAAGAGGCGCCCATAGCTCAGCGTGAGACGCTCGGAGGGGTCGACACCCAGCTGGTCTGAGATGCGGTCAATCCAATCCTCCGCGCCCTCGAGTTCCGCGTAGTTTCCAATGGGCGTCTCGTCGACCACGCAATGGCCCTGGCCATCGCTCCACTCGGTACGCCACTTTTCGTAACGAAACGCGGCTATCAGGCCCAGGGAGCGGAAGACTTCGGCGAGTGCCTCGCCGTCGGTGATCTCGGTTTCAGTCTCGATACGATGCTTGTGCCGCTCGGCAGCCGGGTCGGCGCCGGGGCTGCCCGGCGGCAGGCGCTTGTGGGTGAGCTTCCATTTGCCGGCATAGTCGCGGATGCGCAGGATCTCAGTGCGGGCACGCATCTGGCGGTCGGGCGTGTCGTAGAGGGTGTTGCTCTCAAAGCTGCGCGGCGTCTCCAGGTGGAAACCGGCTGCCTCCAGCCTGCGGCGAAGATCGTCGGGGTCGGCCACGCGAAATTTGATCTCGGTCTCGACGGCCATGGGTACCAGCAAGTATAAGCCGCCCGCGCTTGGGGGTGAATTCAGAATTCGTGCGCCCTGGTACAAACCCTATGATGTCCGCGACGGGCGCCATCCCCTTCCGCCGTCTCATCAATCCCGACCCAACCCTCAGCGGCTGAAACCCCTCGTGTTGCTTGCGTTTCTCAGCAGGGCTGAAAGCCGTCCCGCGATCAAAAGCAGGTTCATGACGCAGGCTCTGCCTAATAATGCGCCGCTCGGCTTGCCGGTTGCGGGGCGCAGCCATTCTGCAATCTGTGGCCCCTGCCGCGACGCGGAGGCGACAATAGAAGGGTGAAGACGCTGCGGCTCACCATCGATCCTGCCGGAACGGAAACGCGCACAAGTCAGCAAGCGCTCGATCAGGCGGCCGGCATACTGCGCGCCGGGGGATTGGTGGCACTGCCGACGGAGACAGTCTACGGTCTGGGCGCGAACGCGCTGGACAAGACGGCGGTGGAACGGATCTTCGCCGCCAAACGCCGGCCGGCGTGGGACCCGATCATCGTGCACATCGCTTCAGACGCCATGTTGGACGGACTGGTAACGGAGGTTTCGGAGGCCGTGAGCCTGCTGATGAGCACTTTCTGGCCCGGGCCGCTTACGCTTCTTTTGCCGCGCGGGGTGAGGGTTCCCGATGTGGTAACGGCGGGCCGGCCGCTGGTGGGCGTGCGGATGCCGTCACATCCGGTGGCGCTCGCTCTGATTCGCCGCGCCGGTCTCCCCATTGCGGCGCCGAGCGCGAATCTGTTTGCCCACATCAGTCCCACCACGGCGGAGCATGTGCTTGAAGATCTCGATGGCCGCATCGATGCGGTGCTGGACGCCGGACCGACGGCGCACGGTGTCGAATCGACGGTGCTCGACCCCGGCGCCAGCCCGATGGTGATCTATCGCCCGGGTGCCGTCACGGCTGAGCAGATTCGAGAGATTGGGGGTCCGGTGGAGTTCTACCGCGGCGGCGGAAAGCTCGTCGAAACGCCCGCCGAGGCGCTGCCCTCACCGGGCGTAGGCCTGCGGCACTATGCGCCGCGAGCGAAGCTGGTGCTGATCGATGCGCCTCCGGCGGAACTAGTCGCGGCCCTCGCACAAGCCGTGCGCGCGTATGTCGGGGCGCGCGTGGGAGTCATGTTGCCGGCTGAGATCGAGGCTCCGAAGGATATTTCACCGGAGACCGTCTATCGGTGGGGCCGCTGGGAGGCGCCGGAAGAGCTGGCGCATTCACTTTATGCGGGCTTGCGCGCGCTGGACCAAGAGCAATGCTCGGTGATCCTCTGTCCTCTTCCCCCGACGGGGGGAATCGGAGCGGCGATCCGGGACCGGCTGCGCAAGGCTGCGCATTCAAGCCAGGAATGAGCGGACCAAGTTAGAGCGAACTTGGAATAGGGCGAGCCGGAGATGGAGCTACTGGCCGGCGTCTCCGAGCTTATACATGTATTTGATGGCGGACTTGTAGACGAGCGTCTTCGCGCGTCCACGCACTTTGAGGGTGTTGCGATCGTACCATTCGATGCAGCCGTCGATGCGCTCGCCGTCTTCGAGCACGATCACCATAGGCGTTTGCGACTGGATCTGCTTCTGCAGATAGAACAGCTCCGCATGGCGGTTGTGCGCCTCGTTATCCAGGCCCTGCGCAGGAAAGCGAAACGGCAGCGGCACGGGCGCGCCCTTTCTGCTGCGGATAGGCATTCGGGCGGAGTTGGGTATGTTCTCGTCTCGTCTGACAGGCAACATGGAGGAGATACTCATAAACAGTCATCCTTATAAAAAACTGAAATCGTGCTCGGCCGATACAGTCGCATTGCATTGCCATCCGGCCGGCGCTCTTCGATTCCCCCTCCGGCGAAAGAAAAATCTCCTGTGGCGCTGAAACGACGCACAGGTACAAAGCCGCCCTTGCAAGGAATGACTTTCGAATCCCCAATAGCCCTATTGCGTGGGAGAACTTGTATTCGGAAAGATGCCTGCCGCTCGGTGGAGGTTGCTCTTATTCTAGCGCGCCTGTCAAGGCGCGGAAGATTACGATTGGGTGAGGCTGAAGGCCATCGCATCGAGCGAGAGCGAACGCAGCAGGTTACGGCGCATGCCCAGCTCCACCTGAACGACCGCACGGCTTGCGCTATCGATCCATTCAATGCTCGCTGCCTGGGCCACGGCGGCGAGTTCGGCAGCGAGATCGATATTGCGGATCAGTGCCGGAGTACCTGCCACAAGCAGCAGCAGGTCTTCAAGCAGGCTGCCAAGGGCGCGGAGCAGGTTGACCGTCTTTTGCTGGCCTTCGGCTCCGGCGCGGTAGGTCTCGGTGGCGCGGAAGAGTTGCGAATAATCCGGCTCCGGCCCCATGGACCGGGAGCTGCCTGCAGAATCGCCCAACGCTGTGCGCAGCACGATGAGGGCATCTTGTCGGCTGATGAGGTACGCACCCAGATCGATGGTGAGGGCGCGGCCTACGGCACCTTCGGCGAGGCGCGCGGCCAGCGACCGGTCTTTGGGTTTCAGTTCCGGACGGCGCTGGGCGAGGAGCGTCTCGAGATCGGAGGGCGGCAATGCGCCGAGCCGGTGAATCACGGCGCGGGAGCGGATGGTGGGCAGCAGCTCCTGAGGATTTTCAGTGAGCAAGACGAGCGTGGTGTGATCGGGCGGCTCTTCGAGCAACTTGAGAAGGCTGTTCGCCGCTTCTTTCATGAATGCCGACGACGTGAAGATTGTGAAGGCGCGGCGCGCTTCCACCGGGGGGCGGTAATAGGCCGCGTGAATCGCCTGCCGCACCTGGCCGAGCTTGATGAGCAACTGCGGCGGGTCGGGCGGAATGACGAGCACCTCGGGATGCGTTTGCACGAGCACGCGGGTTTCGCGCTTGTCGGTCTCGCGCAGGTCGTCGCGCGCGGCCACTGCTTCCGCCACGCGCTCTTCGAGGTTGGCGGCGTCGGCGATGCGGGTGCAGTTCGCGCAACGCCCGCAGAAGTCCGGTGCGCCATCGCTCTCGGCCGGCGCCAGGCAGTTGACGGCCTTGGCCAGCATGAGCGCGAGCGTGTACTTGCCTGCCCCGCGTGGTCCGGCCAGAATGAGGGAGTGCGGAAAACGCCCGACGCGAATGCATTCGCGCAGGTTGCGCACGGTCGCCGCATTGCCGAGGAATTCCTGGAAACCCACCGTTCGAGGGTAGAGCAATCGGCGGCGCATGTCGAGGCCGGGCTGGATGGCTGCGCGATCAATACGTCGGTTGAATCCGCGGCGGAATGCCAGGCTTTTCTGCGTTGGCTATCGGGCGGATTGGCCGGCAAGCAACAGCCGTTCGGCGACGGCTTCCACGATCTGCTCGTGCATCTCTTCGATGGTCAGGTCGCCTTCAATCAGCACGATGCGCTGCGGCTCACGCGTCGCGATCTCACGATATTTTTGCCAGACGCGCAAAAAGAATGCGTCCTGCTCGGCCTCGAAGCGGCCCTCATTTTTCCCGGTCTGCTCTTCCACGCGGTCATTGCGGCGGCGGGCGCGCGCCAGTGACACTGAAAAGCTGGGCAGCAGCAGCAGCGTGAGGTCGGGCTCGAGGTTGCCGCAGACGAGCCGGTGCAGAGCCAGGACGGTCTCCGATCCGAGCTCGCGGCCTCCGCCCTGGTAGGCCTCGGTCGAGTCCGTGAAACGGTCGCAGAGCACGATGTTGCCGCCGTCGAGGGCCGGGAGAATAACCTGATCGATGGCCTGGGCGCGATCGGCAAACATCAGCGCCATCTCAGCCATGGGCGCCAAGGCCCCGGAGCGCGCATCGAGCAGAAGCTCGCGGATGCGGTCGCCGGTCGCGGTGCCTCCGGGCTGGCGTGTCTGCACCACGGGAATTCCGCGCTTGCCGAGCCATGCGGCTAAACGCTTGAGCTGCGTCGTTTTACCTGAGCCGTCGAGGCCCTCCAGGGTGATAAACCATCCGCGCGGCATGGCGCAAGTCTACCATCCTCGCAAAACCGGAGATCCCCCGCGGCAACTTCTGAGCGGCGAGGGGGTTTGATGTGGCATAGACTGGATGCGCGCCAATCAAAACTGCATCCGATCGATTCGAACGCGGTTGAACGATAACTGACCTGGAGGTTTTCTCATGCAAGTGTCCCGCTCTTTGCGCCTGATGTTCTTAGCGCTGTTGGTCTCTCTGATCCCGGCATCGTCTCACGCAGGCGTCTTTATCAGTGTTGGATTCGCTCCGCCCGCCCTGCCTGTTTATGTGCAACCGGTCTGCCCTGAGCCCGGCCTGATGTGGACGCCTGGCTATTGGGCCTACGGGGAGGATGGCTATTATTGGGTGCCTGGCGCCTGGGTGCCGGCTCCTTACGTGGGCGCATTGTGGACGCCCGGCTACTGGGGCTGGGGCGGCGGCCTCTATGCATGGCATCCCGGCTACTGGGGCCAGCACGTGGGCTACTACGGCGGCGTGAATTACGGCTTCGGTTACATGGGTGTGGGCTTCGCAGGCGGCATGTGGCGCGGCGGCGTGTTCGCCTATAACGGTGCAGTGATGCATATCGGCGCGGGCGGAGCATGGGGCGGCAATCGTGTTTACGTCGACCGCACGGTTGTGGAACGCACCACGATCATCAACAACACGCACGTGTCGTACAACGGCGGACCGGGCGGCATCAACCATCAACCCGCGCCTGAGGAACGGATGGCCGAGCACGAGCAGCATGTCGCGCCGACATCGTTCCAGAGCCGGCATGAAACCGCGGCCCGCTCCGACCACGGCGCCTACTTCAATGCGAACCACGGCCGCCCAGCCAATGTTGCCGCGTCCAGGCCGCCGCAGGCTGAGTCCCACGCGGTTCCCGAGCATACGGGCGGCAACGCCGGATTCAACGGCGGTGCGCACGCCGGCGGCAATGCGGGCTTTAATGGTGGTGCCCATGCGAATACGGAGTATCGGGCAGCGCCGGAATCCCGCCCCGCGCCGGAATCCCACGCCGCACCGCAGCACTCCAACCCGCATCCGCAGGAGCACTCAAACCCGCGTCCGGAAAATCGCGGGCACGATGAGGGACACGGTCACGGGCGATAAGCTGCGGAATTCGGCAAGCAACCAACGAGGCTCACGGTTCGCCGTGGGCCTTCTTGCGTTCAGGCGTTGGGGCCTTGTCGCGGCCGGCCCTTGCCGCGGTCAGTTCGTTGCCTCAGGCCGCAGGCGGCGCCATGCCGGCGATCTCGACCTCAAGGCCGCCGTATGCGGGATGATCATTCTCGCGGATGCGGTAGGCCACATCGATCACGCTGCCCTGCGCGAGGCCAAGCGCACCGGCACGCTCCGCCATGCCCCAACCCACGGCCCGCACGGCGCTGGAGCTGTGCGGCTCCTGCGTCAGTTCCAAGCGCAGATGGCGATTTTTCATCACGCGCGGCGGGCAAGCCAGCCGCGCCTTTCGCGCTACGAAGACCGGCTCGGGATTGCCGTGGCCGAGCGGCTCAAGCTTGCGCAGCCAGCCGGCGAGTGTCGGCGTAATGCGGTCCAGCGGGAGCTCGGCGTGAATCCGCAGCAGCCGCTCCGGCGTGCGCGCGGCGAGATGCTCTTCAGCATAAGCGCGCAGCCTGCTTTTGAGATCAGGCAGCGCCGCGGCGGGCATGGCAAAGCCGATGGCAAAGGCGTGGCCGCCGAAACGGGTGAAAAGATCCGCGCAGCTCTCGATGGCGCTGAGAAGCGCAAAGCCATCCACGGAGCGGCCGGAGCCGTGCGCGACCTCGCCTTCTACACTCACAACGATGGCCGGCTTGGCGGTGCGCTCCACTACGCGCGAGGCGAGGATGCCGATGACGCCGCGATGCCAGCCCTCGCCATCCACTAGCAGCAGGCGCTCCGCCGCGAGCTCGGCCTCCGCTTGCAAGCGCTCTTCAATGCACGCCAGGGCGGCGGCTTCTGCATCGCGCCGCTCGCGATTGAGACGCTCGAGCTTTTGGGCGAGTTCGGCAGCGCGGACCGGATCACGCGTGGAAAAAAGCTCGATCACTTCAGAGGCCACATCCATGCGGCCCGCGGCGTTGATGCGCGGAGCAAGGCGGAAAGCGATGTCGAAGCCGGTGAGCTCTTTGCTGGCTGGATCGAGAGCCGCCGCGGCGAACAGGGCGCGCAACCCGGCGCCGGCCGGGCGGCGCAGCTCACGCAAGCCCAGCGCGGCGATGGCGCGATTCTCTCCGCGCAGAGGCACAGCATCGGCAATGGTAGCGATGGCCGCCATTTTGAGAAAACTGGGCAGAATCTTCTCGCGAAGACGTGCCGCATCGCGCCGCTCGAGCAAGGCCTGCGCGAGCTTGAGCGCAATGGCAGCACCGCAGAGGGATTTCTCAGGATACGCGCAGCCGCGCTGATTGGGATTCAGGATCGCCAGCGCGGCCGGGACGGCGTCGTCCATTTTGGGCAAGTGATGATCGGTGATGATGAGGTCCAGACCGAGCCTGCGCGCCGTTTCACCTTCAGCGAAGGCCCTCATGCCGGTGTCGACGGTGATGACAAGGCGCACGCCGTCTGCGTAGGCAGCCTCAAGCACACTCGACTGCAGGCCATAGCCCTCACGCAGGCGGTGCGGCACATGAAAGCGGACCACGCCGCCGAGCATCTCAATGGCGGTCTTCAGCAGCACGACGGCGGTGGTGCCGTCCACATCGTAATCGCCGTAGAGCAGCACCGGTTCCCTGGCGGCGATGGCCCGCTCCAGCCGGGCAACCGCCTGATCCATGCCCAGCATCTGGGAGGGATCGTGTAGATGAGTGAAATCGGGATGGAGGAAAGCGTAGGCCTCATGCGCCTCTGTGATGCCGCGCGCGCAGAGCAGCTCGGCTAGCACAACCGGCAAATGCGCTTGCTGCGCAAGAGCCGCCGCTGCCTCAAGACGCTGCTCGACGAGAACCCAGCGTTCCAGAATCGGCTTTTCGTGGGTTGATCTTACGGGGCTCGGCTTTTGAGGGCTTAGTTTTTCAGGGCTTGGCTTTTCGGGATTCGACTTTTGGGGCAGAGGCGCGCGCTGCGATGCGATGGGCCCGGCCTGCGCGCCTGTGGTGCTCACGCGCTTTACTCTTCCTCTTCGTCTTGAGAATGCGCATCGTCGATGACGATGTCCTGGAAGGCCTCGATGTCTTCGAGCAGCGTCTGGAAGCGCTCATACCACTCGGTCGTGGTCTCGTGCAGAAACACCAGTCCCTGATAAACGAAGCCGAGCTGGATGTAGCCCAGCATCCCCGAGTACTTGCGCAGCCACTTGGCTTCTACGAGCTCCGTACCTTCTTCATCGGGGAAGTTCATCTCGCCGGCTTCTTCGATGAGCGCGTCGAGCTCTTCGCGTTCCATGGTCATCTCGCTGAAGGTGACGAACGGAGCCCCCACATGCTTGGCCATCTCGACGAAGTCTTTCCACGCGTCAGGATTGCCGCGTCCCTCCCAGAGGATGGAGGGAATATCCTCGGTCACATAACCGGGGAGGCGGCGAAGGCCATGGCCCTCAATAAAAGCCACCATGTCGTCTTTGAGCGAGAGCAGATTATCAGTACTCATAGGTCAAGCACTCATTTTCGCAGATGCGGGCGGGTTGGCAGAGAAAATGTGGAAACTTCGGTCGAGCGGCTTCGAGCCGTGTTCTTCATTGGAGAAGCCCAAGTCCGCAAGCCTTTGATTCCGTCAGCTATCCTGAAAAGGTACCAGAGGAGATCCCGTTTGCCCGCATTCGAACGCCACGTCTTTGTCTGCTTGAATTCCCGCGCCGCCGATGCACCCCGTCCCTCCTGTACGACCGATGGAAAAAGTGAACTGCACGCGCGGCTGCAGCAGTTGTCGAGAGAGGCTGGATTGGGTGGACGGGTGCGGATCAATAAATCGGGCTGTCTGGATCAGTGCGAGCACGGCCCTACGGTGGTGGTCTATCCCGATGCGGTGTGGTACGGCGGCGTGAAGCCCGAGGACGCCGAAGAGATCGTGGCCGAGCACCTGATCGCCGGCCGCCCCGTAGGAAGGCTGCGCATTGCCGACGAGTGCCTGAACACCAAGAGCTGCCCGCACCGAGGTTGAAATCGTCAGGGTCGGGCTGTGGTGCCTCATCTCCGGAACTGGTTGCATAAAGGGCGCGCTCCGGAGGCGAAATAGTCCGGCAGGGCCTGAAGGCCGCATGAATTTTGCTTGGTTGAAGCCGTGCCCTTTCCAAACCGGATTTATGCAGCCGGTTCCAGTCCCCCTGTCATAGTCCCTGGTCCCTCCGTCGTCCCGGCCCAGTGGGTGTACATCATGCGGGTCGATGCGCTATTCTCAGCTTTAACCCATGATCTTCTCCCGCGATTACATTGGGTATCTCGCCCGCCGCACGGTCAAGCACCTCATCGACGCCAAGCTGATCACCACCGGTGATTTGAAGGTGACTGAAGAGCGTGTCAATCAGGCTTTGCTCGATGAGCTGTCTCTTGAAGACCGCATCAACGAAGAAGTACGCGTGATTCTCGAAGCCTATTCGGACGAAATGCGCAAATCCGGCGCGCAGTATGCCGAGATGTTCAAGAAGGTGAAGACCGAGCTCGCGAAGAAGTACAAGGCGGTACTATGAGGATCAGCCGCGACAAGCTCAACAAGCTGGCCCATACGGTGGCCGACACGCTGGCCGAAGTGGACCAGGTGGGGTTCCTCGAAGACCGCAATACCATCCGCCAGGAGGCGCGCAAGGCGCTCGAAACGCTGCTCGACGAAGAGGGGAAGATCGACACCTCGGCGCGGCTCAAGATCGCGAACCAGCGCAAAATTATCCTCGAAGGCTCGCAGGAGTGGGAGATTCTGTACCGCAAGTACTACAACGAGGAAGTGCGCAAGCTGGGCCTTTGAGCGGGCGCGCAGCAGCTCCCCCGCGCCTTGAGCGACCCGCGGCCGCTTTGGCCGGATGCGGTTTTTTTGTTAAAGTAACAAGAGGCTTGCTGCCGCGAGCCTTCCCCGCAATAAGCGTGGCGCTATCGTCTAGGGGTTAGGACGTGAGATTCTCAATCTTAAAACCCGGGTTCGATTCCCGGTAGCGCTACCAGACCCGCCCTTCCAGGAAAAAAGCCCCCTCCCGTTGTTTCTTTCTTTTTGCTAACCTCTCATGTGAAGCCGACATTCCGCCGGAGCCGCGTTTAGTGCGGAGGAATTTAGTGTCGGGCGGGCAAGAGAGACTCCGGGCCGATCTTGGCGCTTTCGTCGATAGATCCGCCGGTGCACCGGGCGAAAAGACTTGGGCCAGGGACATTGCGGCACCTACAACATTCGGGCCGGCGACATTGGAAATGGTATCGGTGGACGATGGAACCCGGTCAACGGTACCCCGCCAGGCGCGTCTAATGGTTTGAAAGAGTCCCGTTGGAATCCCTATGAGAATTTTGCCGTCATCTCGTTTCGCAGTACCGGTCTTTGCCGCGCTCTGGATGGGCGGATCTGTTCTTGCTCAAGCACCTGCGGCCCAAGAATCTGCGGCGCAGGCCACCGGTAGCGACCAGCCGACGACGTTGAAGGTGCAGGCGCGAGAAGTCCTGCTGCCGGTGACGGTGCGCGACAAGCACGGCGCGCTGGTGACGACTTTGACGGCGGCCGATTTCAGCTTGACCGAGGATGGCGGCCCGCAGACGATCAAGAGCTTCTCCCGGCAGAGCAATCTACCCTTCCTGCTGGGCTTGCTGGTGGATACCAGCCGCAGTATGAGCGGGGCAATGGACAATGAACGGAAAGCGGGAGAAAAATTTGTCGACCTGATGCTGCCCGCCGATCCAAAGAACGCCAAGGCCGGCGACCAGGCATTTCTCATCCATTTCGACCGCGAGGTGGAATTGCTGGAGGATTTCACCAACTCCCGGGACAAGCTGCACCGCGAACTCGACGCCATGGGGCCGACGGAGCAGGAGCGGAACAATTCGGGCCCTGAGACCAGCGGCGACGACCGCAGCAGCGGGACGCATACCCGGGGTGGAACGCAACTGTATGACGCCATCTACCTGGCCTCTGACGAGCTGATGAAGCCGAAGGATGGACGGAAGGCTCTGATCATCTTCTCCGACGGCGTGGACCGGGGCAGCAAGGAGACACTCAACGAAGCCCTGGATGCGGCCGACCATGCCAATCTCTCCGTCTACACCATCTATTTCAAGGGGGAACAAGAGCGCCAGGGCGGATTTCCCGGCGGGGGCCGTCATGGCGGCATGGGCGGCGGCTGGCCGGGCGGCGGAGGTGGCTACCCTGGCGGCGGTTATCCCGGTGGCGGCGGCGGACACCGGCGGGAATCCGAATCCGTGGATGGCCGGAAGATCATGACGCAGATCGCCACCCGCACGGGCGGCCGCTATTTCGAAGCCAAGAAGAAGGACAACCTGGACGAGATCTATGGGATGATTGCCGACGAGCTGCGCGGGCAATACCTGCTCACGTACACGCCGGATCAGGTGGACAACGAGGGCGGCTACCACAAGATCGCGCTCAAGCCCAAGAATGCAGATCTGACCGTGGTCACGCGCGAAGGCTACTTCGCCGCGGGGGGCGACTCGAAGTAGCGAGTCCGGGGACTCACTCCGCTCAGGAGCGTTCCGGTTCTGGCCTCAAATTCCGTTCGATGGAACTGCACAAGATGGTATTCTGCTCCCGTTCCTGGAGCAGCGTATGCCTTCGGCGCCTCACGGCTCTCTCTCCGACGTCCTCTGGCAATTTGCGCTCACGTTGGCGCTGGTCGGTATTCCCGGCATCCTTGGCGGGCTCACCAACAGCCTCTCCATGTTTCTGAAGCCTCAACTCCTAGACGCACCGCAGTGGCTTTCCCTAAGTTCGAAGTTCAAGCGCATGTTCTTTTTTGCACATGCCATTACGGGCTTCGGTGGCTCAGTGGCAGCACTGCTGGCGATTCTCTGGGCGAACCGATTCCCCAAGGATTTGGACGATCTCGAAGCTCTGCTTACTCTAAGCTCGACGGGGTTCGTCGCCGGCTACATCGCGAACAAGCTTCTGCCGGCGATTGCCGATAGCCTCTACCGGCAGTTCACGAAGTTGGCGCAGGAGCAGGAGGAGCTGAAGAAAGAGACGCGCGCAAAGATCGGAAGCGCAGTCGATCTCTCGACGGAGTTGACCCGCGCCAAAGATTATCTATCAAGCGGCGCCTTCGATCCGGCAGAGACGCAAACGCTTATTCAATCCCTCGCCACGCTGGCCAAGACCTATCCAACCAACCGTCCGCTGAATATCTTGCTTTCAAGAGTCTGGAATGAGGCGGCCCGGAACCGGAAGAAGGCTCTGGAGGCGCTAGACACTTTCATTCATGCCAAGCTCCGTGCCGGCGAACGGGACGGGGATTTAGCGGCGGCTTATTGGAATGCCGCCAACTACCATGAGTTTGATTTTCGAGAGAAGCGAGAGCCGGCGGCGCGGAAGCGGGCCATTGAATGCCTCCGCGCGGCTCTTGAGGTTGCGCCTTCATATCAGCAGCAGCTCCTGGACGATGAGGATCTCGCTCCGGTCGCGAACTCCGAGGAAGGTAAGGCAGCGCTCAAGGGATTGCTGGGGAGTGCCGGATGAAAGGGCGGATAAAACAGTTTTGCTCCTCGGAACACCACCGGGGGAACAGATTCGGTGCGTCGAGGAGCAGTCGATTCGTGGGATTATAACAATCGATTAAGTAGTCTTGATTTTCCGCATTGGAGATACCCTCCGCTTCTGTTCCGATTTTACCACAATCAAGGACAGTGCGGGAATCCAGAACAGGCGGGCTGTTTGCGAGGACGCGGCCGCCTGGGCCGCGCCCTCGCGATGCTTCTACTTCGAGCCCTGGTGAATTTCCTTTCCGGCCTTCACCTGCGCTTCTTCAAGCGCCGCCTGCGCCGCCGCAAGCCGCGCCGTCAGCAGACGGAAGGGCGAGCAGGAGACGTAGTTGAGGCCGATCCGGTGGCAGAACTTGACGGATTCAGGATCGCCGCCGTGCTCGCCGCAGATGCCCAGCTTGATCGTGGGCCGGGTCTCACGCCCCTTGACGGCGGCCATCTTCACCAGTTGGCCAACGCCGGTTTGATCGAGCGTGGCGAACGGATCGAACTTGAAGATGCCCTGCTTGAGGTACGCGGGCAGGAAGTTGTTGATGTCGTCGCGGGAGATGCCGAAGGTGGTCTGCGTCAGGTCATTGGTGCCGAAGCTGAAGAACTCGGCTTCTTCGGCGACCTGGTCGGCAGTAAGGGCGGCGCGGGGCAGCTCGATCATGGTGCCCACCATGTAATCGACCTTCGCGCCCTTCTCCTTGAAGACGTCCTCGGCGATGCGGCGCACAATGGCCGCCTGGTTGCGCATCTCCTCGATTGAGCCGATGAGCGGGATCATGATCTCGACGTGCGGATCGCCGCCCTTGCTCTTCACCTGCACGGCAGCTTCGATGATGGCGCGAGCCTGCATCTCAGTGATCTCGGGGAAGGTGATGCCAAGCCGGCAACCGCGCAGGCCAAGCATCGGGTTCATCTCATGCAGCTCTTCCACGCGCGCCAGCAGCGTGCGCAGCTCTTTGAGCTTCGGCGATCTGGGCTTCGACTCTTCGAGGCGCGCAATCTGCACCAGCAAATCTTCGCGCTTGGGCAGGAACTCGTGCAGCGGCGGATCGAGCAGGCGGATGGTCACCGGCAGCGATTCCATGGCCTTGAAGAGACCCACGAAGTCCGCGCGCTGCATGGGCAGCAGTTTTTTAAGAGCCGCGCGGCGATCCTTCTCATTGTTGGCCAGGATCATGGTGCGCATGTGCTCAATGCGGTCTTCGGCAAAGAACATGTGCTCCGTGCGGCAGAGACCGATGCCTTCGGCGCCGAACTGGCGCGCCTGCTTGGCGTCGCGCGGAATATCGGCGTTGGCGCGGACGCGCAATTTGCGCACCGCGTCGGCCCAGCCCATGAACTTGACGAGATCGGGATCGTCGGGCTGCGCTTCAAGCGTCTTCAGGCGACCGGCAATCACGCGGCCGGTGGTGCCGTCGAGCGAGATGTAGTCTCCCTGCTTGTAGACATGGCCCTTTACGCGCAGTTCCTTCTTGGCTTCGTCCACGACGCAGTCGCCGGCGCCGGCCACGCAGCACTTGCCCATGCCGCGGGTGACGACGGCCGCGTGCGAGGTCATGCCGCCGCGCGAGGTCAGAATGCCGTCCGCCACTTCCATGCCGGCGATATCTTCCGGCGTGGTCTCGCCGCGGACGAGAACGATCGACTTGTAGGAGCCGTTGGCGTGATGCTTCACCGCGTCTTCCGCCGTGAACACGATCTGCCCCACCGCCGCGCCCGGCGATGCAGGCAAGCCGGTGGCGAGGACCTCGATCTTCTCGCCCTTTTCCACCAGCCGGGGAACCAGGAAGTCATACAACTGGTTGGGCTCGACGCGGAAGAGCGCTTCCTCCTGAGTGATGAGGCCCTCGTTCACCATGTCAATGCCGACGCGCACTGCAGCCAGACCGGTACGCTTGCCATTGCGCGTCTGCAGCATGTAGAGCTTGCCGTCCTGGATGGTGAACTCGAAGTCCTGCATGTCGCGGTAGTGCTTTTCCATCTTCCGCGTAATGTCTTTCAACTGCTGGTAGACCTGGGGATTGGCGCGCTCCAGTTCGCTGATCGGCAGCGGGGTGCGGACGCCCGAGACCACATCTTCGCCCTGCGCGTTCATCAGGTACTCGCCGAAGAAGGCGTGCTCGCCAGTGGCGGGGTTGCGCGTAAAGCCTACCCCGGTGCCGGATTTCTCGCCCAGGTTGCCGAAGACCATGGCCTGCACGTTCACCGCTGTGCCGAGCCAGTCGTCGATGCGGTTGATGCGGCGATAGGTCTTCGCGCGATCATTCTGCCAGCTGCGGAAGACGGCGTCCCGCGCGGCGGTGAGCTGATCGAGCGGGTCCTGCGGAAAGTCTTTGCCGGTCTCTTTCCTCACCAGCTTCTTGTATTCGGCGATGATCTTTTTGAGCGCGTCGGCGGTGAGGTCGTAATCGAACTTCACCTTTTCACCGGCCTTCACGCCGTCGAAGATATGCTCGAACTTCTTCTTCGAAACGTCGAGCACCACGTCGCCGAACATCTGGATGAGACGGCGGTAGGAGTCGTAGGCAAAACGGGGATTGCCGGTACGCTTGGCCAGCGCTTCGACGGCCTTGTCATTCAAGCCGAGGTTCAGAATCGTGTCCATCATGCCGGGCATGGAAAACTTCGCGCCCGAGCGCACGGAGACGAGCAGCGGATTGTCGCCCGCGCCCAGCTTTTGACCCTGCAACTTCTCAAGCTTTTCGAGCGCCGCCAGCATCTCGATGTCGATCTGCGGACTTGAGGCTCCGCGCATGTACTCGCGGCAGGCCTCGATCTGGATTGTGAATCCGGGAGGCACGGGGAGCCCGGCGTGGGTCATCTCGGCCAGGCCGGCGCCCTTGCCGCCCAGCACATCCTTCATCTTTCCATCGCCATCGGCCTTGCCGCCGCCAAAGGAATAAACATACTTGGTTGATTTTGCCGTCGAGCCTGCTTTTTCAGCAGGCGCCTGTTCCAGAACGCTGGGCGTCATGGGTAAAGCCTCCGTCTCTTGGATTGCGCTCGGGCGGGTCGATAGGTGGTGGTGGCGAACAGAGGCTCAACGATTGTATTCCTTTGGACGTTTAGAAAAGCGCGTGCGGTTTTCGCCTTGGTACATGGCCGGCGCTCCCTATTGGGTCGCCGAACCGTGCATCCCGGTTTCGCCCTACAGTGATTCCTAAAACGCTGGAACGGCTTTCCCTCGCTTTGTGCTGGAGCGTTGCGGCAAATGCATTTCCTTTGGAAAATGCCGCCTTCTTGAGCTCCAGCAGGCCAGGTACAGGGTTAAGTCGCTCCGGACTGAGCGTGTGCGCGTCATCCCGACTTCGGACTGCGCCTTATTACCAGTAGCGATTCCAGTATACGATTGCCTGTGCCTGCCGTCACATGCGGCGTCGCCGGGATGGATCTACCTGCAATGGGCGCCGGCTTTCCCGGTTCACTTGGTTCTCCTGGTTCACGTGGTTCACGTGGTTCACGTGGTTCTCCGCTGCCCCGTGGCGCTCCGCGGAATCGCTTTCTATTTCGCCGTTTTCTGCCCGGTAGAGAACGTGAGCCGCACGTAGCCCTCCCGATACATCCCTACCACCGGCTGCGTCGGGTCGCCGGTGCCCCACTCGTCGTGAACGTTCTGGAACAGGTTCTGACCCACCAGCTCCAGCGCAAAATCGCGGCCGAGCGATTTTTGCAGATGAAGGTCCATAGTCTGGTAGGCGTTTACCTTTTCAGCAGGCAGCGCGCTGATGTACCGGTACGTCTGGTCGAACTGGATATGCCCGGGAAGATCGAACATGGATTCCGCGGTGACCATGTGCTTGGGGCTGGAGCCGTCGTAGGTCTGCGGGGTTCCAGTGGAGCTGATGCTCGATGTGGGACCGTTCGAAGCGAAATCGGAGTTCATGTAGGAATAGTTCGTATTGAGACGCCACCAGGGTGTGATCTGCGACTCGAGAGCGGCCTCGGCGCCCGAGGCGGAGCCGGAGATCTGGTTTTGATATTGGATAGTGATGTAGACGAGGCCGCCTGAGACGGAAACCATCGGCGCGCTGAAGCTCTGCAACCGGCTGTATTCGTTTCGGAATGAGGCGAGCGAAGCGAAGACCTTCTTTCCCAGAAGGCGCCTGTACCCCACCTCATATCCGATCACATCTTCTGATTTGAAGCTGTGATTGCCGAGAACCTGGAGGACGGTGGTGGCACTGGCCGCCTGCAAACGGAAGTTCTCCTCGAGATCGGAGGGCGTGGTCACGGCCCGGGAGACGCCGCCCCACAAGGACTGCTTCTCGCCCGGCGACCAAAGGATGCGTGCGGAGGGCTGAAGATCGAAGCCGCTATAGTTGTTCCACTCGAGCTTGGTGCCGGCGGTGAGGTGCCAATGATCGCGCAACCGAATCTCGTCCTGCACGAAGCCGGTGTGCTCGTAATCGGTTCCCCCCGGGGGCTCAAGCAAGCCTGCGGGGATGGTAAGGTAGGGGCTCCAGTGCAAGCCTCCGCCCCAGGAGATCAGGTTGCTCGCGCCGAGGCGAAAATGCTGGATGTAGTCGATGTCGATGGTGTCACGGGATTCGCCCACCTGCGCCGCATGGGTGCGCAGCGTGCGATCGAAATAGGCCTGCAGATAGAAGCCTTTTTCCGTGCTCAGATCGTGCTGCCAGCGGGCGTTGATGTAACCGCCGGAGGTTATGTCGTTGGAGACGGCCGTTCCCACGATGTGCGGTGAAGTGCCTTTGTAGATATTCCCTTCCACGAAGTAGTCGTCAGGGCCAGCGATGCCGTCGACCCTGAAGCCGAGCCGCTCCTGGTGCCAGGAATCATCGTTGATGCCGTCGGAATGATATTCGTGGCGGCGCTGGAAGCCGCGGCCAAAGACCCGATAGCTGAGTCTGGGAGATCCTCCACCAATCTCGAGATCATCGATGGTGTGGCTTTGCGTGCCGGCGAGCCCGTCGGCCAGAACGCCCTTCGTATCGCTTGAATTCTTGGTGATGATATTGATGACACCATTGGCTGCGTTCGCGCCCCAGATCGTTCCGCCGGGGCCGCGAATGACCTCGATGCGGTCGATATCGGTGAGCGGCATGTCCTGGACATCCCAGTAGACACCGGCAAAGAGAGGGGTATAGACATTTCGGCCGTCGATGAGGACAAGTACGGATTTCGAGAAGTTGTTCTGCAGGCCGCGAATTCCCACGGCCCAGGTGTCGGAGCTGAGGCGGCCGACCTCCACGCCCGGCGCGAGGCGCAGCGCATCGGCGATCGTGGTGGCGCCGGAGCGCAGGATCTGGTCACCGGTGATGACGTAGATGGCCGCGGGCGTCCGCCACATCTCGGAGGGGACCTTGCTGTAGGTGGTCACTTCCACCTCGCCAAGCTGTTGCAGGCTCAGTCCCTTCAGGGAGTTGGAGCTGGCCGAACTACTTGTGCCTTCACCGCGGCAGAGTGTCTGGAATGATGCGAAGAGAAGCAGCAACGCGCATCCCGCGCGGAAACTTCGGCGGCCGGTTGATACGTTGCAGAGGATTTCGAGCGGTCCCAAAAAGAAAACCGAGGGTCGGGGAAGGGGGGAGGCGAATGGTTTGGAGACACAGTTCGAGTTCGAAGGGAAGGAAAACACCAGTTGTGCGTCCGCCATTCTCACCAAATGAGGCTGAGCAACCCAGGTCATGAGAGCTTGGTAGATCCTTAGAAGCGCAGCCGGCCTCAACGGTTGCCTGGATCTGGCGAAAAATCCGTGTCCCGGTCAAAAACCCGCAAGCTCAGGCAGCCGTGAGTTGCAAGGAGAGGCAGCCGTCTGAGGATTCCTCCTCGTATCCCGCAGTAAGCAAGTGCTTTACGCCCACAAGCGTGAGGATCTCCTGGACCCGCGCCGTGGCATGGGAAACGGTGAACTCGTGGTTGGCCTGGCGGGCGACGCAATAGAGCGTAATGAGCGCCGCGATGCCTGCGGCGTCGATCCGCTCGACATGCCGCATGTCCAAGGTGACCGACCGGTTGCGGACCAAGGGCTTGACCTGATCCAGCATCTGATTTTCCAGGCCTCTCACCAACTCCGCCATCTCGCCGTCCTTTTTCGCCTGGATCACGACCCTGAGCGCCACGCTGCACTCGATACTCATAGAAATCCTCCTTCGCTTCCGCCGCCGCGCCGGTAATTCACGCTGTTTGTCGTGCCTGCTCTTGGAATGTGCACGCCGCCCGCCAAAATGGCAGCCAAGGAATATGCTGAATTGCAAGGGAATCCACCCGATCGCGATTCCCTGCGCGGCGCCTGGGTGTGCGGTTTTGCTCCCCGCGTCCGCAAATGAACAGTAAGGCTCTATACGAAGTGTCAAGGTCGTGAGTTCCGTTTCCAACCCGGTTTCCAACTCGTTAACCAGCTCCCCGGTAACCCTGGCGCGGGAACGCGTGCGCAGTCTGGCGGTCGAAGCCCGGTTTGACGAGGCGGGGATCATCGGGCTGCCCTACGCCGAAGAGGCGCGGGACGCTCTCCGTTTCCGGGAATGGATCGGCGCAGGCCGCGCAGGTTCGATGCACTACCTGAAGCGGGCCGATGAGGATGGCCGCCTGGTACGGGAGCGGACCGCGCTTCCCTTCCCATGGGCCCGCTCGGCAATCGTCTGTTTCTGCCTTTACCGGAGTGAGAAGCTACGCTCGATCGATACGCCGCCGGAAGGCGCGGGCTGGATCGCGCGCTATGCCACCACCAGCCGCATCCATCCCGATGGAGTGCGGCGGCCCAGCGATTATCACAAGGTGCTTCTCAAACGCTTGCAATCTTTGGACTTGCAACTTCACGAGGGCTTGGGCGAGTTCGCCTCCCGCGCCTACGTGGATACAGGCCCAGTGGTCGAGCGTTCGCTGGCCGCTGCCGCCGGACTCGGCTGGACAGGCAAAAACACCTGCTTGATTCACCCCAAACTTGGATCGTTTGGGTTTCTGGCGGTCCTGCTTACGTCGTTGCCGGTCGAAGCAGAGCAAACGCCCACTGTTGTTCCCGACCGGTGCGGGACGTGCCGGCGCTGCATCGAGGCCTGCCCGACTGAAGCCCTGATTGCTCCTTACCAGATGGATGCGACGCGCTGCATCTCTTACCTGACGATCGAGCATAAGGGCCCGATCCCCACGGGTTTGATGGAAGGGACGGGCCGCCAGGTCTTCGGCTGCGATATCTGCCAGGACGTATGTCCATGGAACCACAAAGCACCCATTGCCTCCCATGCCGATCTGACGGCCCGACCGGAGCTTGTGAACCCTGCGCTCGAATGGCTGGCCGCGATGGACGAGGGGGCGTTCGAGCAGCAATTCAATGGGTCGCCGGTGCGCAGAACCGGCTTTTGGGGGCTGCGGCGCAATACTGCGGTCGCCATGGGCAACAGCGGCCAGCCGCGGTTTCTGCCCTGGCTGGAAGCGTGGACTTCGGCTGCGGATGAAGGAGTGCGCACCGCGGCGCAATGGGCGCTGGACAAGCTGCGAAAAAACGCCCGCTCGTAACCATGAGCGCGGCGGGGGAGGATGCGCGAGGGCTCCGCAAACGCTATCCTTGAAGCAGCAATCCATTCAAGCTCAGAGACGGGAAAGGCGAATCCGTTGCCCACCAAGGAAGAACTCGGGGCGCAGACGGCCATCTCTACGGCCGGAGCGGCAACCACGATTCAGAGAGCCGGTGCGGTCGACGTGGCCGAGCGGCCCGCGAGGTCGAAGTGGTTTCGCTGGCGGCGCGACGGGAGAGCTCTGGTCGCTTACCTGCTCGATTCGGAGGTTCACACCTTCGCCTTCAGCGTGGCGGCGAATGCGATCCTCTCGTTTATTCCCTTCGTGGTGCTGATGTACACGCTGGCACTCTCGGTCTTTCATTCGCAGGCAATGGTCAACGTGATCACCGAAATGGTGAATTACTTTCTTCCCACGGCGACCAGGCAGCCAAACTGGGTAGCCAACAACATGGAAGCGGTGGCTGCGTTGTCTTCGCGGCACGGCGTGCAGGCGTTGTCGCTTGTAGTCATCCTCATCTCCTGCACCGGTATCTTCCTGCCTTTGGAAGTGGCGCTGAACCAGGCGTGGGGCGTGACCCGGAGCCGCAACTATCTCTTCAACCAGACCGTCGCCTTCGGGCTCGCGCTGATTATGGTTGGGCTGGGCATGGGCAGCGTGGCGCTCAACGCGGCTGCACAACAGGTTCTCGAGGTCGCCTTCTTTCACCACACCGACAATATTGCCTACAACGGCGTCTGTTTCCTGCTGCTGACGGCGACAACCGGCGTAGCGGTCATCCTGTTCTTCTTCGCCGTCTACTGGATCCTGCCCAACCGCAAGGTGCCCGCGCGTCCTGTCCTGCGCACCGCCGCCATTACCGGCATCATCTGGCTGGTAGCGAAGTACCTCTTCGTGCTTGCGCTTCCACACCTCGATCTCAAAGCGCTCTATGGCGCATTCTATGTTTCGGTCGGCGTGCTCTTCTGGGCGTACATCTCGGGGCTGATTCTGTTCGCCGGCGCGCAGTTCAGCGTGTCGCGGCTGAGCAGCAGGAACGAACAATAGAGCGTTTTCGGCTTGAGCGTTTCCAGGCGGGTTGAACTTTTCGATCTCCCACCCTGTGCAATGGGCGCACAAAGGATGGGGCGCGGCAGATCTCCGTCCCCACTTGATTCGCAAACCTCCGGCGCGTTGAGCGTCAGGGCATTTTGAATGCCTTTACCGCAATCGCGTCGGGATCGCGGCCGGCCGGCAGCATCGTAAACACCGATTCCGAGGCGGTACGCACCACGGTTACATCGCCGGAGCGCGAGTCCACGACAAAGAGCAGATGGCCGGCTGCGGAAAAGGCCATGGCCGAAGGTCCGTCGCCCACGTGAACCCATCCGACGCGCTTTCCGTCATCGATCGAATAGATGTTGAGGTATTGAGAACGCAGATTGGCGACATAGAGCAGCGCGTTGTCGCGCGAGACAAGGCCGCGCACCGGGTCGTCGCCGATCATGTAGGTATCGCCGACCTCGTCGGTGGTGTTGTAGATCTCGGAGACGGAGTCGGAGAGCGAGTTGGACGCGAACACCTCGCCGCCATCGGGTTTCAGGGCCAGGTCGACGGGCGCGCGGCCCACGTCCATGAGCGCCTCCAGGCGGTCAGGCTCCCACCCCGGCGACGCTGACCGGTTCGCAAACGTGATCGAGGATTTGATCGAGGACGCGCTGGAGGACCCGTTTGAAGACCCATTCGCGGACCCGTTCTGGGGCCGCGCAAGCGCAATCGCCATCACCTGGTGGCCGGCCGAACAGGCGACGAAGGCCTTGGAAGAATCGGGCAGGATGACGGGATCTGCCGCGCCGGGGCAGCCTGCAAAGACGGAGCGCAGGTAGCCGGTTGCGGGATCAATCAAGGTGACCGAGTCGCCGCGCCGGTTTGCGACGACCAGGGTTTTGCCATCGGGCGCGAGCTGCGCTGCGACCGGCTCCTCACCCGTGCCGATGCGGGCGATCTCGGTGCGGGCACGCAGGTCAATCACGGAGACGGCGTTCGAAGCAGAATCGGCGACGTAGGCAAGCCTGCCCCCCGAATCGACATCGATGGACACGGGCCGCTGGCCGACGGGGATGGTTGCGACGACGGCGTTTTGCTCGGCGTCAATCACCGAGACGGAACCCGATCCGCCGGGCGCGCCGCAGTTGACCACATACACTTCGTTGCGCGTGGGGCTGACGGCGACGGCTACCGGATTCTGCCCCACTGGCAGCTCGCGGTCTACCCTGACGTTCACAACGTCGAGGATGGTGACGGTCGCGCTGCCGCCGTTGGGAATATAGGCATATTCGCGATAGTTCGGCGCGTATTGCGGAAAATCGTGGGGGCGGCAACCGGTGAGCGCGAGCGTACCAAGAGCGGGAAGAATTAGAAGGGCGTGCAGAATTCGCGCCATCGCCCGTCGCACACGGGAGACCCGGGGTCCCCAGCGGTATTGCGCGGCTCTCGATTCCAATTTAATGCGCGGCACAGAAACATCTTATCCGGCGGATGCTTCCACGCGGATGCCGCGCGGCAGACGGCGCAGGACGATGGGAGCAATCTGCTCGATTTCACCCATCATGTCGCGAAACTGCTGGGGATAGATGGACTGCGGGCCGTCAGAGAGAGCGGCTTCAGGATGATTGTGCACCTCGACCATGACGCCGTCAGCGCCGGTGGCCACGGCAGCCCTGGCCATGGGCAGCACGCTGTCGCGCCGGCCGGTGCCGTGGCTCGGGTCGACCAGAATCGGCAGATGGCTGGCCCGCTTGATGGCCGGCACAATGCTCAGGTCAAGTGTGTTGCGCGCATGGTCGGCGAAGGTGCGCACGCCGCGTTCGCAGAGGATCACTTCGTAGTTGCCCTCGCTCATCACATACTCGGCAGCCATCAGGAACTCTTCGAGCGTGGCGCTCAGGCCGCGCTTGACCAGCACGGGCTTGCGCAGCCGGCCGGCCTTTTTGAGCAGCGAGAAGTTCTGCATGTTGCGTGCGCCGATCTGGATGACATCGGCCCACTCGGCGACGAGTTCGAGGGTTTCGCTATCGAGTGCCTCGGTAATGATGCGCAGCCCGAACCTTTCCCGGATTTCGGACATGATCTTCAGCGCTTCGAGGCCGAGGCCTTGAAACGCATAAGGCGAGGTGCGGGGCTTGTAGGCGCCGCCACGGAAAAACTGTGCGCCCGCCGCCGCTACCTGCTCGGCAATGGCGAAGGCCTGTTCGCGGCTCTCAATGGAGCAGGGGCCGGCCACGACCGCCAGGTCACGACCGCCGATGGCCGCGTCACAACCGGCGAAACGAATGACGGTATCCTCTTCCTTCACGTCGCGGCTGGCCAGTTTGTAGGCTTTCGAAACGCGGATGACTTCCGCGACGCCGGGAAGAGCTTCAAGATTGCCGCGGTCCACTTCGCCCTGGTTGCCGGTGATGCCGATGGCGGTGCGCTGTGCGCCGGGAAGAGGATGGGCGCGAAAGCCCAACTGTTCAATATGGCCGCAGACTGCCTGGATCTCCTCAGCCGTAGCCTGCGCTTTCATGACCACGAGCATGGCTGGTCCTCGAAACTTCAGTCTATCGCATCGTGGAGGCGTTTTTTTGGGGAGGGGGAGGGGGTATCCGGCCCCGGTTAGGACGGGGTCTTGACGAGCCTGACCAACCTTGAGCGCGACGGCTGGAGGTGGGGAAAGGATGGGTCGGCGCGAGTTGGGCCCAAAAGCACCCAACTGAAGCGGAAAACGGCGGATTCTTATCCGATGCTGTGCCGTTTTGTCGCCCAAAAGGGCTGAAAGCCGAAGCGATAACGCCGAAAATGCAGATCTGGGGAGGCGTCAATCGCGGTAGAACGGTAATTGCGGTTCAACTGCTGCGTTTATGCGGCTGCGTTTATTTGGGTTCGCTGGACGATCCAGCGTCGGAATGCATGGCAACGATCGCCAGGGAAATAGCCATCCCGATGAAAGCAAGTGCAATTAAACACGTGTGCATTGGAAAAACACTCCTTGCCCGGTTTTCTTACCCGGCTCACATCTGAATCATCGGCCAGATGAGGAAAAACTTAAATAGCACTTGGAGGTATTTAATTGCAAGTCCGTGCTATAACTTTCCACCAAAGTGGGACAGAGCGTTTCTCTCTTTATCTATTTGCAAATACATAACTTAGCAAACTTTAACCAAAAACGCTCTAACGCGGGATGCGATCCGAGCTCACGGATGCGCGCTTTTGCGCCCGCCATCGCAGGCCCAGCCATCCCACGTAGCCGAGTTGGATCATCCAGGTTATAGCGTAAGCGGCGACTCTGAACTTGTGATCGAGAACGGCTGCGTAATCCATGCTTTTTCTCCAGGTCCAAATCAGGTCGCCGGCTTATCGCAGGGTGTGATCCGCTAAGGCTTCCTGAGCCTCGGCGTCGGCGATGCGCTGTTGTTGCCGCTCCACGTGGAAGCGGAGTATGAGAAGCAGGATGCCCCAGGCAAACCAAGCCAGGAGGTTCCATTCAAAGGGGATGAGCATCGACTTGTCCATGCCCGAACCGGAGGCGCCGCCGAAGACCGGCGCCGGGTGCTGCGTGCGCCACCACCGGTTCGACATGTAGACGATTGGCACATCCAGCGCTCCAAAGATGCCCAGGACGGCGGCGAGGGTCTGCATCTGGACTCCGGCGGCAAATCGGCGCAGCAGCAGGTAGCTGACATAGATGAGCCAGAGAATCAGGGTCGTGGTAAGCCGGGCATCCCAGGTCCACCAGATACCCCAGGCGCGGCGGCCCCACATCGAGCCGAGAATCAGCGCGTTGGTGCAGCAGACCACGCCGACTTCTGCACCGGCAAGCGCCCAGGCATCGGCGATTTGCGCCCAGTCCGGCCGGCTATGGCGGTATGCCAGAAAGCCGATAGAGCCGGCAAACGAGAGAGCGAAGAAGAGAAACGTACAGATAAAGAGCGGAACGTGATAGAAGATGATGCGGAAGATTTCGCCCTGCAAGGCATCAGTGGGCGCGACGTAGATGGCCTGATAGTAGCCCCAGATCATCAGGGCAACGGTAGCCCCTGCATAGAGGCCGATGGCGAGTCTTTTCATTCCGGGAACCCGATGTATCCAGTGTACGACGGTTCGGCGGTCTTGATCGCCGAGGCACTCGCCGGGCTACTTTGCGGCACGGCGGAACTCTGCGCTTTCACAAATCTCTTGATGGAACCCGTTCCAGCGAACTACGGGGTTGCGTAGGCTGTCAGAAGGGCGCAGCTCATTCAATGCGCAGGGCTCGCACAGGATCAATAGAGGCTGCGCGCCGCGCCGGAATGATACCGGCAATGGCGGCCGCAAGCACCAGCACGCCGATTGCGACGGCCATCACCGGCACATTCACGCTGGTGATCTCATAAAGCTGAGACTTGACATAGCGCACGCAGAAGATGGCCACCGGGATGCCGATGACGAGGCCGGTAATGGCCTGCAGCATGGCGCCGCGCATAACCATTGCGATTACGCGGCTGCGCGCCGCTCCCAGCGCCATGCGGATGCCGATCTCCGGCGTGCGGCGGACCACGGTGTAAGCGGTGACACCGTAAAGGCCGATGGCGGCGAGCAGCAACGCGAGCAGGCCGAAGAGGGATGTGAGGCGCGCGATGAGGCGCTCCGCGATGAACCGATCGTCAATCTGCTGCTGGAATGTCTGAAACTTCACGATGGTGAGGTTGGGGTTGATGCCGGCCAGAGTGTCGCCGACAATCTTTTCAAAACCGGCGATAGGATAGGCGGTCTGAACGACCAGCGCGCCGGCGTACATGGATTGGTCTTTGTCGAGAGGGTCGTCGGGAGTAGGAATGCCGGCAGGCTGTGTGAGGGGTAGAAAGTACATGGCATGGTTTTTCCAGTAGACGCTGGTGTAGACAGTGTCTTCGACCACGCCGACGATCTCATGCGCCCCATCCTGGGGGACCTTTTGTGGACCGGAAAAGCCAAAGCGGTGGCCGATCGGGTTGCGCTTGCCGAAGAATTGCTTCACGAACTCCTGATTGACCACGGCGACAGGCGGCGCATTCAGCGTGTCTTGCGGCGTGAAGCCGCGGCCCATCACAACGTGGGTGCCGACGGAGTCGAAGTACTCCGGGGTGGCTTTCACCCAGGATGCGCCTTTGTTCAGATCCGGATCGCCCTGCACTTTTACGCCAGATCCCCAATTGTTTTCCTCCATGGGTGTGTAGGTGGCGAGGCCGACTTTAAGCACGCCGGGAACGGCGTGAAGATGGTCTACGATGCTCTGGTAGAGCGGCTCAACCTGCGTGTTCTTGTAGCCGGCGGCTTGCGGATTGATATGGGCGATGTAGCGATTCGTCGCGTCCAGTTTCATGTCCACGTTTTCGGCCTTGTTGAGGCTCTGCGCAAAGAGGCCCGCGGCGACCAGCAGCACCAGAGAGAGTGCGGCCTGCAGGACGACGAGCCCGCGCTGCAGCCAGGATGCTCCGTGAGCGGTGGTACGCGCATTTGAGCGTAGCGCTTCAGCGGGCTGGGTGCGCGCGGCCATCAGCGCCGGCGCCAAGCCGAACAGGACACCCGTAAGGAGCGAAAGCGCAAACGCAAAGCCGATCACCAGCAGCGAAGGGAAAGCCGTGACCGGCATGCTGTGCTGATTGGGAAAGGCGAGCGCCAGCAGCGCGTGCGCTCCCAGGTAGGAGACGGCAAGGCCAAGCAGCCCACCCATGCCCGCAAGGAGAACGCTCTCTGTAAGAAGCTGGCGCACGATACGGCTGCGCTGCGCGCCCAAGGCGGAGCGGATGGAAAGCTCGGCGCGGCGGCTCATGCCGCGCACCAGCAACAGGTTGGCGATGTTGGCGCAGGCGACGAGAAGCACCAGGGCGGCGATCCATTCGAGCAGCTTGAGGTGATCCTTGTAACCGTCCTGCATGTTCTGAATGCCGCCACCGCCGGGAGTGAGCACCACATGGGTGCGGGGCAGAGCCTTTTGGGCGCGCTGGTCAGTAAATGTCTTGAGCGGCACATACAGCTGCTTGAGCAGCGCGCTGACCTTGGCCTGGAGGGCGGGCAAGGAAGTTCCCGGCTTGACGCGGCCGATGATGTAAGCCCACTGGGTATCGGGATCGCTGAAGTACGGTGCGCCGATGACCTGATCCATTGAATTCATGGGAAGGAAATACTTGGGCGGATTGGTATCGATGCGGTCGCCATAAAACCCCTTCGGCGCGATACCAATAATGATCACCGGCTTGGTATTGATATAAAACGCGCTGCCCACAACGCTTTTGTCGCCTGCATAGTCCTGCTGCCATGCGTCGTAGCTCATCACGGCGGTAATGGGCGCGCCCTTCTGGTCGTCGGCATCCACAAAGAGCCGGCCTGCCGCAGGCGAAAGGCCGAAGACGCGGAAGTAGTTGCCGGAGACGAAGGTTCCCATGACGGACTTGGCTACGGTTTGCGGTCCGGCGCGGCGGACGGTAATGGGCCGCCAGGCATAGCCTGCTTCCATCGCGGCCAGCTCTTCGAACTCCGGCAAGTTCTTCTTGAACGCGTAATAGGTGTCTGTAGCGAAGAGCGAGTAGTCCCCGTCATCGTGCCAGCCGCTGTTGACGCAGCAGTCGTCTTTGTCGCCGATGCGAACGAGGGTTTTGGGGTCGGTTACCGGCAGGTTATGGAGCAGGATGGCGTTGACCAGCGTGAAGATGGCGGAGTTGGCGCCGATGCCGAGCGCCAGCGTGAGCAGCACGGTCACGGTGAACCCCGGGGTCTTGCGCAATTGGCGAAACGCATAGCCCAGGTCCTGCTTGAGAATTCGCATCGTCTCACCTCCACCTTCACACTGGCCCGCCCCGGGTGCTACAGCATGTAACATATCACAAAGCTATCGACGCCAGGCTTCTGAAGTGACCAGTTTGTCGACGTCGAGATCGCGGGTTTGCATCGCCGGCCTTCAAGGACAGCGATGGCTTGCCTCGTCCCGGATCCTCCGCTCTTCGACCTTCCCCTCTTCAGCGACCAAGAAGGCTGTGGGCGCTCTACTTCAAATCGGCACAGGCCGGAACCGAACCAATGTATACTGATGTTATCGTCTATGAGCCTGCGAATGAAGGACATAGCCAGAGACCTTGGCGTGTCCACGGTAACCATCTCGAAGGTGTTGCGAAACCATCCAGATGTGGGCGAGGAGACACGCCAGCGCGTGCTGGCACGAGTTAAGGAACTCGATTACCGACCGAACCTTGCAGCCCGAGGCCTTGTTACAGGCCGTACCTATTTAGTCGGATTGATCGTCCCCGATCTGCTCCATCCATTTTTTGCGGAAATCGCGGAATCTCTTTCACATGCCCTTCGCAAGAATGACTACCACCTGGTCGTCGCTTCTTCCGAGGAGGACCCTGAACTTGAAGAACAGGAGATTGGTCAACTCCTGGCACGCCAGCTCGACTCCCTGATCATCGCGTCTTGCCGAGCCACTGTCGAGGTCTTTTTCCGAATCGAGAAGCAGAAGACTCCCTACGTACTGATTGATCGGAGCTTCCCCGGCCTATCCGCCAATTTCGTTGGATCCGACGATTTTGTGGTTGGAATGATGGCGACGCAGCATCTCATCGACGTTGGGTGCAAGAGAATCGCCCACGTGCGTGGTCCGGGGACAAGCCCCGGTCTGCGGCGGCTCGAGGGCTACAGACAGGCGCTTGGACAGAACGGCCGGAATGTAATCGACGAATATATCATCGCTGAACCGAAGGGCGATGTGGGAACTCGACAGCGCGGGGCAGACGCCATGAAACACTTGCTCGGTCTGAAGCAGAGGCCAGATGGCGTTTTCTGCTTTAACGATCCTCTGGCGATGGGCGCGATCAATGAAGCGATCGCTGAGGGCCTGAGAATTCCGGAAGATGTGGCCGTTATCGGCTGCGGCAATCTTCACTACGATGATTCATTGCGTGTGCCCCTGTCGAGCATCGACCAAAACAGCAGTCGAATTGGCGCCGAGGCGGCCCGCCTGGTTCTGGAGAACTTGAAATCCAAAGTGATCTCCAAGCCTGAATCGGTTCTGCTGCCCCCCAAGTTAATCGTGCGGGCCTCGACGCTGCGGGCGCCGGAAAAATCCGGCATCTGACCCGAAGGCGAGAAAAGTGGACTCGCTCGCTTGGATGATCGCTCGATCTCGTTGACCTCGCGAGGCGCGCTTCACTTCCATGGAACTCACGGGAGCGGCCTTCGTGGACCTGAGGAAGCCCGATTCCGGCCAATTTCCCATTTAAGCAAGTGATTTCTTGACACCTTCCGCGGCTTCTGCCTAGAATGTTAAACGATTCAGTTACCGATTAACGAGCCTCGGGGAAGCCATTGCACTCCACCAGCGCCCACTCTGACAGAGATGTTCAAGCCGTGGATCCGGCGCTCATCCCAAGCCGCGTGCTCACTTCCGGCGCAAGAGTGCCGGGCATCGGCATGGGCACTTTCGGATCCGATCATGTCTCGCATGATGCTGTGGCGGACGCGGTTCGGTTTGCCGCCTCCATCGGATTCCGCCATTTCGATTGTGCTTCGGTTTACGGCAACGAAGACAAAATCGGCAGCGTGTTCAAGCAGTTATTCACGAGCCAACTTGACCGCGCTGAAGTCTGGATCACCTCCAAGCTTTGGAACGATAAGCACGGGGAAGAAGATGTAATCGCTTCGTGCCGGCAGTCACTAGCCGATCTTCAAGTGGATTATCTCGATCTCTACCTGGTTCACTGGCCATTTCCCAACCATCATCCGGTGGGCTGCGACGTGACGACGCGCACCCTCCATGCCGTGCCCTACATCCACGAAAACTACATGCGGACCTGGCGAAAGATGGAAGAGCTGGTCGACCGGGGATGGGTCCGGAATATCGGGACCTCAAACATGACGATGCCGAAGACGGAGTTGCTTCTTCGCGATGCGCGCATCAAGCCCGTCGCCAACGAAATGGAGTTGCATCCTCACTTTCAGCAACCGGAGTTTTTTCATTATCTGTTGAACAACGGCATTCAACCCATCGGCTACTCGCCCATCGGCTCTCCGGGCCGGCCCGAGCGTGATCGCACACCGGAAGACACATCGCCGATTGAAGATCCAGTGATCCGCGCGATCGCACAACGGCTCGGGATTCATCCGGCGGTGGTCTGCCTCAAATGGGCGGTTCAACGCGGCCAGATCCCGATTCCGTTTTCGACGAATCACCGCAATTTGCAGAGCAACCTGCACGGTCTGGTCAGTGAGCCACTCACCTCCGAAGACATGCTCGCCATCGAAAAATTGGATCGCAACTGCCGGCTGATCAAAGGCCAGGTGTTCCTCTGGAAGGACGGGCAATCCTGGGAAGACCTTTGGGACATAAACGGAACGGTTACTCCAGCTTGATGGTTGTAACTCCGCTGAGGAATGGACCTGGTCTTTGATGATTGCACCTGCCGCGTTGGAGGTTCTTGACCCGGAACAGGCATTGCGCGGATTCAGAAGGATGGCTAAATGCCGGACACGATGAAGGCAGCATTTCTTCCCGGGAACAGTACCGTGGAAATCAAGAACGTACCGGTGCCCAAGCCCGGTCACGGTGAGGTACTGATCGCGGTCAAGGCATCGACGATTTGCGGCTCAGACATTCGCGCCATCTATCATGAACATCTCGGGAAAGGTCCTGAAGGGTACCAGGGAGTGATTGCCGGGCACGAGCCTTCAGGACAGATTGTCGAAGCCGGCCCGGGTTGCCGCCGTTTCAAGGTGGGCGACCGTGTGATTGTGTATCACATCTCGGGCTGCGGGGTCTGCAACGATTGTCGCCGCGGCTATATGATCTCGTGTACAAGTCCGGAATATCGTCGAGCTTATGGTTGGCAGCGGGACGGCGGCATGGCTGAGTACATGCTCGCCGAAGAAAAGGACCTGATTCATCTTCCAGACGCACTCACCTATCTCGATGGTGCGCAAGTTGCTTGTGGATTCGGCACAGTCTACGAAGCCCTTCAAAAAATCGGAATCGACGGCAACCACGCAGTCCTGATCACTGGGCTCGGGCCGGTGGGTCTTGCCGCCGGTGCGCTGTGCCGGAAGTTGGGCGCGGAGAAGATCATTGGCGTAGACATTTCGCCAGAGCGCCGCGAGCTGGCGTTGAAACTCGGCCTTTGCGACGCGGCTCTACCAGCAGGCGCCGACAATATCGAGCGGGTTCGAGAGGTCACCGGGGGACATGGAGTCGAGCGCGCCGTAGAGTGCTCCGCCAACGCTGAAGCGCGATCGACCGCAATTCGTGCGACCCGCAAATGGGGAAAAATCGTGATGGTCGGCGAAGGAGGAACGGTGGCTTTCAATCCCTCGCCGGACATCATCCACGACCAGAAGACCATTTACGGCTCCTGGGTCACTTCAATCTGGTTGATGGAAGAACTGGTGGAGAGGCTGGTCCGCTGGAAACTTCATCCTGAAGACATCGTCACACACCGCTTCGCTCTTGAACATGCCGACGAAGCCTATCGCCTGATGTCTTCGGGCCGTTGCGGAAAAGTCGCAGTCTGTCCCACTGAGGAATGACCCATGCACGCTGCCCCGGATGAACAGACATGGGCTGGATCTTCAACGACACTTCTGCTTCCACGTAACGGCAGGATCGCTCCTTTTCTGCCTTGACGAGCGCGGCATTGCTCTCCAATGCTGCTCCGGCTACCCGCTCAGCGAGGGTAAGAATGAGAACCAAGATTGACTCCAAAACGGAAGCCTGGCAGACGAGGTTGAAAAGTCTGCTTCCGCTCATGGGGCACCGAAATTGGATTGTCGTTGCCGATTCGGCTTATCCCGCCCAATCCAACGCCGGGATTGAAACCATTGCGACCGGTGCAACCCATCAACAGGTGCTCGTGAAGACGCTGCGGGCGATCGCGCGAAGCAGTCATGTTCGAGTGAGAGCTTATCTCGATGCCGAATTGAAGCATGTGCCGGAAGAGGATGCTCCCGGCGTCAACGCAATCCGCCATGAGATCGATCGGCTTCTCGACGGGCAAGTGGCGCGCGAACTCGAGCATGAGCAGATCATCTCCAAGCTCGACGCGAGTGCGAAGCTTTTTCGGATTGTTGTTCTGAAATCAACGCTCACGATTCCCTACACTTCCGTTTTTTTGGAATTGGATTGCGCTTATTGGAACGATAAGGCGGAGAGACGAATCAGAAATCGGATGCAGCGCGGCAGATGACGCCGAAAAACGTTTACCGCGTTCACTCCGGATAACGGGGCCGAAGCAAGCGGCCAAAAGGAGCTTTTAGAAATGCTAAGAAGAGACTTCTGCAAATTGGTTGCAACGGCTGCAGCGGCGCGCGCGCTTCCAGCGGCGGCGCAGTCTGGCGCAAATGTGCCTGCGGGATTCAATACGATTCACCAGACGTATGAAGAGTTCTGCGCCACCCCAGAGGAAAAGCGCGTCTTCTATACATTCCTCGACGGCAAGATCGTTCAGACCAAGCTTGATAACGCCACCTGGACACCGACCGCGTGGGGCGAGCCGCCCGAGTTGCCCGGTGGATCGTGGGATGGCGTTCCAATGCAGGCGCCTCTGGAAGGGTTGAGCGGCCAGGGTCCTTATCAGCCTACGTGGGATTCGATGCTGCAGTATGACGCACCCGAGTGGTACCGCGATGCCAAGTTCGGCATCTGGGCGCACTGGAGTCCGCAATGCGTGCCGGAGTCCGGCGACTGGTACGCGCGCAATATGTACTTGGAAGGTTCGAAGGATTATAAATTCCAGCTGCAGCAATACGGGCATCCATCGCAGTTCGGCTACAAAGATCTCTGCGCGCAGTGGACGCTGCTGAATTGGGAACCGGAAGCGCTGATGAAGCGCTACAAAGACGCCGGAGCGCGCCTGTTCATCGCTCTGGCGAATCACCACGACGGGTTTGACACATGGGACTCGAAGCATCAGCCATGGAATGCAATGAACCATGGACCGCATCGCGACGTCGTAGGCGAGTGGGCCGCTGCGGCGCGCCGCCAGGGTCTGCGCCTGGGCGTCACGGTGCACCAGGCACGTAACTGGTGGTGGTTCCAGCCGTCGCACGGAGCCGACAAAAACGGTCCGTATGCGGGCGTCCCATACGATGGGCGCATAACCAAGGCCGAAGGCAAAGATCAGTGGTGGCAAGGGCTCGATCCGCAGATGCTCTATAGCGCGAAGCATCCGAAGGACGCGTTGCCGGACGCGTCCTATGTGAAGCAGTTCTATGACCGGACACGCGATCTCATCGATCAGCACGATCCCGATCTGCTTTACTTTGACAATTCTCTGCTGCCGCTTGGCTGGGCTGGCATGAATATTGGCGCGTACTTCTATAACCACAACCTGAAGACACGAGGCAAAATGGAGGCCGTGCTCAACGGCAAGCAGGTGCCCGACAAGCTGGCCAAGGCGCTCGTTGCGGATTATGAGCGAGGCTTGACAAGCGAGATCATGCAGTACGCCTGGCAATCCGAGACCTGTATCGGCGAGTGGCACTACCAGCGCAAGCTGTATGACGAGCCCGGCGAATATGGAGGCTACCTGCCGCCTCGCTCCGCGATTCATTGGCTCGTCGATACGGTGAGCAAGAACGGTACGTTCATCCTGAATCTGCCGGGCATGCCGGATGGAACGATCGACAGCAAGGAAATCGCCGTCCTGGATCAGATCGCGGCATGGCTGAAGATCAACGGCGAGGCCATTTACGAGACCCGGCCATGGACGGTCTATGGCGAGGGTCCAACCAAGGTGGAGAGCGGATCGTTCAAGGGAGCGAGCATTAGCGCTCTCGGCAGCAAGGACATCCGCTTCACGCGTAACAAGGCAAACACGGTGATCTATGCGATCTTTCTCGGATGGCCCGAAGGGCAGGCTCAGATTGCTGCGCTCGGACTGTCAAGCAAAACGGTCCCGGGGAAGATTCGGAATGTCACAGTGCTCGGCTCAGAAGCCCCGATCAAGTGGAGCCAGGGCGCCGATTCCCTTCAATTGGAATTGCCTCGTCAATCGTGGGCGGCTAACGATTACGGCGCGGCGGTAAGAATCGCCTTGACTTAAGTCGACCTAGTGACCGGAGACTATGATCCGGAAGCGATCCAGTCCGGAGAGGGTGCTGTCGGCGTCGAGCGCTGGGAGTTCCGCTTCGCAGGGCGATGAACGGTCCGGAGCGGTTGACGATCCTGATAGGCCATGTATGCGTCCGGTCGGCCGAGTGCGGTGTAGGGCAAGCCTCCATCGCACTCGGCTGATGAACGCCCTTTCGCGCGATTCGAGAAGCCAGTTTTCTTGTGCGCCAGAGATCGAGATTCGTTCACAGTGACATACGGCCGAACTCGATAGCCATCTCTTCGCCTATTCCATTGAAGGCTGCCGTTATTTCTCTAGCCCGGGCCAATGCGGCTTCGATGTTTGGCAGTATGTTCTCTCGCCCCACATGATTAACGAACTCTGACCCGGCAAGCAATTCTGCCGGCTGCTCGCGCGCGCCACACAGCAATAGTGTGCGTCCCGATTTGTGCAGGCGGTCTGCAAGTTTTTCCAGCGCATGCAGGCCCGTCGCATCGAGGGCCGTCATATTCCGAAGCCTTAAGATTACAACCGACGGGAAGACCCTAAGGTCCGTAGTTGCTTCGACTAACTTCTCCGTCGTCCCGAATAGAAAGGGCCCGTGGATACGAAGGATCGCGACATTCGGCGGAATCTCTTTGTCATGCAGGATATGGGCACGTCCGTCGCGGAGATATTCTTCTGTAACCGGAGCAACAGTCGTTGTTTCGGCGATGCGATAGATGTACAGCAGAGCCGCCAGTGCCATTCCAACTCCGACGGCCACAGTGAGGTCCGCAACAACAGTTAGTGTAAATGTGATCGCCCACACCGCTATATCTGTCTTCGCGAGCCGCAGAATCGATCCAATCTCTCGCCATTCACCCATATTCCAGGAAACGACAAAGAGTACAGCGGCTAGAGTCGCCAGTGGCACAAAACGCGCGAGTGGCGCCGCCACGAGCAGGATCGCTAGCAGTGTTCCCGCATGGATCATCCCTGAAATGGGTGTTCGTGCGCCAGACTTGATGTTGGTCGCTGTGCGCGCAATGGCCCCGGTTGCAGGAATGCCGCCAAAAAGCGGTGAAGCGAGGTTGGCAATTCCCTGAGCGATCAACTCGACATTCGAATTATGCTTGTCTCCACTCATGCCGTCTGCAACGACGGCTGAGAGCAGGCTTTCTACCGCTGCCAACATTGCAACTGTAAATGCGGAAGGCAGTAGCGGAAGCACCTGGTCGATTCGCAACTCGGGCAGTGCGAAGGAAGGGAAACCTTGTGGGATTCCTCCGAAGCGCGTGCCCACGGTCTCGACTGGAAGATGCAGCAGCGGCACAGCGAGCGTGGCCACTAATAGGGCGACAATCGATCCAGGAATGTATTTGTTCCAACGTGGCCAGAGCAGGATGATCGCCAGCGAAACAATCGCCAGGACGGCTGTCTGCCATTGGATCGATCCCAGATGCGCAAGCAGTATATCCATCCGCTTTAGAAATTCGCTGGGAACCGGTGGGGTGCGGAGGCCGAGAAAGTCCTTCACCTGCGTCGAGGCAATCAGCAGAGCAATGCCATTGGTAAATCCGATAATCACAGGCCTCGGAATAAATTTGACTGCCGTTCCGAGGCCGGTCGCACCCATTACAATCAACAGCACTCCGGCAATCAGCGTAACCACTGCGAGACCAGAGACCCCAAACTTGGCAATGATACCGGCAACGATGACAACAAACGCTCCGGTGGGCCCCCCGATCTGAGACCGCGAGCCGCCTAACGCCGAAATCAGGAAACCGGCAACCACAGCCGTGTACAAGCCTGCCTGCGGGGTAACACCGGACGCTATGCCGAAGGCCATAGCGAGTGGCAACGCTACAAGCCCTACCGTAACGCCGGCGACGAGATCATGCGTGAACTGCTCGGCACTGTAGCCGCGCAGGCACAGAATCGATCTAGGAAGCCATTCCTCTTTCCCGTTCATCTTGAGGCTTCGACCTCCTCTAGCAGGGACAAGACCTCAGTCAAATGCTTTTGGAAATAGGCCCGCATCAGATCCAGCACTTGGATAATCAGAGGATCCCGAACGGAATAGAAAACCTGATTTCCCGCTTTCCGGTTCACGACGATTTGTTTGGCTCTAAGCACTGCGAGGTGCTGGGAGACATTAGCTTGCTCCATTCCCAGCTTGTCAATGATTGTTCCCGCGGCGAGCTCGCCCTCTCGCAATTGCTCGAGGATTGCGATGCGCGTTGGGTGAGCAAGGGCTTGAAAGAACTCGGCCTTCAGGCGTCTTAGAGTTTCCGGCATACATGTATATTAGCATATTCGATTGTAAAGATATAGATATTATGATTCAAAATCATGATCATGTCCCATTTTGCCTTGCTGGCGCACCCTGCGGCGAGAGTGCCGTTGGAACTGGGCCGAGTGATGTTATTGACTGCCATGGGTTTAGGTGCACTCGCCGGGCAGGGGTGTGCGCGCGGTGTGAACCCAGTGAGGTTGGACGCGTGCCCGAAGACGGCACGACTTCATCTTGGTTCTTCATCGGTCGTGCGCGAGTGACGGGTGTCAGCTACTCGTTGCGCAGCGATTGCATGGGATTAACGGATGCCGCGCGGCGTAAAGAAGTGTCCGGAGAGCGAGCATGTCCAAGGTGCCCTGCACCAAGTTCGATCTCTGCTGTGTTTGTTTGGTCATGGAAGACGATCAACCCTCAACTGGCGGCCCTAGAAATCGTCGCGTGCTTGCGATCCGGCGCTTGAAGCGGATCCGAGCGGCACGCACGGCGCCGCGGCGGGCGCACTTGCGCCGGATTTTGTTCCCGCACTATAGTCTTCTTCGTGACCTGTGAGTCTGCATGTCGCGCCTCCAGCTTTGTCATGTCCTAGCTGGAAACTGCTTCAAGGGTCCCGGTGAATAATGACTGACCACAACCCGCGCTCCCCCCGGGATGTGTACGAATTCATCCTCAAGAACGTCGACAGCGTGCCGCATCTGGAGGCAATCATTCTGCTCTGGAACAGCCGCCCGGTCGCATGGAACCCGGAAGAGCTCGCAACCCGCCTCTACATCGCTCCGGAGAAGGTTTTGGCGCTGCTGCGGGACTTGGTGCGGCTGCAATTGATCACCGAGACGGCAGGCTCTCCGCCTAAGTTCTCGTATTTCGCGCGCTCGCAGGAGCAGGACGAACTGATGGGCTCACTCGATGCGGCATACCGTCGCGAACTGGTTCGGATTTCGACCATGATACATTCAAAGGCATCTTCTTCGGTTCTTGAATTTGCGCGTGCATTTCGCCTGAAAAAGGAGCGGGATTGATGGCCCCGGCGCTCTATATTCTCAGCTTCCTGACGACCCTTATCTGTGCCATCCTGCTGCTACGCGCCCACGCTCTGGTGCAAAAGCGATTGCTCTTCTGGAGCGGGCTCTGTTTCGTCGGGCTCACGATCTCGAACTTCTTCGTCATCGCCGACCTTCAGCTCTTTCCCCAGATCGATTTCTACACATACCGTCTTGGTTCGGCGGCCATCGCAGTTGCTCTGCTCCTGGGCGGACTGATCTGGGAGACGCGATGAGCCCCATTGTCCATCCGGCTTTGGACACATTCCTGCTTGGCTTTATCGCGGCCTGCTCGTTGGCGGTGAGCCTTTTCTTTTTCCGCTTCTGGCGGACCACGCGCGACCTTTTGTTTTTGGCTTTTGCGGTTTTCTTCTTCGCCCAGGCGAGCAGCAGCGCCGCGGTGCTGGGGCTCTCTCACCCGAACGAGGGCACCGGCGAGCTGTTTCTGCTGCGTCTCTTGTCGGTTCTGGTGGTGCTCGGCGCAATCCTCTGGAAAAATGCCGGCAAGGAATGAACGGGGCCACCGTCCTGGAGACTTCCATGCCCCGGCGACGTGACCGATGCATTCGCCCGGCCAAAAGATCGGTCGATTCAGAATCGAGGCCTCGCGCTATGGCCTTGTCGGCATTGAGTTGGCCACAAGCACGCAGCGAAGCGGCATTTTCTTCAAGAAAAAGCCGCCTTTCAATTCACTCAAAAAGCCTACGTGAACTCCGAAACGGCTCTGAAGCCCGAAAGCGGCTCTAGGAATTGCTCGGGAAGAGGGAGCCGGAGGGCGCAGGAACAGCGGAAAAGCGCGAATGCCGGCGCTGCAATTGCGGCGCGGGATAAGCCAGCAAGCTAGCAATTTCCCTCAACTCCGCCCGAGCCTGGCTGATTACCGCGGAGGCTGAGTCGCGGCGCTTGCGCTGTCCGCCTGCCGGCAGCGGCAGGCTTGCCTGCGGGTCGTGATGGCCGCGATGCCCCTGTTCCAGGGCCTGCCGCGCGCCCGGCAACGTGTAGCCCTCGGCGTGCACCAGCCGCTTGATCTCGAGTACCAGTTCCACGTCGCGCCGGCGGTAGAGCCGCTGGCCGGTCCCGCTCTTGTTCGGCTTCAATTGCGGGAACTGCGTCTCCCAGAAGCGCAAGACATAGGTTTCCAGCCCGCAGATGCGGGCCACGTCGCCAATCTTGAAGTAGAGACGGTCGGGGATCGTGGGGGTCTCGGGGGCGCGCTTGCGGGATAGTTGTGCTGCCATAAGCATGGGCGAGGAGGGCCTGGCAATCAAACAAAAAGGGGAGCCTCACTCTGCTCCCGAGTATAGGCCACAACCAGCGGCGGTTGCGCAACAAATACCTGAGGCGGGAATCATTTGAGTGAAGAGCCCTCGGCGGCCCGACGAGCCTCAACGCCGCGGGAGTTGGGCGTTGCGCGCGGCGTGGAGGGTGGAGCCTTGTGACCGGAGTCTTGACACGGGCGACTTGCCTAATTCTCTTTCAGCACCACAGCGCTGGTTTCATCAAAGACTAGGCGAAATCGGGCCGCGGCGATTTTATCCGCAACATGGATTTATCTTGCTCCACCGCGTCCTTCAAGAAGCGCGGAGACCAACGCCAGCGGCAGCCCGACCACGTTGAAATAGCAGCCTTCGATGCGCGGAATCCAACGCGAGGCGCGGCCCTGGATGGCATAAGCGCCGGCCTTGTCCATCGGCTCACCCGTGGCGACGTAGGCCTCAATCTCCTGCTGCGATAAGGTGAGAAACCGCACGCCCGTCACCTCGGCCGCCACTTCGATGCCTTGGGCGGTGGCCAGGGCAACCCCGGTGATTACCCGATGGCTTTGACCCGCGAGCAGCCGTAGCATGCGCACCGCGTCTGCGGCGTCGGCCGGCTTGCCGAGGATCTGGCCATCGAGGGTGACGCTCGTATCCGCGCCCAGAACAGCGAGCGCATGCAGCCCGCTGTGCGTTCCGCCCTCTCCGCTCAGCTTGTTGAAGACCACCTCCGCCTTTTGCCGCGCCAGGCGTGTGACGTAGGCAATCGGGTCTTCACCCGCCAGCGGGTCTTCCGGAATGTCCGCGGGATGGACCTCAAAGGAAAAGCCGGCGTGGGTGAGCAGCTCGCGCCGGCGCGGAGAAGCAGAGGCCAAGATCAGCATCTTCCCCATTATGGCAGCCGCCGCGCATCCCGCGCCGGTTAGACTGGAGAGGTGCCCGCGCAGCTCAATGCATGCAGGCCGGAACGGTTGGAATGCATTTTCATTTTTCGACGGTCGAAATTCTTTGGACCCTCACCTTCGCGGCTCTTCTGGTGCTGCTGGTTGTTCTGCTGGGACGCGACCGCGCCCGCCGCTTCCCCTGGTTCACGGCCAGCATTGTGCTCGCTGCGCTGCGCATGTTGGCCAGCCGGTTGCTCTTCGGCAAGATGGAGCCGCTCACTTCGAGTGAAATCTTTCTCACGCTGGCCGATGTCGAAGTCATCGTTTCCCTCGCGGTAGTCGTGGAACTCGCGCGCCGTGCCTTCGCGCGCGCATCGCGGAACGCATGGATCGCCGGCTCGTTGATCTTTCTCGTTATAGCCATCACCGTGCTGGTTCTCTGGGGACCCTGGCCGTCCTGGCAGACGGTCGGCGCTCACTCTGCCCTCGCGCATCTGCGCTTCATGCAACTGATCGCTCAGAAGGGCGACCTGTTGAGCGGCTTGCTGGTTATCGAGTTGAGCCTGTTGCTGGCCTTTGCCGGACGACGCTTCAATGCCGGGTGGCGCACCCATGTGCAGCAGATCGTTCTGGGCCTATCGACCGCGGCCGTCGGACAACTGATCGTGCGCATCGTCTGGCAGAAGATCGCCAACGGCCCTCCGCCGCGCAATCAAGAAGAGTATCTGCGGATCACGGGCTTGCAGGACAAGCTGTTCAACGCCAACAGCGCTCTGTACTTCCTGGTGGTGGTGTGGTGGGTCGCCTGCCTGTGGATCAATGAGGCGGGATCGAGAACCGCAACCGGAACGGCTGCGGAGATCCCTGGCCCATCGGACTCTTAATTCTTAGCGTTGCCTTTAAATGTGGCAGCTTGCCTGCCCGCGCTTCTCCAGATACCGCTGGTGATACTCCTCGGCGCGCCAGAAGGTCTGCGCCGGCTCAACCCTGGTAACGACCCGCTTGGGCTTGTAAACGCCGTCGGACGTTAACTGCTCGATCTTGGCGCGCGCCTGCTGCTCCTGCTCCGGCGAGTGATAGAAGATGGCCGAGCGATACTGCGCACCCCAGTCGGGGCCCTGGCGGTTGAGGGTTGTGGGATCATGAAGCGCGAAAAAAGCATCGAGCAGCTGGACATAGCTCACTTTTTCCGGGTCGAAATCGAGTTCGACCACCTCGGCATGGCCGGTCTGGTCGGTGCAGACATCTTTGTAGGTGGGCCGGTCAAGCGCGCCGCCCTCGTAACCCACGGCCGTTGCCGTTACACCGGGGATGGCTGCAAAGGCCGCCTCGACGCCCCAGAAGCATCCCGCTCCGAATGTGGCTTTCTCAGTGCTCATGACTATAATGATGCGCCAACGACGGCTGAAGCAACAAATGCGGAAATAAGATTGTGCGGGATAGGATCGTGCTCCATGCATCGCATGGTTTACTGCGATGAGTGGGCGGCACGTGGGGAGGTGGCCGGGTCATCGGCCCTATACTTTCGAAAAAGAAAGTAGGCTGTGCCCCATTTATCGCAGCTTTACCGCGATGAGTGGGCTGCGGAACCTTGCCGTCCGCTCTGGCTCGATTTTGTCCCGCTCATCGCAACAGACGCGATGAACGGGGCACAGCCCTTCCGCCTCAGCGCACATCTTCGGCTGTTACCGGGCCGCCTGCTGGTGGGAATCGGAGAGTTGCTGCTATCCCGGGTCTCCGATGCGAGACCCGCCATCCCCAGGTGCTCAAAGGCAAGACCTGGGCCCCCACCACACCACTTGGGCTACCCACCAGTTTTAGTAACCCAGGTGCTTCTCTACGACGTTCTCCAACGGCTGGCCGTTGCGGAAACGCTCGTACTGGCGCAGGAAGAAGCGCATCGCGTCGTTGAGCCAGTCTTTGGTGTGGTCGGCGCAGTGCGGGGAGATGAGCACGTTGTCGAGCTTCCAGATGGGGTCGTCCGTCGGGATGGGCTCCTGCTCGAAGACGTCGAGGCCCGCGCCGCGAATCTTCTTTTCGGTGAGTGCGCGCACCAGCGCCGCCTGGTCAATCACGGGGCCGCGGCCGACGTTGATGACCACAGCGCTGGTCTTCATGGCGGCGAACTCACCCTCTGAGAGCATGTGACGGGTCTCGGACGTGAGCGGCGCAGAGACCACGATGTAGTCGCACTGGGCGAGCATCTCTCTGAGCTTTTCGGGCTTGAAAAACGCCGCAACCAGCGGATCGGCCAAAGCCGGCGGGTGGCGCTTGAGCGCAAGCACCTTCATGCCCATAGCATGAATACGGCTGGCGACGGCGCGGCCGATGTCTCCATAGCCGACGATGCCCGCGGTAGAGCCGGCGATCTCCTCGACGTCAAACTGCTCCCAGCGGCCGGCCCGCTGATTGCGCAGCATGCGAAGCAGGTCCTTTGAGAAAAAGAGGATCGCGGCCAGGGCAAACTCCCCCAGCGAAGGGCTGAAGACGCCGCTGCCGTTGGTGAGGGGCACATCGCTCTCGATCAATTGCGGAAAGAGCAGCTTCTCAATGCCGGCTGCGCGCGAATGGACCCACCGCACATGCGGGCTGGCCAGAAAAACCGTGCGCAGCAGATCGCGCGAACCAGACCAATGGAGAATGACGGCCGCTTTCTCGGTTTTGCCCGCGAAGTCGCCGGCACTCTGGCCGGTCACATGCGGGATCTCCTTCAACAGGGCGAGTTGTGGATCATCCTCCTCAGCCAGCACCAGCACCAGCGGCTCATTGCTCATCGTGTGACCGCGCTCCCTTTCTTGCATTTACATTAACCTGCGGGGCTCTCTGCCGACAAAATTCGCCGCGCTGGAGTCCGGCCGGCGGCTCAACGGGCTGGAACGGAAGCCTGGCGGAGCGCGCACGCCGGTTTGCCGAAAATTCCGCGGATTCCGGACGCCGGAGTCGGTGCGGCGAGGGGAAACGCATCATACTGAGCGTTGGCAGATGGGAGGCAGTGTATGCAGGCAAACCGGGCCAATTTGGAACATTGGCGTTCCCGATCGCGCGAGATGCTGCAAATGCGCTGGGTGCGGATCATGGCCGCGGCTGCGGCTCTGGTGCTGATCCTCCTGATCGCGATCCCGTTCTTCGTCAACGCCGATACCTTCCGGCCGACAGTGGAAAACGAACTTTCGAGCGCCCTTGGGCGCAGAGTGACGCTGGGACACCTGAGCCTCTCACTCTTCTCCGGAAGTCTGGTAGCGGAGGACGTTGCTATCGCCGACGATCCGGCCTTCGGCACGGCTCCGTTTTTTCAGGCGAAGTCGCTGCACATCGGCGTGGCTATGGGCGCGCTGCTGTTCCGGCAGCAGGTGCGCGTCACGCGGTTTACGGCCGATTCGCCGCAGATCCATCTGATACCAGGACCGAACGGCACATGGAATTATTCAAGCCTTGGCCGCGGCGCCGATCCCCACCCCAGTCCGCAAGGGACGAACGTACCGGATCTGAGCATCGGCGTGCTCAAGATCGAAAACGGCAGCGTGGATGTTTCGGCGTTGCCCTCGTCCGGCAGGCCGCTCGCCTGCACCCAGGTGGACCTGACGGTGGAGCACCTCTCTCCCGGCGCGCGAATGCCCTTTAAGCTGACGGCCGATCTGCCGGAAAACGGCTCGTTGCAGGTAAGCGGGACCGCCGGGCCCCTTGCGCAGCCAAATGCCGCCGATACGCCGCTGCAGGCGTCGATCGAAGTGAAGCATTTCAATCCCGTGGCTGCCGGAGTCGTTACTCCCGGCGAAGGTGTCTCGATGGTCGCCGACGTCAACGCGCAGCTCGCTTCGGACGGCAAGACACTCACGATGACCGGCAAGATGGAGGCGGCACAGCTCCAGCTCGCAGCCGACGGATCGCCGGCTCCCCAGCCGGTGGAGGTGGATCTCGCATTGACCGACAACCTGGGCACCCGCGCGGGCCAGGTCACCGATGTCGCCATCCATACCGGTTCAGTGGCGGCGCATCTCACGGGCACGTACCAGATGACCGGCCAGACGATTCTGCTGAACCTTCGCCTCTCGGCTCCCGGTTTGCCTGTCGACGGCCTGGAACAGTTGCTGCCTTCGGTCGGCATCAAGCTGCCTCCCGGTTCTTCTCTGCACGGAGGCACGCTGACGGCGAACCTTGCCATCACCGGTCAGGTAGCGGCGCCCCAGATTGCCGGGCCGATCGAGATCGACAACACCCAATTGGCCGGCTTCGACATCGGTTCGAGGATTGAAGGGTTGGCCTCCCTGGCGGCGGTGAAAAACCCAGGCGGCGCGACGGCGATTCGCACCCTCCGGACCAACGTGATCTCCACGCCGCAATCGACTCAGCTCAGCAATATTGAGGGCGACGTGCCGAGCCTGGGAACAGCCACCGGCAGCGGGACGGTTTCAGCCTCAGGGGCGCTGAACTTCCAGCTCGTGGCGAAGCTGAGTTCTACCGGCAGCGTAGGTGGAGCGGTGACCAGCGCCCTCAGTTCCGTGGGCGGCATCGCAGGAAGCTTTTTGAACACCGCGGCGACCAATGGCATCCCGCTGACCATCACCGGCACCACGTCGAGCCCCTCCATCCGGGCCAACGTGGGTGCGATGGTGAAGCAGCAGACGGGCGGGCTGCTCGGCAAGAGCAAAGGCGGCCAGAGCGTCCAAGGCGGATTGTCGGGGCTGGCGAAGGGCATTCTCGGCGGCAAGTAGAGCGCAATCGAATCCTTACCCCACTCTGTGCAGGTTGATCCAAAGCAAAGAAAGAGCGAAAATAGAGAGAAGCAAAAGTTTTTCTGCTTAAGACTTTTTCTATCACCTTTTCTATCCATGAAGCGCTCTGGCACCGCCGATCTTCCCCTCCACAACGGGCGCGTGCCGGCCTGGCTGGCGAGCCGGATGACGGAGCTCGGCACCGCGATCACCGAGCAGATCGTGCTGCAGTACGGTCCGTCGGAGTTCCTGACGCGTCTGAGCGATCCATTCTGGTTCCAGGCCTGTGGAGCCGTGATGGGCATGGACTGGCATTCCTCGGGCATCACGACCTCTGTGCTGGGAGCCCTGAAACGCGGCGTCAATCCACGCTTTGCCGATCTCGGCATCATGATTTGCGGCGGGCGCGGGCGGCATTCGCTGCGCACTCCCGATGAACTGCGCGCGGTCGCATCGAAGATCGGACTCGATGGCAATGCCCTGGCGCGCACCAGCCGGCTGACCGCGCGGGTGGACAACAACGCCGTTGCCGATGGCTTTCAACTCTACCTGCACTCGTTCGTGATCACCAGGGCCGGCGAATGGGCTGTTGTGCAACAGGGGATGAATCCCGAGAGCCGCCTGGCGCGCCGCTACCACTGGCACTCGGCAGCCGTGCGGGACTTCGTCTCCAATCCGCACACCGCGATTGTGGGCGAGCCGCAGGGAGAGATTATCAACCTGGTGGACGCGCGCGCGGACAAGGCGCAAAATGCGCTGCTCACGCTTGCGAAGGAACCGGCGGAGCAGGCTCTTCGCGAAGCGGGCAGGCTCAGGGAAAAGCAGGATCGCACGCTCGTTATGCCAGCGCTTCACGATGTACGCGCCAAGGATATTGACCTGAAGCGGCTGGGCGCGGTGCTCGCGGTGGCGCATGAGCAGGACCTCCGCGACTTTGCCTCGCTGCTGCTCGTGGAGGGCCTCGGCCCCCGAACGCTCCAGTCTCTCGCGCTGATTGCGGAGGTGGTGCACGGCGCGCCAACTCGTTTTGCCGATCCGGCGCGCTTCTCCTTCGCGCATGGCGGCAAGGATGGCCATCCCTTCCCCGTGCCGCTCAAGACCTACGACGAATCGCTGGCCATCCTGCGGCGGTCTCTTGAAGCCGCGCGCCTCGGCTATACCGAAAAGCTCGAGGGCCTCCGGCGCCTGGATCGGCTGACCCGCGCCGTCGAGGAAAATCGCCAGCCGCTCGCCGATTTGGATCGAGCGTTGCGGCACGAGCGCGCGATCTCTCCCACGCTCAACGGGCGCACCGTCTTCGACGGGAAACGGTCAACAGGAAACCAGGCCCTGTCTGCCCAAATGAACCTGTTTCGTTCCTGATCCCGCGACCGGCGACGATCTGATCCTCACGATCCGGAACCTCACGATCGAGATCGTCACAATCCAGGTCCCGCGAAACAGCTTCACAACGGGCGGGGCTGCGGGCGCATCAAACCGGAGAAGCCGAGTCCCGCTGTCCGCAGATCACGGGATCTGACATGCGAACAGCGATGTCGGTAATCCATGCAGTGCGGAATCAGATTGTGCTAGCGCGATTCAGGTGTTGAAAAATCGGCTTGCTCGATTCAAATGTGATGAAAGTCACCCGTGAGCGATTACCATCCGGGCGACCGATTCTACACCGAGCACCAGGTAATCCTCAGACGTAACGCGTCTAAACGCGCATCGCGCGTAAGTTACGCCGGAATTCTATTAAAGTGATTTCAATTAGATCTCGAAACAGCGGAGGGTCGAAATTATGCGTTATGTAAAAACGAAGCTGAGGCTTGTGGGTTCAAAAGATTCAATCACAACCCAAGATCCAGAAGCACTCTTCGATCGGTTCGAGATGATGCAGGACGAGAGACTCCAGTCTCCGATCAAACTTCCTGCGATTTTCAACGAAGAAGCCCTGCATTCGATTCATCGCCTCTTCGTTCGCATCTACTCCGTATCTAGCGAAAAAGACCTACCGGCGCTCTAGAACAGCATGGGCGGCCCTTCTGGTTATCGGTCCGCCTGAGGTTCGAAGCCACTGTCCGGCAAAGTGAGAGTTCGTGCCGTGAACCCGCTGCCCGGACTTGCCTGCGGGTCCGTACCACAATCGACAAGATCGGGAAGCGGACCATCGTCCCCCTCGCCTCTGAACCATCGAAGGCAACCTGAGAAAGACGGATACATCACCAGCCCAAAATGTTTCCGTGGTGTGCCCCTGACTTAATTGGATGGATTCGTGTTTTGGAATGCGGTGGCCAAGGACGGGATTGAACCGCCGACGCCGGCCTTTCGAGGGGCCGCGGACCACATGGCTGCGCTGCGCGCAGGAAACCTGAGCGCGGCTGAAGATTCATGGGGATGTCAGAGAATGTGGTGGCCAGGGACGGGATTGAACCGCCGACGCCGGCCTTTTCAGGGCCGCGCTCTACCACTGAGCTACCTGGCCTCAGTGCAGACTTTAACGAGTTGCAAATTCCTGCGCGGAGTTCCGGCGGAGCCGGTTGGGCGGGTCTGATCCACGAACAGTGCGCTGCAACAACTCGACCATTATACCAACTCGCCGGGAACGCGGCCAAGCCGGATCAGGCGGGATCAACCCCGCCGCCTCGATGAAACCCGTGTCCGCGTCGCGGGGCTTGGAGAATGGGGCCTGGACTGGAAGTGGTCCCGCCCTTTGGCGGCGATCGGATGACCCGCGAGGCGCGCCGCCCCGTGAGTTCGGCCGTGCACTACACTGTTAAACAATCATGCGCAAACGGTTCCTTTTCCCGGCCTGGCCTCTGCTTGCCTCTCTCGCTCTTGCTGTCGTCGGGGGCTGTGCCCATCCGTCTCAAACGCAGCCGGCGCCCACGCGAGCCGAGGTGCGCGCTTCGCAGCTCTATGAGGCAAGCCTGCGCCGGGGCCCTGAGGCGGTGCGCGCCTTTCTCGCCGATTTTCCCAAGGGAGCAGACCTGCATGTGCATCTTTCGGGCGCCGTCTATGCGGAGACCTTCATCCGCGATGCGGGCGAGGATGGACTGTGTGTGGACCCGTCGGCGCTCAGCTTGGCGAAGCCGCCCTGCCGGGGCAAGCTGATTCCGGCAAAGGATCTCTCCGGCGACATCAGCGCGGCGAATCAGGCGCTCTACGACAAGCTGATTGACTCGTTTTCGCTGCGCAGCTTTGTGCCTTACGCCGAGTGGAGCGGGCACGACCAGTTCTTTGCCACCTTCGGCAAATTCAGCGGCTTGAACTGGGACCACGAGGGCGAGTGGGTGGACGAGATTGCCAGCCGCGCCGCAGCCGAAAACCAGCAATATCTCGAGCTGATGGAGACGCCCATGTTCAATCATGCGAAGCAGATTGCCGATGCCATTGGCTGGAACGCGGAGCTGGCCCAGGCGGACCCGGAGGCGTTTGCCCGCCTGCGGCAGGAACTGCTCGACCGGGGGCTGCGCAATGAGCTGGCCGCAGACCGGGATGACGTGCGTACAGCCGAGGCCCGGCGCAAGGAACTGGAGCACTGCGGGACGCCCCAGGCCGCGGCGGCCTGCGGTGAGGAGATCCGCTACATCTACCAGGTGCTACGCGGCAATCCGCCGGCGCAGGTATTCGCGCAGACGCTGCTGGGCTTCGAAACAGTGCAGGCGAGCATGGACGCCAAGGAGAATACGTGGGTGGGCATCAACTTCGTGATGCCGGAAGACGGAATGATTTCTATGCGCGACTACACGCTGCAGATGAAGATGCTGGATTATCTGCACTCGGTATACCCGCGAGTGCATATTTCACTCCACGCTGGCGAGCTGACCGAGGGGCTCGTTCCCCCGGAGGGATTGCGCTTCCATATCCGCCAGGCCGTGGAGCTGGGGCATGCCGAGCGGATCGGCCATGGCGTGGATGTGATGTACGAAGACAATGCGCGGGAGCTGCTCAAGGAGCTGGCGCAAAAGCATGTGATGATCGAGATCAACCTGAGCTCGAACGAGGGAATTCTCGGCGTAACGGGCGACGAGCACCCGTTCCCGATCTACCGCGCGGCGCATGTGCCGGTGGCGCTCTCAACCGACGACGAAGGCGTGAGCCGCATCGACCTTACGCATGAGTACGTGCGCGCCGCCATCGACTACGGCCTGAGCTACCGCGACTTGAAGCAATTGGCGCGCACCGGCATGGAACATAGCTTTCTGCCCGGCGCCAGCCTGTGGGCCAAGCCAGATGGTTTCGGAGCGGCTGTGAATGCATGCCTCGGGCAAGATCTCGGGGCCGATCAGCCCGCGGCTGCATGCAAGGCGTTCCTGAACGGGAGCCAGAAGGCGGCGGCGCAATGGGAGCTGGAGCGGCGGTTCCATGTCTTCGAAGCCAAACTCCAGGGGCCTGGCTACGAAGGGGTGTTGCATGGACAATGAACGCATTCGCGCTATCTGCATGGCGATGCCGCATGTTGCTGAGACGGTGAACTGGGGCCATCACCTGGTGTACTGGGTGGGCGACCGCGACATCGGCGGCAAGATGTTTGCGATGACGGATCTCGACGGGACAGGAACCGGAGTTCTCTGGTTTCACTGCGGCGCAGAGCGGTTTCACGAGCTGCTGGAGACAGACGGGATGATCCCGTCGCCTCACCTGGCGAGGGCGTATTGGGTGACGCTGGAGCGGTGGAATGCGCTGCGGCCGCGGGAGATCGAAGACGAACTCAACCGCGCGCATGCGCTCATCTACGACAAACTTCCGCCGCGGACCAAGACGCTGCTGGCCATGCCGGAGAAGGAGCGGGCGAAAGCGATCGGAGAGCGGAAGACATCGGGGACGGCGCGGGCCAAAGGTAAGCGGAAAAACTGACGGTCGGAAAGGAATGATGCGGTAGATGGCGCAAAGCGGCGATTTCTCTGAGGGAACCGCCGCTTTGCTGTTTCAGCCCGAAATTCAGTCGGACGGAAGGCCGTTAGTGGTGCCCGCCACCGTGACCGCCGCCATGGCCACCGCCGCCGTGATAACCAGGCAGGGCATGTTCGTTGTGCGCATCATGGGGTGCATTGCCTATGTGCCCCCGCCCGTCGCGGGCTTCGTTGCCGCGAAAATGGTCGAACGGCACCGCTCCGCGCTCCGGCAGCGGTCCGTGATAACCATAGTGGGGGTCATAGCGGTTGTCGACATGGCCGTAAAAGCCGCGCCGGCCGTGGAACCAGGGACCGGCTCCAATGAATATGCCGCTTGTGAACCAATCCGGTCCATAGTAGCCGTAAGGAGCACAGTCGTAGGGAGGGTAGTCGAAGTAGCCGTAAGGGCAGACAGGCGGACCGCCCACGCCGATACCGACGGAGATCTGCGCCGGCACTGCAGGTGCACACCAAAACAGCGAGATGCTTAGTACCGCAAAAGCGAGAACCTTAAATTTGGACATGTCATCTCCCTCGAAGAGTATAGACCCACAAAGAAGGCCCGGAGTTGTCTATTCCGGACATTGTTCGCCGCGGAGGCTCGCATCCGTGTCCCCTCCATGGGAGCGTTCCACCACGCGAGGAACACAACGGCGAGCTTGCGGGGAACTGGTTCTGGAGGTGTTTCGTAGGATAAGGGTGGGGTGAGTCCACGAGGCGCTGACGTTATGGTTAAGTTTCTACTGTGGTGCATTTTGCTGGTACTGTGTTGGCCGCTGGCGCTGGTGGCGCTGGTTCTGTATCCGCTGGTTTGGCTGGTGCTGTTGCCGTTTCGCATGGTGGGGATTGCCGTCGGCGGGGCGCTGGAACTGGTAAGTGCGATTATCTTTCTGCCGGTGAGAGTGTTGCGCGCAATATGATCAGAGGCTCGACCGCCGCGCGACGGGGCGGGGCCTAGCCCCCGGACTATGCCGTGACCAAAGGGGCGCTGATCAGTCTCACCAGGAGCCTGTCATCGGAACCGGCGTCGAAGGGCAACCGGTAAATTGTGTGGCGCCGGGATGGGTAATTCGCGACAAGTCAGCCGGCGCGCTGGGCGATCCGGAACGGGGAGTGACGATCAGGGCCGGGATTCCGGTGGCGTGCGCGGCGACTCCGCGAGAGATTGCCGGGTCCTGTTATTCTTCGCAACATACCAAACCACGCGGTTGGAGACTAGACTAACGCGGCCCGGATACACGGCAATTCCCGATATATTACGGGCAATGCGGGAGGAAAGAATTGATGCGGATGTTCTGGCCGGCGGTGGTGGCAGTGACGATGCTGGCGGCGCCGGTGGCGATGCGGACGCAGACAGTCGACGATGCGGCAGCGAAGAACGCGCAGCAGGCGCGGGCGGCGCTGGACGCAATGGTGAAAGCGCTCGGCGGCGATGCCTGGCTGAACCAGAAAAACAAGATGATGGAAGGCCATGTGGCCGCATTTTTCCACGGCGCTCCCGACCTGGGCACAACGGAGACCTTCGAGTATCACGAGTGGCCCGACCACGACCGGATTGAGGTCACCAAGCATCGTGATGTAGTGGAATTTTTCATCGGGCGCCAGGGCTGGGAGGTCACGTACCGCGGCAAGAAGGCGATGGACAAGGACCTGCTCGACGATTATCTGCGCCGGCGCGACCACTCGATCGAGACCGCCGTGAAGGTATGGATGAAGGAGCCCAACACGATTCTGGTTTTCGAGGGGCAGCACTTGGCGGAACGGCATCTCGCCGACCAGGTGACGCTCATCTCGCCGGAGAACGAATCGGTGACCATCCTGATGGACGCCCAGACGCACCTGCCGCTGCGGCGTGTCTTTGAGTGGCGCGATCCGGAGTACAAAGACAAGAATAGCGACGCCGAGGAATACGACGATTATCACGACGTGGACGGATTCCCGACTCCGTTTACCATCTCGCGTTTCAAGAACGACGATCAGGTGCGGCAGTATTACGTGACGAAGGTGAGTTATAACCAATCGCTGCCTCCGGATTTCTGGGATGTGGACGCGGCGACGCGGCGAATCAAGAAATAGCGGGAACGAGTGGGCTCGTTTCCGGTTTATCGGAACGATGAAGGAAGACCTTTTAGATATCGATATCGCACCGTAGCCGCAAATGCGAGGACGCGGGGAATCGGGCGCCCTCTTCCCGCTATGCGCGGGTTCTCACGCAATCGGGCAGACGCCCTCTGTTTATAATCCAGTGGAGCGCGGAGCGGCCCCATGTTGTGGCCGCGCTTGTCTGGAGACGAAAGAATGACGTTTTCCATCCAGGAGATCCTGGAGTTCCTCCCTCACCGCTATCCGTTTCTCCTGATTGATAGGGTTGTGGAGTTCGAACCTGCCAAGCGGCTGGTGGCGATCAAAAATGTCACCATCAACGAACCGTTTTTTCAGGGGCATTTTCCCGGCTATCCGATCATGCCCGGCGTGCTGGTGATCGAGGCGATGGCCCAGGCCGGCGGCATGATCATGATGGCCGAGCTTGCCGATCGCGACAAAAAGCTGGTGGTGTTTACGGGCATCGAGCGCGCGAAGTTCCGCCGGCCGGTGACGCCGGGCGATCAGTTGCGAATCGAAGTGGATGTGCTGTCGTTCCGCACGCGGGCCGGGCGTATTGCCGGCCGTGCGACGGTGGACGGCAAGCTTGCCTGCGAGGCCACGTTGACCTGCCAGGTGGTGCCGCGGGAACGGGAGCGGCGCGCGCCTAGCGATGAGCCGGCCGCGCCGCCTGAGGATGCGGGGGTCGAGTGAGCGTTCATCCGAGCGCGGTGATTGCTCCGGGAGCGGTGGTTCCGGAGTCGTGCACGGTGGGCCCGTTTTGCACCATCGGGCCTGAGGTGGTGCTGGGCGAAGAGTGCAGGCTCATCTCGCATGTGGTGCTCGACGGCCACACGCGGATCGGGGCACGGAATCTGTTTTACCCTTTCTGCTCCGTCGGCGTAGCGCCGCAGGACCTCAAATATAAAGGCGAGCCGACCGAAACCCTTCTTGGCGATGACAACACGATCCGGGAAAGCGTGACCATCAGCCGGGGCACGGTGGGCGGGGGCGGCGTGACCCAGGTGGGCTCTCATTGCCTGCTGATGACCTCAGTACACATCGGGCACGACAGCCGGGTGGGGAGCTATTGCATCCTGGCCAACGCGGCCACGCTGGCTGGGCACGTGACGGTGGAGGATCATGTCACCTTGGGCGCCTTCTGCCCGGTGCACCAGCATTGCGTGGTGGGCGCGTACGCATTCGTCGGCGGCGGTACCATCGTGACCCAGGATGTGCTGCCGTTTTCGCTAACCTCCGCGCGGCGCGAGAACAAAGCCTTCGGCATTAACAAAGTCGGCCTGGAAAGGCGTGGCTTTTCGGCCGAGCGGCTGCAGACGCTGCAGAAGGCCTACCGGCTGCTGTTGGCCGCGAAGATGAATACCGCGCAGGCAGTCGAAAAAATGCGGACGCTGGAAGGCGGGGACGTGGCCCTGCTGGTGGCCTTCATTGAACGCAGCCGGCGCGGGGTGATCAAGTAGCCATGAAACTCGGCCTGATCGCCGGCAATGGCCGCTTCCCTTTCCTGCTGCTCGATGCGGCGCGGGCGCAGGGGCAGGCCGTCGTCGTCGCGGCCATCAAAGAAGAAACCGACCCGGAGATGAGCCGGCGCGCGGAGGCCGATGCGGGAGTGCGGGTCTACTGGCTTTCGCTCGGCGAGCTGTCGCGGCTCATCGAGACCTTTCAGAAAGAAGGCGTCCGCAAGGCGGTGATGGCCGGCCAGGTGAAGCACAAACAGATCTTCAGTTCCATCCGGCCGGACTGGCGGCTGGCCAAGTTGCTGCTCAACCTGCGCACGCGGAATACCGACATGCTTCTGGGCGCGGTGGCCAAAGTGCTCGGTGACGAGGGCATCGAGCTGATCAGCTCGACGGAATTCCTGGAGCCCCTGCTGGCCCCCGAAGGCGTCCTCACCGGACGCGCGCCAGACGAGGAAGAGCGCAGGAATATCGAATATGGGCTGGGCGTGGCAAGGGCTGTGGCCGGGTTCGACATTGGGCAGACCGTGGTGGTGGCCGCGCAGGCCTGCGTGGCCGTGGAGGCGATGGAGGGCACCGATGCCACGATCGAGCGCGCCGGCCGGCTCATGCGTTCGCTCGAAGACGACGCCCAGGTCAACACCGTGGCGGAGCCTTCCATCCTCGCCCGACGACTGACCGTCATCAAGGTGGCCAAGCCCAACCAGGATATGCGCTTCGACGTGCCGGTGATCGGCGTGGCGACAGTGGACGCCATGATCCGCGCCGGCGCCAGTTGTCTTTCCCTTGAAGCGGGGCGTACGCTTTTATTGGACCGTGAGGGGCTGCTCGAGCGTGCTGCCGAGGCGGGCATTGCCATTGTGGCGGCTCCGCGCTGATACTGTTGAAGCGGTTTGGGAAGAAACTCCCGCTGCTGCAGCGTCCGTCCCGCTTCCTCTTTTGCTCGTACTCTCAACCCGGGTCCCGCGTTGTTCAGGAGGTTTTCCATGAAGAAATATGCTCTCATTGCCCTGGCCGTAGCAGTCGTGGCCGCGCTCCCTTCCGCCAGGCTCATGGCGGACGATACGATGCCCCAGGCAGGCCAGAACGCGCCTGCATTCACCTTGCCCTCCCAGGAGGGCACGCCGATCTCGCTGGACCAGTACCGCGGCAAGTGGGTGGTGCTCTACTTCTATCCCAAAGACATGACGACGGGCTGCACCATCGAAGCACACAATTTTCAGAACGCCCAAGCTGATTTCGCGGCCAAGAATGCTGTAATTCTGGGCGTGAGCGTCGACTCGACCGATAGCCACAAGCAATTCTGCGCCAAGGATGGGCTGACCTTCCACCTGCTCTCGGATACGAGCCACTCGGTGGTGACGGCGTACGGATCGCTGGGCAACTACAACGGCGTCAGCATCGCGAACCGGAACACGTTTCTCATCAACCCGCAGGGCAAAATCGCGCAGGTGTGGGTGAAGGTAAACCCGGCCACGGCCGCGTCTTCGGTGCTGGATGCGATTCCGGGAGGAACCGCTTCCATCCCCGCGCCGACAGGGCTCAGCGGCACAGTGAAATAGCGCTTGGAAATAAGCGCGGGGGCCGCAAGCAGGATCTCCGCCTGAGCGCGATCGCTGCACGCGATGGCTCCGCGCGAGCGGAGCCCGCTCATCTCTCACATGCCTCGGGGAGAATGGATGCTGACAGAGCTTGCACGGCGATTCCGCGCCGAGCTGAGTCAGGTGCGAACCGGGCTGCACGCTGTTCCTGCCGACCTGGCAAACGTGCCCTGGCGCGCGGGCGGCTGGACGCGGAAGCAGATCATCGGGCACATGATGGATTCAGCGGCCAACAACCGGCAGCGGTTTGTGCGCGCCGCCGCGGAAGGCCGGTACGCCGGGCCGAAGTATGCCCAGGAAGCGTGGGTTGCGGCGCACGGTTACGCCCGCCGTCCGTGGCAAACTCTGTTGCATTGGTGGGAGGTGCAGCATGAGCTCCTCGCCGCCGTCGTGGACGAGATTCCTGAGGAGCGGCTGGGGGCCCGGTGCGTCATCGGCAAGGATGCGCCGGTGACGCTGCGGTTTCTCATCGACGACTACCTTGCGCATCAGAGATGGCATCTGGGGCAGATTGCTTCGGACGGGGCCACGGAGTAGCGGCAACCAACCGCCCAGATGCGGGCGCAAAAAAAGTCCGCCGCGGCGGACTTTTTTGCTGCCTCGAAAACCTATTTCTTTCTCTTCCTGATAGCCTTCTTGGCCGACTTCTTTGCAGGCGCCTTTTTGGCTGCCTTCTTGGTTGAAGCCTTCTTCGCGGCCTTCTTGGCGGGGGCTTTCTTGGCGGTTCTTTTGGCTGCCTTCTTGGCCGCTTTCTTCGCCGGCGCCTTTTTGGCTGCCTTTTTTACTGTCTTCTTTATTGCCTTCTTGGCCGTCTTCTTGGCAGGAGCTTTCTTCGCTGCCTTTTTGGCAGGAGCTTTTTTCGCCGCAGCCTTCGCGGGAGCCTTGGCGGCAGCCGCTTTCTTGGCGGGGGCAGGCTTGACTGCTTTGGGCGGGGCTTTCGTGGGTTTGGGTGCACTTGACTGCACGGCAGCGATCACGGTGTCTTCAACCTCTACATCATCGTCGTCCGATGAAGTATGGATGCCGGCAGTTTCGATCTCATCTTCATCATCGTCCCTCAAACCACCGATCCCATCGGGATCCAGTTCATCCGGCTCCCCGGTGGGATCGCCGGCACTCATCGCGTACATCCTGAATACGTCATCCATCCGATTGCCTCCAGCGGCTCGCCGCTGCCCTGGTTTTGAGTTACTCACACATCGAACGAAAACAAGGACTCCGATGTGTGGAAGTTATTGTAGCTATAGCTTGCACACAAAAACCAGCAAAAGACAAGCAAGTAATGCGATGGGCTGAAATTTTTCACCTCTGCGATGGACTCTTCGCGAGATCAGCGCTCTTGTGCGAGGAAGAGCTCGATGCGTGGCGCGCCGAGTGGCTGGTAGACCCGCTCTTTTTGTGAGAGGTTTTCCCCGCCGATTGCGGTTTCTTGTCTGCCGCGAGTGCGCGGCCACTCCTCGCCGAAGATGCCGTTTTCGACGATCCGGCGGCTGCCGAGGAATGACGGCGGCGGCTGCTCCTGCCCGATGCATGCCTCACAAGCGCAGGCTCGGCCACATGGAGCCGGCGGCCCGGCTCGACGTGAGTGCCGGTTACATTGTTCCAGCGTCGCAGTTCCGCCAGCGAGACGCCGAAACGGTCTGCGATGGTGACGAGTGTATCGCCGCGGCGCACCGTGTAGAGCACCCGGCGCCCAGACGGCGCGGCTTCAGGAGCAACCGGAACCACCAGCGCTTCCACTCCCTGCAAGCTGTCGTTTGCAGCAAGCTGGTTGGCTGCGGCCAGTTCTGCCGGCTGTACGCGATATTCCCGCGCCACTGAATCCACGGTGTCCCCGGCGGAGACCAGATGATAGCGCCAGGAGTTGCGCTTCGACTCGGGAATGCCTGCGATCCGTTGATCGAACAGCGTGGCGGTGCCGGCGGGAAGATGGAGATCGAAGGGAGAGTCCGGCGGCGTGCTCATGTGCAGCAAGCTCGGATTCAGCGCCTCCAGCTCGTCCACCGGCGCGCCCACTAGGTCAGAGACCAGGCGCAGATCGATCGAGTAGTTGATAGACACCGTATCGGTGAGCACGGGCAGATCCAGGGTCACCTCATCGAACCCGTACTGCGTGGGATGATTGGCGATGATGATGGCGGCGAGAATTTCGGGGACGTAATTCTGGGTCTCGGCGGGCAGATTATGGCGCTTATAGAGCTCCCAGAAATCGGCATAGCCGGTCTTTTCCACGGCCCGCTGCACGTTGCCGGCGCCCCAGTCGTAGGCGGCCATCGCCAGGTACCAGTCGCCGAGCTGGCTATAGAGGTACTTCATATAGCGGGCATAGGCGCGCGTGGACTTCTCAGGGTCGAATCGTTCGTCGACGTAGCTGTTGCGGGTGAGCCCGTAGTCGCCGTAGGGCATGAACTGCCAGATGCCGCCGGCGCGAGAGCCGCGGTTGACGGCGCGGGGCTGAAAGCCTGATTCCGCTACCGCCAGGTAGATGAGATCCTGCGGCACTCCCTCTTCGGCCATCACGCGCTGAATCATGGCCCGATAGCGGCCGGCCCGCTCGAAGGAATGCAACAGCGTGGCATGGCCGCGCTGCGAGTAGGCGAAGAAGTTGATGAAGGCGGCTACATAGTCGTTCATCACCAGGGGAAGGTCGGACTTGGTGGTCGCCAACTCGGCGGTCGCCTTGGCCACGAGATTCGGGTCGACCGCAAACGTCACATCGCTGGCCACGTCGGCCGGCGTCGGCTCCACATGCGGTACGAAGCCGTTGCCCTGCTTGAGAGCCTCCATCTCCAGGCCGTTCACCTTGTCGACGATGTGGTCGAACTCGTCGGAGAGCTGCGCGTTGCCGCGGATGTCGAGACCGCTTGAGAGCATCAGATCGACGGCTCCGTCGAACTCGACCTTGGCCTCGGCCAGCATGCCCTTGCGATAGTCGGCATCGCCGCGGGCATAGGCCCCTTCGACCTTCTGAATGAGCTGGCGCACCTTTTGCTGTTCGGCGGCGGAAAGCGTGGGCGTCGCGGAGGCAACCGCCGGTGCGGATGCGGCGGGAGCTTGCAACGCAGGTGCAGTCGCCTGCGGTGGCTTGCTCGCCGGCAGGCTCTTCGAAGGGGACGGACCGCAGCCGGCCAGGAACCAGGCCGCAAGCAAAATGGCACTCGGAAGCAGGGCTCCCGATAAGGGTGGATTGCGCTGCATACATAAGATAAGACGCAACCGCCCTGGCGAGTGTGAGACCGGCGAGAACACTATGCCGATGATAAGCTATGCCATGGAGCCCTGCGCATACCGATGCGCTAACTCCTTTATCTTCCAATTTCATGGACGCACGCTTTCTTCGCAACTTCGCCATCATTGCCCACATCGACCACGGCAAGTCGACACTGAGCGACCGTCTGCTGGAGTTCACCGGCTCGGTGACGGGCCGCGAGATGCAGGCCCAGATCCTGGATGACATGGATCTGGAGCGGGAGCGCGGCATCACCATCAAGGCGCACGCCGTGCGCATGATGTACAAGGCGCAGGACGGCCATACCTATCAGCTCAACCTGATCGACACGCCCGGCCACGTGGACTTCAGCTACGAGGTCTCGCGCTCGCTGGCCTCCTGCGAGGGCGCGCTGCTGGTGGTGGACGCAAGCCAGGGCGTAGAGGCGCAGACGCTGGCCAATGCCTACCTGGCCATCCATCACGGCCTCGAGATCATTCCGGTGATCAACAAGATTGACCTGCCGTCGGCCGATATCACGCGGACTCAGGAGGCCATCGAGCAGGCGGTCGGACTGGACGCGACCGACGCCATTCCAGTGAGCGCGAAGACTGGCCAGGGGGTGGCCGAAGTGCTCGAAGCCATCGTGCACCGGCTTCCTCCTCCCACCGGCGATCCCGATGCACCGCTGCGGGCGCTCATCTTCGACTCATGGTTCGACGCCTACCGCGGAGTCATCGTGCTGGTGCGCGTGATGCAAGGGACCATGCGCAAGGGCCAGCGGATCCGGTTCATGTCGAACGGCAAGCCCTTCGACGTGGACTCCATGGGCGTGTTGATGCCGAAGCCGGTCGAGATCGGCCAGCTCACGGCGGGTGAAGTCGGATTCTTCGCGGCGACCATCAAAAACGTAGGCGACACCAAAATCGGCGATACCGTCACCGACGATGCGCGTCCGGCCACCGAGCAGCTGCCCGGCTTTGAAGACATCAAGCCGATGGTCTTTTCCGGCCTCTATACGGTGGACTCGCACGAGCACACGCTGCTGCGCGACGCCCTCGAAAAGCTGCGGCTCAATGACTCATCCTTCTTCTTCGAGCCGGAAAGCTCCGTGGCGCTGGGCTTCGGGTTCCGCTGCGGCTTTCTGGGCCTGCTGCACATGGAGATCATCCAGGAACGGCTGGAGCGCGAGTACGAGCTGGACCTGATTACGACCGCTCCGGGCGTGCGCTATCACATAACGCTGACGGACGGGACGGTGCTGGAGGTCGACAATCCCTCGCGCTGGCCGGAACCCACCAACATTGAATCCATCCGCGAGCCCGTCATCACGGCAAAGATTCTTACCAATGAGGAATATGTCGGCGGGATCCTGAAGCTGGTCGAGGAAAAGCGCGGCAAGCAGATCAACTTTGAATACGTAACACCCACGCGGGTGATGCTCACCTACGAGCTGCCGCTGAACGAGATTGTGCTCGACTTCTACGACCGGCTCAAATCGATCTCCCGCGGCTATGCTTCGCTCGATTATCAGCTCGCGGGCGAGTGGATATCGCCCATGGTGAAGCTGGACGTGCTGGTGTCCGGCGAGCCGGTGGACGCGCTCTCGATCATCGTGCATAAGGACCATGCCTACGAGCGCGGCCGGGCGTTGGTCTCGAAGATGCGCGAGCTGATCCCGCGCCAGCAGTTCGAAGTCGCCATCCAGGCGGCCATCGGCGCCAAGGTCGTGGCGCGCGAGACGGTAAGCGCGCTGCGCAAGAACGTCCTGGCCAAGTGCTACGGCGGCGACATCAGCCGTAAGCGGAAGCTCCTGGAGAAGCAAAAGGAAGGCAAGAAACGGATGAAACGGATTGGGAAGGTCGACATCCCGCAAGAAGCCTTTCTGGCCGTGCTGCGGGTGGGCGAGGACCAGCAGAAGTGATACCGGGCCCTTGCCTGACTTGATACCTTCGTCATGGAATCTTCATAGTGGGTTGTGGAAACCTGCCAGACGCGCAGGGGCATGGGAATCCCCGAGGTCGCCCCGGAGTGCCGGATCGAATCCCCTAATTTCCTATTGATATACAAGGGTTTAGCCCGCCTATCAGAAGGTGCGCGCCATTGGCAAGAGGAGAAATTGGCCCAAAGTCGTTGCGTTTCCGGAAGCGATCCACAATTTTTTCCACAGAAACAGCTGAAAAGCGACGAAACTGGCATCCTGGCTCAAGGCAACCTTTTGGCTTCTTCTTTTAATTGGCTCAAATAAAGGCACAAAACCCCATTTGGCTGGGGTCTTGTGCCTGTAAGAAGCTGGTATTTTCCCTTAGTGACCGGCAGGCTTGGCAGCGGGCGCGAGAGGGCTGGGCGCATCCGTATCGGCCTGCGGCGGAGGCGCCGGAATGCCGGACTTCACGTTGTAGGCTTCGATCACCTGCTTGGTGATATTGGTGCTGTTGTTGGCGAACAGCACCGGCGACTGCTGCTGCGAGACGTCGAGTACCAGCGTGAAGCCTTCCTTTTCGGCGTAGGACTGCATCACATCATAGACTTTGGACGCCAGGCCGTTGTAGAGGTCCTGCATCTGCTGCTGGAAGTCGCTTTGGGCGTCTTCGGCATCGCGGTCCAACTGCTTCTTCTTGGTGTCGATCGCGCCGCTCCTGGCGCTGCGCTCGGCGTCGCTCAGGCTGGCGCCCTGAGTCTGCAACTGCTTGGTCAGGCCGTCGATCTCCTCGGAGAGGGCCTTGAGCTGCTGACGCTTGGGATCAAACTTTTTCTGAAGATCGGCAAAGTTGCGCTGACCCTCATTGGTCTGGGCCACGGCCACCTGGAAAGCGATGACGGCGATCTTGGTGGGACTGGCCGAAGCGGTAGCTGTGCCGGCGGAAGGTGACGCGGCCGAGACGGCCGGTGTTTGGGCTGAGGCGCTCAGGACCATGCCCGAGGCCAGCGTAGCGGCGATTGCAAGCGAACACTTCATGTGAATCTGAAACTCCTTCGAAATTCCCATTCGGCTCCTGGTTAGACGCACGAGCCTGTGCCTCCTGAGAAAGCTCGCCGTCTTTTATGGGAGACTCCGCGCCAGGTGGGCGAGAGACAGAAAAGATGCGGAAAGAGACATCAGCAGGAACTAGGAGGATTATACGGCATCTTCGGTTCTGAAACCGTAAATTTGCCAGGCATGCCGAGGCGTTTCGGCGGTTGTTCAAAGCCGAAACCCCGCGGGCGCGGGGTCTCGGCCGGAAGTCCGGAGTGCTTAGTGCGCGGAGGAGGGTTGCGGAGACGGCGCGTCAGGCGCGGAGCCGGCAGCTGGAGCAGGGATGCCCGACTTGGTGTTATACGCCTCAATCACGGCCTTGGTGATGTCGCTGGACGGCACCGCATAAAGCACCGTTGGGGCCTGCTGCTGCTGCTCGCTCGCATCCAGCACCACCGTGTAGCCATGCTTTTGGGCATAGTCGGTCATCACCGCGCCTACTTTGGAGGCGAGACGATTCAGCAGAGCCTGCATGTCCGTTTGGAAATCGCCCTGCGCGTCCTGGGTATCGCGGTCCAACTGCTTCTTCTTTTCGTCAATTGTGCGCGCGCGGGTCTGCCGCTCTTCCTCGCTCAGCGTGGCGCCCTGCGCCTGTAACTGCTTGGTCAGGTTGTCGATCTCGTCGGAGAGCGTTTTAAGCTGCTGGCGTTTCGGATCGTACTTTTTCTGCAGGTCGGCAAAATCGCGCTGAAACTCGTTGGTCTGGCCGACAGCAGCCTGAAACGCGATGACCGCCACCTTGGCGGGACCGGCAGGGGCGGCTGCGGACGACTCATGCGTGGAGGAGACGGAAGGCCTGGACGCCGACGGCGTTTGTGCAGCGCCGATCAGGGCTGATTCCAGAGCGAGGACAAGAACCACTACGGACACGGGCTTCATGCGGATTCGACAACTCCTTCGAACTTCCTGCCGGTTGCGGCAAAGGGATTGCTCGCGGCTTTCGGCCCTCGTCTCACCTCAGCCATTCGCATTGCATGCGAACTGCGAGTACCCCTCGCGCTGAACTTTCGCCAACCATCCTGAAGGCTGGCCTGCAAGAGAGGCCTGACAAGGCGACCGGAAAAATCGCCAGGAACTACACCGTGATTATACGGCACTCGATCGGCCGGGCGGAGTGCAAGCCCGCGAAGACCGGGGGAGAAAAAAGGGCCGCTCCAAGAGGCAGGCGGCCCTTCCAGAATGGAGCTCACAATCGAGTTCTAAAGCACGAGTTCTGCATCAGATCCTCCTCGTGCTCAGAAAGTAGTGGAGATCGTCAGCCGGAAGGTCTTGCGGGGTTCGCGGAAGATATAGCGCGATCCGTACGACTGAATGGCTTCCTGATAGGTGTAATCGCCTGCGCCGCCGGGCGGGAACAGGTCGCGGGTTATGAGCTCCGCCGAGCAGCTTCCCTGTTTGCCGCCGACCAGCACGTCGTTGCAAAACGGCGTCTCGAAGAGGCGCAGCGGGTTATAGGCGTAGTAGAGGCGGAAGGGCGCGTTCACGATGGGCATGATCACCGAGAGCTCGGCGCCCGTGGACATGCGCGGAACGAAGTTGGTGCCGGTGATGGTGCGGATATTCCGCTGGAAGCCCACCTTGGAGCCCGGGATGCCGCCCTGGCAGGAACCGTTGTTGTACACCGGGCAGCCATAGAGCGGCGCTGTCAGCGAGGCGAAACCCTGGGGGCTTTGCTTCAACTGGTTCTTGTTGGTGGCGACATCAATGCCGAAGTCGTTGAACAGCTTGAAGGTGAACGGTCCGGCTATGGGAATGCGGTACTCGGCATTCGTGGTCAGATTGGTATCGCCGCCGATAGAGGCCACGCCATAAACCGGCAGCGGCACCTGGATGCACTGGTTGTCCTGCGGATTGGTGGAATCGCGGGGAACGCAGCTTCCGTCCGGATTGGTGAGCTGGAAGTTGACCCGGGTGGGCACGTAGCCGTAAGGCGTCGCGCCGCGCACGTCGAAGCCGCGCAGCTCGTTTTCGCCGCCGGAGTAGAAACGGTTATTGGGCGGAGCCACATCGCCGCCGAATCCCACCACATACCCCAACTGCGCACGCAGGCCCAGCACGTTGCGCCCGCTGGCGGAGGGGATGAGATAGTGCATCGGGATGAAGCGCGTGGCCGCCACCAGCGGCTCAATGTAACGGACATTGCCCCACAGGCCCGACACCTGCAGCGCGGCCGTATACTCCTTGCCCGAGTGGGGCTTCAGCGGATCGCCCACGGTGTTGTAGGCGTAGCTGAGCGAGATATAGCTGTTGATGATGCCGGCCAGCGAGTTCGAGCCCTGGATTCCCGAGCGGAACGAGATGGTCTGGAAGAAGGTCTGCGACGCGGTGCTGAAGGCGGTGATATTCGAGCGGGTCCACGAATAGGTGAAGCCCACCCGCTGGAAGGCGTGCCGCTTCAGCGGATAGCTGACCGAGAAATTCATGCCATCCGAATCGGTGTTGTAATTCTGCGTCAGCGACTTCTCCGCGGCGGACAGGTTGACGGAGGCGCCGGTGGTGGCCTGATAGTTCTTGGCCGCGTTGTAATCCTGCTTCTGGTTGAAGATCTGGAACCCGACGTTGATGGGCCGGTTCTTGATGTAAGGCTGCGTAAAGCCAAAGAGGAACTGGCGGCTGATCGAGCCCAGGTTGGCCTGCACGCTCAGCGTCTCGCCCAGACCGAGGAAGTTGTTGGTCTGGTAATTGAGGCCGATGAAGGCGCCCGAAAGTCCGCTGACGCCGCCGTTCATGCCGATCGAGTTCTTGCCCTTTTCCTTCACTTTCAACAGCAGCTCGACCGTGCCGTTATCCGGGTCCTGGTGAGCTTCGGAGTCCTGGTCGACCTTGAGCGGATCGAAGTACTCGAGCTGGTTGAGGCGGAGAAGGCTGTACTCCCAGAGCTGGGAGTTGTACACCGAACCTTCGTCGAGCAGCAGTTCGCGGCGAATCACGCGGTCGCGCGTGATGGTATTGCCCTGAAACTCGATGCGCGAGACATAGAACTGCTTGCCCTCGTCGATGTCGATGTTCATGGAGACGGTCTTTTTCTGTTCGTCGTAGCTCAGCTTGGGGATGGCGCCAAAGTTGATATAACCCAGGCTGCCATAGGCCTTCTTCAGGTTGTCGAGACCCTTGGCGACCAGGGTGGCGCTGAACCAGTCACCGTCCTTGATCGGGAAGGTGGCGCGGAGGGCCTTGAGATTCTGGATCTGCTTGTTGCCGGTGAAGGTAATCGTGCCCAGGCGGTAGCGGCCGCCCTCTTCGATAGGCAACAGAATGTCGATGCGCTTGCCCTTGTTCGGCCGAAAGGTGAACCAGTTCAGGCCACCCTGGTCGCGAATCTGCGTCTGCGGCGTCTCGACGGCGGCATTGGCATAGCCCTTGTCGCGATAGGCCTGGCGGACGCGCTCCGTATCTTCTTCGAGCTTGGAAGAATCGTAAGTCTGCGGAAACAGATCCTCAAAGATGATGGAGTATGGAATGCCTATCGGCTTGAGGTTCTTCATCGACCGGCGCAGGTAGAGCGCGCTCAGGTGGGTATTGCCGGTGAACTTGATCTTGCCCACCTTCACTACCGGGCCTTCCTTGATATTGAAGTTCACCTGCACGGAGGCCGGCGGAATGGTCTTGACGTCGGTCTTGATGGTGGCGAACTGGTGGCCGTGCTCCGCCTCCATCTCCTTGATCACGGTCTCAGCCTGCTTGATCTTGGTGGGATCGTACTGGCTGTCGACGGTGAGGGGAACCTTCTCCTTTTTGAAGCGATCCAGAATATCGGACTGCGTGATGGAGTTGAGGCCCTTGTAATTGATCTCGCGGATCGAGGGTTTTTCGCGGACAAAGATGTCGAGGATGATGCCTTTTTCGGTCTCCTCGCGCTCGATGCGCAGGTCCTCGAAGTAGCCGGTGTTCCACAGCGAGTTAAAATCGCGCTCGATCGAAATGGGATCGTAGACGTCGCCCACATGGGTAAACAACCGGGCGAGGATGGTCTCTCTTGGAATGCGGCGGTTCCCGATAACCCGGATCTGCGTAATGGTCTGGGGGGCCTGCGCCAGCGCGGCGCCGGCGGTAACGGCCAGAAGGGCCAGCACCAGCAAGCGGGAAAAGACGCGAGCGGCACGGGCAATGGATGTGTGCTTGATCTTCACCGGGCAGCAGCCCTGCGGCGAGCACAAATGGCACTGGTGCGGTCCATGGTTCAGCTTCACGAGAAGAATTTGCACACCCTCACTGCTCAAAATCTCATCCTGCATCGAGGAAAGATGATTATATTTGACTCCGGCGACCCCACCCAAACCGGTGAGTTGCTGTCGGCGCGGACACCGTCACTTTCCCAAAATTCCCTGCCGCGCCTGCCGCCTTCGGACTGGGGATGGGACCCGGGATCGCCAGCGGCCCACGGCGCCGGGTGCTCTCTGGGCTGGTCGTCGCTGCGGCAAAAAGCTGTCGCAGGGCGGCCTGTGATGGATACCCATTCCACAGTCTACCGGAACGAGGCGGGTTGAGCGCCTGTGCATCTCTGCCGAGTTCGCAGTATTCTCCTTAGACGTGCATGGACCCAACAGGACACCGGGTAGCGGCGAGGATTTCAAACTAGGGCCGGGGCCCAGGGTCAGACCAGGATGGGACAGCAAAAAGCGATGGTCGAACAGTCCCGATCGATCTACGGCTTCTCCGCGATTCGGCTGAATGGGCAGGCGATCAGCCTCGCCGAGTTTCGGGGGCAGGTACTGCTGATCGTCAATACCGCCAGCCGCTGTGGCTTCACACCGCAGTACGCGGGGCTCGAAGCGCTCTATCGCCAATACCGCGAGCGCGGCCTGCAGGTGCTTGGCTTCCCTTCGAACCAGTTCGGGCGCCAGGAGCCGGGCACGGCGGAGGAGATCGCCCACTTCTGCTCCACTCAGTATGGTGTCAGTTTTCCGATGTTTGCCCGGATTGACGTGAACGGCAGAGACACCCATCCGCTCTACGGGTTCCTCAAGAGGGAGCGGCCTGGGACCCTGGGCCTCTTCACGCGAGGCCGGGTGACTTGGAATTTCACCAAGTTTCTTGTTCGCCGATCCGGCGAGGTGGCCGCGCGTTATGCGCCCTCCATGCGCCCGGAGAAACTGGTCCCCGCGATCGAACGGCTGCTGGACGAGCATTAAAAAAAACGTCTCCATCCGGCTCACATGCCGGGATGGCGGCGGGTGAAAATGTATCCTTTGAAGGAGAGGGAACGTCTCACAACTGTGGAAGTGACTCTTTCTGCATCAGTATTCCTCTCCGTCTTTCGACTACGATAGTAGATTCGACGGCATTGCGAGCCGGATTTCCGTTGAAACCGAATCCGGTTCCCCGAACCCACGAGCCGACGCAAGCAGGGCCGGGAGAGTGGCCGATCCCCACAGCAAGGTAGTCGGGTGAGGGTATCCCGGTCGCGCCCAGCAGCATCACCCGGACGCCGGCCCAGGAGTGAGTACCAGCCTTATGATGTGGATTGTCCGGCTTGCGCTGCGGCGGCCTTATACCTTTGTCGTCTTTGCGTTCCTGATTTTGATCCTTGGCGCGTTCTGCATTACATCGATGCCGACGGATATCTTTCCGAACATCGATATTCCCGTGGTAACGATTGTCTGGAATTACACCGGTCTTCCCCCGGAAGAGATGGCCGAGCGCATCGTGGCTCCTGCCGAGCGCGGCATTACCACCACCGTCAACGATATCGAGCACATTGAATCGCAGTCGCTGGTGGGTGTGGGCGTCATCAAGATCTTCTTCCAGCCGCATGTGAACATCGGCGAGGCGGTGGCCGAAGTCACGGCCATCAGCCAGGTGGAGTTGCGCCAGTTGCCGGCCGGCACCGTGCCTCCCTTCATTATTCAGTACAACGCATCGAGCGTGCCGGTGCTGCAGTTGGGGCTCTCCGGGCAGGGTTTGGACGAACAGCAACTGAACGATCTGGCCACCAATACCATCCGCATTCAACTGGCTACGATCGAAGGCGCGCAGACTCCGTTTCCCTACGGCGGCAAGCAGCGGCAGATCGAGGTGGACCTGGACCCCAAGGCCCTCCAGGCCCGGGGACTGTCGCCGGCCGACGTAGTGAACGCGATCGACAGCCAGAACGTCATAGCGCCCTCCGGCAGCATCAAGCTCGATCGTTTTGAGTATCAGGTCGAGACGAATTCAGCCCCGCAGGCCCTGGAAGCGCTCAACAACATGCCGATCAAGGCGGTAAACGGCACCGTCGTCTACATCCACGATGTGGCCCATGTGCGCGACGGCAACCCGCCGCAGACCAACATCGTGCGCGTGAACGGAAGCCGCGCCGCGCTGATGAACATTCTCAAAACCGGCTCCGCGTCGACGCTGGACATCATCAAGGGAGTGCGCGACAAGGTGGCCTATATCAAGGGCGAGCTGCCTCCGAACCTGCGCATCAGCCCGGTCTCGGATCAATCGATCTTCGTACGCGGCGCTATCAGCGGGGTGGTGCGCGAAGCCCTAGTGGCGGCCTGCCTGACCGCCGTGATGATCCTGATCTTTCTGGGAAGCTGGCGCTCGACGCTGATCATCGCGGTGTCGATTCCGCTCTCGATCCTATGCTCGCTCTGCGCTCTTTACGCGCTCGGCGAAACCATCAACATCATGACGCTTGGCGGCCTGGCGCTGGCCGTCGGCATCCTGGTCGATGACGCGACCGTGGAGATCGAGAACATCAACCGCAATCTGGAAGAAGGCAAGGAGATCGAGCAGGCCATACTCGACGGCGCAGCACAGATCGCCACTCCCGCCCTCGTCTCGACGCTCTCCATTTGCATCGTCTTCGTGCCGATGTTTCTGCTCAGCGGCGTGGCGCGCTACCTGTTTGTGCCGTTGGCGGAGGCGGTTGTCTTCGCCATGCTGGCCAGTTATCTGCTTTCGCGTACCGTGGTGCCTACCATGGCGCGCTATCTGCTCAAGGAGCACGACGAGGCCGAGGTGGCGCGCCGGAAGAAGAGCCGCAATCCGCTGCTGCGGTTTCAATTTGGCTTTGAGCACCGGTTCGAGCGGTTGCGCCGCAATTATCTGCGGGTGCTCACCTTATGCGTGGATCACGCCGGCGTGTTCATGCTGCTCTTTCTTGCCTTCGCCCTGGCCAGTCTCTGCCTCACGCCGTTTCTCGGTCAGGACTTCTTTCCCCAGGTGGACGCCGGGCAGTTCAAGATTCACGTGCGCGCGCACACCGGAACCCGCATTGAGGAGACCGCCGCGCTCTGCGATCACATCGATCAGACAATTCGCGAGCAGATTCCAGCCGGCGAACTCGTAACGATTATCGACAACATCGGGCTTCCCTACTCGTCACTGAACCTTTCCTACTCCACGTCCGCGCCTGTCGGGCCGGCCGATGCCGATATCCAGGTGCAGCTAGCCGCGAAGCATCACCCCACGGAAGCCTACGTGAACACGCTGCGCCGGGTGCTGGCCCGCGATTATCCCGGCGTGACCTTCTATGAGCTGCCGGTCGACATCGTGACGCAGATTTTGAACTTCGGCCTGGCCGCGCCCATCGACATTCAGATCGTGGGGCCGAATCTCGATGGGGATCGCGAACTGGCTGAAAAGATGCTGGACGAGGTGCGCTACCAGACCGGCGTGGCGGATGCGCGCATTCAGCAGCCCTTCAACGACCCGAATATGACGGTGGACGTCGACCGCACGCGGGCCCAGGAGCTCGGCCTTACCCAGCAGAATGTGACGCAAAGCCTGCTGGTGGCGTTGAGCGGCAGCTTCCAGACGAGCCCAAACTTTTATCTCGATCCACGCAACGGCGTCACCTATAACATCGCAGTCCAGGCGCCGCAGTACCGGATGGATACGATGGCCTCCCTGAACAGCCTGCCCGTCACCGGGAGCGCCGCCATCCAGGAGCCGGCCGGAGACGCGCCGGCGCTTGCGCCGGGCTCTGCGGCTGCGCCCTCGGCGGGCGCGGCTGTGACCACTGCCCCCGGTTCGGCCAAGCCGATAACCGTGCTGGCGAATCTGGCCCAGGTCAAGCCGGGAGAGGGGCCCGGCACGGTGAGCCACTACGATATCGAGCCGGTGATCGACATCTATGCCAATGTGGTGGGCACAGACCTCGGTTCCGTGACCCGGGCCATGGCAAGAATCGTCAAGGAGCATCAGAAGGATCTGCCGCGCGGCTCACATTTCATCCTGCGCGGGCAGAGCCAGACCATGAACAAGTCCTATATTGGGCTGCTCAGCGGACTGGCCTTTTCCATCCTGCTGGTGTATCTGCTGATCGTGGTGAACTTTCAGTCCTGGCTTGACCCGTTCCTGATCATCTCGGCCCTGCCGGCGGCTCTGGCCGGAATCGTCTGGCTCCTTTTCCTGACCAACACGCGTTTAAGCGTGCCTGCGCTCACGGGAGCCATCATGTGCATGGGGGTGGCGACGGCCAACTCCATCCTGGTAATCAGCTTCGCGCGCGAGCAGTTGGAGGTCCTGGTGGGCGATGCGCGCCAGGCCGCGCTGAACGCCGGCTTTGTGCGGCTGCGGCCGGTCATCATGACGGCGCTGGCGATGATCATCGGCATGGTGCCGATGGCGCTCGGCCTCGGCGAGGGCGGCGAGCAGAATGCTCCTCTCGGCCGCGCGGTCATCGGTGGCCTGCTGCTGGCCACGGCCGCGACGCTGTTTTTTGTTCCGGTATTTTTCTCGGTAGTGCACGGACGGCTGGAGCGGCGGCGCAAGGCGGCCCCGCTTCAGCCGAACGCGGCGAGTTTTGATGAATTCGATGAAAATGTGGAGTAGCCTCTCATGACCGACAAGCCCAATCCGAACCAGCCACAGCATCCGGATGCGGCCGCGCGCCAGGGCGCCCATGCCCCTGAAGCGAACGGAAACGCGCCCACTCAGGAGCCCCTTTCACCACGCAAGGCTCTCGCCGGCGCAGGGGTCCTGGTGTTGATAGCGATCGCGCTGGCGGCGATCGGCATCCTGAGCCGGCACCACGCCGATACGGTGCTGGCCCGCGATACACAGGAGATGGCTGCGCCCACCGTGGAGGTCGCGCCTGCGCGGGCGGGTGCTCCCGAAGATGAATTCGTCCTGCCGGGCAATGTGACCGCCTACACCGATGCGCCGCTCTACGCGCGCACCGACGGCTACCTGACGCGCTGGTATTACGACATCGGCGCCCACGTGAAGAAGGGAGACCTGCTGGCAGTGATCTCCACGCCCGAGTTGGACCAGCAGCTGGCGCAGGCTGAAGCCGACCTGGTGACGGCTCAGACCAATGCCGGCAACGCCAAGGTACAGGCAGATCGCTACAAGGGCCTGGTGGATTCGAACGCGGTCTCCCGGCTGGATACCGACACGTTTGTCACTCAGGCCGCATCGACTTCATCGGCCGCCAAATCGGCGGAGGCCAATGTGCAGCGGTTGAAGGAACTGCAGAGCTTCGAAAAGATCTATGCGCCCTTCGATGGCGTGGTGACGGCGCGCAATGTCGACGTGGGACAGTTGATCAACCAGGGCGCGGGCGCGGAGCTCTTCCATATGCAGGCGCTTCAGACCCTCCGCGTCTACACCAACCTGCCGCAGCTTTATTCGCGGAGCATCAAACGCGGTATGAAAGTGGCGCTCACCTTTCCCGAGCATCCGGGCAAAACCTATACAGGCACGCTGGTGCGCACCGCCGATTCCATCGATCCGGTAAGCCGGACGCTGCTGGTGGAGGTGGACGTTCCGAACCGCAACGGCGAGCTGCTGCCGGGTGCGCTGGCTCAGGTGCACTTCAAAACCCCGCCCGTGGGCGCCACCTATATTGTGCCGACGGCGGCGCTGATCTTCCGCAAGGAAGGATTAGAGGTGGGCACCGTGGCCGACACGAGCCGCGGCACCGTCGCGCACTTGGTTCCCATCGTCATCGGCGTGGACGACGGTGCAACCGCGCAGGTGGTGAGCGGCTTGAACAGGGATGATCAGGTGATCCAGGATCCGCCGGACTCGCTTATCGAGGGAGAAAAAGTGACAGTGGAGAAACCAGGCGCCCAGTCCAATCGAGGGGGCTTCTAGTGAGGCGTCTGCAGCCCAAAGCATCTCCGTCGTTGCGATTTCTTTCCGTCGCCGGGGCGGGGATCGTCATGGCTTCAGTTTTCGCTCTCGCCGCGCTCACCGGCTGCAAGGCAGTCGGCCCCAACTACAGCCGGCCTGCCTCCACCGCGCCCGACGTATACAAGGAGACCGGCGCGGCGACCGTGACCGCGCCGCCGCCGAATCCCCGGGGAGGCAGTTGGCACCCGGCAGATCCCTCCGATGGCATGCTCAAGGGCAAATGGTGGGAGATCTACCAGGACCCCGGGCTGAATCGACTCGAAGAGCAGATCGTTCCCGCCAATATGACGTTGCGCGCCGCGCTCGAAACCTATCTCTCCGCACGCGATCAGGTGGCCGTGGCCCGCGCCAACTTCTTTCCCACCTTGTCTGCGAGCGGATCGGCGAGCCGCAGCCGGGTTTCGGCAAACCGGCCGTTGGCTGTGACGGGGTCGGCGACCACCGGCTCCGATTTCGATCTTGGCGGCCAGGCGAGCTGGGCTCCGGATTTCTGGGGCCGCATTCGGCGCACAGTGGAGCAGGCGCGCGCCAATGCGCAGGCCAGCGCCGCCGACATGGCCAACGTGGATCTCAGCCTGCACGCGGAGCTGGCGCAGGACTACTTCGAATTGCGCGGGCTGGATTCGCAGAGCCGCCTGCTGCAGACCACGGTGGCCGATTACGAACATCAGCTCAATTTGAACCAGCGATTGCTCACCGGCGGCCTGACGACCGAGGTGACAGTCGCCCAGGCACTCACGCAACTTGAGACCACGCGCGCGCAGCTCGTGGATATCGACGAGGCGCGCGCCGAGTATGAGCACGCGATCGCGACGCTCATCAACCAGGAGGCGGGCAAGCTGACCCTGCAAGCGGCCCCGCTGGATCTGGCCCTGCCGCAGATTCCGCTGGGCCTGCCGTCGCAGCTCATCGAGCGCCGGCCCGATATCGCCGCCGCTGAGCGCCGCGTGGACGCCGCCAATGCCCAGATCGGCATTGCCGTCAGCGCCTTCTACCCCACCATTAACCTGGGCGGTTCCGGCGGATTTGAAAGCACCAGCATCGGCACCTGGATACAAGGCCCGAGTTCGCTCTGGTCACTGGGCGCGCAGGCGGGTGAATTGCTGTTTGACGCCGGCCAGCGCCACGCCTTGACCGACCAGGCCCGTCACAACTACGAAGCGCAGGCCGATAGTTACAAGGCCACCGTGCTCGGCGCTTTCAACGAAGTTGAGGACAAGCTCTCTGACCTGCGCGTTCTCGGGCAGGAATCGGTGGTGGAGCGACGGGCCGTGACCGCGGCCCAGCACTCGCTCGACCTCTCGAACCAGCGATTCAAGGGCGGCGCGACGAGCTATCTGGAGGTCCTGGAGGCGGAGAACACGCTGCTTGCGAACCAGCGCACAGACACCGACCTGCAGACGCGCCAGTTTGCTGCCAGTGTGCAGCTGATTTTGGCACTCGGCGGCGGGTGGGATGTAACGCAGCTTCCCAAATGATGAAAGATAGGGAATAGGGACTTCCGATTCCCCGTTGCGTCCCTTACCTCGCTATCACGTCGCCCCTTGGGCCCGAATATACCTTCTCTGGCACCTGGGCCAGTGGCAGGTCTGGCCCCTGCCACAGCAGAATCGGCGCGCTGCCGCTCTCCGAATGCAGGCCTTCGAGATGAATGGCATGTCTGCCGGCGCGGAGACCGAGTGATCCCGCCGCATAGCGGGCCGCGTTTCCCGGCGAGCCGCAGACCTGCGCAAACGGCGGGCCGGTCTTCGCCACTTCCATGCCATCGATGACCAGGCGCGCGCCGTCCCGATCGATCAGCGAAAACGTGTAGCCGCCATCGGCCGGGACATCAAGAAAGCCATCCCACGCGATGGCATAGTGCGTGAAACCCTTGGCATCGACCTCGAACCCCGGCGATGAGCCCGCCAACACCACTCGCTGAGCAGAGAGATCGGGCAATTCTGTCCACTCACCCGGATAGATTCTGTACGCGAGGCCGGCTTCAGTAGGAGCGGTTATCTTGGCCTCATCGTGCCACTGCGCGACAGCCACGACATCCTGCTCTGCCCAGTCCTGATGGCCGGTTTTGTCCTCCACCTGCAACAGCACGCGAAAGCGGCCGGCGCCGTTCTGGCCGTCAAGTTCGGTGCCTTCCGCGTCGGGAAAGCGATGACTCACGCGACGTCCCCGCGCCTGAGCGCCATCGCCAAAGAGCCACGTGTAGCGCGCGTGCGGAGCCTGTTCCGCGGTAAAGGTAATCTTCCGGCCGGGCAAGACAACCGGCGGATCGAGCGCGAAGGCGGCGGTGGGCGCATGCGCCGGGAGGAATTGAGGCTCGGCCGCACCGCCCGAAACAACCACCGGAATCGCCGCATCCGAATCGACGCGCACCTGTCCGTATTTCACATTGTCGATCGTCACCCCGGCGACGCTGCCGGTGAGAGTCGAAGGCACGAGCGGCGGCTGCCCCAACGCCCAGATGTTGCGAAAGGTTACGCCATGAATGCCCGGCTGCTCCTGCTCGATCTGCGCCAGCGAATACCAGTTATCGAGGAAGAGATCTTCGAAAAGGATGTTCGAATGGTCGCCGCGCGCGCCTTTCGCGCCCCAGATGCCGAGCAGCCCGAAGCTCTGGCCGCAGGCCCCGATGCCCGCGTGCAGAATGTCGGAGTCGCGCAGCGTGAAGTTGCGCGAGTCGAAGATCTTCTCCGGCCACGCGGCGCGCACGATGTTCGAGATGCTGGTCGATAGCTCGCTGTGCTCGATGAGGATGTTCTGGACGTCGTGGCCGGGACGCAGGAGATCCTCTTCGGTGTACCCGTCCCAATTGCCCTGCAGGGCGAAGACGTCATCGGAGGCGCGCAGGAATGCGTTGCGCACCACAGCGTCGCCGCCTCCCAGCCAGTCCATCCCGTCCTGGTTGGCATTGCCGGGATTGCCGCCGATCACGCGCAGGTCGTCATACACAAATCCAGTCGAGTCCTTCATCTGGATCGACCAGGTTCGTGAGCGGACGATGCAGGTAAGACCGTCGATCTCTACCTTGCGCGCTTGATACGCGCCGATGCAATGCCAGTCGGGCTTCTGCATCCAGCCCTCGTCAGCGTTGGGGTCCTGCGGGCCGTCATACACAATCGTCCCGCGGCCCAGCACCTTGACGTTCTCCACGTTCCAAAGATTGAGGCTGCCGAAGATGTAGGCGCCGGGCTCCAGATACAGTGTGTCGCCGCTCTTCGGGTTGAGGCTCTCGCGATGCACGCCTGCGGGAATGACGCGCAGGCTTGGGCCCGCAGGCGGAGGCGGAGGCGGCGAGCCGGCGAAGAGAAACAGCATCTCCGCGTGATTCAAGAAATCGCCGGGCCGCGAGAGGGAGAGCTTCTCCGGCCCCGTAATTTTGAAGCGGATAGTTTGTAGCTCTTTCTTGCCGCGCGTGGCGCGCAGGCCCAACCGCCACGGCTCAATGTCGACGCCGCGATCCCAGAAGTGAGGATCGGCGGCCGTGATTGCAATCTCCGCTGGTCCGGTGATGTCGAAGCTCGCAAATTCGTAGCTCGCGGCAGCGTGCGCCACATCCACCGGGTGCCCATTCACCGTGACGGCAAAGAGGGAGGTGCGCATCTCCGCAGGAACCGGAGCGGCAGAAACACGCGTGGCGGCATGAACGGCGACGGGAAGTACGAAAGCAGGGACAAGAGCGGTGGCAAACAGCGTGCGAAAAACCGGCAAGAAGCAAAACTCCGCTAATGGGATGGGACCAGATTAACGGGTCCGGGCAGACCAAGAGCCCCATGCGAACTCATGCCTGCCAGAAAGATAGGTGGCGCGCCGAGGAGCGGGGCGCCGGTCGCTTTGCACGGAGTGCGGGGCGGCCAAGTTCACTGCCGAGGCGCGGGCATGGCGTGATTCTGTATAATTCGTGGCGCGAAGTAAATCTGATTCGACGCAGGGAGATTTCGATGCCGCTCGGTCATGCTGTGCGCACTCTTCAACGACTCACGCAAGCCGCCGGAACGCGTGGGATGCCGATCCTGGCCTTTGCCGCCGTATGCATCGCCGGAGCCTCCGGGTTTGCGCAGGGAACGGCGAGCGGCGGCGCGATCACGATCACCGGCGCGGTCACGATTGTCGAGAGCGCGCAGGAGTCCGGGCCGGTGCAGCGCGCCACCAAGGACCTCGAGAAGGATTTCGCGAAGGTCTTTGGGCAGACCCCGAAGCTCGAGACTTCTCTTATCGACGCGGGGCCCATCGCGATCCTGATTGCGCAGCGCGATCATGTGCCGGCGGGTGTGGAGTGTGCGACGACGGCCAACACCGAGGCCTTTGCGTTCTCCGTCGCCAGCGCCGGAGGCGCCACACGCGTGATCTGCCTCACCGGCGCCGATATGCGCGGCACCATCTACGCCATTTATGAGTTTTCGCAATCCGTTCTCGGCATCGACCCGATGTATCTGTGGACCGACAAACAGCCGGCGAAGCGCGCCTCAATCAAGTTGCCAAGGGATTTTACGAAGACCTATCCGAGCCCGGTCTTCAAGTATCGCGGTTTCTTTCCCAATGATGAAGACCTGCTTACCGGATGGGTCGTTCCTCCGAAGGGCGAGCAGGATGGCATCGCGCTGAGCGTGTGGGACCAGGTCTACGAGACCATCCTGCGGCTCAAGGGCAACATGGTGGTTCCCGGAACGTGGACCTTCCCCGACGATGCGCCCGTGCACGCGGCCACGGAACGGGGGCTGATTGTGAATCAGCATCACGCCATTCCGCTGGGCGTGAACGTGGCGCGCTGGCCGGCAAATGTGCCCTACAACTTTTCATCCCATCCTGAGATTCTGGAGCGCGCGTGGACCAACGCGGTGGCCGAGTACAAGCCGGACGAGGAGATTCTCTGGTCCGTGGGGCTGCGTGGCCTGTCGGACTCGAGCTATGCCGCGCTCGACCCCAGCGTGCGCGATAACGATCCGCTGCTGGGTCAGCGCATCAGCGAGGCAGTTGCGGAACAGATGAAGATTGTGCGTGCCAAATATCCGCATGCGCAGTTCGTCACCGATCTGTGGCAGGAGGGCGCGCGGCTGATGCGCGAGGGCTATCTCAAAATTCCGCCGGAGGTGATGCTGGTGTGGGCCGATACCGGCTATGGCGACATGCAGGATGACGGCAAGTTAGCCGCGGGCCAAGGCATGTATATTCATACCGCGATGATGAACGGAAACGCGAATCAGCTCTCCGAGATGGTTCCGGTGGAGCGGATTCAGGAGGAACTGGGCCGGTATATCAAGGCCGGCGCCACATCGTATGTGCTGGTGAATACCAGCGACCTGCGGCCCGTGGCGATGACCACGCGCGCGCTGATGGAGACGGCATGGGGCGGAGCGGCGCCCCAGAGCGACGCCGACGCGGCGTATTACCGCAAGTGGGCGACGGAGGAGTTTGGCGCAAGGTCAGCCGATGCGCTGGCCGCGATATACAAGGATTATTTTGCCGCTCCGGCGCTGCGCAGGGCCTTCTCCGGCTTTCCCGGCATGACGTCGGCCGGCAATGCGCCGCCGCCGCCGCCGGCTATCAATTTCACGCGCTGGGATGGCGATCAGCATTACCACTCCGAGGCGCGGAGGCTGATTCTCGATGACTTGAGCGTGCATCAGGTCATCGCCATCCCCAGCCAGTCACCGAAGTGGACGCAGCCGCGCGTGTTGCCCCCGGGCACTGCCGCGATGCGCGAACGCACCCTGGACGACGACATCCAAGATGGCGAAGAGGCAGCGCCGCGCTGGGATGCGGTCTGGAACAAGGCCCTTGCGGCGGAAGCTCTGGTGGATCCGGCACGGCGCCCGTATTACCAGGCCCAGGTGCTGACCATGATCACCATCAATCGCGAGAGCAACCGCATGCTGCTGGAGCTCGCCCACGCAATGAAGGACGCGGACGCCGGCAACAAGGAGAAGGCCGAAACCGAAGCGGCTGCCTCGCTCGCCGCGCTCGACTCGATCCAAAAATCAATGGCGCTTGCCGAATACGGCAAATGGAAGAACTGGTATCGCGGCGATTGGCTCACAGGCGTTTACCGCACGCATGAGCTGGTCGAGGATTATTTAAATCACCTGAAAGATCCAATGGCCAAGCTGCCGGCGCCCGCCTCCTGGAGTGGATGGGAAGCGTACTTCCACATCATGGCGTATGAGGAGAACCGCTCTGTAGACGTGCACTGATTCAGTGCGCCTTTTCTCCGTTCTCCCGAGCTTGGGACCAAGTTTTCTGCTTGCGAGAGCCGAAGCGTACCAGATCCTGGTCCGCTTCGGCAGGCTCAGGGCAGCGTCCCCGCTCGCGCGGCCCGCGCGGGATGACAAATTCCCCGGAGGGGAGCATACTGCGTCCATGACGCCTCTGCGCCCATCTTCCCCAAACGCAGCGATTTCCCCGTCCCCCACGTCTTATAGACACGATCGGCTTCCACAGTAGCCAGTCGACAGGAGCTTCCCGATGCCTGCAGACCATCCGCTTCCCCAAACACTGGGCGAACTGCGCGCCAGCACTTTGTTCTCCGAAGCGCGCCTCAAAACGCGCACGGTGAAAGATGAGATGCGCGCCAACCTGATCGCCCGCCTCAAGACTGCGGCTCCCGCGGGGTCAAAGACACGCGAGACCATCTTTCCCGGCATCGTTGGCTATGAAGACACGGTGGTGCCGCAGATTGTCAATGCGATCCTGTCGAAACAGAATTTCATCCTGCTCGGGTTGCGCGGCCAGGCCAAGAGCCGCATCCTGCGCGCGCTTACAGCGCTGCTCGACGAGCGGATGCCGTATGTGGCGGGCTGCGAGATTCGCGACAACCCCTATGCGCCGTTGTGTAAGCGCTGCCGCGATCTGGTCGCCGAAAAAAACGATGCCATGCCGATCGCCTACATCACGCGCGAGGACCGCTATGTGGAGAAGCTCGCCACGCCCGACGTGACCGTCGCCGATCTTGTAGGCGACCTCGATCCCATCAAAGCGGCGCGCGGAGGGCAGGATCTTTCGAGCGAGCTGACCATGCACTATGGTCTGCTGCCCCGAGCCAATCGCGGCATCTTCGCCATCAACGAACTGCCCGATCTGGCCGGCAAAATCCAGGTGGCGCTGTTCAACATCATGCAGGAAGGCGATGTGCAGATCAAAGGCTATCCCGTGCGCCTGAAGCTCGATGTGGCGCTGGTCTTCAGCGCCAATCCTGAGGATTACACGGCGCGCGGCAAGATCATCACGCCGCTCAAAGACCGCATCGGCTCCGAGATTCGAACCCACTATCCGGAGACGCTGGAAGAAGGCATCGCCATCACCGCGCAGGAGGCATGGGCTGCGCGTGGCGCCGCGCCCACTGAGGTTCCGAAGTACGTGCGCGAAATCGTGGAGCAGGTGGCCTTCTCCGCACGTGAAGACAAAAAGGTGGACAAGCGCAGTGGCGTGAGCCAGCGGCTGCCCATCTCGACCATGGAATTGGTGGTTTCCAATGCAGAGCGCCGTGCGCTGGTGAATGGCGACTCGCTCGTGCTGCCGCGCGTCAGCGATATCTATGCAGCCATGCCGGGCATCACCGGCAAATTGGAGCTCGAGTATGAGGGCGAGATGCGCGGAGCCGATACGGTGGTGCTGGATCTGATCCGCACCGCCGTGGGCAAGATCTACGATCGGTACTTCGCCAACGAAGATATGCAGCAGGTCGAGGAGTGGTTCAACCTGGGCGGCACGGTGAAACTCGACGAGAATCAATCTTCGGGCGATGCGTTCAAAGGACTCAAGCAGATTCAGGGATTGCTCGAAAGGCTGTCGCCGCTCGACGTCAAATCCTCCGATCCTGCGCCGAAGGTTGTGGCCGCCGCCGAGTTTCTGCTCGAGGGCATGGTGGCCCACCGCAAGCTGAGCCGCAATCAGGAGCATGGATTTGCCGCGCAGGAAAATCGCCGCAAATCGGAGCGCGAGGAACGCGTGCAGGAGCGCCAGGAACTGGAGAGCGAGTATGAAGACTGGCAGCAGCGGTCAAGGCGCGGCCGGCGGGGCGGCCTGAACTGACGCCGCATTGAACAAAAACGATCAGCCGCCCATCGTTGAGGGGACCATCCGCATGAAGCGCGTTCGCTATACCAAGTTCACCGGCGATCTGGCCTCGGAGATCGATCTCGAAGATCTGCTGAAGGCGCTCTCTGACTATCTGCTCGACTCCGGTTTTTACGATCCGTTCACACGCTTTCAGGATCTCGATCATACCCTCGACGATCTGCGCGAGGCGCTCAGGCGCGTGCTCGAATCGGGTGATTTCCTCGACGACCCCCTGCGGCAGAAGATGCAGCAGATGGTCGCCGAAGGCACGCTGGACGAGCTGATCGAGAAGCTGATGCAGCGCATGGAACAGGAGAACTATATCTCCTCCGGGACTCAAGGAAATCCGGCTCGGCCCACCGATGCGAACGGTCAGGTGGGTGAGGCGCAGAGCCCGCGGGATCTGGACGCACGCTTCGAAGTCACCGACAAGAGTCTCGACTTTCTGGGATTCAAGACCTTGCGCGACCTGCTTGGATCGCTGGGCAAGTCGAATTACGGCCGGCATGACACGCGGCACTGGGCTACGGGGATCGAAGCCAGTGGTGCCTCGCAGCGTTACGAATTTGGCGACACGCTCAACCTGGACGCCACCACGACGCTCAACTCGGCCATTTCGCGTGAGGGCCTGGGGATGCCGCTCAATCTGGAATACGAAGATCTACACGTGCACCAGTGCGAGTATCAGAGCTCCTGCGCCACCGTGGTGATGCTCGATTGCTCGCACTCGATGATCTTGTATGGCGAGGATCGCTTCACTCCGGCCAAGCGCGTCGCCATGGCGCTTTCCCATCTCATCCGCACGCAGTATCCCGGCGATTCGCTCTCGCTGGTGCTCTTTCACGATTCGGCGGAAGAGATGCCGGTTTCGCATCTCGCCCGCGTGAAGGTTGGTCCCTGGCACACCAACACCCGCGAAGGTCTGCGCGTGGCGCAGCGTGTGCTCGCGCGGCAGCGCAAGGATATGAAGCAGATCGTCATGATCACCGACGGCAAGCCCTCGGCGCTCACGCTCCCCGACGGGCGAATCTACAAGAACCCCTACGGCCTCGATCCTCTCGTCGTAAGCGAGACGCTCGAAGAGGTGGCGCGGTGCAAGCGGTCGAACATCATGATCAACACCTTCATGCTGGCGTCCGACTTCGGCCTGGTGCAGTTTGTGCACAAGGTCTCGCGCATGTGCCGCGGCAAGGCGTATTTCACCACGCCCGATACGCTGGGCCAATATCTATTGATGGATTACATGCAGGGAAAATCGAAGACGATTCACTGAAGAAGGCTTCAGATGCCTTCGCCCATCGACACGTAGACGCGCAGCCGCTCCAGTTCCGCGCGATAGGCAGTGCGCTCGGCTTCTTCGTCGGCAAAGGGTGTGGCGCGCCGGTCCTGTACGCGATGATCCTGCGCGCACAAGCGTTCTTCCAATTCCTCCACGCGGGATGAGAGCGCGATCAGCGCGTCGGAGAGCGGGTCCTTCACCTCGTGCGGGTCGGTGATGAGCACGCGCTCGCCATTGCGGTAGACGATGTGCGCCGGAACGCCGACAACGGTGGAGTTCGGCGGCACATCGGAGAGCACCACGGAGCCGGCCCCCACGCGCGAGTTCTCGCCCACCGTGATGTTGCCCAGCACATTCGCATTATTGCCGATGAACACGCCGTCGCAGACGGTGGGATGCCGCTTGCCGTGGCCTTTGCCTGTGCCGCCAAGGGTGACGCCCTGGTACATGGTCACGTCGCTGCCCACAATCGCCGTCTCGCCAATCACCACGCCCGTGGCGTGATCGATGAACAGTCTCCTGCCGAGCAGCGCGCCGGGATGAATATCCACTCCGGTATAGAAGCGGGCAATCTGGGAAAGAATGCGCGCGGGCAGGCGCAGGCCGGCATGCCACAGCCGGTGCGAGACGCGATGAATCCACACCGCCCACAGGCCGGGATAGCAGAGCAGCGCCTCGAGCCGCGAATGCGCGGCGGGGTCGCGCTCCATGACGGAGGCGATGTCTTCGCGAATGCGGGCGAACAAGGCCATGACATGCAAATCGAAAAGCGAGGAACAAGGTTCAAGGGACAAATTCGAGGGACGAAATTCGAGAGGCGAAGGGCTGGGGGCTAGGTCTTCATACTACATCCCGATGGAACTCCCAGCCCTTATGTCCCTGATCCTTACGTCCCTGCTCTAACTACGCAGTAACCGCGATCTGCTCTGGCTGCAGCGCCAATGCCCGCTGCCGCAACGGCTCAAAGAGCACGCTGGACAGGTAGCGCTCGCCGAAGTCAGGCAGCACCACGACGATGAGTTTGCCGGCGTTCTCCGGCCGCGCGGCCACCTTGAGGGCAGCGGCCAGCGCAGCGCCGGAGCTTATGCCCACAAAGAGCCCTTCTTCCAGCGGCAGGCGGCGGGCGGCGGCCACCGATTCATCGTTGGTGACCAGCACCACCTCGTCGATGAGCTTAGTGTCAAGGATGCTAGGAATGAACCCCGCGCCCAGGCCCTGAATCTTGTGCGGTCCGGGCTTGCCGCCGGAGAGCACTGGGCTATCCGTAGGCTCGACGGCGATCGCCTTGAAGGAGGGCTTGCGCGGTTTGATGTAGTTCGCAACGCCGGTAATGGTGCCGCCGGTTCCGATGCCGGAGATGAGGATGTCCACCTTGCCGTCCGTGTCTTCCCAAATCTCCGGGCCGGTGGTCGCCAGGTGAATCGCCGGGTTGGCCGGGTTGTCGAACTGCTGCAGGATGAAGCCGTTCGGCGTCTTCTCCAGGATCTCATTGGCCTTGGCAATGGCGCCCTTCATCCCGTTGGGTCCAGGGGTAAGCACGATCTCCGCGCCGAAGGCCAGCAGCGTCACGCGGCGCTCCAGGCTCATGGTCTCCGGCATGGTGAGAATGAGTTTGTAGCCTTTGACTGCGGCGACAAACGCCAGCGCGATGCCGGTATTGCCGCTGGTGGGCTCAATGAGGGTGGTAACGCCTGGCTTGATCTTGCCGGCCTTCTCGGCAGCGTCAATCATCGCGAAACCGATGCGGTCTTTCACGCTGGAGACGGGATTCTGGCTTTCCAGCTTGGCAACAACGGTCGCAGGCAATCCCGCGGCTACGCGATTCAAGCGTACCAACGGGGTGTGGCCGATCAATTCGGTTACGTTCGCAGCAATGCGCGCCATATGGGATCTCCTTTTCCGGGAGCATGGGTCCCGGAGTTCTCATGGGTTCGGATTTTGAGGTGACGGTGCAGCTCGTCAGGGTAGGAAAAACGCGCGCAACAAAGCGCACATCGGCATCGGAGCTTCTCACCAGGACGGTGTTAGCAACATCGACGCATAAAGACAGGTTAGACCCGTGGGGTGGAGTATGGCAAGCAGAAGGTCACTCAGGGCGGGACAGCCCATCGGTGCGCCTTCAACCCCGGTCCCCGGCCGCTGATTCCTGCGTCCATGGGCCTGCTTCAGAAAGCGGACAAAGTTGGGCAAAGCTGATTGCGGAGCGCGATTTGCAGGGTGGGGGGCAACCGGCTGGCTTAGAATGGACGCGTTACCGGCCTGCATCACTAAGGCAGAGGCGAACGGATCATGCCGTGATAGGCCGGGGGGTGTAAATCATGACCAGCACGGCAATTTGCACGGAGCGGGAAGGAACGATCGTCGACGGACGATTTACCCTCCAGCGCTGGTTGGGCGGTTGCCAGGAATGTGGCGTCTATCTCACCGAAACTGCGGAGGGAGACGGTACACGGAAGGCTGCGATCAAGCTGGTCGCCGCAGGCACGGCGGACGCTGAACGGCGCGCAGCCGGCTGGACGGCTGCAGCACGCCTCTCTCACCCTCATCTGATCCAGGTTCTCGATACAGGACGGTGTGCGATGGACGGGAGCGAATTTCTATATGCCGTCACGGAATTCGCCGACGAGGTGCTCGCGGAGATCATCCCGGAACGACCCTTGACACCGGATGAAACCCGGGAGATGCTCGGCCCGGTGCTCGACGCGCTCACGTACCTGCACGAGCAGGGCTTTGCCCATGGCCGGCTCAAGCCGTCGAACATTCTGGTCGTCGAAGATAAGCTGAAGCTCTCCGCGGATTGCGTCTCCCTTGCCGATACGGCCGAAATGAAACTCCCGGATGGCGGAGTTTACGATGCGCCAGAGCTGGCCCGAGGTGAGATCTCCCCGGCCGCCGATGTCTGGTCGCTGGGCATAACCCTTGTGACCGCATTGACGCAGCACCCGCCGGCTCGGGAGAGCGCGGCTAGCGAGCAACCGCCTGTGCCGCCCTCAGTACCGGAGCCGTTTGCGGGAATCGCGCGAGAGTGCTTGCGCCTGGACCCTGCGCGGCGATGCACTCTGAGCGAGATCAAGGCGCGGCTTGAAGGAAAGGCGGTTCCGGCTTCCGCTGCGCCCATCACTCCGATTGCGACTGCGACTCAGCCTGCGGCGCCGTTGGTCGAGGCGGCGATACCCGGCTCCCGCAGGATTTTGAGCGGACGCGCGGCTGTGCTGATCACGGCGGCTGTCCTCTTGGCCGGAATCGGAGCCGCCATGCTGGTGCACTTCCGGCAGGCCCCGGCGTCCCCAGATCAGTCGAGCAACGATCAACCGGCTGCCTCGGCGCCTTCTACCGCCGCGCCGTCACCCTCCACGGGTGCAGAGGTCCAGCCTCCCGCTCCCGCCACCGCAGCCACGCCGGCAGCGCGGCACGGAGACGGCCAACGCGGCGCAGCGAAGGGTGAAGTGGCAAAGCGCGTTTTGCCCGATGTGCCTTCCAAGGCCCGGGCGACGATTGAGGGCAAGGTCGTCATCAAGGTGCAGGCGGAGGTCGATGCCAACGGCGACGTCTCCGACGCGGTCTCTCAATCGCCGGCCGCGAGCAAGTACTTCAACAGACTGACGCTCGAGGCGGCGCGGGCCTGGAAGTTTACGCCTCCGCAGGAAGACGGCAGCCCCGCCCCCAGCGTGTGGACTCTGCGATTCGCGTTTAGTCAGGATGGGACCGAAGCAACGGCCGTCGAGACAACTCCGTAGAACCGTTTCCGGGCGGCAGCGCGCTGCGCAATCAGCCGGTATTTCTCAGCCCCGCCGAGATGCCGCTGATGGTGGCGGCAATCGCCCGGTTCACCTCCGGCGTATCTTCGCCTGCGCGCTTGCGGCGCAGCATGTCCACCTGGATAAGGTGCATGGGATCCACATAGGGATTGCGCAGCTTGATCGACTGCGCCAGCACGCGGTTGGTCTCGAGCAGCTCCGTCTGCCGCGTGACCGCGAGAACCACGCGCACGGTGCGGTGGAATTCGGCTTCGAACAGATCGTAGACCCGCTCACGCAGCATCGCGTCCTCGACAAGCGACGAATAGAGCCGCGCGGTGGCCAGGTCTACCTTGCCGAGAGCCATCTCCACGTTGCGCAGCAGGTCGATGAAAAGCGGGAACTCCTTCGCCATGCCGCGCAAAAGCTCGAGAGCCCCGGGTTCGGCAAGATAGATCTCCATGGCGTAACCCACGCCAAACCATGCCGGCACGAGCAGCCGCGATTGCGTCCAACCGAAGACCCACGGAATGGCGCGCAGATCAGAGAGTTTGCGTGAGGCGCTTCGCCGCGCCGGCCGGGATCCGATCTTCGCATTCTCCAGCTCGCCGACGGGCGTGGATTGCTCGAAATAGGTGACCACGCCGGCATCCTCAAGGATGTGCTTGCGATAAAAACCATACGAGAGATCGGAGAGCCGGTCGAGCGCCGCCTCCCACTCCCGCTTGAGCGCGCCGGTGAAATGGCCTTGCGGGTCGCGCGCATTGGGCCGGGCAAGCGCGTCGAGCGAAGCGGCGATCATGAGTTCAAGGTTGCGCTCGGCCAACACCTCGTCGGCGTATTTGAAATTGAGCACCTCGCCCTGCTCGGTGATGCGCAGCTGGCCGTCGAAGGAGTCGATGGGTTGCGCGAAGATGGCGCGATGCGTTGGCCCGCCGCCGCGGCCCACCGTGCCGCCGCGGCCATGGAAGAGGCGCAGCTTGATGCCGGCCTCGCGCGCAACTACGTGCAGATCGCGGTGAGCGCGGAAGATCTCCCAGGTCGAAGTCAACATGCCCCCGTCTTTGTTCGAGTCCGAGTAGCCCAGCATGACCTCCTGCCAGTTATCCCATGAAGCGAGCAGCCTGCGGTAATCAGGACGGCCCCACAGCTCGCGGCAGACATTCGGCGCATTGCGCAGGTCTTCGATGGACTCGAAGAGAGGAACCGGCATCAGTCCAGGGTCCAGGCCGCCCTCGCTGCCCTCGCCATGGCCCGAGCCCTCGACCTTGACGCCGCCCAGACGAGCCAGCCGCACCACGGCCAGCACGTCCTGCACCGAGGAAGCGCCGCTGATGACGTATTGCCGGATGGCCTCGGGCGAGCAGCCGTCTTTCATCTCCGCCACCACGCGAAAGGTTTCAAGAACGCTGGAGGTTTGTGCGGAGAGACCGGCCGGCAAGGAATCGGCAACAGTGTCGGTAATCGCCTCCTGCAAGGCGGCCGCGTGAACCCGCGCATGCTGGCGGATATCGAGCGTGTGCAGATGGAGACCGAAGGTGCGGACCTGCAGGATGAGCGGGTCGATCAGCGTCCGCGCAATGCGCAGGCCGTTGTTCGCGGCCAGTGAGGCGCGTAGCGTCTCAAGGTCGTCGAGGAAATCCTGTACCGAGCCGTAGGCAGGAAGCACCTGAACCAGCTTTTCCGGTCCGCGCGCGAGCGTAAACGGAGCGGCCGGAAGAGGCTGTCCATTTGGACCGCCGGTTTTCTCCAGCGTGCGCTGAATACGCGCCTTCAGGCAGAGAACAAAGCGGCGGTAGTACTCAAACTCAAACTGCGGGCCGAAGATCTGCGCCTCGGGCATGTGAACCTGCGCGACGTAAGCGCGCAGCCGCTCAAGCAGCGCCGCGCTCACGGGCCGCTGCTGGGCGCTGGTGGTCAGCAGGTCCATGATGACGTCGAGCTGCTGCTGATAGTAAAGCAGGAGATGGACGCGCGCCAGTTGAATGGCCGCCCGCGTGACCTCCGGCGTGACAAACGGGTTGCCGTCGCGGTCGCCGCCAATCCAGGAGCCGAAGCGTAATACGATGGGCACGTTGTGCACTTCGATTTCCAGGCCGTATGCGGCGTGCAGAGCATTGGATATCTCGCGATAAAGGCCGGGCAGCGTCTCAAATATGGAGACATCGTAGTAGTCGAGCCCCATCTTGATCTCGTCGAAGACCGTGGGCCGGCGCGAGCGCACCTCATCCGTCTGCCAGAGGCTGGTGATTTCCGCCAGCACAAGCTGCTCGAAACGGGCAAGATCCTGCTCAGAAATCGGAATGCGATCGAGCGCTTCAAGGAACTCGCCGATGCGGCGGCGCTTGAACATCACGCTGCGGCGCGCGGCCTCGGTGGGATGGGCGGTGAAGACGGGGATCACCAGCACGCGGCGCATCCAATCAAGCGCCTCTTCAGCGCCAATGCCCACGCGGCGCATCTCGCTCAGCGTGCCTTCGAGCGAGCCGCGCTGGCGCCCGGCCTGACCGCTGAGCCGCAACGCCATGCGGCGGCGCTTGCGATGATTGGTCTCGGCCAGGTTGATGAGCTCGAAATAAAAAGCGAATGCCCGCGTCAATAGCGTGGCCCGCTCGATGGGCAGCGAATGCACCAGCTCCAGCGCGGCGGCCGCGTGGCGCGCCGCCTCTTCCAGTTGTCCGTGCGCCTCGGCATCGCGGCGGCGGGTGGTGCCCTGGCGCAGCGCCTCGACCTGCGTGAACAGCTCTTCCCCGGCCTGCTCGCGCAGCACTTCGCCCAGCAGCATGCCGAGCGAGCGCACATCGCGGCGCAAGGGAGCCTCTTTAAGCTCACCGGTTTGCGCTTCCAGTTCGGCCAGCCGCTGCGACCAGCTCTCGGGATTCCACAAAAGGGCCATCTTGTCTTGATTATGCACGAGCGAACCGGCCGGGCCTGAACGCGCGCTGACAGTGCACGATAGTACCGTGCCCATCGAAGCCCGGTGCGGTGTAGCATATTTTCAACGCGAGCCGACAAGCATGGGTGAGATAGCCGAGTACTTCAGGCGGGAAAAATATATAAACCGGCGCTTGTCCCTGCTCGTTCTGGGTGGAACGATCCTTCTGGTGCCGCTGACCGTGGCGGCGGGTCATGGGCGCGTCTCGGCTCGTACGCTTGAAGCGACGATCGTTGCTTATATCGCGTTTGTCGCATTTGCCGTGATCCTGATTGTGCGCCGCGCGCACGCGAGGTTCCCGAAATCGAATCTCCCGGATAACTCGCCGCTCGATGACGCAACGCGGGGAAAATTGCGCCGGCGTATCTGGCTGCTTCAATTTTTTCTTGCCGTCTATGCGCTGGGGCTGCTGAATACGCTGGTCCACATCCGCAGCAGTGCATGGCTGGTCACGGCCATCGGCGCAGCCATCAATCTGCTCATCCAGATCGTCCTGATCAAGGCGATCCGAAGATTGAAGCGCAAGCTCAATCCCGCCGGTGCTACGACTGCAGCCGTCGGGACCGCATCCCGGTCTGAATAAGCCCAGCCGCTATCCCGGCGTCGTTTCGCCTTCGAGCTGCATCATCAGCTCCTCCCATTCCGCGGTCAGTGTTCCAAGCTTCGCGCGAAGCTCCTCGGCCAGCCTGGTCAGCCGCTCCGTCTCACCGGCAGAGACATAAACGCCGAGCTGATGCTCGGTGTGAGCGATGGCGCCCTCGATCCGCGGCACTTCCTCTTCCAAAAATATGCAGCGCTCCTCCATCTGCTTCTGCTTGATCGGATTCAGGCGCCGCGGCCTGTCTTTCAGCGCGCCGTTTGTGCTCTCCGGAAGAGCCGCTGCAGCAGCTTGAACGGCGTGGCCTCCGGGCGCATCCGGCTGCTGCGATCTCGCTTTCCCCGTGTCTTCCATGGATCCGGGCTCACCTGCGGCCAGTGCGGCTTTGCGCCGCTGGTAGTCCTCGTAGTTTCCTTCGTAGGAAATAACCGACCCGTTCTCGACCTCGATCAGGCGCGTCGCCAGCCGATCAATGAAATAGCGGTCGTGCGAGACGAAGACAACCGTGCCGCTGAAAGCGGCGAGAGCTTCGAGCAGCACATCCTTGGCGCGCATGTCGAGGTGGTTCGTTGGCTCATCGAGCAGCAGGAAATTCGAAGGCGAGACGAGAATGCGCGCCAGCGCGTAACGATTGCGTTCGCCGCCGGAGAGCACGCCGAGCGGCTTGAAGACGTCTTCGCCGCTGAAGAGAAAACAGCCGAGCAGCGAGCGCAACTGCACCTCCGGCACCTTGAGCGCGGCGCGGCTGATGTCGTCGAGCATGCGCGCCTCGCCGTCGAGCACCTTGTACTGGTCCTGCGCAAAATACTCGCTCACCACATTGTGGCCGAGACGCACCGCACCGGCAGTGGGCGCTTCGGCGCCGGTCAGCAGCTTGATCAAGGTCGACTTGCCCGCGCCATTCACGCCAACGAGCGCCACGCGGTCGCCGCGCTCGACGGTGAAACGCACATTGTCCAATACGCGCTTCGGCCCGTAACTCTTTGAGAGACCCTCCGCCTCCACCACCATGCGGCCCGAAGGCGGGGGTTGCGGAAATTTGAAATGAATTACCGGCTCCTCTTCGGGAATCTCGATGCGCTCGATTTTTTCGAGCTCCTTGATGCGCGACTGTACCTGTTTTGCCTTCGTCGCCTGATACCGGAAGCGATTGATGAATGCCTCGAGATGTTCGATCTGATCGCGCTGATTGCGGTATGCGGCCTCAAGCTGCGCCCGGCGCTCGTCCTTCTGCTTCAAGTATTTCGTAAAGTTGCCCTGGTAGATGCTGAGCCGCTTGTTCCAAATCTCCACGGTCCGATCGATCGTCACATCGAGAAAATAACGATCGTGCGAAATGAGGATGTAACCGAAGGGATAATTCTTCAGATAATCTTCGAGCCAGTTGCGAGTTTCAAGATCCAGGTGATTCGTGGGCTCGTCCAGCAGCAACAGATTCGGCTTGGCCAGCAGCAGCTTGGCCAGCGCAATGCGCATCTGCCATCCGCCGCTGAACTCGTCGGTCAGGCGCGGCCAGTCTTCTTTACTGAAGCCGAGGCCGGTGAGCACCGCACCCACCTGCGCATCAAGCGCATATCCATCAAGCGTGTGAAACCGCTCCTGCAGCGTGGAGTAGCGTTCCGCAATCGATTCATACTCGGAGCCGGCGTGGTCAAGCTCGGCCATCTGCGCCGCAAGCCGCTCAATCTCGCCTTCCATCTCCCGAATCTCATCGAAGACCGTCAGGCACTCTTCAAAGACTGTGCGGCCGGTAAGGCGCAGGCCTTCCTGCGGCAGATAACCGATGCTCATGCCGCGCGTCTGCTGCAGCGTGCCATAGTCGAGCGTCTCAAGCCCGGCGAGCACCTTCATCAGCGTGGATTTTCCCGCGCCATTCGCACCGACCAGCGCAGTCTTTTCCCTGGCACGGATGAGCCAGTTCGCCTCAAGAAAAAGAATTCTCGGCCCAAACCGCTTGCCGGCATTTTGGAGCGACAGCATCTCTTCTATTTTCGCAGACGGCTTCGCGAGTAGCGCCGGTTGTGACACAATCGGGATGTTTCGCACCAAGTGGGAGAAGCAGGATGACACGCGAAGAAAAATACGGGGCATTTCAGGCCCTGCACCAGCGGCCGGGAGTCTTCCTCATTCCCAATCCCTGGAATGCCGGGACTGCAAAAATGCTCGCGGCGCTTGGCTTTGAGGCTCTTGCAACCACCAGTGCGGGCTATGCCTTCAATGCGGGCCATCTCGATTCGCCGGCGGCGTTGACGCGCGATGCGATTCTAGCCAACGCGCGATCCATCGCGGATGCGACGGAGCTTCCCGTCTCGGCCGATCTACAGAATGGTTTTGGTCATACGCCGGAGGCATGCGCGGAGACCCTTCGCCTCGCGGCTCAGGCAGGTCTTGCAGGCGGATCCATCGAAGATGCCTCGGGCGAAACCGACGAGCCTATTTACGACTTCAAGCTCGCCGTCGAGAGAGTGGGCGCAGCGGCCGAGGCGGCTCGCAACTGCCATCTTGTCTTGACGGCGAGAGCGGAGAACTTTCTTTACGAACGTTCCGACCTCGGTGACACCATTCGCCGACTGCAGGCTTTCGCTGAGGCAGGCGCCGATGTGCTGTATGCACCGGGCTTGCCCAGCCTGGAGGCCATCCGCGCAGTCTGCGCGTCAGTCCCGAAGCCCGTGAATGTTTTGATGGGCCTGAAAGGATCGGCTTTTTCCGTAGAAGAACTCCGCTCCGCAGGAGCCAAGCGAATCAGCGTGGGCGGCAGCCTGGCCCGCGCGGCTCTGGGAGCGTTTGTCCGCGCCGCCCGCGAGATAAAAGAGCAGGGCACGTTTACCTACGCGCAGGAGGCTATCTCGGGTGCGGAGGTGAGCGCTTATCTGAATCGCAAAGAAGGTTAACCGGAGCAGCGCTGGACGCGCCCATCTGCTGGATGCGTGCTGCATGGACGGATGGGATGCTTAATCCGCGTGGAAAACCTCTTCCATCGCCGTCCACCACGCGCCGGGCTTGCGGCCGGGCAGCGGGCTCTGCATCGGCTCCATGATGGCCCACCACTCCTGGGTCGTTTTGTCGGCGGCCATCTTGGCCATGTCGGCGGCGTAGTCGGCGCCGTGGTATTCAAAGTAGCCGAAGAGCGTGTGGTTGTGCAGGTAGATGGAGTAGTTGCGGATGTTGCAGGCGCGGATCGTCGCGAGCACTCCCGGCCAGACGGAGGCGTGGTACTGCTTGTACTTCTCTTCAGCCTCCGGTTTGAGGCCGATCACCATTCCATAGCGAGTCATGTGCACTCCTGGTCAAAATAATTGACGGGATCAGAATAGCGGCTCTCGGCTGCCTGCGGAGATGTGTACGGCTGGCATAATCGGAGGCTTCAAAGCGGCGGCTTCGCGATGCCTGGCGCGCCGGGAATTTGGCAGACCGCGTAGCCGCGCTTCTGGTACGGGCATTCCATCCCAGCGGGCGCAGCCCCATGGATCACCGTCCAGGTCACCGGATATTTGCCCGCCAAGCGCTCGAAATCCTGGACACTGAAATGATCTAGCCCGTACGTTGCATCGCTCATGTGCTTCCACTCGTCCGCCAACCTGGGAAAGATGGCCACCACGCCGCCGTCTTTGTAGTAGTCGGCAAGCGCCGAGCGCTGGCTGAGCGCGCGGAAGCCATGCACGTCCACCTCCGGCTGCTTGAAGTAGCGAGAGTCGACCGCGAAGACTGCATCCGTCGGCGTGTTGGTCCGTATCCAGAGGAGCGTGTTGATCCATGGATTCGGACTGGTGGTGCGGCCCGGCCACTCGATCTGCGGGCTAAAAGGATATGTCTGCCGCGCGACATAAAACATGCCGGCCGCCAGCGGCACGCAGAGCGCGGGAATCACCCACACCCGGCCATCGGCCAGGTATTCGCCTAAGACCCCGGCCAAGAAGATGATGAAGACGAACGTGATGAGATGAAAGCAGCGCAGCGGCTGAAGACGCGCATACATGTCCAGCCGGTGCGTGCTGGCGATGACCGCGCCCGCGAGAACCGAAACCAGCCCAAAGGGAATAAGCGCAAAGCTCAGCCGGGCCAACTCCGGCGTAGTGCCGCGCACCTTGCCTCGCGCGCACCAGACTAGAAAAGCCAGCGGCGCCAGCAACCCCAGCCAGTCGTCCCAGGTCCATGTTGAAAGAAAATAGAAATCGCGCGCGTAAAGGGCTTCACGATAAGGCTCCTGCGCCGGCCCCAGTTGGAAACCGATCGGTAACGCGATAATCAGCGCGCGCAAGGCGGGCACAGATTTTCGCTCGGGGGAGAACCTCTCCGCCGCCCACAGCACCGCCCCAAGAAAGACGAGATACGCCGCCATCTGCGGATGGAGGGCTGCGGTGACCACGGTGAGCAATGCGGCCGCAAGAAGGCGCCGGCGGAGGAATGCGATCAACGCGAAGAGCGTCAGCGGCGTGGAGAACGAACGCGCCGTCAGGTAGGGGTCCATCAACAGCAGTCCCGTATTGGCGGCCGGCATCGTGAAAACGGCGGTGACCACAAGAGCGGAGCACCAGCGCGCGCGCGACGATCTGAAACAGACCGCCGCCAGCATCCAGCACGCGGCCAGAGTGAGAAAGACCGTCACCACGTACCAAAGGAAGACCGTCCAGTCCATCGGGAGATGCGTGAGGCGGGCCGTCCATGCCAGGATGGGCGCGAAGAGCGAGAGGTGCTCGTGCGATTGAAAGAACTCGGTAGCGTAGGGATAAAGATCCGGATGCAGTATTTTGCGCGCGGCCGGAATGTAGATCTCGCCGTCTTCCACGCCCAGGTGGTAGCCGTGAAGAGCGAGCGCTGCAGCGGTCAGCAGCCCCAGACGCACAGCGGGCAAGTGAAACTCCGGGGTTGTATTCATGGGCTTTCAAAGCAGGCATCCGAGCATGAGAGGACCGATCCGGATCAGCGAGGGCGCCGTGTTGCTTCTGCCATGATAACGGGGCGGGCAGGGCGGAACAAACGCGGGTAGTGGAGGAAACCGCTGCTCGAAGATCGGATGGGAGAAGAAAAAAAGCCGGCTTTCACCCCACGCGCGGGATTGTTGAACCGGCCAGCGCTACCTGGGGATGCGAGGCGTGGTGAACACCGGACTTGGGAAACAGGCGGCCCAGCCAGGGCAGGTTCACGTAGAGCATCACCGTCAGCACAATGCTGCACACCACCAGCAACGCCATAATACGCGGCTCGCGATAGAGTTTCTCGGGATTCTGCACCGGGCTGTCCTCAACAAATGACAGCTTGAAGTAGTCGGCCATCAGCAGAGCGACAAATGGAAACGAGAAGACCATCTCCATGCGGTAACGCATGATGAAGGCGCCAAAGAAAAGCATGGCTGCCGCGGCGTAGAACAGCACCGAGGCAAGCAGCGACTGTTCGTTGTAGAACTCGAAGGAGCGGCGGTATTTCATCGCGGAGTCGCGGCCGATCTGCCGGTACTCGCTGAATCGTTTGAGAGCCATGAAGTATGCGCCGAGCATCCAGTAGGCAATGAGCAACGAAGCCGGCGGCAGCACCGAGGAAGTGACGATGTACCAGCCCACGCAGAAGCGAATCGGATTGTTGATCGACTCCGAGAGAACGTCAAGATAAGGGATGTCCTTGGTGCGAAGGGGCGGGATGTTGTAGATGCATCCCATCACCCAGAGGCTGAGCACGCTGAAGAACAGCAGCTTTGAAACCGCCAGCGCGAGCAGAAAGCCGACAGCGGCCGTGACCAGCCACTGCGCGTAAGCCAGAGGAATGTTCACGCTGCGGCAAGCCGCGGGCCGCAGCCGCTTGGTAGGGTGCATCCGGTCAAAAGGAGCATCCAGGATTTCATTCAACACGTAATTGCTGCTGGCCACGGCAAGCACCGCCGCCAAACCAAGCAGCAGACGGACCATCCAAGCCTTATCGAGCGCGGCGCCGGTCAAGCCGAAGGCGATTACGATGCCGGGGATCACAAAGATCTGCTTTACAGAGTGGTCGAGACGAAAAAGGTTCAAATGGGAAGCCGCGCGGCTCCTCGTTCGAACTCCGGCTGCAGGGGTAAGAGTTGTAAGGCTCATGGGTTATCTCGGCACTTCTCGTTTTAACGGCGGCCCTGCGTTTTAGTTGCGGCAAGCCATGGAACGCGGGCGACCGCCAAGCCATCGAACGCGCCTTGGGCGCAGGCTTAGCCCCACTCCATTTACAGGAAAACACGAGAGTTTGCTGATGCCGCTGCACTCTGTATGACGCAAGAAGCCGGTCGAAAGATCATATCGCGCGCTTTTTTTGTCTATTTAAGCGGCTCAATCGAAAAATATGGCCTTTCGGCGGCGGATTTGACGGCGATTTGTTCGCTTGATAAAAAGATCACCCCCGGCCATGGGCAAGGATGTAAACTGTGCGACCGATCTCGCCGTCTATTACCTATGCCCCGTCGTCCGGGATGTACGCGGCTCAAAAATCAATCCAATTCTTGGAGTAGCGGACCCACGAGATGAAATTGCTCCTGCGAATCCTTTCTTTGGTTCTTCTGTTGACCGGCGCAACCCTCCTTTTCCAACAGGCGGCTTACGGTTACACGGATCCGGGAACCGGTCTGCTGGCCATTCAGGCAGTAGGTTCCGCTCTGGTTGCAGGGGGATGGTACCTGCGCAGGAAGATCTATTCGCTCTTTCACCGCAGCCCGCCACCGAAGCAGCAGGAGCAGGAGTTCTCCTCTCTGGAAGACACTGAGGGCTCGTCTCTCCAGTGACGCGCACGGAACGTCCCCTCTCTCGATCGTTTGAGTTGGAGCCGACCTTTCGCGATCCCGCCGGGCAGCTTCACCTGATGCCTGACCACGCGCTGCGGCGGATTCATGCGAGCGCAGCCGAAGAGGCGCGGGCCTTCCTTGCCTCCCCTCTGCGGCGGGAGCTAGAGCGCAGCGGCGATGTGGTTGCAACCGAGATTCTGGATCACGCCGGCGATGCACCCGCTGACGAAGGAAATCTCTGGTTGCGGCACCCGCTCATCGAGCCGGTCTCATACCCCTGGGAGTGGTCTCCGGGCCAGTGGCGCGCCGCGGCTGAGCTCACGTTACGCCTCGCCCGTAAGGCCATCGACGCGGGCTGGGCGCTCAAGGACGCTACACCGCTCAACGTTCTCTTCGCCGGGGCGCGGCCGGTGTTTGTGGATGTTTTATCCTTCGAGCGCCGCGATCCGCATTCGACCGTCTGGCTTGCCTATGGCCAGTTTGTGCGCACGTTTCTGCTGCCGCTCGTGGGCGCGAAATATCTGGGTTGGCCGTTGGAGGCCACGTTGTTCCGGCGCGACGGCTACGAACCCGCCGCTCTCTATCGCGCGTTGCCTCGCTGGCGCCGGCTCGATCCGCGCCTGTTGGATGTCGTCACGCTGGCCGCGCTTCTCGAGGGAAAAAACAGGAAGCCGCAAAACGGATCGAGGCGCGCCTCCGCGTCCGACCCGGACCTGGCCCGGCATATTCTCAACAAGCGACTGGCACGGCTTGGCAAACAGATTCGCCACGTGACCGGCGAAAGTACAGCGAGCCAATGGAGCCGGTACGAGCAGCGGGCCAGCCATTATGCGTCCAGCGATGTGGACGCCAAGCAACAGTTTGTGCGGCATGTGCTGGGGCAGCATCGGCCGGCGCGCGTTCTCGATATTGGCGCCAATACCGGCACCTATTCGCTGATGGCGGCCGAAGCTGGAGCCGAGGTCGTGGCGCTCGATAGCGATGCCGCGGCGCTCGAGGCTCTATGGCGTGCAGCGGCGGCGCAGAGCAAGCCCATCACCGCACTGGTGGCGAACATCGCCCGTCCCACCCCGGCGGCGGGATGGAGAAACCGTGAGCAGCTCTCGCTGCTCGACCGGCTCGGCGGCGGATTCGATATGGTGCTGATGCTCGCCGTGATCCATCATCTGATCCTGCGCGAGCAGCTGCCGCTTACGCACATCGCGGAACTCTGCGCGGCGCTCACGCGGCGCTGGCTGATCCTTGAATGGGTGCCACCCGCGGATCCGATGTTTCAGGAATGGCTGCGCGGGCGAGACCATCTCTACGGCCATCTTGCGGAGACTGACCTGAAGCACGCCTTCGCTCCTTTTTTTCAGGTGGCAGATCGTATCGAGCTCGGGAACGGCCGCGTGCTGCTGCTGCTGGACTGTGCGGGAACGAAGCGTGCGGGTGCTGACCGGGCCGGCGCCTCCGCCGAGCTCAATCCCACCCCCGCTATGGATCTCCCATGATCAAAAGAATGGCTCAGGCGTGGGGCTTCGCCACCATTCTGCTCTTGCCCAACTATATCGATATGACATCTTCGGCCGGCGACGCACGCATGCGCTTCCCCACGCCGCTGACGAAGATCGCCATGGCGCACCTTACCGATATGGTCATCGTCGCCATCCTCTTCGGTTTAATCATGGCCGGGTTGCGCAGCCTCAAACGCTGGCGGACGATCCGCTGGTTTCTCATGGGGATCTTGCCCATCTTTCTGCTGATCCGCAATCTGAATGTCTTCCCTTTCGATGTGGAACCTGTCGCCGTGGTGCAAATAAGCCTGATCTGGGTGGCGATCCTTTCCTTCATCGTTCGCCAGGTCACTCCCGTAGCCCATCGGGTGCGCAAGTTGGGAGGCAGCGTGCTCGCCGGTTTCGCCATCTTCGGCTTTGTCATTGCCGCGCAGCTTGTGCAGGCCGCCGTCTGGCGCCCTGGGCCGCAGGCGTTCGCTTCCTCGATTCCGGCGCCGCCGCCAACCCGGCCAAGGCTCGTGTGGATTCTCTTCGATGAGCTCGCCTACAAACACACATTCGAAGCGCGAGACCCGTCGCTGCACCTGCCCAACCTGGACCGGCTGCGCAGCGAGAGCACGCTTTACACCGACATCACACCCATCGGCTACCGGACTACGCACGTGGTGCCGAGCCTGATGCTGGGCCGCGAAGTCACGGATGTGGAGTACACGCAAAGCAATCAATATCTAGTCCGCACCACCGATTCGAACCATTGGCACACTTTCGATGCAGATGCTTCACTCTTCGGAATGGCCGCACAGCAGGGCGTAACGACTTCCATTGTGGGGTGGTACATCGCCTACTGCCCGATCTTCGCCGACATTGCCACGCAATGCTATTGGAGCAATGACGACGCGCAGGATCGCGGGCCCACCTGGCTCGACAAAAGCTATGCCGAAAACGTGTGGTTTCCGCTGCGCATCCTGGTGGAGCAGTTTCTGTGGCGCCGCCGGGCATGGCAGGACGATGCGCACCGCAATGCCGAGGGGCACATTGCCTCTGTGAGGGATATAAGCCAGCATGCGCTTGAAACGCTGGCGGCGAGCCAGGCCGATGTCATCTATCTCCACTTGCCCACTCCGCACCCTCCAGGTTTCTGGAACCGGCGCACGGCACAGTACGCAGTCGGAGGGTCCTATCTCGATTCTCTCGACTACTCCGATCGGCTTTTGGGCGAGATGCTCGACGAGCTGGAGAAACAGCCCCGCTGGGCAGCGACCACTTTGATTGTGCAAGGCGACCACTCCTGGCGCACCGCCATGTGGAGGCCTCTGCCGGGGTGGAGTGGGGAAGACGAACGCCTCTACCGCGCCGGCGGATGGGATCCGCGGCCGTTGCTGCTGATTCATGCCGCCAGCCAGCATCATCCTGAGTCCGACACAGCGCCGACCAGCGAGATGTTTGTTCACGACGAGGTGGCGGCGCAGATCCGGGCCATTGCCCAAGCCAAATAGCCGGGAGTTCCTCACACCCCGCGGGTCAGGAGCTCTTGTGGAAACGATCGATGAGCTGCTGGAATCGCGGATTGGCATGGAGCGCCGCAAAGGCCGGATCGGCCTCCACGTAGACCATCCAGCCCTCATGTGCCTGGTAGGCGCGCTCAAGCAGACTAAGCGCGCCCGCGGAGTCGCCGACCGAAGCCAGACCGCGCGCGCCGTCCACGATGCTGCCGTAGTATTCCCCATCGTCGCTGAGCGCGAACTCCGTGAGCGCCATCCGGTAGCCCTGGCTCCGGGCTAGATCCTGCATCTTCTTGGCATGCGCGGGCTCGGCAATGGCGCCGATCACCCATTCAAACTCCTCATTCGCGCGCGCCTGGTCGCCGGCCGCCGAGTAGATGTACCAGAGCTTGTAATGAGCGCCGAGGAAGTTCGGGTTTTCGGCCAGCACGCTGCGCACCTGTTCGGCCGCCTGGGAGAATCGTCCTTCGTACTCGTAGAGCCAGCCGAGATTTGTCCTGAGAATGCGCGAGCGGGGATCGACATCGAGAGCAGCTCGAATCTGCCGCTCGGCCTCAGCGTCGCGTCCGGCCGTCATCAGCAGCTGCTCATACCAGTGGTGAGCATTCACATTGTCCGGTTCGAGCGCGATGGCTTTGCGGAACTCCGCCTCGGCGGCGGGGAAATCCCATTGGTAATACCAATAGGAAAAACCAAGCGCGACATGCGCCTCCGCCAGCGAGGGATCGAGCGACAGCGCCTGCTCGGCGGCTGCCCAAGCCAGGCTGTGAGCGTCCCCTGCGTTCATCCAACTGTATTGGCCCATCAGGTTGTAGGTATCGGCCAGCTCCGCGTAGGCGGCGGCATACTTGGGATCGATGGCCACCGCATCGCCAAAGCTTTCAACCGCCTGGTGGAAGCCCAGCTTCGTACGCTGCGAGAAAAAGTAAAGTCCCTTGAGATAGGCGTCGTGCGCCTCGTATTTGCCGGGGCGGTATTCGGGGCCGATCAGAGCGGGCACGCGCAGCGAGAGCGCATGGCCCACCGAATCGGCTACGTTCGCCTCGAACTCGAACTGGTCGCTCAGATCGCCTTCATAAGTATTGGCCCAGAGGCGCGACTGGTCATCGACCCGCACCAGTTGCGCGGCTACGTGGACGGTGGCGCCCTGCTGCTGCAGGCTGCCCTCGATGAGATATTGCACATTCAGCTCGCGGCCGATCTGCTGAGGCAGCTTGCTGGAGTTGGCATACATCTGCGCGGATGCCGGAGCGATCACGCGCAACTGGCCCGGCGCCAGATGGCCAAGCCGGACAATCAGCTCTTCCGTAATGCCGCTGCACACGTAATCCCGGTCTACGTTGCCGGTCATGTTGGTAAAAGGCAGCACGGCGATCGAGACCGTCCGCATATGCGCAGCGCGCCAGCGTACGAAGAGCAGCGCAGCGCAGCCCAAGACAAGGAAGACTAGGAGTCCCCCTGCCGCGGCTCGGATCAGGGGCCTCATGCCGGGTGCGGTCTCAGGCGGACCGCCCGCAGGCACGGCTGGAAGCGTGGGCTCCGCGGAAGGCGCCTCGGTTTCGCCAAACGGCTGGACTTTGGCCATGAAGCGGTAGCCGCGCCCGCGTACGGTCTCGATATATCGGGGCGATTGAGAGTCGTCGTCGAGGGCCTCGCGGAGCTTGCTCATCGCCGCGTTGAGGCCATCCTCAAAGTCGACAAAGGTATCGTTCGGCCACAACCGCTCGTGCAGCTCTCTCCGGCTCACCAGCACACCCGGCCGCTCGACAAGCGCCAGCAGCAGGCTGCGGGGTTTCTCCTGCAGCCGGACAGGGCGGCCGTTTCTGCTCAGGTCCCCGGAGTGGAGGTCCAAAGCGAAAGGCCCAAAGCGGCAACCCGCTTTCATCGAAATGGGAAAACTCACCATCGCCAGCTGAGATTTGAACGGGAACTCAGAGTTCTCTGGCGGAGCTTGCGCCGAGAAGGAGTAGACATACGATAGCACACACAACGTTGCACTCAGATCAATCGATTGATAAGTATAAGACAATAAATAACTTAGTAGATTAGATAGAATTCATACAAAGATAAGACGGGGACCATTGATTCCGTCCCGCGCTCTCCGTACCTTGCAAACAGCCGGGCGCGGAAATTCCCACTCCGGTTAACGCCTCACCCAGGAAGTGGTCTAAAAATGAGGTCTACGCTAGATAGAGTCGTTCCTACTTGCCGATCCCAGTTGCGCCGGATAGGCTTTCCGGTCTTGGTTCTCGGTCTATGCGCCTTGGCACGATCCGCGTCCGGCCAGGCACAACTCGGCACCGCCGAATCTTCCTTCGACGAAGGACCGGACAGGATTCCGTTGCACATTGTGGCTTCGATCCCCTCGCCCCCGGCGCCGGTGCTTTCCCGCCTTGCGCAACACCCCGCGCGGACCCGGACCCAGCCGGCGAAAGCCCCGGCCGAGAGACCTGGTGGCTCCACGCACGCCGGCCCGCTCAATAAAAATCGCAAAGCTCCGGCAAAGAAGAACCCCGAAGTCCTGCTCACTGCGGCCCGGTAACCATCTATGGCAGCAGGCCGAAGACGGCCACACCGCTCGGCGTGCCGACGAAGACCTTCCCGTTCGCCACCATCGGTGTGATGAACTTGTTTCCATTGCCGAACTGGTCGCGTCCAGCTGTCGCCTGGCTGCTGTTGTAGAGCTCGGTCAAAGTGCTGGCGTCATAGGCGTGCAGCACGGCGGGCGAGGCATTCTCCACCGCCCAGACAATCCCGTTGGCCGTTCCGTTGGCGCTCACCGAGGGCGTCGTTCCCGGGAAGCCAAAGGTAGTCGTACTCTGGACGGACGGCGCGGTCGCCAGCTTGGCATTGGTGATCGGAAACGCCTTGAGCGCTCGGTACTGATCTCCGTAATAAATGGTGTTGTTGAAGTAGGCGGGCATGGACCAGGCGCCGTTGAGCACCTTGTCGATCTCCTGATAGATGGCGCTGTCGTTCTGCGCGTTGAACTTACCCATTGAATCGCGGTTTACCACGTAGATGTTGCTGTCTTTGCCCGCCCCGACGGCCAGATGATGCACGGCGCCGGAGCTGTCGGTGATGTCGGGAAGAACGAGCGCGCCGCCGGAGCCAAGATCCCGGTCAGCGTTGGATTCACTCACCGTGTTGAAAGGCTCGAAATAATCAGCTACCGCCAGGGTATTGCCGCCGGTGGACACCCTCAGGAACCCGTTGCCGTAATCCGATTGCGAGGGCTGTCCGCTGGCGTTGAGCGTGGTGTCGAAGGTGCCGTTGGCGTCGAGGAAGTAGATGGAGCCGCCGGCATCCGCCGCCAGCCCCGCGCCCGACATCCAGATTGAGCCCTGGCTGCCGTTCGGGGTCAGGTTCAGCACGCTGGTCTGCGCCAGCGTGGTCTCGTTATAGCCCATCAGCCAGCCGGTATAGGGCAGCCCGTCGCAATGCGAGGTCCAGCCCATATAGATGGTTCCATTGAGCAGCAGGAGCGCCGCACGTTCGGCGTAATAGCCGGGGTTGAACGACACCTTACCGCCCGAGCTGCCGTCTCCCGTTCCCGGATAGCTGGCGGTGATCTCCGTAGGGCTGCCCGCAATCTCGGCGCCCGAGGTTACGTCGAGCGCATGAAGCCGCTGGTGGTAGTTGCCGGATGAATCCTGCGACATGCCCACCACGAAGATCGTTCCGTGCGGGCCGGCGCTGCGGTCGATCACCGGCGTGGAGGTAATGCCGATCTCCGGCGTGATCTGCCCGCAGCCGTGATCGCCGCTGGGGCTCTCGTTCGCGCCCAGGACCGAGACCTTCCAAAGCTGCACGCCGGTGTCCGCATTGAACGCGTAGACGCTGTCGTGCTCCGTCGCTGCAAAGACAACATTTTGCGACTGGCCGTTCACCGCCAGGTTCGCGAGATAGAGCGGCTCCGCGTCCACCTTGCCATCCACCGCGAGAACCCGCAGCAACCCGAACTGGGAAGACGTGACGTTGGAGGGGGTCAGCGTAGTCTCATTCGGATTGAGGCCCGTCCGCCCCACATCATCATGATAGGTGGTGACATCCACGCTGGAGGTGGGCGGGGGAGAAGTCGTCTTCGCACTCACAGTCAGGCTGAGCGACGCCGCATTACTGAGCGCGCCGGAGGTGCCCGTAAACGCGAGAGTCGCGGTCCCGGCCCCAGCCGAGGAAGCCGCCGTGAGGCTCACCGTGAGCGGCGTGCCAGGCGTCACGCTCAGCGTGGAGGGTGAAGCGGTGACACCGGCCGGCAATCCGGTCAGTGCAATGGAGATCGTCCCGGAAAAGCCGCCGGTCGCGGTCGCCGTGACGGTGACCGGTTGAGCGGCGCTCCCCGCCGTGAGGCTGAGGCTGCCTGGATTGACAGAGAGCGAGAAAGCCGCGGTTGCACCCCCACCGCCGCCCGAAGAGGAAACGCTGGCGCCGCCGCATCCGCAACATGCGCCCGCCAGAGCGGCCACGAAGGCCCAGATCAGCGCCGTCTTCCTGGACCGCCACCGGGAACCCAGTATCCTCATGCTACGAATCAGATGCAGTCTCGCCATGAAACGTCCTCGTGCGCAGCCGGACGGGATAAAGGAGCCGCTTTCAAACGGGCTCGCAATCTTGCCGCTCAATGATTTGTGCATCCGGCGGCGGCTTGTGCCTCCGCCGTTTTGCGCCGTCCGGATTTCTGTCGGCTACGGTTCCTGGGTCGTCTGGGGAAAATGCCCGAGGGCGAGAATCTCAAGCTTTACCGGGGCCACTCCGGATTTCAATATCTCCAGCTTCTGGGCCGCTCCATAAGAGAGGTCGATCACGCGATTGTGAGGAAGAATTCCGCGGTCATTCACCCGGACCACCACCGATTTATGGGTCCTGAGATTGATGACCCGAAGCAGGGTCCCGAAGGGCAGCGTCTTATGAGCTGCCGTCATCGCCCCCATATCGAAGAGCTCGCCACTTGCGGTGTAGCGGCCGTCGAGCATTCCTCCATACCAGGAGGCAAACCCTCTCAGAGCCGGGCCGGGAACCGAAGCTTTCGCGGAAGCCGTATGCGCGGCCTCAAGACCCTCCGGAGGCGGAACTGGGGGAAGGGTTGCGGCAGGACGGCTCAGCGGAGTATCCGCATGCACCGTCAACGTAGAGTCCGCAAAGCAAGCCGCGATCATGGCCAGGCAGAGTACGCCTGTGACAGGCCAAAACCATCGCGGATTGGCCGGACTCAGATTACGCAATTTCTGTCGTTCAACCATTCGATCATTTTACTAAGAAGAGGCGTGGCGGGATCACTCAATCTCCGACCCCCAGCTCTTATCCTATTGAAAATAAACGCGGGTTACTTTCAGAATAAATCTACCTTTCCTGTCTTTTCCGGGTCCGCTTTCCGCCCACCGCAATTGGATAGACACGAGACCTCGCCCCGCAACGAACACCCTATAGATGGATGCCTTCCGTCGCCCTTTCGTTGACTCGGAATTATCCGTCGGTGGGTCAGAGCTGCCGGGTAGAGGGAGGGATCTGGAGTGGAAAACCTCCCGCCGGGCCCTTCGGCGTCAATGAATGTCCCGCATGCGCAGGAAGACGAGGGCCGTTCCGATCCAGAAGGCCAGCATCCCGCCCAGGGCGGCGAGGCAGGTGCGCAAACCGGTGCGGCGCTCCGAAGGGAACTGCCAATCGGCGATACCCTGGCCTTCGCACTCGGTTCGCGTGCTCTTTAGATACTCGGTTGTCTTGCTCTTCGCGATCTCATCGCAGCTGGAGTAGTGGTGGACCTCGCTCTCCGTCACCATCGCAGCCTCGAAGGCCCAGCGCGAGGGAACGGCCTTCGCAATCTGCTGCACGGCCTCGGGCATCTGGTAGATCGGAATCAGCCCGCCGCCCAGGGCGATCACGGGCAGCAGAATCAGGGGCAGCATCGCAATCGCCGCCTCGGTGGTGGAGGCGCGGGCAGAGACGCATAGCCCGATGGCCGCGCCCACCAGCGAAGAGAGATAGAGAATTGCCAGAGCTCGCAGAAAATCGCCCTGGAGATGACAGACCAGCGTGACGATGCCCAGCAAGGTGGCGCATTGAAACAGGCACAGGACGGCTGCGAGTGTGAGCTTCGAGAACAGGTAGGAGGGCAGCTTGAGGCTCACCATCCGTTCGCGCTGAAAGATTGACCACTCGCCCACAATGTCGCGGGCCACGTTGTTGCAACCGAACCAGATAGCGGCCAGAACCATCAGAAATTCAAGAGCGCCTACGCTGCGCGCCACCTTGTCCCAGTCGGCGGCGGTCGAGTACCGGAGCGAGCCGAAAACCGCGCCCAGCAGAACGCCGAAGAGCGGAGCCTGCGCCAGCAGAATGATGCTTTGCGCCCGGTCGCGGGCCTTGAGCAGGGTGTTGCGGCGAACCAGCGTCCACCACTGATCGAAGCCAAAGCCCCGTTGAGACTTCTGCAACGCCCCCTGCTGCGCGTCCTGTCCCGCGGGGATTTTTCCGGAGCGGTCCGCGACGAACAGCCGCTTATAGCGCGACTGCTCGTACATCGCCGCCCACTCCGGAGTCGTCCTTTTCGCCAGGCCGCTCAGCAGCATCTCGGGGCTCAGTTCCTCTTCATCCCGGTTCCCGGGATTGAAAAACTCGATTGCATCTGGATAGGCAGGCCCGAAGTACGTGAGCGCGCCGCAACCTCCGCGATCGCGCGAGATCATAATCAGGTTGTCAAACTTCTGCAGAATGCTGACGCTGGGCTGATGGATGGTGGTCACAATCGTCGTGCCCGCCTGGGAGAGCTTCTTGAGCACCTGGACGACATTTTCCGCGTCGTAGGAGGAAAGACCCGACGTGGGTTCGTCAAGAAAGATCACCGGGGCATCGGCGATCAGCTCCATGGCGATGTTGACCCTCTTACGCTGGCCGCCGGAGAGCACGCGCCGCTCCTGCGAGCCGATGATCGCGTTCTTCTTGTCCTGAATCCCCAGGCTCTCGAGCACCGTGTCGATCCGCTGCTCGATCTCCGGATCGGTAAGATCCGTGCGCAGTTTGGCGGTGAAATAAAGCGCTTCGCGCACCCTCAGCTCCGCGTGCACAATGTCATCCTGCGGCACGTAGCTCATTTGCTGGCGAAAACGGTCGTAGAACTTGTAAAGATCGCTTCCGTTGAACAGAACGCTGCCCGCCGCCGGAGCGCTATAGCCATTCACGGCCTTCAGAAAGGTGGTTTTACCCGCTCCCGCCGGCCCCATCAACGCCACCAGCTCGGCCGGAAAGATCGTGAGCGAAATGGCCTCCAGAAGCCGATGCCCGTCCGGCGCGTTCACGGCGGCCGCGTTCACCTCAATCGTGACATTCCCTGTGTATTCCCGCTTGGCGAGTGCGCCGTCTTCGAGCAGCGTGAAACGAAAACTGCCCAACCCGATCTCTTCGCCGGAGCGCACCAGGGTGCGGCCGCTGATGCGTACCCCATTCACATAGGTGCCGTTTCGCGACCCGAGGTCTTCGACGTAGACACCCTCCGGCGCCCGCTCCAGTGCCGCGTGCCGCCAGGAGATCATCGGATAGTTCAGCGGACATCCCGAGGCCGGATCGCGCCCCAGAATCATGCGCTTGCCGGGGAAACGGATGCGCTCGCCTTCGCCCTCGCCCTGGACGAGCTTTTTTTCGTGCAGAATGCGGGACGCCGCGATCTTGTACGATCCGAGATAGATCTCGTCGGCGGGATCGAGCGCCGCGCGCTTGATCTTGTTTTCGATCCGGTTCAAGGCCGTTCCATTGGCTGAGTTCAGATCCTCGATCATCCATTGATTGCCGCTCTGAAAGATCCGCGCGTGGCGGCGCGAGATCATCGGGAAGTCAAGCCATATCTCATTCTCGGCGGCGCGCCCGACGTTCAGAACCAGCGTGCCCGCCTGCTGGCCGTGCCCATCCCCCACGGCGTGCAGGGGAACGGTCTTCTCGATTGTGGCCGGCCAGGGGAAAGGCAAACCCGGCCCCAGCGTGATGTAATCGCCGCGCGAGACATAAACGGGCGTCCGCGGGGCAAGACGATGGCCATTGACGAAGGTGCCGTTCGTCGACCCCAGATCCTCGAGAATATATTGGGTATTGTGAAGGCCTAAACGGCAGTGCTCACCCGACACGGTGGGTTGGTCAACGACGATATCGCACGCGGCAGAGCTTCCCACCCTCCAAAGCGCGCTCCGGGTGGTCACCGAATCTGACATAGGCATTCGACGAAAAGCTGCGTAATGTTAGCACACGCCGCGACCGGCCCCGATGCCCTTGATGAATTCACTTTAAGCCGGTAATTCCGCGCACCCCCGGGCATTACCGCTGCCCGCCCAAATCCGGCAGCACTTTTAATTTTTCACCAGATCCACCAGCTTCTCGAACGAAGCTCTCCACATCGACATCTGCCAGAAGTACTCAGCCGCCGATGCCAGACCGGTGTGATGCAGCTCCAGGATGCTGCTACCGAAGTTTCCCCGCAGCCTGATATCAACCATGCTGAATCCCGGCGATACCCCGTGGTTCAGCCACGTGAAAAGCATCTTCCGTTGCCTGCACACGAGGAAGCAGCCGCTCACGCCGGCCTTCAGCTCCCCGGCCGAATAAAACTCCAGGCGGTAATCATTCGCAGAGCGCGATGCCACCATCGAGGCTGCCTCATCCTCAGCAGGAAGACGCAACCATGCCTCGACATACTCGGGCACTGTGAGCAGCTGGAAGATGCGGCGCACATCGGCATTGAGACAGATGGATGTTCCGATGCTCCAGTGGGCAGCACGCAGACGACGGTGTGGATGAGCTCCCTTGCGGGTAGCTCTCTCCACCAGCGATATTGGACTGTTCATGGCGATGCGGACCTATGCACTGCGGGAGAAACAGCAAGTCGTCCTCCAAAAGGATATACGACCAGCCTCTGTGACCAATGGCCTCACCTGGGGTCGAGTTGCACCTCGAGCGAGACGAATGAGAAATTCACTTCGAAGCCAGTTGCGGCCCCTACCAATTCTGAGATTATTCACACACTCATCTACAATTCCGCATATCCCCGGACTGGATCATCAGGAACCATATCCGGTAAAGTTGCCGTTGCCGCCAGCCGAGAACCGCAGCGGCAGCCGGATAGCAGCCTCTACGTGGCAAGCGTCGATTGCGCGCAGCGCGAACGAGCCGCTTGAGCCGTAATGCAATTGCAGCCGGCTCCTGATATTCGCCAGGCCCACGCCCAGCCGCTCCGCCGGTCTGCCCGCATTGGGCTGCGAAGCTGTCCCGCTATTCACCACCCTCACGCTGATCTGGTCGCCTTCCTTGCGGATGTCCACCAGCAGTTCGCCTCCGCGATCCATTCGGGACAGGCCGTGCACATAGGCATTCTCCACAATGGGCTGCAAGAGCATCGCGGGAACAAGCGCATCATGCAGATCAGGCTCAACGGAGAGCTTCTGCTTCACCTTCCCGGCATACCGCTGGTCTTGCATGGCCAGGTAGATCTCGATAAATTCCATCTCATCGCGAAGCCGGATGAGCGGCACGTCCCCGCGTTCGAGGGTGATGCGTAACAGGCTGCTCAGTTGTTCGAGCATCGTGTCCGCTGCATTGATATCCGTGCGCATGAGACTGGAGATGCTGTTCATCACGTTGAATAGGAAATGAGGATTCAACTGCATCCGCAAAGCGGAGATCTTGGCCTGGGAAAGCTCCACCGCCAGTTGCGCCGCCGCGCGCTCTTTTTCCCGGAACCTCTGGTAATAACTGATGCCGCGCAAAAGGCAGAACGCGCACCAGAAGGTAACCATGTTGTCGACAAACTCCGCATCCAGATGAAATGCAAGCCGCCGCCAGTAACGCATCGGCGGACGATTCAACGGCAGGTGCGGAAAGAAGAGCACCCAGATCATCTCTTCGATGACGCTGGAGGCAATGCTCAGCGGCAGCACCTGCGTAAACAGGTGCAACGCAGTGGCGTGGTGTACGAGCGGGCCCAGGTACCTCCAGATTAGCCAGCTCAGAATGCCCCACAGCAGGAACTGCGTTCCCCACGATTCGAACACGATGGCCGCGCCAATCCGATAGCCCCATCGGGACATATTCAGCCATTCCTGCAGAGCGAACAACGCTCCGATCAGGACCCACGATCCGATGAAGATTGCCGGGTTCATGAACGCCGGCTGGTCGCTCCTCAAGGTGCTTCGCAAAATCGTCCTCAAAATGCATCCACGCGTATCGGCCGCAGCAGACAGCTTTAAAACGAGGGTGTGGGTAGCAGACGGCCTATGGGGTTGGGTTAGTTCCGAAATCAATTAGTGGTTAGGTCGCGGTTGACGCACGCGATGAGTTGACGCGCGCGATGATAGGAGGTTAGCGACCCCGAGAGAGCAGTCATGCCCGAGTTACGAAGTTTATCCTGCTGGATCAGGGGACATAAGCTGCAGTTCGTCACTCAAATCCGTTGATTGATCACAAAGTAGACATCGAAAGATTGCGCCGCGGAAAGTTACCCAAACCGTAACGCGGTCGAATCGGAGAGGCGTGACGAAAAAATAGAAAGGCAGACGATGCGCTCGAATGGACCGAACGGAACCGCCGTCTGACGCATATTTATATGCGGTCGGGGCGATGCGTCAGATTAATGGGCTGAGCGATCTATTTTCCGGGACAAAGGTCAACTTATCAGGGACGGAGATGGTAAAGGTTCACCTTCGATAGAAGGTAAGCCCCCAGATCATGGAACTAAATCTCGTGCTTTGCGTAGATGCACAAAGATCGGGCAATCGCTATCGTCGGATCGAGATGCTCCGGTTGCGATGCGTTGCGATGGATAGATCGACCGCACCCGTGACAGGCCTTCGGAAGCGCGCGCCGAATTGCCGGACAAGTTCAGCGCGTCAAGTGTCCGCAGGCGGACACGGAATTTCGCTTCCGGTCATGTGGAAGCACAGCGGCTATCCGGCGATCGAGAGCTATCGGATGATTTTTGAGAGGTTTGTAGCCGCTCGCTCTTTGGTATCGAACGTGCTCTTTTGCCAGGCGGGCGCGCTGCACGTTTGCAGACTGAGATACAACCAACCGACTTGTTCACGGAATGGGAGGCGCTGTGTTGATTCAAACGCTGCTTGCGGATGATGAGGTGCTCGCACGCCAGAAGCTGCGGGAGCTCTTGCGCAAAGACTCGGACATCGAGATTGTCGGCGAGGCGGCATCGGGCCCCGAAGTACTGGAACTCGTCCGCGCCACCGCTCCTCAGGTTCTGTTTCTCGATGTGCGCATGCCGGGTATGGATGGCTTCGAGGTCGTCCGGGAGTTATCGGCGTCAGCGAGCATCCCGATGCCGCACGTGATCTTTTCGACGGCCTATGATCAGTACGCGCTGCGGGCCTTTGAAAGCCGGGCAGTGGATTATTTGCTCAAGCCCTACACCGCAGAGCGCCTGCGCGCAGCCGTAGACAGGGCGCGCGAGCAGGTTCTCATTGCCGGGCACAGATCGGCGCGCAACGGCATCGGCGAGGAGAACGGCAAAGGCTATCCGACCCGCATCGTCTTCAAATCCCGCGGTCGCATCTTGTTTCTGCGGGTTGCGGAGATCCGCTGGATCGGCGCCGAGGAAAATTATGTGCGCATCTCGACCGGAACGGAGACTCACCTGCTGCGTGAGACCATGACCTCCATTGAGGAGAAGCTCGATCCGCAGATGTTTTTGCGCGTGCACCGCTCGGCGATCGTGAACCTGCATTTTGTAAAGGAGGTTCGCACGGAGGCGCAGTGCGAGTTCGCGGTCCTGCTGACCAACGGCCAGAAGGTTGCGATGAGCCGCAGCTATCACTCTCGCGTGCGGTCGATGCTGGAGAGCGCCTGACACTTCTTCAATACGGCAGGACACTTTCGCACACCTGAGAGATGCGCAGATTCGCGCCCAAGCTCGCCGAAGGTAACTACCAGCTTTTCTTGATGAGCGTGTCCACGGCAAAGCCGCCGTTGGGATCCCGCGTCGCGCTGATGGCGACCCGCGGCGAAATCTGATACTGCCCCTGGATTGTCTGGTCCTGCGTGGTGGCTACATTGGTCGAGAAAGTGACAAAGAGGTTTCCTGTCACCCGCTGCTGAATGGTGATGGTGGCGCCGGCCGGTCCCTGCTGGCTGCTGCCCGCCAGCACCGGGCTGATGGAAAGCTGCGAGATGCCGGCGATCTTGGAGATGCGGCTGGTGACCTGGCTCGACACCTGCGACGCGACCAGCGATTCGGCCTCTTGGCCGGTGCTCGTGGGCGGGGCGGCTGCCGCCGCTTCGGTGGTTTGGCCAAAGGCAAGCAGATGGATGATATCGGCCTGAGGGAGAGCAGGATCGGAACTGTACTCGGTGCGCATCTGGTCGACGGGACCATTGAAGCGCAGGTCGATCTTATACTCCTGTATGGTCGTATTCAACGAAAGGTTCAGCACCGGTTCGGTCTCGGAGGGATTGACGAATTGCACCGTCCCGCCGGAGAGCACAAACCGGTTGCCGTTCAGAATGATGTCCCCGCCGCTGAGGTTCACCCGGCCCAGAATCACGGGCTGCGCTGCCGTGCCGCGCACCTGAAGATTGGCCGATCCGCCGATACTCAACGTCCTGCTGACAAGATTCACATTGTTGGTCGAGTGCACCGCTATATTCAAATCCATATTCTGCGAGAACCCTTGCGACGCGGGCGCGGCCACGCCGCCGGAAAACTGACCCACAAAGCTGGAGAGATCGAAGGCCGGCGTAAAGGAAAGATCGGCAAGATCGACAGACCCTCCCAGGAACGCCTTCGCATAGGAACCGGTGAGCGTCAGGTTCGCATCGACATTTTCGCGCATGCCCTGCGGGTACAAGATGCGAATACCTTTGGCTGCGACCCCCAGGTTGAATTGCAGTCTTGGCCGGTATGCCACGCCGCCTTGCGCCGTGACTGTACCTCCGCCGACGCTGCCTTGAAACTTCTGGATGTTGAGCCGGTCGCTGGTGAGAGTCAATACGCCATTGCCGTGCTGCAACCCGACCGGCATATCCGGCGAGGAGAGATTCGCGTCCACAAGGTCGATTTCGCCGCCAAGAGTGCCTCCTTTGATGGGTCCGTGCGAGTCGATATTCAATTTGAGCTCACCCGAACTCCGCACATCGGGATCAAACAACTGCACAAGCTGCAGATTGACGCTGCCGCGCGCCTTAAGAGCCATCGGGCCATTTCCTGCGATCGGCACGCTGCCCTGAAGCTGCAGGTCGGTATCGGTGCCGCGGATGGAGGCCGGCTGCAGCGCGATAACCTGATTCTTCAAATCAATCTGGATGGGCGCTGCAGCCGCAAGCTGGATTGTGCTGCCGTATCCGAGCTTGAGGACGGGGATGGTGACATGCGCTTCGAGCAGGTTCTTGTTCTTGAGCGGTCCATGCACCGTGGCGTGAATCTCAGTCTCTCCGCTCATGTCAGAGGCTTCATCGGGCGCGAGAGCGGCAAGCAGCGGCTGCAACGGAAATGCTTTGGTATCGAGCGAGGCGTCCGTTGGATAATCGCCCGTCAGACCGATTCTCGCCTTCGCTTGAATCGCCGCGCCCACCGCGGACGAGGTGAGGCTGGCGTTGGCCACGTGATTCGCCAGATTCGCGTTGAGCTTCAGGTCGGAGAGGGTCTGCCCTTTCACAACCAGCTTGGGAATTTGCAGGTTTGCCTCGAGTTGCGGATCGTCGAACGCGCCCTGTCCCTTCACCGCGAAGGCAACTGTGCCCGCTGCATCGATGTTGCGCGCCTTGAGTGCCTGCAGGCGTTCGAGATGAATCCCGGTTGAAGAGAGTTGCGCCGTGTAGGTCTTTTGCCGCGGCTCGACCGTCACGTCTCCCTTGATGGTGCCCGCCGGCAGCTGTATTGCGAGCGCGGCGCGCGCCTGCTCGCCGCTACCCGAGAAATTTACCTGGAGCGATTGAACCGGCTGATCGTATGCCATGACACCGGCGAGCGTGACCGCGCCACTGCCTTGCGGATTAAGCTCGGTGCCATGTAGCGCGAGATTGGCGTTCATGGTTCCGGTCACCGGCATCTGCCGCCCGGCTAACCTGGCCAGATCTGTCACGTTCAGCTGTTCCGCTTTGAGCTGCACCTGGAGCGGGCTCTCGTTTGTGAAGGACCAATCTTTCAATCCAGCGCTCGCATTGAAAGTGATGCGGCCGCGGGAGGCGGGCTCAAGATCGGCGTGTTGCAGGCTGGCCCTGTTTGGATCGAGATCGACGCCGGTGCGGAGCACCTTCCAGTCCGTTCCGTTGAAACGCAGATTCTGCGCGGTCAATTCGCCCGCAAGATGCGGCGCACTCGTTGAGCCTTGAACCGTGCCCTGAAACGAGGCTTGGCCCGCAAGATCCAGCGGCGTGAGAGTTTGGCCCGGCGGCGCCGAGCGGAACAGATCGGCGATCGCGGCAACCTCGCGAAGATCGTTTGCCTGCAGATGCAAGTCGAGACTCGATCGATGGCTCACCACGCCGTTCATGGTCAGATGAGTCTGCGGCGTGCGCAGATAGCTGTCGTTCAGCGCAAGCTGCCGATTGGCGCCCTTGTAGTCGGCGTGGATCGCGGTGTGCACCGGGATGGCGCTGGGCACGGCCCCCGCTGCCGGCTCTGCCGATGCCGTGTTGCTCCGGGTCACCACGGCATCGGCCGTCGCGTCCACATGGGCCGTCATATCTTTGAGCGATTGGCCCCACGCCGCAACCGCATTCGCGCTGAAGGTTCCGGTGAGGGCAACGCCGGGCAATGATGCGGTACGCCCCAAAGACTGTCTCGCCTGCGCCAGAGAAATTCCATGCAGCGCCGCCGTCACGCTGCTGTGCGAGTTCCCTCCAATGTTCTCCATTCGTCCCTGTGCGGTGAGCACGCCGCCGAGCAACTCCGCGCGCAGATCGCTTACATTCACGTCGCCATGGTTCAGGGAATAGTGAGCCGCTAGGTTGGCGATCCGCGCACGCGCCGCCGAAGTCTTCACATTGAGTTCGCGGCTGATCAGGGTTCCATTCACGGCCAGCGATTGAAGCAAGGATCGGCCGGCCGCCTGCTGGTATTGAATCGATCCGGCTGCACGAACAAGGCCAGTGGGAATCGATGGATTATTGAGAAGCCGTCCGGCTTGTTGGCCATCGACGGTGGCATCATACTGCGCCTGAACCGCAGGCTGGTTGTAGTTGCTCACGGTGGCCGAAAGGATGAGTTGCGAAGGCCCGCTGCTGAGCTTCGCGCTCTTGAGATGGAATGTGGACGGACTCGCGTCGAATTGCACATCGAGATCGTGAGCGAACGGCTGAAATGCGCCGTATTGGAGATGCGCGTCGGTGTAGGCCAGCCGCCCGCTGTACATCTTGAGAAGGCTCTGGAACGATGCGCGAAGATCCAGATTGTGAACATCGGCGGCCAGGGCGCTGGGCCGGCTGTTGAAATACACTTCGCCGCGATTGAGCAGAGTATGGCGTATGCCGAGATCGAAGATGCTGGTGTTGCTGCCAGACTGGCTGCTCTCGAGCTTGGGAATATTCGAAACTCCATTCTTGTCGATGTGCACCCAGGCAACAGGATGATCGATCTCGAGGTTATCGAGATACCACTTTCCGCCGAAGAGCGAGACGACGCGCACGCCCGCCGCAATGTGATCGACTTCGAGAAGCGCAGGCTGCTGATAGGGGCTCGCTCCGTCGACCCTGATTCCATAGAGATCCAGGGCAAGCGTGGAGAGATGTAGCGTAAAGTTCTCGAGATGTACACGCACACCGAGTTTTTTGGTCGCCTGCCGCTGCGCGAGGCCGATCAGATAACGATGAACACCGTCGGTATTCACCAGCGCCACGAGGCCGATGGCGCACACGAAGAGGAGGATCGCGAGACCGCCTGCAATCCATGAAACGATGCGCAAGAGGCGATGTGTTGTGTTGCCGGGCTGCGGGTTCGGCGGATCCGCGGATGCGTGAAGGGATCTAAACGTATTCATGGGGCCGCCTTTCAGAAAGCCTGGCCGATGCTCACGAAGTATTGCGTCGCGTTGATTCCGGGAACAGGATTGAGATTGCGTCCAATATCTATGCGAACCGGGCCAACCGGCGTGGAGTACCGCAGCCCCAGGCCGACGTTGTTGGCATAGTAGTGGGTGAGATCGCTCCACCCGAAGTTCGGCAGCACGTTACCGCCGTCATAGAAAGGCACGACGCTCAGTCCCTTCTTGAAGGGAAGCGGAATACGCGCTTCAGAGTTGAGGATGAGCAGCCCGTTCCCGCCGCTGGGGACGTTGATATCCGTGCTGCAAGATGAGGTGCCGTCGGGGCACACCGCGACGGCCCTTTGCGGTCCCGCGCCATCCAGCGGGAAGCCGCGCAGGCTGTTGCCGCCGCCGCTGAAAAACTCCTCGCTCAACGGCACAAAGCTGCTTGCGAAGGCCTGCGCTCGCCCGATGCGCAGGCTTTCAGCCCAGACAATGTGATGAAATTTTTCTTTATAAAAAGCTGCCTGCGCGGTCAGCTTCGTGAAGTCCACGCTGGAGCCGAGCTTGGTGGTATTGAATTCAAACTCGACCGAATCGAGAACGCCGCGATGTTCATCCAGGGCGTTGTCGCGGGTATCGCGGGTAAGGTTGGCCGACAGGGCGGAGAGGCGGACATGCTGATCCCGCGCGGGCACCAGGTCCGGTATTAAGACGCGCGTGAGATCGGTCTTGCTAAACTCGTAGCGCGCGAAAAAGATGTTCTTCTTCGCCTTGTCCACCGGCCTTTGCAGCTGAAAGCTGCCCTGGTTGAGCTGCGACGAGAAGATTGGATTCTCTTCATCGCGTTCCACGGAATAGCTTGTCGTAGCCCGCCAGGGAGACCAGCGGAAATTGGGGGCGATATAGTAGATGGCCGCGCGCTGATCGAGCCTGCCGGCAAAGGCGGTGAGGGAAAGCGACTCGCCTTTGCCGCGCATGTTGTTGCGCGTGTATTGAACGGTGCCGCGCGGGCCGTAGAACGTCGACTCGCTGGTGGTGAAACTCGATGGCAGGCCGATCGGCGGAAGGTTGGGCAACGCGACAGTTCCGCTCGGAATGCTGCCGCCGCGTTCGATAACCTCAAACCCGAAGCCATAGGTGAAGTCATTCCTCTTGGCTTCGTGAACCTTCACCAAAACATCTTCCTTGGTCTGGGTCGTGATCTCCCGCTTCGGGTCGACCTCCGCCCAATCGAATACGCCAGTGTGGTCGTAGAGCTTGCTGCCGGCCGTGAGCAGTTCGGTTTCAGTGAGCGGATGGCCGGGCTGGAGGGACGCGACGTCGTCATGAATGAGTTGCTCTTGCGTATGCGCGCGGCCGAGCGTCAAGACGGCTGCGGTGTTCACGCGCGGGCCTTCGTGAATGTGGTAGGTCACGTTGATGCGATGCGCCTCTTGCTTCGAAACTTCGGAGGCGGTCTCGCGAAAGCTCGCCTGCAGATAGCCGGCTTGCAGATAATGCGCCACGATGCTGGCGCGGTCGGCCTGCACGTGCGCCTGCGAATAGGGTTGACCCGCGGCCAGCTTCAGTCCCCCGGGCGCAAACTGCGACTGCGGAAAGGTATGCGCGCCTTCGATGGCCAGCGAATTCACGACGTCCCGCGGACCCTCCTCTATGCGAAAGGCCACCTGCACATTTTGGGCGTTGCGCGTGACCTTGGGCGTGACCTGCACGCCGCTGTACCCCTCGGCCTGGTACACGGCCTGCAAATTCTTGACGCTCATTCGCACAAGTTGATCGCTGAATTTACCCGGCGAAAACCAATGCTTCTTCTGGACAGCGATGCTCGGCATCAATCGCGAGTCCGCCAACTGCGCATTGCCGGAGACGGCGATTGAAGTTACCTTATGCTTCCGCTCCTTCACGATCCGGTAGATCACCGTATCGTGCGTGGGGTCCTGTTCGAGTTGAGAATCTACTTTCACGTCAAAGTAGCCCTTGGCCTGGAAGTAGGAGAGCAGCGCCTGCTGACCTTCCAGCACGGCCTCGGAGTCAACGCCGATGCCCTGATAGACGGGCAGAATGGATTTTCGAGTCCAGCTCCACAGATGAGCTCCCGTGATCTGCACGCGAGTCAGCATGCCTGGAGCGATGGTGAAGTGAATATCGGCGCGATTGTTGCCGGCGTGGTACTCCGCGCCGGCAAGCTTGACCTGCGCGCCCAGATAGCCCTGCTTTTCGAGCAGCGCCTGCACGTAGCGCGCCGCCTTCGTGAGTGTGCTGCGATGATATGTCTTTCCGGGCCGGATGGCGGCTCCGCGGAGGCGCGCCAGCAACGACTTGAGCTTGCGCTCGAATTCGGGATCGTCATGCGCGGGTGCGCCCTCAAACTGCATCGAGCCGAACTTCGCCCTGGGGCCCAATGTCGTGCGATAGGCGACATTGGCGACGGCGTGCGCGGCATCCGTCTGTACATCCGATTGGACCTGAGCCTGGAAATAACCATCCTGCCGGAAGAAGGTGAGAAGGGCCTGCCTGTCCTCCTCCACTTCCGTGGCGCTGTAAGGGGTTTGGACAGGATAATTCGCTACCTGGATTAGTTGAGAATATGAAAATCGCTCCGCTCCGGGAAACTTGTAGATCCCGAGGTAGACTGCCGGCTCCAGAACGAAGAGAACGCGTATGCCGTTCGGCTCCGGCTGCGCCTCGATTCGCACTTCCTGGAACTTGCCGGCGGCTTTGAGGGCCGCGGCGGTCTGGTCGACCTTGGCTTTCGAAAATGGCTCGCCGGCCCGCTGTTGGAAGGCCGATGCGAAATGAGAAGCGCTCAAGTTGGGCTGGCCCGCAATATCGACCGTGGAAACGTTCTGCCCCTCGTAGGAAGAAAGGATCTGTTCGGAGATCGCCGTGTTTCCCGGAGTATCGCTCTGTGTGACGCGCGCCGCTTCAACCGGCGCGCGGAGAGCCCACACCGAAGCTAGCAGCACGTACCCCACGACGGAAAACAGCGGCCATAGCCACCGGCGCGTCCCTCCGTTCTTTCCTGCTCCGCGTCTCACAGACACACTGCACGTATCAAGACCGCATTTCACCATGGGCTAAGATGCACCGCCGGAAAAGTTGGTTTCATTCTGCTGAACGCGCCTTGCAGGGCGATTCAGGGCATGATTTCTCGTTGGCTTCAGCGGGCCATCGGTGGCCTCGAAGTGTGCATCCATTGAGAAACAGCACGGGACTGCCAGACAGTCGGAATCACGCTGTTGCGGAAAAGGAGCTCTCGTTCTGCCACCTCATTCCACCCCCAGTCCACGATCGGGCGCCCACGAGTGGCGCGTCTGGAAGCTGGTTTCGTTTTCTCCCATCGAGTCGCTCTGGGATCTGCAGGGAATTCCGATTCGAGTGCTGGCTGTCCGGACCTGGAAATCGATCCTGGAGGACCGCCTCTTCGGGCATGCCGCTGAACTGGGATTCTATTTTCTCTTCGCGCTCTTTCCCACCCTGTTTTGCGCCGGCTCATTGTTCGGCTTGGCGGCGCGGTCCGCTCACCAGTTCTACGACCAGCTGCTCGACTATCTCGCGCTCGTCATTCCCACCTCGGCCCTGGGCACGGTGCTGAATACATTTAACCAGACCGCCGCGGCGGCCAGCACCGGCAAGATCACCTTTGGATCCATTGCCGCCGTCTGGTCTGCCTCCGTGGGCATCTCCGCGCTGCAGGACACGCTGAACGATGTTTTCAAAATCGAAGACTCCCGGTCGTACATCATCGCCCGAATCTATGCCATTGGACTCACCATCGTGCTCACGGTTGTGGTCAGCGCGGCACTGGGCTGCATCTTCGCGGGAGATGTGACGGGAAAGCTCGTCTATCGCCATTTTTCGGATCATCTGCTGGATCTAGCCGTCTCCGTCGGCGCGCGAGTGGTTGCCGGCTTGGTCGCGCTGGCGTTTCTGGTTCTGTCGTTTGCGATGATCTACTACTGGGCTCCGGACTGGAGAAAGCGCCGCTGGCGCTGGTTCACGCCCGGCGCCATGATTGGGATTCTCGGCTGGCTCGTCGCCTCTCTCGCCCTCCGCCTCTATCTCCATTTCTTCAATAATTATTCATTGACTTACGGATCGCTCGGGGCGGTGATCATTCTGCTCACATGGTTCTACATCACCGGGCTGATGCTTTTGGTAGGCGCCGAAATCAACGGCGAGATTGAAGCCGCCGGCGCGGAACGGCGCCTGGCTCTGCGCGGGCGGCACGGAGCCGGCCGGCAGCCCACCCCCTGAACCGGTCCACAAAAAACCTTGACAGCTCTTTCGCGTGACCTGTAACACCCTTTTCCTCAAGGACAACGTAATCGTTTTTGTTATCGATACTGGTCCCGCATGATTGTCTTCTGATCGGCGCGCCGCCGGCCGGCCTGCGTTCGAATCGGGCAGACCAGCCGGCGGCTCTGCGGTATGATCAGGCTCGGATAAACTGGCGTTATGGTCACACGGCTCAAAGATATAGCGGACGAACTCGGGGTCTCGGTCGTTACGGTCTCGCGTGCTCTCCGCGACCGGCCGGATATTGCGAAAGAGACCAAGGCGAAGATCCTGGATCGGGTGAAGCAGCTAAATTACCGGCCGAACCTGATGGCCCGCAGCCTGGTCACCGGCCGAAGCTCCTTGATCGGCCTCGTGGTGCCGGACCTGATTCATCCTTTTTTTGCCGAGATCGCCAAGAGCCTTGCGGCGACGCTGCGCAAGAAGCATTACTTCCTGATCGTCTCCTCGTCTGAAAGCGATCCGCAGCTTGAGCAGGACGAGATTGAGCACATGCTGGCGCACCATCTGGATTGCTTCGTGGTAGCTTCCTGCCAGAAAGATCCCGAAAATCTGCGCAGAATCGGCGAGGCCGGCGTGCCCCTGGTGCTAATCGACCGAAGTTTTCCTGGGTTTTCTTCCAACTTTATCGGGGTCGACGACTTTCGCGCCGCCGAACTGGCCGTTGAGCACCTGATTGCCCAAGGCTGCAAGCGGATCACCCACATCCGCGGACCGGAGACCAATGTCGGCAATCGCCGCGCCGAGGGTTATCGCAGCGCTCTCGCCAGGCACGGAATGCACGCCCCGGACCATTATGTCGTTTCCTGTGGCGAGGCGTCCGACTCCGACGGCGAGACGCGCGGCAAACGGGCCATGGAAGAGGTGCTCGCCCTGCAGCCGCGGCCCGACGGCGTCTTCTGCTTCAACGACACCGTGGCCGTGGGCGCGATGGTCAAGACGATAGAGGAGGGCCTCCGCATTCCCCGGGACGTTTCGATCGTAGGCTGCGGAAACTTCCACTACAGCAGCAAGTTGCAGGTGCCGCTTTCGAGCATCGATCAGAAATCGAAGGAGATCGGCGAACGCACCGCCAAGATGATTACGGCGCTGCTGGAGAAACCGTCCGCGCGGCCGCGGACTGTAATTTTGGAGCCGGAATTGATCGTTCGAGATTCTTCGCGTTTGAAGTGAGGCGAAGCCCTGCAGGGTTGGCTAGATCCCCATTCCGAATTCACTCGCCTGCTTTTTGCCGGCATTCGAATAGAAGTCATAGGGCGTGCGCCTTTTGAAGCGCGCGCGGCTGCGCAATTCCGCACCGAAGTAGATGCCGATGGCAGCGACGGCCAAACCCGCCGAAAACCACGTAAGCACCCGCAACACCTTGCCTTCGCACTTATCCAGTGCGATGCTTTCTTCCACGGGTTGGGGGATGCCGGATTCGACGGACATGCAACAGCCTCCTGTGCCCTCATGATACCGCAGAATGCGCTGCGCTTGCCCCCGAGGCGGGGGATGCGCAATCACACCTTGGTTACGCGAGGATGTTCCTTTGGGGGCAATTCTGCCGGCGCATCCGGAGGGACGCCGGAACGGTGTCGAGACAGCCAATGGCACTTCTCACCTAATCTTTTCCAGGCGCTCGATCCATGCGGCTTTCTCCGATTCAGGCAGAAAGCTGGCGCGGATGGAGTTACCCGCCAGCCGGCGAAGCTCCTCGCGCGTAAAACCCTGCTCGGTATGCGCCAGCCGATACTCGTTGGCCAAGTCGGAGCCGAAGAATGCGGGATCGTCGGAGTTGAGAGTCACCAGCAAGCCGAGATCGAAGTAGCGCCGCAGAGGATGCGCGGCAAACGACGGACAGACGCCGGTGCGAACGTTCGAGGTGGGATTCAGCTCCAGCGGCGTGCCCCGCTCCTTCAGATCCTGGAGCAGTTCCGAATCCTCGATGGCTGACAGCGCATGGCCGATCCGCTCGGAGCCGATCGAGAGCGCCTCCCCAATCGCCTCGGGGCCGGTGGTTTCGCCGGCGTGGTTGGTCAAGCGCAGGCCGATGCGCCGTGCCTGGGCGTAGAGCGCGCGGAACGGCTCCGACCCGCGGCGGCGTTCGTCCCCCCCAAGGCCGATGCCGACGATGGCCGGAAACTCCGCGCGCAGCTCGGCTGCCTTGTTGAAGACGACCTCCGCCTCCGGCACCGTGAAGTGACGAACGGCGTCGAAGATCCAAAAGAGTGAGAGGCTCAGCTCGCGCTCGGCCCGTGCGCGCGCCCGCTCCAGCCCCGCGAAGATCGGCTCGAAGCAGGCGGGATCGTGATTGCGCCACATGTAGATGACGCCCACGGAGATGTACACCTCGGCATGGACGATGCCCTGCTCGGCAAGGTGCTGCATCATCCGCCACGCGGCCAGCTCGTAATCGTCGGGGCCGGTGAGCAGGCGGGTTACTGCCTTGAAGGCCTCGATGAATTCAGTGAAGTTGGCGAATTTGTAGAGCGACTCTGCCTCAGGCAGTGTGAGAGGCCGCGCATCGTGCCGGATGCTGAGTTCGACCAGGGTTGAAGGCAGAATGGTGCCTTCGAGATGCAGATGCAGCTCGGCCTTGGGCAGCCGGCGAATGAAGTCAGTCAGCTCGTACTCGCCGGACGCCATATCCCCTCTCTTCTTTACTGAAGACATCGCTAATCGCTTTTGATCGCGGTGGCATGATTATGCACATACGTGACGGTCCAATGCTTGTCCGCCTGGTTGTAACTCACGGTGCGGTTGCCCTCCGTTGGGCCTTCAGCCTGCAGCTTCTGGCCGATGGCCATGCGGGTTTCCAGCTCGCTCATGCCGGGCTTCACCTGGTGCGCGTCAATCGCGGCCCAGACGTCCTTCGGCCAGTTGTCATAGATGGTGTGCGGATCGTCGTAGTAGAACAGCAGATCGCAGTAGTAACGTTCCTGGCTACCCTCGATGACGCCGATCGGCGTGGCGTAGAGCGCCGGATTGCCGGGCAGGGCAAAGACGGCGAAGACCTGCCGGGTGCCGTGTTCGATACTGTCATCCACCGATGGCGGCGGCGAGGCTTTAACGATGTTTTCCACCTTGAGCTGCTGCGCGGACGGGATCAGGCCTGCGCGTTTGCTGAACGCAATCCGCCCGTTGTCGAAGGGAAAATAGGGCATGGTGTAGCCGTTCTTCATCCAGACGCTCTTGCCCTTGAGCGCGAGCGTGTCGTCGAACGAAGTCATGAACATCATGCGCACCACGGCCACATCGTCCGGGGTGAGTCTTTGGTCTTCGCTTTCAGTCGCGACGACGCCGGGGTTCTGGCGATGCCTCCAGACAGAGAAGAGATAGATTCCGCCGATAGCCAGCGTGGCGAGCACGGAGAGCAGAATCTTCTGCGAGGTCTTCATCGTTTCTCCGCGAGGATCGAATCCGGGCGGGGTTTGGCGAACTCCGAGCGGTGGCGGCTATAGAAGAAGTAGATCAACAACCCGGCCGCGAGCCAGGCAAAGAAGCGAACCCAGGTAATGATCTCAAGACCCATCATCAATACGATGCAGAAGATCACGCTGAGAACCGGAAACACAGGCCCCAGTGGCGCGCGGAAGCCCCGGTGACGCTCCGGCTCGCGATAGCGGAGAACGAGCACGCCGAGCGAGACCAGCACAAACGCGAAAAGGGTGCCGATGTTCGAAAGATTCGAGACGGTGCCGATGTCGAGCAGGCCGGCCGGAATGCCCACCACGAATCCGGCCACCCAGGTTGAGACGGACGGGGTGCGGTACTGCGGATGAATGCGCCCGAAGATCGAGGGCAGCAGCCGATCGCGCGACATGGCGAACCAGATGCGCGCCTGGCCGAGCTGATAGACAAGAAGCGAAGAGATCATGCCCAGCAGCGCGCCGATGAGCACGAAGAGCCGCGTCCAATGCAGGCGCGCGCCGCCCGGCTCGAACGAGAGCTTTTTGAGCGCGTTCACCACCGGAGCCGCATCGCCCATGACCGACTGCCACGGGACGATGCCGCTGAGCAGGATGGCCACCGCGCCGTACAGCACCGTGCAGACTACCAGCGTGGCCAGAATGCCGAAGGGCACATCGCGCTGCGGATTCTTGCACTCCTCGGCAGCCGTGGAAACCGAATCGAACCCGATATACGTGAAGAAGATGATGGAGCCGCCGGTGAGCACGCCGGTCCAGCCGTTAGGCATGAAGGGATGCCAGTAATGCGGCTTCACAAATCCAGCGGCGGCGAAGATGAAAACCAAGATGGCGGCAAGCTTGACCAGCACCATGATGTTGTTGGCCCGCGCCGACTCGCGGATGCCGCGTACCAGGATCACGGTGAGAACCATCACCACCAGGAACGCGGGAATATTGAAGCCGAAGTGCCAGCCCGGATTGTAGAGATTGTTGCCCGCGAAGTCCTGCAAGCCCGTAGGCAGATAGGCGGGCGAGATCCAGCGGAGTGCGGGATGCACGCCGAACCAGTCGAGCAGATCGACGACATGGGCGGCAAAGCCCACGCTCACGCTCATGTTGCTGAAGGCGTACTCGAGAATCAGGTCCCAGCCGATGATCCACGCCACCAGCTCGCCGAGCGTCGCATAGGTGTACGTGTAGGCCGAGCCGGCAATGGGGATCATCGAAGCCAGCTCCGCGTAGCAGAGGCCGGTGAAGGCGCAGACCACGGCCACAAGCGCCAGCGAGAGCGCCAGCGCCGGACCCGCTCCCGGACGGCCCGCCATGGCGGTGTGATAAATGAGCCAGTGAATCAGCGGCGTGTCGGCGTAGTCGGCCGCGGGAAAAGTCTCGCCCGCCATGGCTGTGCCGATGACCGTGAAGATGCCCGAGCCGATGACCGCGCCAATGCCTAGCGCTGTCAAAGACCAGGGCCCGAGGGTCTTCTTGAGAGAATGCTCGGGCTTCTCCGAGTCCCGGATCAGCTTGTCGATCGACTTGCGCGCAAGCAGTTGGCTGGGCAGGGAAATTCTCCTCGACTCGCCACACGGCCGAGTTTACTAGAGCATACAGCCCTTCCGTGCCGACGCTCGTCTGCGCTGGAGGAGGTGAAACAGCTCAAGCTACCAGCCTCTCCGAGCCGGGCAGAAATCTGAGCGCCGGCTCGGAAAAACTGGAAGCTGAAAGCCGGCAGCTATAGGCCGCCTTTACCGCTTCGATTGACCGCGCACCAGTTTCTTCACCTTCTTTTTATTCGATCCCCGCGGCGTGGTGCGCTTGGCCTTGGGAGCCGCCTTCTTCCGCGCCGTGCGTTTCAGCTTCTTGCGTTCCGTCTTGTCTTCAATCTTGGTGGTGTTGGCCACGAATATCCTCTTTCCATTGAGTCGCTTTCGTTCCCGCTCAGCGGGGATTCGACTCTTAGGATAACAGGGATTGGGTTATCCCTCGATGCAGGATCTTGATGCAGGCTATCGTTCTGCGTCTCGAAACGCGGGTCCGCGCGGACCTGGAACCAGCAGGAAGCGTTCCGCTAAATCTTCTCGAGATTCGCGAACTTCTCCATCAGCTTTTTCATGCCGTGGCGCTGGAACAACACCGTCACCTTCGCGTCTTCGCCGTCACCTTCGCGCATCAGAACCGTGCCTTCGCCATATTTGGCGTGGCGCACGCGCTCTCCTTTTCTAAGGCTCGTCGCGCCGGCGGACGCGGGAATGTCCATGGCTGGCCGCCCGAACGAACCAGGCTTGAAGGAACCAGCCTTGAACGAATCTGGCTTCGACGCGCCGGAGTTGGCGCCAAAGAAGCGCGCAATATTCTCGATCGACTCCGGCTCCTCGGCCCCTGTCCCTTTTTTGGCAGCAGACCCGCTGCTGGAAGAGCTCGCCTTCGCTCCCGTCATCCACGACGCAGTAAACGGCTTCGAAGAACTGCGACCGCCCACGGCGGCGCGCGAAGCGGTATGTGTCTCCTGGTTCTCGTCTTCGTACTTATAATGGCGCTCTTCAAACTCGTTCGAAGACTGGCGGCCGTTTCCGTAGCTCGACCTATACGCCGGAACCGCCCACGCCGGGCTGCGGCCGCTCAGGTTTTCGACCAGCTGCGGCGGCACTTCTTCGAGGAACCGGGAAGGCACGCTCATCTCCGGCGCGTCGTTACCATAGCGGCGGCGATAATGGGCGCGGGTGAGGACGAGCGTGTTCATGGCGCGCGTCATGCCCACATAGCAGAGACGCCGTTCCTCTTCAAGCTCTTCGGGGCTATTGAGCGTGCGCGAATGCGGAAACAGGCCTTCCTCCAACCCAGCAAGAAAGACCAGCGGAAATTCGAGCCCCTTGGCGGCGTGCAGCGTCATGAGCGTGACGCGCGCATTGGGATCGATCTGGTCGGTGTCGGAGGCCAGCGCGGCATGATCGAGGAAATCGGCCAGCGTCTCGCCGCGCACCTCCGCATCGTGCGCCGCATTGGCCAGTTCCTTGAGGTTTTCAATGCGGCTGAAGGCCTCAGGCGATCCCTCGGCCTCAAGCGCCTTGATGTAGCCGGTGCGGTCAATCAGGAACCGGATCAGCTCGGGCAGCGTGGCGGCATCACCGGACGACCGGAAGGCATCCCCTTTGTCGGGCTCATCCTCTCCTGCTTGATGTGACGCCGGTTCAAAGCCGCGATCGGCGGGGGGCGCGGCGGACCCGGCCTTCTGACCGGGCATCTTGAGGAAGGGCCGTGCAGGCGCCGCAGCGAAGGGTGAAAAGTGCGAAGGATCGAGGAGGGCGAGCTGATCGTCATTTCCACCAAAATTGAAATCGGCACCAGCTTCCAAGGCCTCACTTCCCTGTTGTCTTTGCTCGGCAGTCGGCTCTTCCGCGCCAAAGGCGAAGCCCGTGTCGCCCGTTGCCGCTCCCGCCTCGGCAATATCGGAGGAAAGTTTGCCGGCGAAGTCCGGGTCCATCATCGCCTGCGCATCCAACATGACCTGGCGGAAAGAATCGAGCGACATCAACGCGCGCGTCGGAATCAGCTTGTCGCGCATGGCTGCCGTCATCGCGTCCCAGGTGGACTTGCCTGTCTCGAGCGCCAGCCGTTCCAGGGTCTCGAGCGTGGCTTTCCCGATGCCGCGCGCAGGCGTATTGATGATCCTCTGCAACGCCATCGAGTCATGCGGATTGCGCACCAGGCGCAGATACGCGAGCAGGTCTTTGATCTCCGCGCGCTCGTAAAAGCTGAACCCGCCGACCATCGTGTAGCTGATGTTGTAGCGGCGCAGCGCCTCTTCCACGAGCCGCGATTGTGAGTTGGTGCGGTAGAGCACGGCGCAATGGCCCGCTGCTCCGGGGTCCTGTGCTTCCGACGCATTGCGCTGCTCGCGCAAAAACGCTTGAATCTTGTCGGCGATAAACAGCGCCTCGTTCTCGCCGTCGGGCGCCTCGTAGTAGCCGATCAGCGATCCGCCTTGCCGGTCGGTCCACAGCTTCTTGCCCTTGCGGCGAAGATTGTTGGCGACTACGGCGCCGGCCGCTTCCAGGATGGTCTGCGTAGAGCGATAGTTTTGCTCCAGGCGGATGATGTGGGCGTTGGGAAAATCCTGCTCAAACTCGAGGATGTTGCGGATATCGGCGCCACGCCATGAATAGATGCTCTGATCCTCGTCGCCCACCGCGCAAACGTTCTTGTGCTCGCCGGCGAGCAGCTTCATCAGCTCGTATTGCGGACGGTTCGTGTCCTGGTATTCATCGACCAACAGGTAGCGGTAGCGGCGCTGATAGCGCTCGCGCACCTCGCTCGACACCTTGAGCAGGCGGGCGGCCTCAAGCAGCAGGTCATCGAAATCGAGCGCGTTGTTTTTGCGCAGTTCAGCCTGGTAGCTCTGAAAGATATGGGCGATGCGCTCGCTGTTCGGGTCTTTCGAGGCCAGGTAATACTCCTGCGGGTCGACCATATGGTTCTTCGCCCAGGAGATGCGGCCCAACACGGTGCGCGGCGTAAGCTGTTTGGTGTCAAGGCCCATGCGCCGCATGATCTGCTTCACGATCCCCTGCTGATCGTTCTCATCGAAAATCGCGAAGGAGCGGGTAAGCCCCTGGCCGCCCACCTTCAGTGCCTCGATGTCTCGCCGCAGGATGCGCACGCAAAGCGAGTGAAACGTGGCAATCAGCGGTTTGGCCAGGGAAGTATGGCCGAGCAGCCGTTCCACGCGCTCGCCCATCTCGGCCGCAGCTTTGTTCGTAAACGTGACCGCAAGAATCGAATCCGGCGCGATGCCCTTTTCGCGGATCAGCCACGCGATGCGGCTGGTGATCACGCGTGTCTTCCCCGAGCCGGCGCCGGCCAGAATCAACAGCGGGCCCTCGGTCGCTTCCACGGCCGCGCGCTGTTCAGGGTTCAAATTGGCAAGGAGCGGATGCACGGTGAAGATCCAGGAAGGACAGGTCCTGTCTCCAGTTTACCTTCTCCGCGCCTTGCATGCGGCCCGCAGGTGACGACGGATCAGATCGGCCGTGGCGCAGTGTTTTCGGCGGCTGTTACGTTGTCAGGACGATCGGTAAACGACTTGCCCGCCGTGTAGGCATATTTCTGAAACTTTGACCCAACTTTGCGGATGGCGTCCTGCCAGCCATCGTCCCAGGTAATGCGCGCCTCGCCGTTGACGTAAACCCAGGTGCCGTGTACCTCATGAAGCGAGCGAGTGGCATCGCCATCTTCATCCAGCTTGATGATGAACGTGTCCCCGTTCCCGTCGCCAACCAGCCATCTCCCAATGAATTGGCCGCGCGGCGGCAATTCGGCAGCCGTTGACGCGCCGTCGGGAGCGCCGGAAAACTCGACCCTCGCAATGTCGGCCAGATTGAAGCTCTGCTTGTGGCCATCCTTGAAGGTGATGACGATTGTGCCCGGAGCGTCTTTGGGCTTCGGCGGCGTCTTGGCAAAGCTGCTCGGCAGCAACGATAAAAACAATCCCGCAAGTCCAATGACTTGGGTGAGTTTACGCATGGTCCTTCTCCTGCAGCAATCAACTGCGATGTGACCCCTTAGGGTGGTCCCCTGGGGCATTCGAGAGACATTACGCAGCCAAAACGGCGGCGGTTCCCGAAGATAGATGAATTTTCCCAGCCGCTCCGGCCTGTCTTGGGTTATGAGTCGGGAGTGCTTCCGGCGGCTGTATGATTCCCCCATGTCGAAAAAGCTTCGCTTTGGAGTGCTCAGTACCGCCAACATCGGCCTCAAGAAAGTGATCCCGGCAATGCAGCAGGGCCAGCTCACCACAGTGGCCGCGATCGCGTCCCGCGATCTGTCCAAAGCCAAAGAAGCAGCCGCCGCTCTCGGCATTCCCACGGCTTACGGCTCATACGAAGAGCTGCTGGCCGACCCGAATATCGACGCGATCTATAATCCCCTTCCCAACCAGTTGCATGTGCCGTGGACGGCAAAGGCCGCCGAGGCCGGCAAGCACGTGCTGTGCGAGAAGCCAATCAGCATGACGGTCGCCGAAGCGAAGTCGCTGCTCGACCTCAGGGCCCGTACCGGCGTAGTGATCTGCGAAGCCTTCATGATCCGCAGCTTTCATCAATGGATGCGCCTGCGCGACCTGCTCGATGCCGGCCGGGTAGGTGAATTGCGTTCCATCACTGGATTTTTCAGCTACTTCAATATCAATCCGGCAAACATTCGCAATCGGCCTGAGACAGGCGGCGGCGGCGTGTACGACATCGGCTGTTACTGCATTCACGCCTCGCGCTATGCGTTCCGGCAAGAGCCCACGCGCGTGGTAGCCACGCTCGACCGCGATCCCGAGATGGGCACTGACCGGCTCGCCTCAGCTATTCTTGAATTTCCCGCCGGCCATGCCATCTTTACCTGCAGCACGCAGTTGATTCCCTATCAGCGGATACACTTCCTCGGCACCCGCGGCCGCATTGAAATCGAGATTCCCTTCAATGCGCCCATCGACCGGCCGACGCGGCTGTTCTTCGACTCCACCGGCGACCCATCCGGCAGCGGCATCACGACGGAGATTTTCCCGCTCGGCGATCAATACACGCTGCAGGGCGACGCCTTCGCCAAAGCTGTGTTTGAGCATCACGACGCGCCCGTAAGCCTTGAGGATTCGATCCACAACATGGCCGTGATCGAAGCCATCTTCCACTCCGCCGGTGCGGGGCAGTGGATTTCTCCTGAGCGGTAATCGATCGCACCGCGCCGGAAGAACAAGCTCCTCTCGCCCAGTCGGCGATTGAGCGGGATCGATTCGATCCCCTCGCAACCCAACCCGTTACCTCTGCACAGCCGCTGCGGCCTTCTTGTGCGCTTCCCAGCGCTGCTTCTGGGCTTCCGCAATGCGTCTCCGGCCCTCCGGCGTAAGCGTTCTCTTCTTTCTTTTGCCTGGCTTCGCTACGGCTGCTTTGCTTGCGGCCTTTTTCGAGACACCCGTTTTCCTGCTCGCGCGCGACGAACTCGCTCCAAGCAGCGCGCGCGCTTGTTTCAGATGGGCAAGTTCTCTATCAATGGAAGCTAAGATCTCCGCGATTCCCATGGTTCCCTCCTCTGGCTGCGGCCAAGGACCCAGGACCGGTCCCTGGGCAATCAGCATCGGCTCGCGCGATCGATGAATCCCGCCTTGATAGCGGAATCTCGCCGTTCGCGAATTCAGTCCCGCGGTAAGTATGAGACCGGTTACGGTCAACGTGGGATAAGTCCTTACGCAATATGGCGGATCGATGCGCAATATGGCGGATCAATCCCCGCCTCGAATTAACATAACCGGAACTCTGTTTGTTCTGCAAACAAATTGCTCACTTGAACCGGCACGAAAGTACAACCGTCACAAAATTCCCTGTGGAAATCAATCTTCGAGCAACCCTCGCCGCGAGTTTAAGGGAAGAAATGGCGATAACTCCCGCTAACATTCCGCTGTCTCGAGTTACTCCATCACCCGGTCATCTGAAAGACGCCCTTGTGTCTCTGACCGCTTGCTGTTGTACAAGTTGTGGGCGCCCTCATTTATCCCATCCAGATTCGGCGCGTCTCACAAAATCATCCGGTCAGATACCTAGTATGTCAGGGCCGCACATTCCTTTAAGTCGTCGCAGAAAGCATCGATGCGGCGTACATCCGAGTCCCACGCAAACATGAAGCGAGCTGCGCCGCCAATGAAGGTGTAGAACTTCCACCCGCGCGCACGAAGCCGCTGAAGAGTTTTGTCGGGGGCGGCGATAAACACCGCGTTGGCTTCCACCGGCTGCGCGAGATCAACGCCGGGGATGCCGGCCAGTTGCGCGGCAAAGCGGCGCGCGCACTCGTTGGCGTGACGCGCATTGCGCAACCACGCGCCGCTTTCGAGCATGCCCACCCAGGGCGCGGAGAGAAACCGCATCTTTGACGCGAGCTGTCCGGCCTGCTTGCACCGATAATCGAAATCCGTGGCAAGGGCGCGGCCAAAGAACAGCACCGCCTCACCTACCGCCATTCCATTCTTGGTGCCGCCGAAGCAAAGCACATCGACGCCGCTCTTCCACGTGAGCTCAGCCGGGGAGCAGCAAAGGCTCGCACAGGCGTTCGCGAAGCGCGCCCCGTCCATGTGCAGAGACAACTCATGCCTCTTGCACGCCGCCGCGATGGCGCCCAGCTCATCGAGCGAGTACACGCGGCCGGTTTCGGTCGGCTGCGTAATCGTGACGGCCCGCGGCTTTGGATAATGGATATCCCGCCGCTTCGTCGCCAGCTCGTGAATGGCTTCCGGTGTCAGCTTGCCTTCCGCGCCGGCGGCTACCAGCAACTTGGAGCCGTTGGAAAAGAACTCCGGCGCACCGCACTCATCGGTCTCCACATGCGCCTGGTCACAGCAGATGACACCGTGATACGACTGGCACAGAGACGCGAGCGCCAGCGAATTCGCCGCCGTGCCATTGAAAACGAAGTAGACTTCGCATTCAGTCTCAAACAGGTTACGAAATGCGTCGGCAGCCCGCGCCGTCCACAGATCGTCGCCGTAAGCGGTGGCGTGGCCATGATTCGCCATCTCCGTTGCCTGCCATGCCTCCGGACAGATGCCTGCATAGTTATCGCTCGCGAATTGTTGCAGCAGGTCCTGCTGGTCGATGCCCGTCATTCTGCCTTCCTTCCTGTCAGGCATAGCTTTCGTTGAGCGCACGGCTCCGCGCCCTGAACCGCCTTCATGAGGCGCTCCCGCCCGTTTGAATTATTTCATCCGCCACAGCGCGAGCTTGGCAGCGTGATAGCCGCACATGCCGTGCACGCCGGCGCCCGGCGGCGTCGATGCCGAGCACAGATAGATATCCGGCGTGCCGGTGGAGTAGTAACGCAGAGTGGGCCGGAACAGAAGCTGTCGAACGCTCATCACGCCGCCTCCGATATCGCCGCCCACAAGGTTCGCATCCATCGCCTCGAGCACGGCCGGCGAGGAAACATGGCGCGCCAGCACACAATCGCGAAAGCCCGGTGCGAAGCGTTCGATCTGCGCCTCGACACGCTGGGTCATATCGAACCCTGATCCGTTCGGCACGTGGCAATAGGCCCACAACACATGCTTGCCCTTCGGCGCGCGGGCGGGATCGAAGAGCGTGGGTTGCGCAACCAGCACAAACGGCCGTTCCGGCTCGCGGCCCTGCACCACCGCTTGCTCCGATGCCGCAATTTCTTCAAACGTTCCGCCCAGGTGCACGGTGATGGCGCGGCGGCACTCCGGCGCGCGCCAGGGCACGGGCTCTGACAGCGCATAGTCCAACTTGAACGCGCCCGGCCCATGCTCGAACCGCTCAAGCGACCGGCGATAGCCTGGAGCGAACCGGCTTCCGGCGATCGCCGATAACTGGCGCGGCGTAATATCGCACAGCGTCAGCGGAGACTCGAGTTGGCGCAGCGCCCGCGCGTCGATCGGGCGCGAAGTATGCACGGTGCCGCCCAGCATTTCAAGAGAGTGGATGAGCGCGTGCGGAATGGCGCGCGCGCCGCCGCGCGGAATCGGCCAGCCGACTGCGTGCATCGAGGCGCCAAGCATCAATCCCACCGCTGCGCTCAGCGGCTGATCGAGGCTGAGAAAGGAGTGGCCTGCCAAACCGGCGAAGACAGCACGCGTACGCGGGCTTGTAAACCGGCTGATCACCAGCGCCTGCGCGGACTGTATCCCGATCAATCCAAATTTTGCCATCAGGAGAGGATGGCGCGGAATGCGGACCAGAGGCGCAAGCGCGTCTTCGGCGAATTCCTTCCAGTGATCGACGATTGGCTGCAGCAAACGCCGCCACGCGCCGCCATCGGCGCCCAGCACGCGCTCCGCGTCCCTCAGATCGCGCTCGATGATGACCGCCGAGCCATCATCGAGCGGATGCGCCAGCGGCGCGTCCCCGTAAACCCATTCGAGCCCGTGTTCATTGAGCGGCAAGGAGGAAAAGAAAGGCGACCCGGCAGCCAGAGGGTGCACAGCCGAGCCAAAGTCGTGCAGAAATCCCGGCAGCGTGAGGGGCAGAGTGCGCGCAGCGCCGCCCGGCTCGGCCTGCGCTTCAAATACTTCCACGCTCAGCCCCGCCTGCGCGAGCACAAGGGCGGCTGCAAGTCCGTTCGGACCGGATCCGATCACACAGGCACGGCTCATCCTCGCATTTGCTCCTTCAATCATGCGGCGGCAGTTCGCCCGGCCATTGCACCGCGGCAATGCTTCCGTCTGCGGTCATCGTCATCTCCGGCGCATAGAGGCCCATCAACTCGCGCCGCCACCAGTTCCCGGTCCGCCGCTTCTCTTCGGCCGAGGTAAACCAATACTGCCATAGCACCGCGCGCACATAACGGGGCGGCGCCTCCTTGAATGGGTTGCTCCTGAAAAGCGAGAGCACAGCGGAGCTATTGACCAGCAATCGCTCCTCGGTGAGCGGAACAATATCGTTCTGCTGCCAATCGCCCAGCGAGGCGAACCAGAGATTCCAGTCGAAGCGCGGCTGATACGGCGCATAGATGCCCGGTGGCTCATTGAGGGCCTGCGGCTTGTAGCGAAACGGATAGGCGGTCCAGTTGGCCCCATCCTTCGAGCCTTGGAACTCGATCTCATACCGGCCCCGGGTCATCATCGCAAACAGGCCATATTGGTTGGCGATGCGAAAGGGCTCGAGCGCCGCGATCGGCGCAGTGGGCAGAGGAATGTTCCGGAAGGGCAGACCGATCAATTCCGCAGTGGTGTCATAGGCGATCCACGTGAGCATCACCGCCGCAACCGCCAGCTCCAGCGCGCTCCGGTGCGAACTGATCCTTTCCCGCCAGGTTCTGCGCGTGTGGACCCGCCGGCGCAGCTCCAGATCGGCGGTCGCCACACTCGCCTCGCCCGCCGCCACAATCGAAAGCGGCCGTTCTTCGGCCGGTTCAGTTTCGACGGTGCGCTCCGGCTCACGCGGCGCGAAGCGTTTCGGGACAAAGCGCCGCGAGAAACGGTCGTCGAGCAGAAGAAAGCCCAGCGTAAGCACCAAGTAGTTCAGAAACGTGTAATTCGCGGTAAGAATCACGCCTATCTCCCACGGCGTCACGATAAAGAAGCAGACCAGCCGCACGCGGCGCGGAAAGAAGAGCATGAAGACGAGCACCAGTTCGAGCGCCAGCGTGCCGGCAACCGTCGCTGCGTGAAACCAGTGCGGAAGGTGCTCGACATACCAGCCGATCCACGTCGGCAGCGGACCGTTCTGATAGTACTCGTCCATCGCGGTGAAGTTACGCCACTCCACGTCGCCGCTGAGAAGCTTCACCATTCCCGATTCGAAATAGATGCGGAACCACTCCCATTGCAGCAGAAACAGGCTGGCGCGCGAGGGAGGGCTGTTGGCTCCCCATCCCGGCAAAAGACCGCGCGGCACGAAAAAGAGAGAGATGAATCCCGCTTCGAGCAGCATGCCATCCGATTGGTAGCTTGAAAACACGCTCGACGCGCCGATGAATGAGAGGAAGCACACGAAGCAGACAAAGAAGCTAAGCCGCGGCCACAGATTGAAAAAGGCAATCACCGATGCCGCAAGGCCGATCCACGTGACGACCAGGAGCATGGCCGAGCTTGACGAGAACCAATAGAGCGACGGCGCATACCAGTACCGCGATACGCCCAGCGATTGTCCGACGGCGGCAAGATATTTTTGTGCAGGCAGAATGCCTTGAGGGCCGATAAGGCCGTTGATCTGAAACAGCAGCGAATAGAATGCGGAGAAATAGATTGCTGCCAGCGCGCGCAGAAAGAGCCACCGCGGAATCAGCCGGCTTTGGGGGCCATAGCGGGAGTCGAACAACCAGCGAAGGAGATTCCCTGCGTTGCGTCCCATCCTGTCGAACAGAATAGCTTTTCTCGCCCCCACTGTCTTGTCGGCGCCGGAAAGCGTCGCGCCGCGGCCGTGGAGTGGTTGCACCATTCGCGAGCCGAGGAGTATCAATCGAATGCCATGAAGTCCCTTATCCTTGCACTTAGACCTCGGCCCGCTCAGTTCCCTTGCGGAACATTGAACCAGCCTTCGAACGCTGCTACTTCTGCCCCGTCCTATCTTTGTTCGGGCTCCAATTGATCACGTGATAGACCGCCTGCGTGGCGCCCACGTTGCGGAAGCCGTGCAGGCTGTTCGATGCGTTGAAGACAACCGAACCCGCTTCCACGCGAACCCAGTTGCCATTCGACAGCGTCTCACACGTTCCTTCGCGGAGGATGATCAGCTCTTCATTCACGTGCCGATGCGGCGGATGCGAATTTTTGCCAGGGTCGAGTTTGCTCACATGCATCTCGAGCTGGTCGAGGGTCGCGGTCGGCTGCCTGCAGAGCTGGGCCTGCGCCCCCACGGCGTTTGATTTGAACTTCATCTCTTCCCAATGGAACACCGTGGGCCCGAGAATCGATTGCTGCCCGTCTGCCGCCGCTACCGCAGGCACTTCGGTCAGCACGCCCGAGAGAGCCATCAAACCAACCAGCGCATCGCGCCTTGTCATCGTCATCGCCTGTCTCCTTATGCCCATTTGTATTTCGTAACCTATTCTTTCAGCGTCACGCGTTGCGCATTCATCTGCGCTTTGATGACCAACTCTGCCGCAAGGAGGCACTGCGTCTGGTCCTGTGCGGTATGCGTGCGGTTGACGATATCGGAGACAAACTGCGCGCCGAAGGGCAGCGGCATGTTATTGCAGTCGATATAGCGCGCCTGTTTCTTGTCCACGATAAACAGATTGTTGCCCTGGTGGCTGACGGCCACGTTGGTGTACTTGCGCACTTCGATGTATCCGTCGGTGCCCAAAATGAAGAGGCGCCCATCGCCCCATGTTCCCAGGCCATCCGGAGTGAACCAGTCGAGCCGCACGTAGCCCAGACCGCGATCGCCGCGTAGCACCATGTCGCCGAAGTCTTGAAACTCAGGATGGTCGGGATGGCGGACATTCGCAATCTGCGACTCTACCACCTCCGCCTGCGCCGACCCCGTGTAGAAGAGAAACTGGTCCACCTGGTGCGAACCGATATCGCAAAGGATGCCGCCAAACTGGCGTGCGTGCCAGAACCACTCCGGCCGCCCCGACCCGCCACCGGCATTCCCGGCGTGCTGAAAGATCTGATGCGGCGCAATGTTGATGGTCTGAATCACCTTGCCGATCGCGCCCTGCTGCACCAGAAGACCGGCATAAACGGCGGCTTTCACCTCCAGCCGCTCGCTGTACATGATGGCGTAGATCCTGCCGGTCTCGGCAATTGTTTTGCGCACTTCAGCCAGTTGTTCAAGCGTCGTAAGGCCCGGCTTGTCGGCGAGGAAATCCTTCCCGTGCTTCATGGCCTTCACGCCCAACGACGCGCGCTCGTTGGCAATCTGCGAGCTCAGCACCAATTGCACTTGGGGGTCATTGAGAATTTCGTCCTGTGTCTGGACGATCTTCACATCGGGAAACCGCTTCTTGAACATGGCGAGCTTGTCGTCTTCGCCCGCCCATGCCGCCACCATCTCGCCGCCCCCGCGCTGCACTGCGCCGATCATGCCGTAAATGTGGTCGTGGCTCATGCCGCACACGGCAAATTTGATGTGATACTTCGGCGGTTCCTCAGCCTGCGCGGGACGAACGGCATCTTGAATCACTGCCCCACCGAATGCCATAGCCTCTTCCGGCATTGCGGCCATCACGGCGGCCGATCCGATGAATCCGGCCTGCTTGAGAAAAGCGCGCCGGGGCTTAACACTGTCGTTCATCGTTCCTCCATTCTTTGCTTTGCCGAATTGGGGTGAAATCGACAATTCGTTCGAAGCTCGGACCATTGTCTCGCAACTGGCCCTCAGAGGAAAAGAGTTGTGCCTGGGCTCGAGGACCGCGGGCAGACGATAGACTAGCCGACGCGAATTTATTTTCTCTTGCAGCCGGATGTCAAGAACCGCGTCTCATTCGCCGAGCGGCCAAGCCGACGCGGGAACACGCATGGCCTCTGCGCAGCTCCGCTGCCGGCGCGCAGATCGTTCTGTGAAGTTCAGGTGCAACTTCGACAACAATTTCGCTCTATGCGTATATATATTTCGCAACTCGAATAAATTATGAAAACGTGCTAGGCTTTCTGAGAGATATCATGAACTGCGCTGCACCCGGCATCAGACATCCCTTTTCTCCGCGTCCGCGCCAGGAAATCGGGCCATGACAGAGAATCTCTTCAATCTTAACGGCAGAGTCGCCGTGGTGACTGGCGGCACAACCGGCCTGGGTCACGCCATCGCCTTAGGCTTGGCGGGCGCCGGGGCCGACGTGATCGCCAGCTCACGCCGGCTCGATCAGGTAAACAAGGCCGCCGGAGAAGTGGAAGCGCTGGGCCGTCGCTCGCTGCGCGTCACGAGCGACGTGCTCGATCGCGCGTCTCTTCAATCGCTTCACGATGCGGTGCTGGCCGAATTCGGCAAAATCGATATCCTGGTGAACGCAGCGGGCATGACGTACAACGCCGACACGCTCGAAGCAGCCGAGGCCGACTGGTCGCGCGTGATCGAAACGAATCTCACCGGTACCATGCGCTCCTGCCAGATCTTTGGATCGACCATGAAGAAGGCCGGGTACGGGCGCATCATCAACATTGCCTCGTTGAGCACCTTTGTGGGCTTTGCCCGCGTGGCAGCCTACTGCGCGAGCAAGGCCGGCGTTGCGTCGCTCACCAAGGTGCTCGCAATTGAACTTGCGCGAACCGGAGTCAACGTAAACGCGATCGCACCGGGAGTCTTTCCCACTTCTCTCAATGCCAAGATGGTGCGTGGCACGCCGCGCGGCGAAGATCTGCTTCTGCGCACGCCCATGCGCCGTTTCGGCGAGGCGCGCGAGTTGGCCGGAGCCGCGATTTTCCTGGCCTCTGAAGCCGCTTCGTTCGTCACCGGGGAAGTGCTCGCCGTCGATGGCGGATTCCTGGCCAGCGGAGTGAATCGCTGAAAAGCATGCCGCCGATTGCTGACGTCGATCACCGATCTTGAGCTGGAGGAGCACCGCCCCATGAAGATTACCAACGCCTATGTCAACATCACTTCGCCTGGCCGCAACTTTGTCACCCTGAAGGTCGAGACAGACGCAGGCATCTACGGCCTGGGCGACGGCACATTGAACGGACGTGAGCTGGCCGTGGCCAGTTATCTCTCCGATCACCTCATCCCCTGCCTCGTCGGGCGCGACCCCTTCCAGACCGAAGACATATGGCAATACTTCTATCGCGGTGCTTACTGGCGGCGCGGCCCCGTAACCATGGCGGCGATCGGCGCCATCGACCTGGCTCTGTGGGACATCAAAGGCAAGGCGTTGAACACGCCGGTCTATAACCTGCTCGGCGGCAAAAGCCGAGAAGGCGTGATGGTGTACGCGCACGCTAACGGCAAAGATATCGACAGCGCACTCGAGGACGTTGCGAAGCACAAGGAATTGGGCTACAAGGCCATTCGCGTACAGAGCGGCTTTCCGGGGCTTTCGACAACCTACGGCGTACCGAAGGGCGCGGGCCGCTATGAGCCTGCCGAGCGCGGTTTACCATCTGAATACGAATGGGCCACCGAGCCGTATCTGCGCCACGTGCCCCTGTTGTTCGCACGGGTGCGCGAGGCGTTCGGCGAGGAGCTGCACCTGCTGCATGACTGCCATCACCGCCTCACGCCCATTGAGGCAGGCCGGCTGGGCAAGGAACTCGAGCCGTTCCATCTCTTCTGGATAGAAGACCCAACGCCGGCTGAACTGCAGGACGGATTTCGTCTCATCCGCGAGCACACCACCACACCGATCGCAGTGGGCGAAGTCTTCAACTCCATCTGGGACGCACACGATCTGATTCGCAACCAGTGGATCGACTATCTGCGCATGACGCTCACACACGGCGGCGGTATCACCGCGCTCAAAAAGACCGCGGATTTCGCCGCGCTCTATCATGTGCGCACTGGCTTTCATGGCGCCACCGATCTCTCGCCCGTCTGCATGGCCGCGGCGCTGCACGTGGATACGGCGATCCATAACTTCGGCATCCAGGAGCACATGCCGCACTCGGATGAGACCGATGCGGTGTTCCCGCACCACTACACATTTAAAGATGGGTTTATGTTTCCCGGCGACGCGCCAGGGCTCGGCGTGGATCTCGATGAGAAGCTGGCCGAAAAATATCCCTATCAGCGCGCCTATCTCCCGGTAAACCGCAAGTTGGATGGCACCTTGACGGACTGGTGAGACGTCACGGAGAGAGCCGTGGCCTTTAGGGCCGCTGAATCGCCCGGCCCACGATTGGGCTTTCAGGCCCGGGCTTCTTTTCCGCAACAACATCCCGAGAGATGCTGCGAGAACAGCGCAGGATGAAGTCCGTCATCCGCAAACGCGGAGGGCGGCGTGATCCACAGGACCTTCACGGGATCGCTCCGCCATCACTCACTCTGCGCAACCGCCTGATCCAACTTCACCTTTGTCCCCGCTGCGCACGAGCCGTAGATGCTGCGCACGAGTTGCAGCGCGCGGTAACCATCAATGCCTGAGGATATCGCGGGCCGTCCCGTTCTGCACGCCTCTCCGAAATCGAGAAATGCCCGCTCGAAGGGCGTGAGCGAGATGGCCATCGGATCGGAAGCGCCCGATTTGGCCTGTTGCGCCATCGGTGCAGGCTCGCCGGAATCGTCTTCGACATCCCATGTCGTCAACTGATCGCCGGTGATGACCGCGCTGCCTTTGGTGCCGTGAATCTCAACCCGCTCCGGATAGCCCGGCCACAACGCGGTCCCGGCCTGAATCACGCCGGTTGCGCTTGAGGCGTAACGCATCACCGCGCACACCAGATCTTCCGATTCGATCTTGTGCAGCGCGCCCAGATGCCAGTAGCCGAACACCTCATCGACCGCACCCACCAGGTGCAGCAGCACGTCGACCTGATGAATGGCCTGGCTGATCAGCGCGCCGCCGCCCTCGCCGGCCCAGCTTCCCTTCACGGGCCGCGCATAGTACTCGGCCGAGCGGTACCATTTCACGTAGGCATCCGCCTGAAGAATTTTGCCCAATCTTCCGGCATCGATAGCGCGCTTCAAGAATAGGACGGAATCGTCGAACCGATGCTGGCTCACCACGCCGAGCTGCATGCCGGCAGCGGCCGCCATGGCGATCATGCGCGCCGCCGTTTGGAGATCAACAGCCATGGGCTTCTGCACCAGGACATGCTTGCGATATTGCGCGCCAAGCGCAACCGCCGCCAGCCGATAGGCAGGGAAGGTGCATACGTCGAGATAATCCACGTCCGCGCGCTGCGCGAGCGCCTCTGGGGTGGGCACAAACTCCGCGCCCCAGGCGTCGGCGAACTTCCTGCCGCGCTCCGCCGTGCGATCGGTGCATGCGGTGACGTGGTAGCCGATATTTTTATAAGCCTGCGCGTGCTTGCCCGCAATGGCGCCGGTGCCGATGATTCCAACCTTCATGAAGAATGCCGCTCCCTTAGAACGTCGCAAAGGCCATCATACAAAATGAAAACGGGACGGCGGTATTGGCCGCCGCCCCGCGGGGATTGACTCGAGCCTACGCTCCGATGACCTGGGTCTAGAAATCCAGCTTGAGACTGAACTGCAGGATCCTCGGTGTATATGGATTGGTGGTCGTGATCTGGCCGAACAGCGAACTGTTCAGAGCCGCAGTCGGTCCGGGCAGGTTGGGATGATTGAAGCAGTCGAAGCACTCGGCACGAAACTCGAGCTGCGTCGCTTCGTGAATGGGAATGAAGCGCGTAAGAGCGGCGTCCACATCCTCATACGTGGGACCGAGAAACTCGTTTGGCTTTGTATTGCCGTAGGTGCCCGGCCCGTTCTTTACGAACGAGGCGGGATTCAGCACATATTGGCGCGGCTTGCCCGTAATGTAAGCGGGCCCAACCTGGTTGGGCCGGTCAACGCCAACGTTCGTCAACGAAGCGTCTGTGCCTGTCGTCGGCGAAACGCGGTTTCCTGAGGTAAGGGTGATGATGGGCGCGATCTGCCAGTTGCCGAGCAGATTGCGTTCGAGCGGGCCGCCCTTCACCGAAGACTTGGCAACCAGCGAGGTAACGAAGTTGTGGCGCAGATCTTCGCCGCAGTTACTGCGGTCCGTTCCCGGATGGTAGGGGTCCTGGAAGGTGTTGCCACCCAGGTCGCCCACATCCGTTCCACCGGTGATGCACTTCGACCAGGTGTAGTTCGCGAGCAGCTCGAAGTTCTGCGCGAAGCGATGCTGCACCGTAACCAGCAAGCCGTCGAAGATGCTGCTCGATCCGTCATACATGTAGCTAATTCCGGAATAGGCAGCGCCCGTCACCGGGTTGGCCAGCGAGGTTACACGGCGCTGGTTGGTATTGCCGGTGCTCGAACAGGGCTTGCCGGTTCCGGGCGAGGTGGTAAGAGCGCCGCAACTCCCGGGACCGGTCCACGTACCCGGAATATAAACCGCCGGATTTTCCTCGTTGCCCGACGGGATGTGCACCACGTGGTTACCGAGATAGCCAACCGTGACCTCCCAGCTTGCCCCCAGTTGCTTCTGCAGCGTCAGGTTCCAGGTCTGCGTGTAGCTGGGCTTCATGTTCACCGGGAACACGAAGTACTGGGCGGCCGTGGGGAACAACGCGCTGCTGTGGCTGGGCGGAAAGGGCTGCGGGAAGGGATTGCCGCCGGGATAGCCGGTGTACGGATTCGATAAATCGCCAGCCGGCGGGAAGATCGTGATGGCATCGCCGTAAGGCGCGTTGTTTTCAAACCGGTCTTCCATGTAGACGATCGGCTGCGAGAAACCCATGGTGTACGAGGCCCGAACGCTCTCACGGCCTTTGCCGGTCGGGTCCCACGCGAGACCCACGCGCGGCTCGAAGTGGTCCCAGTGGTTGTTGATGTAACCCTTGGGAATTCCAGGATCGCCATGGAAGAGCAGCCCCGGAGGCGCTGTCTTGAAGACGCTCGATGTCGTACCGGCCATGAAGGCAGACATCGAGAAGCTGTCGCCGCGGCCAGCGGTTTCCACTTCGGGCAGAGCCGACTCCCAGCGCACGCCCAGGTTCACCGTAAGCCGTGGCGTCATCTGGTAGCTATCCTGCGCGTAGAGGCCCAATGCGTTCATCGAGAAGGTGCTTCCTGTGTTGTTGCCCTGATACAAGCTGTAGAGATCGCCCATCAGGAAGTCCATCATCGCGTTCCCGGTGAAGGAGCCGTTAAAGGTGAACTGACCGTTGGCGTTGTTCGTGCCCTGCAGGTTCATGTGGTTGTGAATCCAGTTCACGCCATAACCAAAGTGATGCCTGCCGCGTGTCCAGAACACATCATCCAGCAGGTTCTCTGAATTGGTTGTCACCTCGTAGGATTCGCAGGTTCCGCAGGACAACGTGAAATCCCCCGAAACCGCCATGTAGATGTAATTGGGAACCGGCGTGCTCACATTGATGCCGACCGTCTGCGGGTTGATCAGGCTCGACACCTGCCCGCGATTGATAAAGCTGCGCGTTCCACTGGCATGGAACGAGTTCACCAGATTGGAGTTGAGCGAATAGGTGTGGCCGAGGGTCAGCGACTGCTCCTGATCGTTGAGTTGCGGATTCACGGTATTCAGCAGGTTGTTGTTGAAGAACCCCTGCTGGAAGTAATGCGTGAGGTAATAGCGGCCGAACAGCGTCTGCTTTTGGCTCTTGTTCCAATCCACACGCCCGATGTACTGCTCCTCACTCGTCGGATTCGGTGGACCGAAGACGACCTTCCCGCATGTCGCAGAAGGTCCCAATTGCAGGTAGGTCTTGGCGAGGGCAACCGCGGAGGCGTTGTAGGTTGCGGGATTGACCGTGCCTAAGCCGCAAGCGGACCAGTCGCCATTCAACTCGGCTTGAGTCGGTAGAACATAGGTGGTGTTATTGGATAGCTGATGGACGATCGTCTGCTGGTAGCCTCCCAGGAAAAAGAGTTTGTCGTGAACGATGGGGCCGCCGATCACGCCGCCGAACTGATTGCGCTTCAACGTATCCTTGATGGTCTGGCTGAAGTAGTTCGTGGCGTCGAAGAAGTTATTCCTGAGAAATTCAAACAGGGTGCCATGGTAGGTGTTGGTGCCTGAACGCGTGACTACGTTCACCACCGCTCCGGGATGGAAGCCATACTGCGCGGCCAAGCCCGAGGTCTGCACGCTGAATTCCTGCAGGGCGTCGGGAAACGGAAAGGGCAGGTTGACGTTCGAGAACGAGTCGGTGTTATCGGCGCCGTCCATCAGATACTCAGTCTGGGTGCCCTGGCTACCGGCTACGGAGAGTGTCACCTCGGAGGGATAGTTCTTGCTGCCCACGTTGTCGCCGCCGGGCGCGTTCGTCGTCGCAGGTGTGAGCAGGACCAGTTGCGTGGCTTGGCGGCCATTGAGCGGCAGATCGATGACGCGCTGCTTGTCGACAACCTGTGAGATCGCCTGATCCTCGGTCTGCACCATCGAGGCGTCCGCTTCCACCTGCACGGTTTGCGTGGCGCCGCCCACCTTGAGGCTCACGTCGATGCGCAGGTTGTTGCCCACTTCGATGATGATGCCCGACTGGCGATAGGATTCAAACCCGGTTCTCGAAACTTTGAGAGTGTAGGGGCCGACGGGCAGGTTCGGGATGAGGTAGCCGCCGTCGGCGCCGCTTGTTGCTTCGCGTCTGAGTCCGGAGTCGGTCTGATCCACCTCGATGGTGGCGCCGGGAACAACGGCGCCGGACGAGTCGGCGATGATTCCCTGAATCTGGCCACCGCCCACCGCCTGGGCGCACACGTGTGTTGCGGTGAAACAAGCGGCTAAAAACAGGAGCGTGGTGAGGTAGGAAAGCGCGGATCGCCCTGCTATTGGTGAGGGCGTCTTTGACGGATGACCCAGGGGGGAAGGGTTTAACAGCATTACTGGTCCTCCAATCTTTTGGTGCGCGAATTATATACTTCGGGCAATATTTGCTGTCAATTGGGAGAAACTCCTAGGTTGTGTGGATGGGCAGGCTAACGGGCAAGGATCGAGATACCCCATACCGCGACGTCGAACACTTCGCCTTTAAATCTATATAAGATATTTATTATCAAATAGATACGATTTCAATGCAGCAAACTTTTTCGCTCCTGGCCTGCGCTGTACGGGAAGGGCCGGGGACAAGATCCTGGACAAGCCTGAACCGGCTGGCGGTAAGCCATCCATCTCAGTTGTCAGGAGGGGCAGAAAGGATTACAATTTTTCAGGCTATTTATTGCGCTATTTTATTCGCTACACGAATAAAATCCAATAGCAGACCGAAATGCGCCTTGCGGCTCACATTGCACACGCGGCGCATCGAGAGAGCTATCCGCAGGAGAGGTGCCTAAAGCAGGGCCAGAATAACGGCACCGATGGCATGCTCTACCGTGGCTTTTCCCCCAGGAAAAGCCGCATTGACGCTCTTGGCGAGGGCACGGGGATTCCGGTTTTGCTCTAAACCGCGGCTGCCAGGCCGATATACGATTGGGCGGACCTGCCTTTTTCCGACTGCTCGAAGGCCGCTTGCCGGAAAAGCACCTTGTGCAGCACCAGAGCCGCGGCTCCGCGCAGCCGGGCAGCATCGCCATCCATCGCCGCCACCACCCGGGGTGTCCGCGGGGTGAATGATTTGGCAATCAACTGGCTTTCGAGCAGCGGGCAAATCCGCGGCCACAACGCTGTGCAGTCGCCCACGATGATGATCACCTCGGGTGCCAGTCCGGCCACGAGCATGGTGAGCCCGCGCGCCAGATACGTCACCATCTTGTCGATCGAGCGCAGCGCCCGCACATCCCCTTCGGTGGCCAGGCCAAGAAGCTCCTGGAACGAGGAAAGGTTACTCTCCGGCACCAGCTCGCGATAGTAGCGGAGGCCGGCGCGGTTCGAGGCGAAGGTCTCCCAGCATCCCACGTTGCCGCAGCCGCAAACCGGTCCCGACTCTTCGAGCGGCATGTGGCCAAATTCGCCGGCCATATCGTCCCGGCCGCGCACCAGGCGGCCATCTACCATCAACCCCGTGCCGATTCCCTCCGAAACAGAGATGACGATCAGATTCGGCGTCTCGCCGAAGTTCCCAAACCAGCGCTCCGCAAACAGGCAAGCGTTGGCCGCATTCTCCATCTCGATCGGGCTCTCCAGCAGCTTCTGCAACTCGCCATGCAGATCGATCTGCGTCCACGGCACGTTTGGCGAAAACAGCAGCCTGTTGGTCTTGTGGTCAATGCGCCCTGAAACGCTCACGCCTGCGCCTTGAAAGATCCGGTCTTTCAAATCTGCCCGCAAGGAGCGAGCCGTCTTGGCGATGTTCTGGATCGTCTTCCTGAGCTCGGCTTTGGATGTGCTTTGCGCCGAGTAGGGCACCGAGTCCCGGCTCAGGATCTTGCCGTTGATGTCGACGATCGCCAGATTCGCGTTCTCCGGCCTCAGATCGATCGCCAGCGTAACATGCTTGTCGTTGAGCGTGACGAACGTGGGCCGGCGTCCGCGCGGCAGCCGCCCCAGCGACCCGGGCAACACCCATCCTTCTTCAATGAGCTGCCCAGTAATCACCGAGACGGTGCTGGGCTGCAGGCCGGTCAGGCGCGCCAGGTCAGCCCGGCTCACCGGCTGGTGCAGATGGATGGTGTGCAGCAGAATGTCGCGATTGATCTCGCGCGCGGTCTCACTGGAAGCAACGCCACGCCGCGGCTGAGTGGTCTTGTCGGTCACGCGCATCTCTTTGAGCTTTCGCATTCACACTACCGCTGCCGGCTAGGATTGCGTCTTTAGCACGGCAGAAAGACCACCGTCGGAAGAGCTGCGTTCATCCAATGGTCGACTGACAGTGCTTCTCGCAATCACTATACAAGGGCCAGTTCGGCAACTCGAAACAGAGTGATGGGGCAAAGCCGAACCATTGCGGCTCTTTCGATCTCCAAGAACTACGCGGCAGCTCTCGAAAGAGCCGCCGCGCCAAGTCGCTTTACATTCTCTAAAACTTGATGCGGCCGCTGAACTGCATCTGGCGTGAGCCCGCGTTTGTGCCAAAGGCGGCGACATTGAAGGCGTTGAAGTTGCTGATGTAACCAAACGTGCCGCTGCCGACGGTGGTGTTGGGAGCGTTGAGCCACGGGTGGTTAAACAGGTTGAAGGCCTCGAAGCGGAACTGGAATACCGCTTCGTGATAGATGTGAAAGTCCTTCACCAGGCTGGCGTTGGTCTGTGTGTTGCCCGGTCCCCGCCACTGGTTGCGGCCGGTGTTTGGTATCACCGGCGAGGCCGCCGACTCAGTCGCGCTTGAGAATGAGGCCGGGTTGAACCACGGCTTGCCGCCGCTTACCGGCGAGCCCGCGCTTTGGGAGTGGCCGCCCTGCTGCTGGTACGAACCGGTCAACTCAGCATAGGTGGCGCCAAAGCCGGGGGCAAACCCGCCAATGGTGTTGCTGTTTGAGTTGATCGAAAACGGGAATCCGCTGAAGTGGCTGAATTGCCCACTCAACTGCCATCCGCCGATGATATCGCCTACGAGACCGTGGTTCATCCACATCTGTCCTGGCCCGAAGGGGAGGCTGTAGACGCCCCACACCTGCAGGTTATGCTTTTCGTCGAAACCCGCGGAACCGCGATTGAAGCGGTAAAAGGCGGGGTAGTTAAACGTCGTGCCGCCGGAACCGGAACCGGCGCCATTATCTTCGTAGTCGATGGCGTGCGAGTAGGTGTAGACCACACCCACAGAGGCGTGTTTGCCCGCATTGCGCGTCAACTGTGTCTGCAGCCCGTTGTAACCGGAGCTCCAGAGCGGCATGTCAAACGTAATGCCGCCGGTGTTATAGCAGGTGCCTTGCGCGGTACCCGTAGCCGTAGGGGGGCAAGGTTGTCCGATGTTGATGGTCTCGTTGGCGGTGAAGCTGCACGCCCCTGTATAGCCCGATGTAGGGCTA
>DASXFB010000095.1:0-28216 GCA_036489815.1 Occallatibacter sp. | reverse complement strand
CCACCGGATCCGCTTGCGGTCACTCGAGCCAAGCCACGCAGCCAACAGCACTGCCAGTATCCCCAACACCCCGGTAAATCGGCCCAATGCGCCTCCTCAGCAGTTCACAGCAGTCAGTTCTCAGGTGCGACGGTGTTTCCTCTTCCGAAAGACTTCAGAGCCAAGAACTGTGAACTGTCAGCTGGTTCCTCTACCTTATCGTATTTTTCAAAAATGTCTCTGCAGAATCGCTCGTGAAGATGTGACTCACCAAGGCAACGGCGCTGGGCGGCGTTGGGGAGATTTTGATTGCCTTTTCGACAATCGCTCGCGGCTCGGCTAGCCGCGCCGCGCTGGTGGCATAGAGCGCCGCCAGCGGTTGCCCGCGTTCAACCTGCGCGCCGCGCCGCGCGTGGAAGAGAATGCCCGCATGCGGATCGACCGGTTCTCCCGCCTTCTCCCGCCCCGCGCCTGTACGCTGCACCGCCCATCCCAAAGCCGTCGTGTCCATCTCGGCGACGAAGCCGCTCTCCCAGGCTTCCACCACGGCAGTCGCACCCGGCTGATGAAATCCGTGCGGATCTTCAAAGACATCCACATCGCCGCCCTGCGCCGCAACCATCTCCAGGAATACCTTTAACGCGGAACCGTCCTCCAAAGCCTTCTCCGCTCGATGGTAGCCATCTTCCGGCGTGTCCGCCTGACCGCCCAGGTGGATCATCCATCCGGCGAGGATCAGCGAGAGCTCGCGCAAATCTTCACTCTCGGCAGACCGCTTGCCCCGCAGCAACTCGGCCGACTCCACCAGCTCGATCCAATTGCCCGCTGCGTACCCCAGCGGCTGGCCCATGTCGGTGAGCAGCGCCACCGTGCGTGTGCCCGCGGCCTCCGCGGTAGCCACCATCAGCGCGGCCAGGAATTCACTCTGCTGCAAATCGCGCAGAAACGCGCCTGATCCGGTCTTTACATCGAGCACCAACGCATCCAGCCCCGCGGCCAGTTTCTTGCCCAGGATGGACGCGCAGATCAGGCTCGGATTCTCGACCGTGCCGGTGCGGTCGCGCAGCGCATACAGCACGCGGTCCGCGGGTACCAGCGTCGGCGTCTGGCTCACGATCGACGCGCCGCATCTTTGCAGCACCGCTTCGAACTCCGCAAGCGAGAGAGCCGTCCGATAGCCGGGAATCGATTCCAGCTTGTCGAGCGTGCCGCCAGTGTGGCCGAGCGCGCGCCCGCTGATCATCGGCACAGCCACGCCGCAGGCCGCCGCCAGCGGTGCCACGAGGAAGCTCGTTTTGTCACCCACGCCGCCCGAAGAGTGCTTGTCGACGGCCGTCTTGCCAAGCCGCGCCGGCGAAAATTTTTCACCCGAGTCGCGCATCGCCAGTGTCAGCGACCGCGTTTCGTCAAGCGAGAGCCCCTTGATCCACGCCGCCATGAGCCACGCCGCAAGCTGCTCCAGCGGAATCTCGCCCGACGCCGCGCCGGCAACGACAAATCCAATCTCGTGCTGACCCAGCACGCCGCCATCGCGCTTCTTGCGGATGATGTCGATCATGTGCAGGGGCTGAGAAGCCCCCTGCCCGGTGCCGCCAGATTCAGTCGTCATTTCAATTTCATCTCAAACGCCAGCGGCAGCAATTCGCTGAAACGCATCATGCGCATGCCATCCGCTGCCGGAAACATCACCGGGGCATCGGGCAGCGCAAACTCCGCCAGCATCTGCCGGCACGCGCCGCAAGGCGGGCTGGCGGCGCCGTTCAAATTCGCCACAGACACAGCAGCTATGCGAATCTCCGGCCCGAACTCGGCAACCGCCCGCACCAGGGCCGCGCGCTCCGCGCAAATCGTCAGCCCGTAGCTCACGTTCTCCACATTGGTTCCGGTCACAGTCTGGCCGCTGCTCAAAAGCAGCGCCGCACCCACGCGAAACCGTGAATAGGGTGCATAGGCGTGTTGCGCCACAGCGCGCGCCTCTTCCAGCAAAGTTGTGAGCTCCGTTTGCTGCGATTGCCTGTTATCCATGGAGTCTAAAGGCTAATGCATGGGAAGCCGCGATGTATACCTCGCCCCGGAGTTTCATGCGTTCCTTCTCCACCGCAAGAACGCTTCTTCTTCGCGCCATGGCGGTTCCCCGCGGCTTGGCCTCAAGCTCGAATCGCAAAAGAATCCGGGTCCCTGTCCTCGTCAGCGCTGCAATGCCCCTGAAGGCTAATGCGCGCCGGCAAGCAGTTTTTCTATCTCGTCGTGCAGACGCTGCGTGATGGCCGCTTCTGTATCCTCAGGCCCGAACCGGATTGCCTCACCCACCCGCACTTCGACCGTGCCGGACCGGAACCAGCCGCGTCCCTTCACCTTCAGATCGCCCAGCCCGCGAATGGCGACGGGCAGCACCGGCACGCTGCTTTGTTTCGTCAGCAGCCCGATGCCGGGCCGAAACCGCGCCAGCTTGCCCTCCGCCGAGCGCGTCCCCTCCGGAAATACCAGGACGTTGTAGCCATGGTCCAACGCTCTGCCGGCATGCAGAAAGCTGCTCTGGAAATCACGCTGGCGCGGCAGCGGAAACACATTGAAGAGCGCCGTCACCAGAAAATAGGCTGGCGGTCCGAAGAGGAAAAAACCCTGCTTGCCCGGGGGCCGCTCGGGATTGCGCCAGTGACGAAAGTCGTTGAGCATCTCGCCCGACATGGCAGTGGCCACGTGCCGTCGCACCGGTCCTGCCAGCGCGTACTGCGCCAGCGCCCCATCGTAGGCAGTCACATGATTGGCCACAATCAGCATCGGCCCTCCATGCAGCGAAGTATCGGGCAGCGGCTTTTCCGGTCCCGTCACGCGAGGGTTGGCGAGCAACCAGACGAGCGGGCGCATGATCAGTTCGATGAAGCCGATGCGGACCCACTCCACCGGCTTCCACCACGGCCACACCGGGTAGATGTACCGCGCGCGCGGCGGTTCGAGTTGCGGAAGATCGTCGATCGCAGCTTGCCGCGGGGTCTTCCCGCGAACGTCGTTGTCGATTGCAGCCTCTGTTCCGAGGCCAGGTGCAGCAGCCATCTTTTCTGCTTCGACTTGTCGACTCGTTCCTGTCGCCGGCGGGGAAGATTCTGTCTCGCCCGCCGCTACCTTGCGCAGATCACCCAGTGTCCGCGCCTCCTCGAGCAATCCGCTGCCGGAGACGATCCCAAGCCTCTGCTCGATGGCCGCCGCCAGCTGCACGCGGCCCAGACTATCGAGGTGCAGGTCCTCATCGAGCCGCAGCCCGTCTTCGCCGCCGGAATGCATCTCGCCGGTAATCTGGGTGATCAGCGTGAGCAGCCAGTCCGACGAGCCGGCGGCCACTGCGCCGCCTCGGCCCCCATTCGCTGACTGGGACTGCGCCAGCCACGCCGCAACGGCTTTGCGCTTCACCTTTCCCGTCGAGGTACGGGGCAGATCCGGCTCCGGCCACAGCACCCAACGCCGAATGCGCTGAAACTCCGCCAGTCGCGCGTTCGCGCCCTCGATGGCATTCGCCGCCTGCTCGCTTGGTCCACGCACAGCCAGCACCGCGCAGGGCTCCGGTCCTGCAGCCGTCTCGATGCCCACCACCGCGCACGCCGCTACGCCCGGCTGTCCTTCGATGGCGGCTTCCATGTCCTCGGGATGGAGGTTCATCCCCGAAGCCGTGACGATCACTTCACTCTTGCGGCCCACGAACTTCAGCTCACCCGATTCTTCCTGCTCGGCCAGATCGCCTGTGGCCAGCCACTCGTCTTCGCGCTGCTTGAGCTGCCCGCCCTGCCACGTTGCATTCGAAATCATGGGCCCGCGCACCAGCACTTCGCCGTCCGCGCCTAGCTTGACCTCGCGGCCGGCCAGCGGCTTGCCAATTGTGCCTCTGGCCACGTGAAAGGGATGATTGAGCGTGATCAGCGCTGTGCTTTCCGTCATTCCATAGCCCTGCACCAGCACAAAACCAAGCGCGTTCCAGAAATGCTCGAGCGGCGCGGCCAGCGCACCCCCCCCGGAGACGAAGGCCCAGAACTTGAATCCGAATGCGCGGTGAATCGCGCGGAACCGCCACCATTTCTTGAGCGGACTGAGGCCCTTTGCCTGTTCGACGCGCGCCGCCAGCGTGGAATCGCTCATCTCCAGATGCGCCTTGAGAAGCGCCAGCACGCGCGGCACCGAGGCCAGCACCGAGATGCGTTCTTCCCGGATGAGCTGGATCAGCCTGGGCGCCGCGGGACGACTCTCAAAGTGCAGCTCGGCGCGAAAGATCGGCGGAATCCACAGCCCCATCGTCTGCCCAAAGACGTGGCTCAGCGGCAGCGTATGCAAAATGCGCAGCGGGTGAATCAACCGCTCATAGCGCAGATAAGGCCGCGCGCCGTCTTCAATGGGGCCCACGCTGGCCAGCACGTTGCCGTGCGTCAGCACAATGCCCTTCGGGTCGCCCGTCGTGCCCGAAGTAAACAGGATTTCGAGCGGCGTCTCGCGTGAGAGTCCCGCAACCGGGCTGGCCTCGGCTGCCGGCAACTCGTCGAGCCAATTCTCAAACGCCAGCGTCGGGAACCCGTCCCCGGAGGAGAGGGAAACCCACTGCGCCAGCAGCAGCGCATCGCCCACCACCAGCTCGGGCCTCACATCGGCGGCCACGCGACGGGCAAAGTCGGTGCTTCCGTTCGCGTCGAGCGGCACCGTCAGTACGCCGCGGCGCAGGCATCCGTGGAAGACCGCGATCCACTCGGCGCTGTTCTCGGCCCACAGCAGCACGCGGTCGCCGGTCCCAATCCCGCGCTGCTCAAGCAGGGCGGCAAACCGTCCGGCGAGCCGTGCCAGCTCACCATACGTCGTGGCGCGCCGCCGATTGCCCTGGTACCGGACCACCGCGATTTCGTGGCCGTAGCGGCGAAAGTCATCGAGCAATGTAGCCAGATTTTCGCGCATAGCATCCCGGCAACTGCCCGGCAAGTTCATGGTAGCAGCGCGCAACTGACTGAGTGGGCTAGGGAATCAGGATGATCTTTCCGCCCGCGCCCCCGCTTTCCGCCAGCCGGTGCGCCTCCTGGATCTCGGCAAGCTTCATCACGCGCGCAATAGGAATCGAAAACTCGCCACGCGCCACGTCGCCCGCGAGTTCATAGAGCCGCGATGCGTCGGGCTGCGCCATCAACGCTTCCACGCGAATGTTGTACGTCTCGGTACCCTCGGGCTTTCCCAGCACGGAACCCAGCACGCCGCCTTCGCGAAGGGCCTTCAAGAGCCGATGGATGGCCGGTCCGTCGACCGTGTCCGCGATCGCATCCAGATCGTGCAGCGCCGCAATCTCCTCTTCGCTGTCCATGGCAACGGCTCCGTTCGCACCGGGCAGCCGCGAGGCATCGTCTTTTTCGCGCGCCCGCACGCCGGCCAGCACCCGGGCTCCATGCTGATACGCCACATGTACGGCGGAGCGTCCCACGCTGCCCAGCGCACCCGTCACCAGGACGTTTTGCCCTCGGCTCGCCTTGACCGCGCGCTCAATCAACTGCGCCCCGGTCGTCGTCACAAGGGGAAGCGCGGCCGCCTGCTCGAAGCTCAGAGCATCGGGAATAGGCGCGAGTACGTCGGCTTTGGCCACGGTGTATTCCGCATAGGTCCCATTGGCCAGCGCCATCACCCGCATTCCCTTGGCAAAGCCGGTCACGCTGCGGCCCGCTTCGACCACCTCGCCCGCCAAATCGCGTCCCAGAATCGCGGGAAACTCCACCGGCATCCGCGTCCTGGCCGCGCCGCTGCGAATCTTGTAGTCAATCGGGTTGATGCTGGTAGCTTTTACCCGCACCAGCACCTCGTTGTCGCCATACGCCGGCACGTCCGTGTCTTCGTACCGCAGCTTGTCTGGCCCGCCGTACTCATGGAGCAGTACCGCCTTCATATTCGCCACCTCTCGGAACTAGGATGCCTCGGAACTAGGAGGCCGGGCTGCACTGCGCCGTTGGCACCGCGCCTCCCCGAGCCCCAGCTTGGGAGCGCCCTTTTCTTCGCTTCCTCTTCGCCAGCCGGGCGCTGTATTCTCGAGAGCAGCATGTCTCCTCGCCGGCCCCGTTCCGAAGCTGCAAACTCCGCCCAAGCCGCGGCCGGGTTGGCGTCGTCCGAGGCTGCCTTGCCCTCGGTCCAGGCTGTGCCCCCCGATCCGTTTGCCTGTTTTCACCCCGTCACCGCCGCCTGGTTCCGCGCCGTATTTGAAGCGCCTACGGCGCCGCAGCGAATGGGCTGGCCGGTCATCGCGCGCGGAGAGAGCGCGCTGATCCTGGCACCCACCGGAACGGGCAAGACGCTGACCGCGTTTCTCTGGTGCCTCGACCGGCTCATGCTGCAAAACACGGGTCAGGGAACAGCGGTCGGAGATCAGAAGGCGGCTGAGACAAGCCCGACAGGTTGCAGGATCGTCTACGTCTCACCGCTCAAAGCTCTCGCCGTCGATGTGGAACGCAATCTGCGCTCGCCGCTGGTCGGCATGGCAAACATGGCCCGCCGGATGGGCGTGCCGTTTCGCGAGCCCTCGATCAGCGTCCGCACGGGCGACACGCCGCAGCGCGAACGCGCCCGTTTCGCGCGGCACCCAGCAGAGATCCTTATCACCACCCCCGAGTCGCTCTATCTGCTGCTTACCTCGCAGGCCGCCGAGGCTCTGCGCACGGTGGAAACCGTGATCATCGACGAAATCCACTCGCTCGTCCCCACCAAGCGCGGCGCCCACCTCGCGCTCTCGCTCGAACGCCTGGAAGCTTTGGTCAAGAAGCCGACCCAGCGCATCGGCCTTTCCGCCACGCAGCGGCCTCTCGAAGAAGTGGCGCGTTTTCTCGGAGGCGTAGAGATACAGGAACCAGGCGCCAGGGACCGGGGACCAGCCGACGAAGAGAGCACTGGGCCCGCGTCAATGGCCGGCATGGCGCTTGGTTCCAAAGGCGAGAAACTCCAGGTAGCCGCCGAGGGTTCCCGGGTCCCTGATCCTGATTCCCTGGTCCCCGACGGCGCGGAAGCACCGCTGCGCTACCGTCCGGTTACCATCGTCAACGCCTCCGCGCCCAAGCAGCTCAAGCTGCGCATCGAGGTCCCGGTGGAAGACATGGCGCGCCTCGGCGAGATGGAAGAAATCCCCACCGGTCCTGCCTCACAGAGCCCGCGCCGCGTCTCCATCTGGAACGCGATCCATCCGCGCCTGCTCGAGATCATCCGCGAGCGCAACTCGACCATCCTCTTTGTCAACGCGCGTCAGATTGCCGAGCGGCTCGCCGGTGCGCTCAACGACCTTGCCGGTGAGCCCATCGCCCGTGCCCATCACGGCTCCCTCGCCGCTGCGCAGCGCGCGGTCATCGAGGAACAGTTGAAGGCCGGCCAGATTCGCGCCCTCTGCGCCACGTCCACACTCGAGCTCGGCATCGATATGGGCGCCGTCGATCTGGTCATCCAGATTGAGTCCCCCCCCTCGGTCGCCAGCGGCATGCAGCGCATCGGCCGCGCGGGCCACAGCGTCGACACAGTCTCAGAAGGCGTGATCTTCCCCAAGTACCGCGCCGACCTGGTCGCCTGCGCTGCCGTTACGCGCGCCATGCACGAAGGCCACATCGAGTCCACGCGCTTCCCGCGCAATCCTCTCGATGTGCTCGCGCAGCAACTCGTCGCCATCGCCGCGCACCCGCCGACAGCAGGGAACAGGGATCAGGGAACAGGGATCAGAAAGGCAGGAAGAGCGGCCGCAAGACAGAGCAAGAACTCGGGTGCCCCAGGTCTGGATTTTCAGACCTGGGAAAGCACGGATTCATCGAATTCCGCGAACCCCGCTCCCGAAGTCCCCGTCGACTTTCTTTTCGACCTGGTCCGCCGCGCCGCACCGTTCGGCGGGCTCACTCGTTCCGCCTTCGAAGGTGTGCTCGATCTGTTGAGCGGCCGCTATCCCTCCGATGAATTCGCCGAGCTGCGCCCGCGGCTCACCTGGGATCGCATCCGCAACGTGGTCACCGCCCGCCAGGGCGCGGGCCGCCTCGCCATTCTCAACGCCGGCACCATTCCCGATCGCGGCCTCTATGGCGTCTTTCTCGCTTATAACGACGGCAAATCCGTGCGCGTGGGCGAGCTCGATGAAGAGATGGTCTTCGAATCCCATCCCAACGATACCTTCATCCTCGGCGCCTCCACCTGGCGCATCGTCGACATTACGCATGACCGCGTGCTGGTCACGCCTGCTCCCGGCGAGCCCGGCAAGATGCCCTTCTGGAAGGGCGACGGCCCGGGGCGTCCACTCGAATTCGGCCGCCGCATCGGCGCCATGGTGCGCGAACTGCGCGCCCTGCCCAAACCCGCCGCGCTCACGCGTCTCGTCGCCGAGCACGATCTCGACCCCGGCGCCGCGGAAAACCTCATGCAGTTCCTCGCCGATCAGGAAGCCGCCACCGGACAGATTCCCGACGACCGCACCATCGTCATCGAGCGCGTGCGCGACGAACTCGGCGACTGGCGCGTCTGCGTGCTCACGCCCTTCGGCAGCCGCATCCACATTCCCTGGGCCATGGCGGTGAGCGCGCGCATCCACGCCGCCGGCGGCCCGGAGGTCGAGACCCTCTGGGGCGACGACGGATTTGTGATTCGTTTCCCAGACACCGAGGAGCCGCCGGACTCCGACTGGTTTCTGGTCGAATCGGCGGAAGCGATGCAACTGGTATTGCGCCAGCTTGGTTCCACGGCTCTCTTCGCCGGCCGCTTCCGCGAAGCCGCGGGCCGCGCGCTGTTGCTGCCGCGCCGCCGCGCCGATCAGCGCTCGCCGCTGTGGCAGTTGCGCAAGCGTTCCTACGATCTGCTCAGCGTGGCCGCGCGCTATCCCTCGTTTCCGCTGCTGCTCGAGGCCTATCGCGAGTGCCTGCGCGACGTCTTCGACATGTCTTCCTTCATAGAGATCCTCAAGGAGATAGAACAGCGGAAGCTGCGCGTTCACGTGGTGGAGACGCGCAAGCCGTCGCCCTTTGCCGCCTCGCTGCTGTTCAGCTACGTGGCGAATTTTTTGTACGACGGCGATGCGCCTCTTGCCGAGCGCCGCGCCCAGGCGCTGACCATCGATCAGGACCAGCTGCGCGAGATTCTGGGTGAAGCCGATCTGCGCGAATTGCTCGATGCCGACGCCATCGCCGAGATCGAAGAAAATGCGCAGTGCCTCACCGAATCCTACCGTGCCCGCTCGGCGGATGGCATCCACGATCTCTGCCTGAAGCTCGGCGATCTCTCGCGGCTTGAGCTGGCTCGCCGCGTCGCCTCGCCCGAACTGCTCACGCAGGTTGACAGGCTTGTGCGCGCCCGCCGCCTACTGGAGCTGAGCATTGCCGGTGAACGCCGTCTGATCGCCGCCGAAGATGCGGCGCGCTATCGCGACGCTCTCGGTATTCCGCTGCCGCCCGGATTGGCCACGGCTCTGCTCGGTCCGGTGGCCCATCCTGTGCTCGAACTCGTTCGCCGCTACGCCCGCACCCACGGTCCGTTCACGGGGCGCGAGGCCGCGGACCGCTTCGCGCTCGACATCGCAGCCGTCGAAAACGTGTTGCGTCTGCTCGCCGCCGAAGGCCGCGTGCTCGAAGGAGGTTTCCTCCCCGGCGGTCTGCATCGGGAGTGGTGCGACGCGGAGATACTCCGCCTCATCCGCCGCAAGTCGCTCGCGAAGCTCCGCCGCGAAGTGGAACCGGTAGAGCAGCACACGCTGGCGCGCTTCCTCACCCACTGGCAGGGCCTCATCACGCCACGCAGGGGGCCAAGCCAGGGAGGTCCGAATCTCGACGCACTGCTCGACGCCATCGAGAGCCTGCAGGGCGCGCCGCTGCCCGCGTCGCTGCTCGAATCGTCCATCCTGCCTGCGCGCATTGCGGACTACGTGCCGGCCGGGCTGGACACGCTCATTGCGGCTGGTGAAGTGGCCTGGGCCGGCGTTGAACCCATCGGCGAGCGCAACGGCCGCATCGCTCTTTTTCTGGCTGACAAGCTGCCTCTGCTGGCGCAACAGCGCCCGCTTGGCGAACCTCTTACCGAGCGCGAAGAAAAGCTTCTTGCCGTCCTCGAATCTACAGGGGCCAGCTTCTTCGAGCCGCTGCATCAGGCCGCCGGCGGCGGTTATCCCGGCGAGACCATCGATGCGCTCTGGAGCCTCGTCTGGCGCGGCCTTATCACCAACGATTCGCTTCATGCCCTGCGCGCCTACATCGCACGGCCCGATAGCGCACGCGCTCCGCGCCGCGCCCACACCGGCGTGACCTTCCGTTCCCGCCGCACCACGCCGCCCATAGCGCAAGGCCGCTGGTCGCTGTTGCCGCTGCGCGCAGTTGGAGCCGGCAAGGAAATGGGTGCCCCAGATCTCGCTTCTGAGACCTGGGAGAGCAAAAAGGCGAACTCTCCATCCACCACCGAGTCTGCTCATGCGCTGGCGCTGCAACTGCTCAACCGCTACGGCGTGCTCCTGCGCGAATCCGTCGCGGCCGAAAATGTTCCCGGCGGCTTCAGCGCCGTCTATGACGTGCTCAAGGCGCTCGAAGAGAGCGGCCGCATCCGCCGCGGCTATTTCGTGGCCGGTCTCGGCGCAACCCAGTTTGCGTTGCCCGCCGCCGTGGATCTGCTGCGCCAGCTCCGCACCGAGCCCGCGGCGGAAAGGCCGGAGTTTGTTTGGCTCGCCGCCTCTGACCCGGCTAATCCCTACGGCTCCGTCCTGCCCTGGCCCGGACTCCCATCTATCAACGAAGACAACGAGATGGCGGCGGGCACGCCTTCCTCTGCGGAGCGTGAAGCCGCGCCTCGCATCCTCACCCGCGCAGTGTATGCCGAAGTCATTTTGCGCAATGGCCAGCTCGTCGCCTGGATGCGCCGCGGCAATCCCAACCTGCTGGTTTTTCTGCCCGCCGACGAGCCGGAGCGTTCGCAGGCGGCCTCCGGTCTTGCGCATTTCCTCAGCACCCATCGCCAGGCGCAACTGCATGGCCAGTCAGGATCGAATCACCCGGGTGCGCTCATCACCACCATCAACGGCCAGCCCGTCGCCGCGCATCCTATGGCCCGCTTTCTCATGGATGCCGGTTTTCATCCCGGCCCGCTTGGCATGCACCTGCGCCGCGTTCCGCTCTCCGTCGGACAACCGGCTCACCACCCGCGAGCGAGCGAGGTCCAGTAGAAAATGCCCGAAGGCGATACCATCTTCCGCACCGCCCGTACCCTCGGCCGCGCACTCGCCGGCAAGCCGCTCACCGGTTTTCGCTCCACCTATCCCAGGCTCACGCGCTTCCACGACGACACGCCGCTCACCGGGCAGCTCATCGACCGCGTGGAGTCGCGCGGCAAATGGCTGCTCATCCATTTTTCCGGTGGCGCCACGCTCGCCACGCACATGCTCATGAACGGAAGCTGGCACATCTATCGGCACGGGCAGAGCTGGCAGCAGCCACGCTTCAACATGCGCATTGTGCTCGAAAACAATGATTACATCGCCGTCGGCTTCAAGGTGCCTGTGGCCGAGATGCACACTGCGCAGTCGCTTGCCCGCGACTCCAGAATTCCCGGCTCCGTCATCGACGTGCTCAGCACTGAGTTCGATCCCGAAGAAGCCGAGCGCCGCCTGCTCGCACACTCAGTCGAAGAGACCGGCGACGTGCTTCTGCACCAGGATGTGCTCGCCGGCGTCGGCAATGTTTTCAAGTCCGAGGTGTGCTTCATCACCGGGATCCATCCGTTTTCAAAAGTCGCCGCGCTCGCGCCCAATCAGGCGAAGACCCTCGTCCTCACCGCGCGCCGGCTGGTTGCCGCCAATGTGCTCGAAGACTCCAGCAACGTGATCGTGACCTATGGCGGCCGCCAGCGCCGGACCACCCATTCTTCCGATCCCTCAGAGAGCCTCTGGGTCTACGGCCGTCATGGCCAACCCTGCCGCCGCTGCGGTGAGCCCATACGCCGCCGACTGCAAGGTCCCGACGCGCGCGTCACCTTCTGGTGCGCCACCTGCCAGCCCATGCCCGACGGCACCGATGTGGATGGATGACAAAAAGACCTTGTGGAACCGATTCAGCCGCCCATCGAGCCGCTTCAGTCCCCGCTCTTGCCTAGTCCAAAGAGCTTTTGCAGAATGTTGCGGTGATCGGCTGGGTGATCGCACGTGTCAGTGGGCCCCGTGCCGGCGAGGAATGCCGCGCTGTAACTGTCCGGGCAGGCGTTATCGCTCAGCAGGTTCGTGGCCCTGTCGATCTGTTCCACCTGCACACCATCCGGCGGCGAGAAGTCATGGGTGTCGGAGTACTGCGGCAACTCGACAGCCCGTCTCATGAATGCAGCCCAGATCGGAGCCGCAGCCTCCGCGCCTTCGAGCCCAAGGACGGTATAGTCGTCGTTGCCCACCCACACCACGCAGATCAGGTTGCTGGTGAAACCGGCAAACCAAGCGTCATGGTCGGTGCCGGTTTTGGCCGCGGCCGGAGCAAGGAATCCCAAATTGCGCACGCCCGCGCCGGTCCCGCAGAAATCCCGGTCTCCAACCCGGCAGCCCGCGCCCCCGTTGCCTTCGAGCACGGCTTCCATCATGTTCGTTGTCAGGTAGGCTACTCGCGGATCAAGCACGGGCCGTGAGCTGGGCGTGTACTCCGTCATCATGTCGCCCTTCGGCGTGCGCACGCTGGCCAGCATCCACGGGTCCAGATGCACGCCGCCATTCGCAAACACCGTATAGGCCCCCGCGATGTCGAGCGGCGTCGCGGCGTAGGTGCCGATCGCTACGGAAGGCGTGCCGCGCGCGCTCTTGATGCCGGCATCGCGCGCCAGCGCCGCGACGTTGTCGAAACCCACCATGCTGGCCAGACTGATGGTCGCATTGTTGTCAGAGCGCATCAGCGCATACCGCGCCGTTACATCGCCGTAATACTCGCTATGATAGTTGCGCGGCGTGTACTGGTATTGCGTGCCCTCGCCGTAGGTGCTCTGCGCATCGCTGATCATCGTCACCGGCGAAAAGAGCTTGGTCTGTCCCGGCAGCATCGTGCCCTGCACCGTGGTCTGAAAGGCCGCCGCGTACACGAACGGTTTGAATGTGGAGCCCGTAGGCCGCATGGCCATCGCGTGGTTCAACTGCGAAGTGCCATAGCTCCGCCCGCCCACCAGCGCCAGCACCTGGCCGGTGTGCGGATTGAGCGCCACCAGCGCCATCTGCGGATAGATGTACGGCTTGCCCAGTTTGCGGTCGCGCGCATGCTTGCGGTCTACCAGCTTGTCGATCTGAGGCGTTGTTGCGTCCACGGCGTCGGTCGCCAGCCGCTGCAGATCGGGATCGAGTGTGGTGTAAATCCTTAGCCCCTCGCGGTTGTAATCCCGGTCGCCGAGTTTCTGCACCAGCTGATCGCGGACCAGGTCGACAAAATAAGGCGCTTCGCTCGCGTCCACGCTCGATGCGGCCAGATGCAGCGGCTCGGCCTTCGCCTGCTCGGCCTCTTCCTTTGTGAGTGCGCCCGTCTCCACCATCGAATCCAGCACCAGGTTGCGCCGCTCGGTCGCGCGCTCCGGATGGCGGAAGGGATTCAACCGGTTCGGACTCTGGATCATCCCCGCCAGCAGCGCGCACTCGGCCAGGTTGAGCTGGCGCACATCCTTGCCAAAATAGGCTTGGGCCGCCTCGCCGAATCCATCAATCGAAAAGCTGCCCCGCTGCCCCAGGTTGATCTCATTCGCGTACATCTGGAAGATCTGCTGCTTCGTAAAGCGGTGCTCGAGCTGGAAGGTGATGACGATCTCAATGAACTTGCGCTTGAGGCTTCGCTCGGGGGTCAGGAAAAATCCGCGCGCCAGCTGCATGGTGAGCGTCGAGCCGCCTTCCACCAGGCGATGGCCGGGGGTCAGATCGTTGCGCAAGGCGCCCAGAAGCCGGTAATAATCCACGCCGCCATGATCGAAAAAGCGGCGGTCCTCGATACCTACCACCGCATGCACAAGGTTTGGCGGGATCTCGTCGTAAGTAATCAGCCGGCGCTTGGTGCGGTTCGCATCCTCACTCAAGCCGGTAATCAGCAGTGGCTCCAGTTCGTAGCTGGCCAGCGGCTGTCCATGCTGGTCGGTGATCGAATCCACCTCGCCTCTGTCCACGTGAATGGTCGCGCTATCGGGCGCATGGTACGATTGCGGCCCCGGCCGGACCGTGATCTCCCGCCCGCTCTCGCTATAGGTGCCCAGCGGCGAAGGCTGCACTGCGCCATCGGTGGTGTAGCCGGCCTCTCGCAATTGTGCGGCGATCATGCGCACGGCGAGCTTCTGCCCCGGACGCACCTCACGCGGTGCAGCGTAGATTTTTGCGGTGTCGGCAAAGATCGGCTGGCTCAGCCGCTGTTCCACGATACCGCGGTACTTGAAGTAGGAGTATCCGAAGACGGAGAAGCCCAGAATCGCGCACAGAATGCATGCCGCCCCGGCAGCCAGCAGTGCCGTCGTTGCCACCGGATGCTCGCGCGTAGGTCGTGCGATTCGGATCTTCAACGCCATCGGGACCCCCTGGAAGCAGCTTCCAGCTGCCAGCCTCTAGCTCTTCCCGCTCGATCGAGTGTTGCCGTTCAGGCAATCTCTTTTAGACATAGAAAGCCTGGATGCCCTACTGCGGCGCGTCTTTGGCTTTGCGCCCAATGTTCGAAACCTCGAAACTCAATGGGCCGCTCTCATGCAGGCGGAATCTCCCGCAACAGCGCGTCTTCCCGAACACGCTCCTTCAGCGTCATGAGAACGTCGCTCAGCGCTACGTCCACGCTGGCCGAGCCGGCGCGCGTCACCAGTTCCACCTGGCCCGCCGTCGCTTTCTTGCCCACGTTGATGCGGTAAGGAATACCGATCAGATCCGCGTCTTTGAATTTGACGCCGGCGCGTTCGTCCCGTTCATCCAGCAGCACGTCCAGGCCCGCGTTCTCGAGCTTCGCGGCGATGCTTTCGCCTGTTGCCTTGAGCGCCGTATCCGCCGCATTAGTCACGGTAATCACCACAGTAAAAGGCGCAATCGAAGCCGGCAGCCAGAAGCCGTTTGCGTCATTCGATTGCTCGATCGCCGCGGTGAGAATGCGCTCGATCCCAATACCATAGCTGCCCATGATCGGCGTCACTTCCTTGCCGTTCGGGTCCAGCACCCGCGCGCCCATCGATTCCGAGTATTTGTAGCCGAGCTTGAAGATATGGCCCACCTCGACAGCTTTACCGACGACGAGCTTGCCACCGCAGCCGCCCCCCTTCGTGTCGCTAGTCGGGCAGCTCTCGCCCTCGTTCACGCTGCGAATATCAGCCAGCAGCGTCCAGCCAAAGTCGCGCCCCGGCGTCACGTTGCGCAAGTGGTAGTCCTGCTTGTTCGCGCCGCAGACCATGTTCTTGCGGCCTTCGAGCGCCTTGTCGACAACCACAGTCAGACCACCGCCGAGAGGCTGCGCTTCCGGCTTCAGTCCCACGGGCCCAAGATAGCCCGCAGGCCCGTTCAAGTACTGTGACAGCTCATCAGCCTGCATCGTGCGCAGTTCCGCTGCGCCCATCGCGCCCAGCAATTTGGTCTCGTTCACCTGGTGATCGCCGCGCAAAAATGCCGCTACTCCATGCCAGGCATCCGGCTTCCCCGCCGCACCGCGCTTGAGCGCCATATAGGCCACGCACTTGATGTCGCTCGCCGGCGAAATTTTGAAGAACGCCGCCACATCCGTAATTGCCGCGCATCCGGGCGTGTGCACCTGTTCCGGCTTGCCGTCTCCTGTGGCAGCCATCTCGTCCGCCGGTTCCAGCCGCGAAGTTGCCTTCTCCAGATTCGCCGCGTAGCCGCATACCGGACAGCTTGCGATCAGATCCTCGCCCGCATCGGTGTAAACCATGAACTCCTGCGACTGCGAGCCTCCCATCGCGCCCGAGTCGGCTTCGACTGAAACGAATTTCAGCCCGCAGCGCGTGAAGATGGCGCGATAGACCGCATCGTGCAGATCGAAGCTCTTGTCGAGCCCCGCTGCATCGATATCGAAGGAGTACGAATCCTTCATCATGAATTGGCGCACGCGCAGCAGGCCGGATTTGGGTCGCGGCTCATCGCGGAATTTGGTCTGGATCTGGTACCAGATCTGGGGCAGCTGTTTGTAACTGCGCAGCTCGCCGCGCGCGATCGTGGTCATGATCTCTTCATGCGTCATGCCCAGGCACAGCTCCGCGCCCTTGCGGTCCTTGAGCCGGAACATGTTCTCGCCCATCCCCGACCAGCGCCCGCTCTCGACCCACGGCTCCTTCGGAAGGATGCCGGGCAGGTAGAACTCCTGCCCGATGGTGTCCATCTCCTCGCGCACAATCGCCATGATCTTGTTCAGCGACCGCTGCCCGAGGAAGAGGTAGTTGTAGATGCCCGCGCCGAGCTGGCGAATATAACCGGCGCGAATCAGAAGCCTGTGGCTGGCCACCTCGGCGTCTGCCGGGGCCTCGCGAAGAGTGGGAATGAAGAGCTTCGACCAACGATGCATAGAAAAGGGCTTACTAGCTTTCCCGTCCGTTCGAACGCGGCGCAGCGGAACTCCGGACTGCGGGCTGGAACACGGACGTAAGGCGATTAAAAGATCTGGATCCCATTCTAAATGTTCATAGCGTGGCAAGCGCTGGGTTGGCTTCGCTGCCGTGCTCCCCATCCAAGTCACGTTGCTGCAGAAGACGCCATCAACCGGCGGGCTTTTCTATCTCCGGTTCCCCGATCCCTGTCCCTGCCTCAAATCAACTCCACTCCCCACAGATCATGCAGATGCACCACGCCCTCAACATGGTTCTCCGCATTCACTACGATCAACGAAGTGATCTTCCGCTCTTCTAAAATGGCCAATGCCGTTGCCGCAAGTTCGCTTCCTGCGACGGTCCGCGGATGCGGATTCATCGCCTCGCCCGCCGTTCGGCCCAAGGCCGCTCCGCCCTCGCGCTCGAGCAGCCTTCGCAAATCTCCGTCCGAGATCACTCCGCGCAACCGGCCATCTTCCTGTACGGTCGCGATCCCCAGCTTCTTCGACGACATCTCATAGATCACATCGGTCATCGGCGTTGAGGATGAAACCACCGGCACCGCATCGCCTGCGTGCATCAGGTCGCGGACCTTGGCCAGTTGCTTGCCGAGCTTGCCGCCGGGATGCAGCTCCGCAAAATCCTCCGCGCGGAATCCCTTGCGCAGACTCACCGCGATGGCCAACGCATCACCCAGCGCCAGCATCGTCGTCGTCGAGGCAGTCGGCGCAAGGTTCAGTCCGCAGGCCTCGCGTTCCACGCCGCAGTCGAGCGCCACGTCGCTAGCCTGCGCCAGCGTCGAGTTCAGATTGCAGCAGAAGCTCACCAGCGCATCGCCCTTGCGCTTGACGGTAGCCAGCAGCCGCAGAATCTCCTCGGTCTCACCGCTCGCCGAAAGCGCAATCACCACGTCGCCCTTGAGCACCACGCCCACGTCGCCATGCACGGCCTCCGCCGGATGCAGAAACAAGGCCGGCGAACCCGTGGAGCTGAGCGTTGCGGCAATCTTCTGCGCAATGATGCCGCTCTTGCCCATCCCCGTGAGCACGACGCGCCCGTTTGCCTCGCCGCAGCGCAGGATCAGCTCAACCGCGCGGTGGAACGGCTCGGCCATCTCGCCTTCAAGGCGGGCGGCCAGAGCCTCAAGCGCCGCGGCCTCTGTACGCACCAGATCCGCGGGACCAGGAGAAGCCGGCTGAAACGGATCGTCTTCGCGTGGAGGGTTCATTGGTTTTTGATGGTAACAGTCCTCACCCCTGCCGGAGTTTCAGGCGAGCGACCCCAGCTTGGTGGGGTGGCTGGTCCCCAGTCCCCCGATCTTCGTACAATGGATGGATGAGGTCTTTTCCCATGCGTCGCAACACGGTCATTCTTTGCGCAACGCTCTTCATCTTGGCCGGCTTTGCCTGGGCCGGCTGGGCCAACTGGGAGTATCGCCAGCAGGCTGCCGAGAAGGTGTTGGCGTCGGAAGCCAGCGGCGAACTGGTGCCCGACCCCGCGGGCGGCGCAGCTGTTTATGTGTCTCCGCTCAAGGGCAAAATGGCGCCCGCGTTTGTTCTCCAAGACCTGAACGGCAAGGAAGTTTCTCTTGCCAGTTATCGCGGTAAAGCGTTGCTCATCAACTTCTGGGCCACCTGGTGCGCTCCCTGCAAAATCGAGACTCCCTGGATCATTGAGCTGCGCAACAAGTACGCCGGGCAAGGATTTGAAGTGCTGGGCATCGACACCGAAGGCGACGACCTGAAGCCCAGCGACCAGACGGGTCTGGCAAAAGATAAGGCAGCAATCGCCCAGTTCGTGCAGCAGGAGAAGGTGCCGTATCCGATTCTCGTCAACGGCGACAGCATCAGCACTCCCTATGGCGGCCTGGACGAGCTGCCTACATCGTTCTTCGTTGACCGCAAGGGAACCGTCGTCGCGGCGCAGTTGGGACTAACGTCGGAGAGCGACATCGAGGGCAACATCAAGAAGGCGCTGACGCAGTGAAGGCGTGCAGCGGACGGAAACTGTTATAGCGGCCACCGCTTTGTAACAGGGCACGACTTCAGTCGTGCCGAAGAGTTTTGACACGACGGGGGGCTTTAGCCCTTGGGGGAACTTGCAAAGCCATGGCGCGCATATCCAAAATCGCCTTCGTCCCGATTGCTCTTTTTGCGCTCGCCTCTTTTATCGCGCCCGCACAGATTGTTTCCCCCGACGCGCAAAGCCGCTCCCAGAACAAGCCCGATTCGGTTGCGTACTTGTTTCCTGAGCAGGTAACCGTCCCCGCCGGCAAACCCAGCTCCGTCGCGATGCACTTCCGCGTTGCCGAGGGTCTGCACATCAACTCCCACACGCCCAGTGCGGATTACCTGATCCCGACCACCTTCTCGATCCCCGCAACCGCTCAAGTGCGCCTCGATGCGGCCGACTATCCCGCCGGCACGGTGATGACACTGCCCATCGACCCCCAGACCCAACTCAGCGCCTACACGGGTGACTTCGTCATTCAGGCGCGCATCGTCGCTGCGCCCGGAAATCACCTCGTTCAAGGACGGCTCCACTACCAGGCCTGCGACCAGGAAAAGTGCATGCCACCCAAAACGATCACTGTTCCCATCGATGTGATCGGAAAATAGCAAAAGACGAGGCGGCGGCTACTGCTTGCACAATCTGCCTGCAATGCCGGTGCCCCAGGTCTCGATTTTGAGACCCGGGATAGCACTGATGAAACCAGCTGAGCCTCTACGCCCCCGCCTTCTTCTCGATCTTCGCCCATGAATCTTTCAATGGCAGCGTGCGATTGAAGACCAGCTTGCCCGCCCTTGAGTCCGGATCCACGCAAAAATAGCCCACGCGCTCGAATTGGAAGTGCTCCTCAACCTTGGCGTTCGCAAGAGACGGTTCGAGCTTCGCGTCCATGACCACTTCCAGCGAGTTGGGATTGAGATTCGAGAGCACGTCCTCACCCTCCGCGAAGTCGTAAGGATCGGCTTTACTAAAAAGCTTGTCGTAGAGGCGGATTTCCGCCGAGATCGCGTGTCCCCCAGAGACCCAGTGTATGGTCGACTTAACCTTACGGCCGTCGGGTGAGTTGCCGCCGCGGCTGGCCGGATCGTATGTGCAGCGCACTTCGATGACGTTGCCGGCGTCGTCTTTCGTGATGCTCTGCGCGGTGATGAAGTAGGCATTGCGCAGCCTCACCTCCTTGCCCGGAGAGAGCCGGTAATACTTCGGCGGCGGCACCTCGCGAAAATCGTCCTGCTCGATATACAGCTCGCGCGAGAACGGCACCTGCCGCGTGCCGGCCGCGGGGTCTTCAGGATTATTCGCGACTTCGACGAATTCTTCCTGACCAGCCGGATAGTTGTCGATGACCACCTTGAGCGGTCGCAGCACGGCCATGGCACGCGCGGCGCGGCGGTTCAGATCGTCGCGCTGAAAGTGCTCGAGCATCTCAATGTCCGTGGTCCCGTTCGTGCGTGTGGCGCCAATCGAGGCGCAGAAGGCGCGGATCGCCTCCGGGGTGAAGCCGCGGCGGCGCAGGCCGGAGAGCGTGGGCATGCGCGGATCGTCCCAGCCGCTCACGCGCTTCTCCTGCACCAGTTGCAGCAGCTTGCGCTTGCTCAGCATGGTGTAGGTGAGATTGAGGCGGTCGAATTCAATCTGCTGCGAAGGAAAGATGCCTAACTGCTCGATATACCAGCGATAGAGAGGCTGGTGGTCGGCGAACTCAAGCGTGCACATCGAGTGCGTTACCCGCTCAATCGAATCCGATTGCCCGTGCGCGAAATCGTACATCGGATAGATGCACCACGTGTCGCCGGTGCGGTGGTGCGTGGCGTGGAGGATGCGGTACATCACCGGGTCGCGCAGGTTCAGGTTCGGCGAGGCCATGTCGATCTTGGCACGGAGCACGCGGCTGCCGTCAGGGAACTCGCCGGCCTTCATGCGCGCGAAGAGATCGAGATTTTCCTCGACAGATCGATCTCGATAGGGACTGTCCTTGCCAGGCTCGGTCAGCGTGCCACGATGCTGCCGGATCTCATCGGCTGTGAGGTCATCCACGTACGCCTTTCCATTCCTGATGAGCTGTAGCGCCCACTCGTAGAGCTGGCCGAAGTAGTCTGACGCGTAGCGCAGGCGTTCCCACTCGAAGCCCAGCCAGCGGACGTCCTTCTGGATCGAGTCGACGTACTCCGTCTCTTCCTTCTCGGGATTCGTGTCATCGAAGCGCAGGTTGGTCTTGCCGCCGAACTCATCCGCCAGTCCAAAATCAAGAGAAATTGCTTTGGCATGGCCGATGTGAAGATAGCCGTTGGGCTCGGGAGGAAAGCGGGTCTGGATCACCGCGTCGCCGAATTTTTTGGTGCGCACGTCCTCCTCGATGATGTCGTGAAGAAAGTTGGAGGTCGTGCGGGTTTCGGTTCCGTGAGTGTCCGGGCTTTCTCTATTTGCGTTGGTCATGATGGCAATTCCTTATGACTTTCGATTCCTGCCCGCGAAGTTGGGTGTGCCCCGGGTCTTGATGTTGAGACCTGGGAACCACAGAACTCACGGTCGTGCAAGGAGCGATTGAAGCTGAACCCGGGCCTGGCGGATACGCTCGAGGCAAAGATCGCGGCCCAGAACAACCAAGGTTTCAAACAGCGGCGGCGCGTTCTTGCGCCCGCACACGGCCACCCGAATCGGCTGGAACATCAGCCCCGCCTTGAGGCCGAGCGAAGCAGCGGTCCCGCGCAATGCCTGATCGAGCGAATCGTGATCGAAAGAGGTAGTCGCCAGGACCTCTCCGGCTGCTTGAAGCACGCGGAGGGCCAGCGCCGCATCGGCCTTCTGCGGAATCAGCTCGGCCGGATCGTACGGCGCGAGCTGATCGAGGAAGAAGAAGTCGGCGGCCGGCGCGGCCTCGCGCAGCAGCTTGATCCGCTCGCGAATGAGCGGCGTGACGGCTGAGATCTTTTCCGGCGCAGCATCGAAGCCGGCTTGCTCGAAGAAGGGGCCAAGCAAAGCACTGAGTTCTTCGACCGGCAGCGCGCGAATATGCTCTGCATTCAGCCACACCGCTTTGGGATCGAAGGGATCTTCCTCTGTGAAGTTGACCACCGCATTCGATCGGTTGACCCCATCGAGGGTGAATAGGCCGCGAATCTCATCCAACGTCATCAATTCGCGGTCGTTCTTGGGCGACCAGCCCAGCAGGCACAGGAAGTTCACAAACGCCAGCGGCAGAAAGCCGGCATCGCGATACGTGGTGACGCTCACCACCGGGCCGTGCTTGCGCTTGGAGAGCTTGGTGCCGTCCGGGGCCACCAGCAGCGGCAAATGCGCGAACCGCGGAGGCGCTGCGCCTAATGCCTCAAAGATCAGCAGATGCTTGAAGGTGTTGGTGAGGTGATCCTGGCCGCGGATGATGTGGCTTATCGCCAAGTCGGCGTCGTCCACGCAGGAGGCGAGATGATAGGTCGGCATTCCATCTGATCGTAAGAGCGCGAAGTCTTCCACCTCATCGGCCAGCTTTGTTTGCAGACCGTAAACTGCGTCCGTGAAAGACAGCACGAAGTGCTCGCCGCGCGGCACGCGATAGCGCAGTGCAAACGGCTCGCCACTGGCGGCGCGACGATCGCTCTCCTCTTTCGATAGATCGCGCATACCGGGGTTCGAGAGCCACGCTCCCTGCGCGGAAGTCTGCACGTCCTCGCCGGAGTGCGCAGGGGTAAAGTCGCGATAGGCAAGGCCCTTGGCAAAGATGGCCTCGGCCTGCCGGCGGTGCAGGGCAAGACGTTCGGACTGCTTGTATTCTTCGTCCCAGTTCAGACCCAGCCAGCGCAGCCCCTCGAAGATGGATTGCACGCTGGCTTCGCTGTTGCGCTCGACATCGGTATCATCCAGGCGCAGCACCAAGGTTCCGTTGTTATGGCGCGCATAGAGCCAGTTGAAGATGAACGTGCGGGCGCTGCCCACGTGAAGAAATCCGGTGGGTGAAGGAGCAAAACGAACGCGAGGATTTTGGACGTCAGAGGGGCTTGAATCAGGCATCGTGTAGAGTACTTTCCACCTTCGATGCTAGCATTCTGCGCCCGCACCGCCGCTTCGCGCTTAGACGATGGGTGAAACCGGCGGATAAGATGCCTGCGGCGCGGGCACAACCTTCCACTCCGCGAAGGCGAGCACGTACATGAGGATCAGGCCGCCTAGCGGGATCACGTTCAACAAGGAGAGCCATGGCGAGAAGCCGGCCTTCTTGCAGATGAACCAGAAGGGCACGATGACGACGGCAAGGCTCACCACAATGATGATGGGAAGAATGGCCATCATCACCATCGCCAGATGCCGGATCGCGGCCGGGTCAGGCGAAGTTTGCACGAACACGGCGAGAAAATGCATAGAGCATGCTCCTCATGTGGAACGATTCTCGGAGCCACGTTACCGCCAACACGGCCAGTCTGCAATCGAAAACTTACGTGATATCTTCCGTGTCGTACACCGGCGTCACCGTGCGCTTTTTCTGCACGCCGTGCACGGAGACGAGCAGGTTATCGACCACATCCTCAAGCTGCCTTTGGCTTTCGATCACGTCGCTCATGCTTTTCAGGCTGTCCGGCTCCTGCACGCGTTCCACCAGGGCGATGGCGTGACACTGCGCCACGTGATCCAGTCCCAGACCCTCCGGCGTCTTGGCCTTGATGCTGATCTGGTCAATGTCGATGCACAGCAGGTCTGCCACGCGGGAGCGCATCTCGCCGGCAACGGGCCCGATCTTCGGCGCGGCCAGCACCAGCGTCGTATCCACATTGCAGATCCGGTAGCCGGCGTGCTGTAGCTCTTCAAGCGCCAGGTTCAGGAAGATGGCCGAGTCGGCATTCTTCCAGCGCGGATCGCCCGGCGGAAAAAAACTGCCGATATCGCCGGCGGCTACCGAACCGAGCAGGGCATCGGTAATGGCGTGCAGCAGCACGTCGCCATCCGAGTGGCCCGCCAGGCCTTCGGGGTGTTCCAGCGTCATGCCGCCGATGCGCAGCGGCACGCCCGGCTTGAATGCATGTGAATCCCAGCCAAATCCAATCCTTGTGTCCATGGCTCCAGTGCCCGTTCTTCCTGGGTACCCATCCTCGGCGCGCACTCCTCTGCGCCAAGGGCGGGAGATCATTCAGTCCCGCCGGACCCGCTGGCGCAAGTAGAACTCGGCCAGTTCCAGATCGCCCGGCTGGGTTATCTTCAGATTAACCTGAGAACCGGGGACTACGGCGACCGGTAGTCCGGCGCGCTCCACCACGGAGGCCTCATCGGTCCCCACAAAGCCGTCCGCCGTGGCCTCGGCAAACGCCCGCTGCAGCAGCCCGTACCGGAAGCCCTGCGGCGTTTGCGCCAGCACCACAAACTCACGCGGAATGGTTGCGGTAATCAGGGCGCCGTGCGCCGTCCGCTCCACCTGCTTGATCGTGTCCACAGCGGGCAATCCCACAATGGCCGCCCCGTTTTCGGCAACGGCATCGATGGTCCGTTCGATCGTGGCCGCATCAATCAGCGGCCGCACGGCATCGTGCACCAGCACGATATCATCGGCTTCCGCCGGCAGCGCGCCCAGCGCATGCGCCACTGATTCCTGCCGGTTGTCGCCGCCCTCTACCACCTGCACCCGCGCCGCAAAGCCATACTCGGCGATTTGCGCCTGCACCCGCTCCATCTCCGGCTTGCGTACGGCCACATAGATCGCGGTGACGCGGCCAACAGAGGCAAAGGCCCGCAAGGAATGAATCAGAATCGGGATGCCGTCCAGCGCCAGGAACTGCTTGGGAGGGATCACCGACGAGGGGTTCGGGTCACCGAAGTTCCTGGGCTGCGCTCCGGCCATCCGCGTGCCCAGCCCCGCGGCGGGCAATATAGCAAATACCTGCATAACTCGGCGAGTATAGCACCGCGCCGTATCGATCAAAGTGCGCCCGATCGCAATCGCCGCGGCCACTGGCCAGAGTCGTGGCGTCAAAAGGGAACTGGCGAATATGCAATCACCTTCGAATCACAAAGCCCCGAAACCGCCGACCCACAAAAGCCGCTGTCATCTGGAGCGGAGCGGAAAGATCTGCGGCTGTTTTTCGGCCCCATAAGGTCGGAGCGAGCGCTTGCAGAGGCTACCCGTTAAAAGCTCAATCGATACGCAGCCCCGCCCGCGCTATGATCCTCTCGTGCCTGCCCGATCACCCGAAAATCGATCCGCTGGAAAGTCGGCTCCCGCGCTGCCTCTCGATCTCGCGCTGCTCAAGCCCGGCCTGCGCCTCGCCGTGGCTGTCTCCGGCGGCGCCGATTCCGTCGCCTTGCTGCGCACGCTCGTTGAACGAAATCGTCACAAGGGCAGGGAACTCGGGCTGGTGCTCCATGTCGCCCATCTGCACCACGGCCTGCGCGGCGCCGAGGCCGACGCCGATCTCGCATTCTGCCGCGAGCTCGCATCCAGCCTCGCCCTCCTGTTTCATGAGGCGCACGTCGATACCGCCGCTGAAGCCCGGGCCAACCCTCAGACCGGCAAGCCCGCCGAATCCATTGAAGAAGCGGCCCGGCGTCTTCGCTATGGCTGGTTTCGGCAACTCATCTCTTCCGGCGAAGTCGACGCAGTCGCTACTGCGCACACCTTGGACGACCAGGCCGAAACGGTCCTGGCCAAGTTTTTACGCGGCGCATGGACCGAAGGCCTCGCAGGCATCGCTCCAAAACTCGAAACCCCGGAAGGGGCAATCCTTAGGCCGCTACTCGCTGCCACGCGCGCCGAAATCGAGGCCAGTCTCATCGCTCTCGGCCAAGAGTGGCGTGAGGACTCATCAAATCGCCAGCTCACCTTTACGCGCAACCGAATCCGCCATGAGCTCCTGCCTCTGCTCGAAAGCTGGAACCCGCAGATGCGCGCCCACCTCGTTCAGATGGCCGAACTGGCGCGGGATGAAGAGGCCTGGTGGGAGGCTGAGGTCGCCCGCCTGGCGCCGCAGTTTCTGCTGTCCGGAAAGCCCGTGCGCGGTGGCGGGCGCGCCGGCGGCGAGGGCCTCGCGCTCGATTGCCCCCGGCTGGCCTCCCTAGCGCCTGCCCTGCAACGGCGGCTTTTGCGCCACGCCGTCCGGCAACTCGGCGGAGCGGCACCTGACTTCGCCGCCACCGAGGCGCTGCGCACACTCGCTCTGAGCGGCCGCGGCGGCCAGAAACTTGAGCTCCCGGCCGGCGTGCGCGCGGAACGCACCCCGCGCGAGCTGCGTTTCAGCCTGGAGCCGGTGGCTGCCCCGGGCCGTGGAGCGGGCGACACCCCTCCCATGTACACCGGCGTCATTCCCGGCGAGATCCTGGCTCCCGCCTTTGGGGTTCGTGTGCGCATTGAGCGCACCGGCCTAGAACCAGCGGATCGCGGCCCGGCGAGTCCGGACAGAGCGAATCGACAGCCGCCGGTTCCAGACCGGGCTGATCCCGTCGTCACCTTGCGCAACTGGAAGCCCGGCGACCGCGTGCGGCTCCGACACGCGAGCTCCCCGCGCAAGGTGAAAGAAGTGCTGGAGCGTCTGCGCATTACGGGATCCGCCCGCCGGCTCTGGCCGGTCCTCGAGAGCGACGGCCGCATCCTCTGGATGCAGGGAGTGGAACTCGAGCCGGAGCCGGGATTGACGATCACTGCCGGGGCACTGCTCTAGTGGGTCCGGGCGGGTCCCAAAGACGAACCAACGGGTAACTCCCATGACCCGAAGGAATCATTCCGTCCGGACGGCGCATAGCTGCAACTCCGCTGCCTTGGGAGTACAATCTTGTTACTGCTCATCCAGGCAGGAAAGAGAAGTGTCTGCCGCGGGAAATTATGCACTTCCTGACGCTTTGCGGAAGGCGCAAGCGTCTAACGGATGGGTGGTCGGCGAAATGATCGCGACTGCGGGTTTCGCCTTCGCCCGAAAAGAGGAGCCCTGGTGAATTCTAGCGTTAAAACCATCATGTTCTGGGTCTTTATCCTCATCTGCCTCGTGCTGCTCTGGGGCGTGGTGTCGAGAAGCGCAAACATGGGCAAGGATACGGAGATCCCCTATTCCGAGCTCTTCGATAAGGTGCAGAACACGCAGGTGCTGGATGCGACCATCCAGGGCAACGAGCTGCGCGGGCACTTGAAGATTTCGCCCAAAGACCAGTTTCATACCACGATTCCCGGCGACTACGAGGACCTCGAAAAGGCGTTGCTGGCCGCCAAGGTCAACTTCTCCATTAAGGAGCCGCAGAGCAATCTGTTGATTCCCTTGCTGCTCAACGTGGGGCCCTTTGTGCTGCTGGGCGCTATCTGGTTCTTCATGTTGCGCCAGATGCAGTCGGGCGGCAACAAGGCGCTTTCCTTCGGCAAGAGCCGAGCGCGGCTGCTCTCAATGCAGCAGAAGAAGGTCACGTTTAAAGATGTGGCCGGCGTGGATGAGGCCAAGGAAGAGCTGAAAGAGATTATCGAGTACCTGCGCGAGCCGCAGAAGTTCCAGAAGCTCGGCGGCCGTATTCCCAAGGGCGTGCTGCTCGTCGGCCCCCCGGGAACCGGCAAAACCCTGCTGGCCCGTGCGGTGGCCGGCGAGGCAAACGTGCCGTTCTTCTCGATCTCCGGCTCTGACTTCGTGGAGATGTTCGTCGGCGTCGGCGCAAGCCGCGTGCGCGACCTCTTCGAGCAGGGCAAGAAGAATGCTCCGTGCATCATCTTCATCGATGAAATCGACGCGGTCGGCCGCCATCGCGGCGCAGGCCTCGGCGGCGGACACGATGAGCGCGAGCAGACACTCAATCAACTGCTCGTCGAGATGGACGGCTTCGAATCGAACGACGGTGTGATCCTGGTCGCGGCCACCAACCGGCCGGACGTGCTCGATCCTGCGCTGCTGCGCCCCGGCCGTTTCGATCGCCGCGTTGTGGTGGGCCTGCCCGATGTGCGCGGCCGCGAGGAAGTGCTCCGCGTCCACGTCAAGAAGGTTCCCGTCTCCGAAGATACCAACCTTAACGTGCTGGCTCGCGGCACACCGGGCTTCAGCGGAGCCGACCTGGCCAACATGGTGAATGAGGCCGCGCTGAACGCCGCGCGCATGAACCGCAAGCAGGTCACCATGTACGACTTTGAGCTGGCCAAAGACAAGGTCCTCATGGGCGCCGAGCGCAAGTCGATGCTGCTCACCGACGAGGAGAAACGGGTGACCGCATATCACGAGGCCGGCCACGCGCTGGTCTCGATCATGCGCGACCACTCCGATCCCATCCACAAGGTGACGATCATCCCGCGCGGCATGGCTTTGGGCGTCACGGTCTACCTGCCGGACGACCGCCACAACTATACGCGTGAATATCTCGAAACCCGCCTGGCTACGGCCTACGGCGGACGCGTGGCCGAGGAGATCTTCCTGAGCCAGATGTCCACCGGCGCCGGCAGCGATATTGAAACCGCTACGGATCTTGCCCGGCGCATGGTCTGCGAGTACGGCATGAGCCGTCTCGGTCCCCTGACCTTCGGCAAGAAGGAAGAGCAGATCTTCCTGGGCCGCGAGATCGCGCAGCATCGCGACTTCTCGGAAGAGACGGCGCGGCAGATCGACCTTGAAGTGCGCCGCCTGATCGACGAGGCGTATCAATCCGCGCACAACATCATCGAGGCCAACAAGGACCCGATGCACCGCATCGCCGCGGCGCTTCTGGAGCGTGAGACCATCGACGCCGAAGAGGTGAAGTTGCTCATCGAGGGCAAGGAACTGCCTCCGATGCGCTCCGTCCT
>DASXFB010000026.1:0-18668 GCA_036489815.1 Occallatibacter sp. | reverse complement strand
GTTAGTCACGTGTTACTCACCCGTGCGCCACTTTACTCATGGATTGCTCCACTTTCTCGTTCGACTTGCATGTGTTAGGCACGCCGCCAGCGTTGATTCTGAGCCAGGATCAAACTCTCGTTTGAAACCTGATGTCAAACTCACCTGACGGAGGTCAGGATAAGTTCGACCGTGCCCATGCGACTTATCCGAAGATAAGAGATCACGCAGGGCACCTTACCTTGTGAGAATGATCAAGCCAAACCTGATCACATCTCACGACTGGCACGTTCAACCAATTTGTCAAAGATCCTTATAGACTGACCGCCTGAGCGGGGTCCCTTTGGATCGAGGCCCTGATTGTTACATCAGAGTGTCCTCGAACTTGATGCGCTGCCGGCTTTGCAGTCTCAACTGCACTTACCAGCGTTTTTGCGCGAACTTTTTAAAACTATCGGACTTGCCAGTGTATGTCAAGATGAAAATTGATTTTCTTTCAACTGTTTCTCAACTGAGCATTGACGAGCATCTCCGGCCCTCGTCAGTCCCGAAAGGCTACCCGAGAAGTGAAACCCCGGACGGCGGTTCGCGCAGCGCAAAATATCAAAGAGCGACCGGCGTACTACGCCCGAGCCGATAAGGCTCACGGGAGATCAACTCCCGGGTCTTGCAATGGCTTGTTCTCTCTAGGGATTCCCTACAGCGGCTCAGGGGCTCTTGCCTCACCTGATCCAACGAACCAGACATTACTTAGCTTCCCAATTCCCTTAACGGGCAGACCCCTTATGCTATGCGCTTTCGCGCCAAGGGCCACCGGGAGGCTCGACTGCTCATTTCCAACTTTCCGAGAGTACCACGAACCGCTCTCGATTGCAACCTGTCTCCGGCTCAACCTCTCCGGCCGGTTGCGACTCGTTGAGAATAGCAGGCAGACTGCGGGAACACAAGCGCATGAGCCCTGTGGAAAGCGCCCATATCTGTGGGAAAACGGCTCCGTCAGCCACCGCCGCCGCTTCACCGGCGCGGGAGCAGCCCCAGGTCTGTGAGGCCGTTCACGAAGAACTGCATGGCCAGCGCGACCAGCAGCAAACCCATGATGCGCACCAAAATGCGGATGCCCGTCTCGCCCATCACGCCGCGCACGCGATCGGCTCCCGCCAGGACCCAGTAGCTAACGAACGCGGTGATCGCGATCGAACCCAGAATCGCTCCCATCTCCCAGCCCCAGAGCGCCGGCACCTGGCCCACCAGCACCATCACCGAGGAGATAGCTCCCGGCCCGGCCAGCATGGGGATGCCCAGGGGCACGATGCCGGCGTCCTCCTTGGCTGCGGCCTCTTCGGTATCGCCCGTCGTCTCCTGGGTGGGCGAGCGCCGGGCCTCGAGCATGTCCAGCCCGATGAGCAGCAGGATCAGCCCTCCGGCCACTTCAAAGGCCGGCAGCGTAATGCCGAACATGCGGAAGATGAGCTGCCCGGCGAGGGCAAAGCTGGTGAGCACGATAAAACAGGTCAGGGCGCCTTTGCGCGCCATGCGTCTGCGCCGCGCCGCATCGGCGCCGGCAGTGATGGCCAGAAAAGACCCGATGGCCGCGAAGGGGTCGACCAGAAAAAAGATCGAGCTCAGCGCCAGCACGCTGAAGCGCACGATCGGCGCTTCGCGAATTTCGTTCAACGCAGCCGCGGCTGGATTGATCCAGAGCACAGTGACTATTAGAGCTTAAATGGCTGCGGATGATGCAAGGATAGGATGGCCGCGTCTGCCTTCCATCGGCGCGTTCCCTTCGTGTATGACTAACCGCGTAGCAAACTCCGCATCACGCATGGAAAAGCCCCATTCACCTGTCCTGAATGTTTCGAGTGCACCAACCCGTGTTCTGGCCATGTTCTCGGTTGCGCACGAAGGTGAGTTCTACAATCGATTCTTGCTCACCGAGCCCCAACGCGACCGCATCGACGTGGTCCTCGTCTCGCCGCGCAACCCGCTCAACATCGGCGCGGCGGCGCGGGCCATGGCCAACTTCGGGTTTTCGCGGCTCGCTGTCGTCGCACCTTACGAGCAGCATTGGCGCGAGGCGCGGTCCGCTGTGGGGGCCGAGGATCTCCTCCAAAACGCGCGCAGGACGGAGTCCCTGGCCGAGGCTGTGGCCGATTGCACACTGGTAGTCGGCACCGGAACGCTCGATCGCCGCAAACCTGAGCAACCGGCCGCCGCGTTGCCGGATCTCGTTTCACATCTTCAGCACGCGCTCGGCTCCGGAGGCCGCGTCGCCTTGGTCTTTGGCCCGGAGAAGCGCGGCCTCACGCGCGAAGACCTCTCGCTTTGCCATCTGCTCGTTGCGATTCCCACCGATCCGCGTCAGCCCTCCATGAACCTCGGCCAGTGTGTGGCGGTGTGTCTTTACGAGCTCGCGGTCCGGCCATCCGCGGCAACCATAGAGGCCGCCCAGGGCATAGCTCGACAACTTCCGGGGGCTCCGGATGACGACGGCGCGCATGCGCTTTCTGGCGATCTCGACCGGCTCGCCGGAGTCATCGACCAGGTGATGCGGGCGGTCGATTATTCCCCCGCCAACATGCAAGCGGCCAACCAGCATGATCTGCGCCTTCTGCTCCGGCGGTTGACATTTACCGAGCCCGATACCCGCCGGGTCCTGCGATTTTTTCGTCGGGTTCTCCGGCGCCTGGAACGGTGAAGCCTGCGGCCCAAGGGCGCACGGACCCGAAAGTGTTAGGGAAACCGCTGATTCCTTTTGGGCGTTCGAGCGGAATGCTGATAGAGTGGCGCTCATAGGCTCCCATGCTTCCGGCAACGAACCATGATTGTGGAAGATTTCGTGCCGCCTCGCCCGCCCGTCTCTATACGGCTGCGCTGCGGGTTCAATGGGCCGCGCTGGCTCTCGCGCTCGGCGTGACGGCGTGGGCGCAGCCAGTCAAGCAAAATCCAGCTTCGCCTCCGCCGGAACCGGCGCAGCAGAACCCAGCTCCGCAGCCTGCGCCCCAAGATACAGCCGCGCCCCAAGCTCAGCTCGTGGAACAACCTCCAGCAGAGGTCCCCGCGCCGGCAGAGACCACGCCGGCTCCAGCGCAGCCCACACCTTCAGCCACTCGCGAGGCCGGCGGCATTACCGAAGAAGAGATGAAGCAACTACTGGTCGGCAGACCGCTCTACCTGCGCGGGGGCTACCTGGACGATTCGCTCACCTTCAATGAGCATGGCGTACTGATGGGGCGCTCGCCGCTCGGGTCTTATGCCCTGTGCGCGGTCCAGATCGATAAAGTGCGGCTGACCCGGCACAAGGTGGAGCTCGAGGGAGCGCGATACGGCCTGCACTTTCTCGGCGCGCTGCCCTACGAAGACCCTAGCACAGCCTTGGACCGGGTCCGCATCACGCCCAAAAAGAAGGTGCTGAAGATCACCATCGACCGTGAGATCGTGGTGAAGCCGAAGAAGGAAAAGCCAAAAGCAAAGGCCGCTAAACCCGGGGCGGCAGCTGCGGCAACGTCCAGGCCGGGCCCCTCCGCGCCGGCTTCCAGCGCGGCATCCCCAGCAGGGGCCGCGCCGGATGCCGCTTCAGCGAAGCCGGAGATTGAGGCCGAGATCGCCGCCGCGCCGTCCGAAGAGCGGCCCGCCGACCCGGCAAGCGTAACCACCACCACCTCGCCCACTCACGCGGCCAAAGTTCTCAAGCAGGCGCTCGACGCCATCTTTTCCCAGGGACTCGACGACCGCATGCTGGCCACCATGCCCGATTTCTGGAGGCTCTATTACGAGGCCGTCGCGGCGAAGACCGATTACCGGCCCAAAGACCCAGCCGTGCTGCGTCAAAGCGCGGTCGATAGCAAAGCCAAATTGCTCACCACATTCGAGCCCGCGTCCAATGAGTTTGCCCAGGCCAATGGCGTGGCCGGCATGGCGCTCTACCACGCGGTCATCGAACCGGACGGCAAACCGGGTGAGATCGCCGTTGCCCGGCCCATCGGCTTTGGACTCGATGAGAACGCCGTCGCCGCCATCCGCAACGCCAAGTTCGAGCCCGCCATGAAGGGCGGCCAGCCCGTCCCGGTGCTGCTCGATCTCGTCGTCCAGTTCCGGATCTACTCGAAGCGCACCGCCGAGACCGGCAAGACCGAGGAGGCCGCCAAGCCGGCCGAGCCTTCCTTGCCCGGCCCCTACAGCGTCCAGCAAGCGCAGCCATCGCAGCCGTGAGATTGGTTTACGGCCGCATGCCCCTGCGGCTTTTGCCGCGTCACTCCTCGTGCCGCTAGTCCTCTTGCCGGAGAATTTCTTCAAGCCTTAGCTTATGCTTGGCCGCGCGTCCGGTCCGCGGCGGCGTGTCGATCACGCGCGCGGGCTTGGGCTGGCCTACCTGCTCGCGGGCGTTGGCCTTGACCGCTTTCGCAGCGGAAAACCGGACTGGCTTGCGCTTCGGCATGAACGGTACCAGAGGATTAGTATGAAAGAGAATAGGCCGGAGGGAAAGAGCGCCGGCCCCTTTAAGAGAAGAAAAGAAGCACCGGATGCCTGACGATTGCAGTTTGTCGCCGGTGGTGCAGCCGGAGGGCCGATCGAGAATGGAAGAACGGGATTTCTTCAACGAGACGACGGAACAGCGGACGCATACGCTGACCTGTCCTAAGTGCGGGCAGGCGGCCGAGTACAAAGTCACCTGGGTAGTCCGGCGCAAGCGGCCGCAACTGCCGCGCGGCGCCGATGAACGCGACCGTGCCCGCTTCGCCAAGGCGCAGTCGTATATGGTTCGCCGCGACGACAAGCTCTCCTGCGCGAATGTTCGCTGCCGCAAGCCGTTCGAGATCAGCTCGCTGCAGTCGCTCGCGTTTCTGGCGGAGTGATTACCGGCAGATTGCGCCCAGCCGCGCCGCCGTCTCATGCTCGGGGAACCCGCTACCCGTGGGAGTGGCGCAGGCAGGCGGGGATGTGATTGAATCGAAGATGTGAACGGTCAGGCCCCGAGGCGAAACAGGCAGGCCGGCCAGGAGATACGGATGGCAAACTCTCTGCTTCCCCCTGAAGAACGCAACCTGACACCGGACCAGGTGGAGGCTCTCGACAAGCGCCGCGAACTCGGCCACACCTTCATGGTTATTGCCGGACAGTTTGCCGTCGTTGCGACCGTGCTGCTGCTGTGGGTAGGCCAGGACCTGAAGTACTCCCCGGGTTGGGCCCACCCCATGGCCTATTACTTTTTCCTCGCTCTGCTGCTGATAGCCGGCTTCGGCGGCACCGGGTTCGTCCTGCGCAGAGGTGTTCCGCGCATCGACTGAGCACCAGCACTATCGGCACGGCGCAAAGCGTCGCCCGCTCCAGCCGGGCCATCCAATCGAAGAGAGTTGCCGATGGCTGCTGCTTCCCTTTCCGCTCTTCCAACCATGACTCCCGGGTCACGGCTCACCGATAGCTTCGGGCGTGTGATTCACGATTTGCGGGTCTCCATCACCGACCGCTGCAACTACAAGTGCGTCTACTGCCGCACCGGTGAGCTGGGCGCGCAATATCCAGAGCTCGGCATCGATGAATATTTCCGGCTGATCGGTCTCTTTGTCGGCCTCGGCATCACGAAAGTACGCATCACCGGCGGCGAGCCTCTTTTGCGCCATGGCGTAGTGGACCTGGTGGGAAAGCTCGCCGGCCTGCGGACCCTCTGGGGCCAGCCGCTCGATCTTGCGCTCACCACCAACGGTCATCTGCTGGACTCGCTCGCCGGCCCCCTCAAAGCCGCGGGGTTGAATCGGGTCACGGTGAGCATGGATGCCGTGGACGCGCCGGCCTTCGAGCGCATCACCCGGATCGAAGGCAGCTTTGACGCTGTTCTAGGAGGCATTCGCGCCGCTCGCGCCGCCGGGCTCGCGCCGCTCAAAATCAATTGCGTGCTGCTGCGAGGATTCAACGACGACCAGATTGAAGCTTTCGCCCGCTTTGCGCGGGAAGAAGATGTCATTGTCCGGTTCATCGAGTTCATGCCGCTTGAAGAGGGCCGCCTGTGGTCGCCGCAGATCGTGGTCCCCCTCAAGGAGATCGTCGAGCGGATTAACAACTTTCAGCCTCTTGGGCACGTGCTGCCGCTTGTCGAGCTGCCCGCGCGCGAGGCCGGCGAGACCGCGCGCCGCTATACCTTTACCGATGGCCGCGGTGAGATGGGCGTCATCGCACCGGTCAGCCAGGCTTTTTGTGGAGCGTGCAGCCGGGTCCGGCTCACCTCGGACGGAAAGATTCGCACCTGCCTCTTTTCGCAGGTGGAGCACGATCTCTATGGCCGTCTGCGCTCGGGAGCGGGCGACGATGAACTGCGCGCCTATATCTTTCGTACCGTTCAGCAGAAGGAGGCGCGGCACCATATTGGAGAGCCGGGGTTCCTCAAGCCGTCGCGCTCCATGGTGCACATCGGCGGCTGATAGAAGACGCGCTTCTTCTTGAGTACTGGCCGGCCGTCGGATCGGCCGGTAGCGGTCAAGCTTTCCCACCGCCAATCGCCCCATCGAAGGCTCGGCAACCGGCGCTTATGCCAGAATGATCCAAAGGCTTTCCCCAGAAGACGCGAAGATGACGACCGAAACAGAAGGACGCATCCCGCTCGCAGACCTGCTCGTGTTTCACCAGTTGGCGCGTTCGCTCACCTCCAGCTTCGATCTGGATACGATCCTGCGCACCATTCTCGAACACATGGAGCGGACCATCGAGGCGGAGCTGTGGACGCTGCTGATGCTCGATGATGCGACGCAGGAGCTCTACTACGCCATTGCCGCGGGCGGTGAGCAGGATGCGCTTCGCGATTTGCGGGTGAAGGTCGGCGAAGGCGTCGCCGGCTGGGTCGTCCAGCAGGGTCAGACGCTGATCGTTCCCGAAGCCGAAGACGATCCGCGGCTGAACAAGTCGCGCAAGGTCCACTCCGTGATCGCGCTGCCTCTGCGGGGGCGCAAAGGCACGCACGGCGCGATTGAGATATTCAATCCGCGCGCCGACCAGATGACCGATTACACGATCGCGTTCCTGCACATCCTGGCCGACCACGCCGCTATCGCGATCGAAAACGCCCGGGATGTGGCGCGCATTCAGCAGTTGACCATCACAGACGACGCCACTGGGCTCTTCAATGTGCGCCATCTTTATGACGTGCTGGGCCGCGAACTGGAGCGCTCTCACCGCGACAAACTGCCGGTGAGCCTTGCGTTTCTTGATCTCGATCGATTCAAACAAGTGAACGACCGACACGGGCACCTTGTCGGCAGTGAGCTGCTGGCGCGGGTCGGGCAACTCCTCCAGGAGCTGAGCCGCGAGCGGGATCTGTGTTTCCGCTATGGCGGTGACGAATTTGTCCTGCTGATGCCCGACACGGACGCAGAGGCTGCGCTGGTACAGGCGAGCATGCTGCTTAGTGCATTGATGGAGAAGCGCTTCGAGATGAAGAACGGTCTCAAGCTCAACGTAAGCGCCAGCATCGGAGTGGCCAGCACGCCGCATGACGGGTCAACCCTGCACGCCATCATCGGCGCGGCCGACGCACGGATGTACGCAGTGAAGAGCAATGGCCGCGGGCAGGTAAAAAGCGCCTGAGCCTGCGGCGCGGTCTATTGCTGTTGTTCGGTGATATGCACCGGATGCTCGAGCCGGAAGGTCAGCAGCGTTTCGGCAGGCAGGACGATCTGCTTGTTGCCGGTAAATGCGCCACCGGCCGTACCCGCGCCACCGCCGGCGAGCGCGCCGATCGCAGCACCCTTTCCGCCGCCTGCCAGACCGCCGATGAGAGCTCCGAATCCCGCGGCGCCGCCGATGAATCCGGCTGAGCGCTTGCCCTTGCCTTTCTCCGCGCGTGAAATCGAGCTGGTGGCCACCGGATAACTGCCCCATTTGCTGTGCACGCGCTCGAGCCGCAGCTCGAGCAGCGCGCCGCCTTTGAAGCGGCCCAGTGGCTTGGCGTCGACCACGGTGCCGTCGGCGCGCGCGCCCCTTGCAATCACGGTCTGGCCGTCGACCATGACATCGTCGGCGACGGTCGCATTAAAAGAGTCGCCCGGCTGGCTGATCTTCGACCCTAGATCCTCATCGAGCCGGACGCGCAGCTGAGTGCCCACCGGCAGTTCGACGACCTGCGGCGGTGGCGGCCCCTGAGGGGCGGCGGCGGTCGCGGGGGCGCCGGCTGGTGCACCCGTGGTCCCCGGAGTGCTCGACGTTGGCGTGCCGGCGGTCTGTGGTTGCGTGGCTGTGGGTTGCGTACCCTGGCCACTCGATGGTTGATTCGCCTGTTGGGTGCTGGATTTACATCCCGCAAGGGATAGCGTCAACAACAATCCGGCCGCGGCAAGAGCCGCCGCGTTGCGATGGAAAGACACAGATCCGACTCCTCGATAAAATTTCTACTGAATGGCGCTCTACGAACCGAGGCAATGGATGATTTGGCGGGCCGCCTGAACGCAGCGAGTCGGATGGTGTGGGCCACTTGTGCAGGCGGCCTCTATATGGAGTCATTTTTTCGTAACGCCGCCTATTTGGACAACAACATATTTTGCCGGCCCGTCGCCGACATTCCTCACGGCGTGCAGCGTACCGAAGACCACATAAATGATACTGCCCGCGCCGGCGCGTTCCGCTTTGCCGTCATGATCGAACTCGAGCGTCCCCTGCTCGACGACGATCACCTCCGAGTGCCGGATTCGATGCAGAGGACTGGGCTTCGTCCCGGCCGGTTGCATCGTCTCATGCACGCCCACCGCTTCGCCGGTGGCCAGCGTCCCGCTGAAGACGCTACGCCCTACCGCTCCGTTGGGTGCGGTTTTGGCGGGCATCGCGTCATAAGAAAATACCTGCGAAGCAGCCAACGGGTTTGGAGGGCCGGTTCGCGCGCTCGAAACGCCAGATGCGCACGCGAGCGCCATTGCCGGCAAAACCATGGTTCTCATTGTCTTTTTCTCCTCTCCCTGAACGGTTCGGTGAGGAAGCGGTATCGTGCGCTACGTGAATCGCCTCTGTATTCTACGGCGCCTCCACCGGAACCGCCTTGCACGCGCTTCCCCGGCTGATTATCTTGGTGGAGGCGGCCAATTTTACGGGGCCCTATTTCGCCGAGAGTGTAAATGGACGTTTTGGAACGGCTTTTCGAGCAGCATTTCCGGGTGCCCGCCGAACACGTGAGGCCGCTCCAGGGCCAGCTTGGGGGCTCCGGGCGCGTGATCGTTCGCTTGGCCGCCGGCCCGCTGCGCGCCATCGGCATCGCCCATTCGGTACGGGAAGAGAATGTCGCGTTTCTTGAGTTCTCCCGTCACTTCCTGCGCCACGGGCTGCCCGTGCCGGCGATCTACGCGGAAGATCTGAGCCACGGCGCTTACCTCGAAGAGGATCTCGGCGATACCACTCTCTTTGATTTTCTTGGCGCCCATCGCAGCGGCGATACGATCGCTCCGCAGGCGATAGAGGCCTATCGCAAGGTCGTCGCCACACTTCCGCGTTTCCAGATCGAGGCCGCCCGCGACCTCAACTACAAGGTCTGCTATCCGCGTTCCAGCTTCGATCGTCAATCGATCTCGTGGGATCTGAATTACTTCAAATACTATTTTCTCCGGCTGGCCGGCATCCCCTTCAACGAGCAGGCGCTCGAAGACGATTTCGGCCGCTTGACCAAGTTCCTGCTCGCCGCCCCTCACGATTATTTTCTCTATCGCGACTTCCAGTCCCGCAACATCATGCTGCGCGAGGAACAGCCGTATTTTCTCGATTACCAGGGCGGCCGCAAAGGCGCGCTGCAATATGACATTGCGTCTCTGCTCTACGACGGCAAGGCCGATCTGCCGACAGAGTTGCGCCAGGAATTGCTCGATCATTATCTCGACTGTCTCGCCGGCTTCATCAAGATCGATCGCGCCGCCTTCCTGGAGCACTACTACGCCTACGTCTACGTTCGCATCCTGCAAGCCCTCGGCGCGTACGGCTTCCGCGGTTTCTACGAGCGCAAAACTCACTTTCTGCAAAGCGTGCCCTATGCGCTCAAGAATCTCCGCTGGCTGGCCGCCAGCGTCAAGCTGCCCATCGTACTGCCCGCCTTGCTCGATGCGCTGACAGGCATCGCCCAGTCAGAGAAGTTGCAGAACCTCGCCTCTTCAGCCGCCACTCTCACGGTGCGGATCTTCAGCTTCTCCTTTCATCGCCAGATGCCTGCCGACGCGTCAGGGCATGGCGGCGGATTCGTCTTCGATGCGCGTAGCCTTCCCAATCCCGGACGCGAAGAACGCTTCCGCGCCCTCACCGGCAGAGACGCGCCGGTGATCGATTACCTGCATCATGAAGAAACCGTGCACCAGTTTCTAGCTAATGTCTTCGCGCTCGTCGATCGAAGCGTGAGCAGCTATCAGAGCCGCGGCTTTTCGAGCCTCATGGTCTCGTTCGGCTGCACCGGCGGCCAGCACCGCTCCGTCTACCTCGCTGAGCAGTTGGCCAAACATCTGCGCGACATGCACGGCGTCGAAGTCGTCGTGCGCCACATCGAGCTCGAGAAGATGCAGCAAGCTGGAGAAGCTGCCCTCGCTGGAATCCTCTCCCGATGAAGGCAATGGTCCTGGCCGCTGGGCTGGGCACCCGCCTGCGTCCTCTCACCAACGACCGTCCGAAAGCGCTGGTCGAAGTATCGGGCCGCACGTTGCTCGAACTCACGCTCGCCCGCCTGCGCGCCTTCGGCGTGCGGGAGGTCATCGTCAACGTCCACCACTTCGCCGACAAGGTGGTCGATTACCTCGCGGCCCACGGCAACTTCGGCATGAGAATCGAGGTCTCGCGCGAAGACACGTTGCTCGATACGGGCGGGGGACTGAAGAAAGCGCGCTGGTTTTTTCTGGAAGAAGATCGAGGGAAAGCGGAACCGTTCCTTCTGCACAATGTGGACGTGCTCAGCACCGTCGATTTCGGCAGCATGGTGCGGTTCCATACGGAACGGCGCGCGCTCGCAACGCTTGCCGTACAGAACCGCACAACCTCACGCCCGCTGCTCTTTGACGAGCACGGACAGTTCCTGGGCCGCGCCTCCAAGCGCGGCAAGGACGCGGAAGCCGGCTCGCCCGCGACGGGAAGCGCACCGCTGGCATTCGCCGGAATTCATGTGCTTTCTCCGCTGATCTTCGAGAAGATGCCGGAGGAGGGCGCGTTTTCGATTATCGACGCCTATGTGCGCCTGGCCGCGCAGGCAGAAAAAATCCTCACGTTCCGCGTCGACGATGCCTATTGGCGCGACCTTGGCAAGCCGGAAAGCATTCAGCAGGCTGCGCGTGATCTCGCATCCGGCGCCTATTCGGAAACCCGCCCCTAACGCAGCACCTCATTCTTAAGAGGGGCCGGAAAGATCCAACCACGTAGGCTGGGAATGCAGGCCCTCACAGACAACCGGCGATGCGGCGGCCTCAATCGGCGGTGGCTCCTGTTCGCAGCTTCAGTAAGAATGTGGATTCGCTGAGACAGGTACGTCGGCAGGGGTCGCCGCGCCGCTCTGCGGAGCCTGATTCGCGTGCTTCGCCGTAAATTCCTGCGCGCTCTCCGTGTCCAGGCCGCCGTTGTGCCGATAAAAGACAAAGGGTTTCAGGGCCAGCTTGAACTCGCACGCATGAAACTGATCCGGCTTCTGCCCGATCTCACCGAAGATTACCTCCACCGACTGATCCTGCTTCTTCCACTTCGCCGGATACGCCTCATTGGCGCTTGACGCCATCAGATGGTCTGCGCAGTCGTAGGTGAACTCCGCGCCGTGCGGCACGCCATGCTCGTCGAACACGTTCGCGCGTCCAAAGGCGTGATAGCCCCACCCGTTATGGTTCCAGTGGGTCTGATAGATGTGCACGCGCAGCGGGTAATCGCTGAGACTTCGCTTGGCCGGCAGAAGGGCAGGAACGCACAGGACGGCAACGATCAAGAGCAGGAGAGCAAATCGGCTGCTTTTCATGCACTGCATCTTAGCCCGATCACCAAATCCCGGACAAGAAAATTTCGGAAAATCTGCCGCGATCGAGCCTGAAGTTTCCTTAGATGTCCAGGTTTTTCACATCCAGCGCGTTATCCTCGATGAACTTCCGCCGCGATTCAACATCCTCGCCCATCAGCGTTGTAAAGATGGCATCCGTTTCGGCGATGTCTGCGAGCTTCACCTGGAGCAGCGTCCGATGCTCGGGATCCATAGTGGTCTCCCAGAGCTGCGATGAGGTCATCTCGCCCAGCCCTTTGTAGCGCTGCACCTGGTAGTCTTTCTTGCCCTGCTCCACGATGTAGGCAAACAGCTCGCGGGCCGTCGCCTTCTCAACCGGCTCGCGCATCGCGCGGGCGGCGCGGCTGGAGGCTTTCGACTCCGTACGGGTTTGTGCGCTACCCGGCGGCGGAGCTCCCTCGGCATCCGGCTCTTCTTCTTCAGCGCCCAGATCTGTCGTCGCGGCGGTCTTGGCGGCGTACTCCACCAGGAACGGCGGCTCCAGAAACTCCTTGATCTGCGTGTATTTCGCCATCATCTGCCGGAACTCGGGGCTCGAAGCCAGGTTCCAATCGACGCACCGCGTCGCGCCCTGCGCATCCGTAAAACAGATTGACCAGGTGTGATGTTCTTCGTCGCGAACCGGGTCGCCGAGCTTGATTTGGAACTCGCCGGCACGGGCCGCCAGCCGATCGCGAAGACCCGCGAGCTTCTCCGGAACCTCATCCCCGTCCTTCGAGGTGAAATCGGCCCGATGGATCAGCTCGGCGCGGGCCAGCGTCTCCGTGAGCTGCTCGTTGCGGATGCGCTTGTCCACCTTTTCGGCGAAGCCAAGATACTCGTTGAGGGTCCCCATGAACCGCGTCAGGTCGGCGCCTTCGATGCGGCTTGCCGCCTCGCCATGCCGCACCACCATGCCCTCGGACGCGCGATTCACCATCACCTTCACAAATTCGCGGTCATCCTTGATGTACTGCTCGAAGCGGCCCTTCTTGATCTTGTAGAGCGGCGGCTGCGCGATGTAGACGTTACCGCAGTCCACCAGTTTCGTCATGTGACGGTAGAAAAACGTAAGCAGCAGCGTACGGATGTGCGAGCCGTCCACGTCGGCGTCCGTCATGAGGATGATCTTGCTGTAGCGCAGCTTGGCAGGATCGAAGTCGTCCTTGCCGATGCCGGTGCCGAGCGCCGTAATCATGGCGCGAATTTCTTCGTGCCCCAGCATTTTGTCGTAGCGCGCCTTTTCGACATTGAGGATCTTGCCTTTAAGCGGCAGAATCGCCTGGAACCGCCGGTCGCGCCCCTGCTTTGCCGTTCCGCCGGCCGATTCGCCCTCGACCAGGTACAGCTCACAGCGCTCCGGATTGCGCTCGCTGCAATCGGCCAGCTTGCCCGGCAGGCCGCCGCCATCGAGCGCGCCCTTGCGCCGCGTCAAGTCGCGCGCCTTCCGCGCCGCCTCGCGTGCTCGCGCCGCCTCAATCGCCTTGTTGATAATGCGCCGCGCGACCGGCGGATTCTGCTCCAGGAACCCGCCCAGCCGCTCGTTCACGAATGCCTGCACCGTGCCGGCAATGTCGGAGTTGAGCTTGCCCTTGGTCTGTCCCTCGAACTGCGGCTGCGGCAGCTTCACGCTCACCACCGCCACCAGGCCCTCGCGCACATCGTCGCCGCTGAGCGACTCCTTGAGGTCTTTGAAAAGTCCCATCTGCTGCCCAATCGCGTTGATGGTGCGGGTCAGCGCGGTGCGGAAGCCGGAAAGATGCGAGCCTCCATCCACCGTATTGATGTTGTTGGCGAAGCTGAACACCGCCTCTGAATAGCTGTCGTTGTACTGCAGCGCAATCTCGATCTCGACGCCGGCGCGCGAAGCCTCCATCATGATCGGCTTGTCATGCAGCACCTGCTTGCCGCGGTTCAGATGCTTCACGAACTCCGCGATGCCGCCCACGTAACGGAATTCGGCGCGACGCGCCTCGCCCGTCTTGGCATCGGCGGTGCGCTCATCCGTCAGCGTGATCTCGAGCCCCTTGTTGAGAAAGGCCAGCTCGCGCAGCCGCTGCGCCAGCGTGTCGTAGTTGAACTCCGTCGAGGTAAAGATCGTCTTGTCGGGCAGGAAGTGAACCTTTGTCCCACGGCGCTTGCTGGTGCCCGACTGGCGCAATTCGCTGGTCGGCAGGCCTCCGCCAAAATCCATCTCCCACGTGTGCCCGTCGCGCCAGATCTCGACGTTGAACTCCTGCGAGAGCGCGTTCACGCAGCTCACACCCACGCCATGCAATCCGCCCGAAACCTTATAGGTCGAGGAGTCAAACTTTCCGCCCGCATGAAGCTTCGTGAGCACCACTTCCACCGCCGACATCTTCTTGCCGTCGGGCAGGGTCTTCATGTCCACCGGAATCCCGCGGCCGTCGTCCACCACGGTAATCGAGTTGTCGACGTGGATCGTCACGTCTACCCGTTTGGCGTAGCCAGCCAGCGCCTCATCAACGGAGTTGTCCACCACCTCGTAGACAAGATGGTGAAGGCCCATCTCTCCCGTCGAGCCGATGTACATGGCCGGCCGCAGGCGCACGGCCTCCAGGCCTTCCAGAATTTTGATGTTTTCGCCGGTGTAGCTGTCGTTGTCGCCAGGGGGAGGGGGGATGCTGCCAATCACTTCAGTCGCCATAGTTTCCGATCACCGGGCGCGTCGCGTCCAAGCTCCACAGGAATCGCGGTTTCTGAAAAAGTGCGGTTTCCATCTGGAGAACCTGACACTAACCGCTTGAAAGACGTGGGCTTTGCGCGAATTCGCCTGTTTTAATTTTACCATGCTCAGAAGTGGGGAGGGTCGTAGAGCGCAGGCTGGCGCTGTGCATTACCAGGCCTAATTACGATCGGGGAGTATGACGTTAGTAACTTATATGGTTACTACTTGGATATCTACATGAAAAAGATGGACTTGATACTCCCTTCAGGCTATGATGCCAACTATGTAGGAGCCGTAGACTCCGGCTCCGGATCCTCGAAAGAAGGTTACCAATGAACCGCACTGTTCGTATTCTGGCTGTGCTCATCGTCGTGGCCGGCGGCGCCGCCGCCGCCGTTACGCCTAAGGCCTCTCGCGTTTTGCCCAACCATCAATCGGCAACGGCAGCTTTCCCGATTCCTGCCTGCGGACCTGGCCTCTGCCCCGGGGCACCTCCTCCTGCAATTCGGTAACCTCCTGAAGTAATGGCACGAAAGTGCCACGCATATATCGCGCTTTTCCTGTTGAGGGGGGAGGCATTTGGCGCTATTCTGGTCCAGGTCTCCAGAATAGGGCTTTGGTGTCGATGTCCTCAGGTCTTGCAATCTCGGTCATGAGCGCGGCGGAGTTTCTTTTGATCACCGCCATGGCCGGTCTGTTCTGGAAACGGAAGCTGCAGCGCCGCTTTCCGGCGATGGGCGCTTACCTCGGCTTGCGCCTGTTGTCGGCCCCGGTGTTGTTCTTTCTGCTCTCCCACTATCAGGCCACGCACACGCAGACCGCCTACAGCCTCTATTTCTTTTCCTACTGGTCGGCTTATCTGCTCAGCGCAGGAATACTGTTCTTCATCTGCATTGAAGTATTCCGGTCCGCGCTCTCTCCATTTTCCGGCCTGATGAAGTTCGGGATCATCATCTTCCGCTGGGCTGTCCTCGCCTCGGTGATCGTCACCTTCTCTACGCTCTCCTTTGCGCACCGCGGCATCCTCTTCATTCCCGACATCGCCCTCGGACTGATGCACTCGGTCAGCATTCTGGAACTTTGCCTGCTGGCCTTCCTCTGCCTGTGCATGAACGCGCTGCGGCTCTCGGTTCGCGATGTGGCTTTCGGCATCTCGCTGGGCTTCGGTGTCATGGCGGCCAATGACTTTGTCGCGGCTTCAATCATGTCGCACTTTGTCTCGCTAACATCTCCGCTCCAGTTCGTCTACGAGTCCATGATTCTGGTTGCGCTGGGTATCTGGGTCGCTTACTGCGCCGTTCCTGAGCCGGCCCGCAAACCCGTGGTGATGCCGGCCAACTCGACCGTCTATCGCTGGAACGAGATTGCCTCCGCGCTCGGCCACACCGGCACGCAGGTCGCCGTGCAGCAGCCTGCCAACAGCTTCTTCCTTACCGACGTCGAGAAGGTCGTGGAGAAAGTCCTGAGCCGGAATCTGAAGGGCCGTGAGTCGGAATCTTAAGACCGCAACCAGATTTCAAAGTTTGAAGGCCGGGCTCGATGCGAGTCCGGCCTTCGTGCGTAAAAGCGTATCCCTCGCGCAACCTCATTCGCCTTAAATCCGTTGCCGCCTGCACCGCCGCGCCGCCTTCCTTCTGTGTCCTGCATCTCAACGAGGAATGCACTGGCTCGCCCATTTGGTGCGCGTCGCGCTCCTGCGCTGGGGATACCTCACCCTGGCCGGCGGCCTTCTGGGCGAAGACGCGGGACTCCCGCTCCCGGGTGAGACGATTCTCATGCTGGCTAGTTTCCTCGCGCACAAAACCCATCAACTCGCGCTGGGCCTGATCATCCTGGTCGGCTTCTGCGCAGCCGTGGTTGGCGATAATCTCGGCTTCCTCCTCGGCAGATGGATCGGCCCGCGGTTACTTCGATGGCTCAGCGAGAAGCTGAACCTGGAGGAAGACATGGCGGCGGCCGCCGACCAGATTCGGCGCCGCGGCGGCATCACTATCTTTTCGGCCCGTTTCATCGTCGGCCTGCGCACGATTGCCGGCCCGGTCGCCGGCGCGCTGGGGATGGACTGGAAGAGATTTCTGCTCGCCAACGCGCTCGGCGCCGCCACCTGGGTTACCTGCATTGCCGTGATCGGCTATGAGTTCGCCCACGCGTTCGGCACCATGCTCGGATACTTCGCCAAGGCTTCCTGGATCGTCTCGGGAGGCTTGTTCCTGGCTGGATATCTCTACTGGCGCCGGAGGAAGGCCGAGATTCGTGCGCGAAACCGGGTTCATGCCCGAAGCCACGGTTGAACCTCAATCGCCGGTCACGTGAGAGCTGAACACGCAAAGGGAATCGATTTTATTTGTGGCTCTCCCGCGGTCTTCGCAGCCAGTGCCACACCGAAAAACCGCTGGCCACGAGGCACAGCAGAATGAAAACCAGCATGCTCCACCGAAACGGAGCGGACTGGGCGATGGCTATCACGGCGCGCCCGTACTTTAGCGCCAGCCAGGCGAGCGCGGCAAAGCGCAACCCGCGCGCCAGAAAATTGACGAGGAGTATGCGCCAGAGTGGATAATCGAGCGCGCTGACCGCGGCAATCACCGTTGTGAACGGAAAAGGAGGTGGGGCAAGGCCGGCCACGGCGACCGCCAATCCGGCGCGTTGGCCGATGCGGTTTTTCAGCTTCTCGTAGCGCTTGTCCCCGGCGAACTTGCGGAGCCCCTGCTCTCCCAGCTTGCGGCAGACCAAAGCCAGCGCCAGCGCGCCCACCGTCGACCCAAGGGCTGCCGACACGACGTACCAGGGCGCCCCATGACGATGCCGAGCCACCAAGCCCACCACCACCAGGTCGTTGCCGAAGGGAAGCACCAGGAAAGACGAATCCAGCACGCCCATCACAAACGGGCCGAGATAGCCGATGTGCAAGAGAAACCGAAAGAATGGGGCCAGAATGTTCATCGAAGGGGTTTACTTAAGAGTCTGAAGTTTTCGCTCGAGTGCATGGTCGCCGCTCTATGCCGGCAGCGCCGTTTCGACATCACTGCATTCGCCCGGCAGCCCTTCGTAGAGCCCAAAGCCGCGCGCCCCCCCTAGTCTTATAGATGCAAACCCTTGAATTAGATCGAAATTCCGCCGCCACGCAGGATAATCTGGCCGCCGCCAGGCGCGATCGCAGCCGCTTGCTCACCGCCGGACGCACAAAGGCCACGGCTTTCGCAGCCGTGGCCTTTTGGAATGAACGCCAGAACGTCTTCGCGGTTACTCAGCCGCGACCGGGTCAACAGAAGCAAAACGCCCGCGGTTACCGCGGTCGGTGAACTTCACCCGACCGGTCACCTTGGCGAAGAGCGTATCATCCGAACCGATGCCCACGTTGAGGCCCGGCTTGATCCGCGTGCCGCGCTGCCGCATGATGATGGAGCCGCCGGTAACCAGTTGGCCGCCAAAGGCCTTCACGCCCAGCCGCTGTGCATTGGAGTCGCGTCCGTTTGTGGAACTGCCTCCACCTTTTTTATGTGCCATTGCTCAATTCCTCTCTGAAAGCTTATTGCTGCGCCGTGTAGGTTTTTCCATCGGCCTCAATGGCCGTGATGCGCACCTCGGTAAAGTTCTGCCGGTGTCCCTGCAGCTTCTTGTACTGTTTCTTGCGCTTCAGGTGGAAGACTAGAATCTTGTCGCCGCGGCCCTCGCCGACCACCTCGGCCGTTACCTTGGCCGCTGAGGGCTTAACCACGGAGCCAGCCTCGCCGGAGACCGCCAGCACATCGCTGAACTCGATCTTCTGGTTCTCCGAGACAACGCTCTCAATCTTCACCACGTCGCCGGGAGCCACGCGATACTGCTTACCGCCGGTGCGAATCACTGCATACATAACAAACCCTCCAGCGCTCGGGTTCTTCCGCGAGGCGCATTCGACTCGGTCATTCCTGATTTTGCGGTGGGGCGGATACAGACTCGAACTGCATCGGAACGCGGGCCGCACACGCGCCATACCCGGCGGTGAACCCGGCACAATCCCGCACCCCCGCGAAAGGAGTGCATCGCCAAACTCTTCGATTCTAT
>DASXFB010000134.1:0-12840 GCA_036489815.1 Occallatibacter sp. | reverse complement strand
CGTGCTCCGTGGCCGCGAATGATTTTGGCCTGCAGTGGATCGAGATCCGCGGCATGTGGGGCAAGAACGTCACCGATCTCAACTCCGACGAGGTTAGCCGCGCGCGGAGAATTCTGGAGAAGTACAAGCTGCGCGTCACCGACATTGCCAGCCCTCTGTTCAAGGTGAACGGGCCGGGAGCGCCGCAATCCTCGCATGGCCCCAAGCGCGACCAGTTCCATGCCGATTTCGATTTCAAGCAGCAGGACGCGGTGCTCAATCGTTGTATTGAACTGGCAAAGGCCTTTCAGACGGACCGCATCCGGTGTTTCGATTTCTGGCGGCTGGATGACCAGAAGCCTTATCGCGCCGCGATCAATGACAAGCTGCGCCAAGCCGCCCGCGCCTGCGCAAAGGACAATCTGATTTTGCTGCTTGAAAACGAGATGGCCTGCAATACGGGCAGCGGGAAAGAAGCCGTGGCCGTGTTGCAGGAGATCCGCGAGCGGAACTTCATGCTCAACTGGGATCCGGGCAATTCAGCGACCTTCGCCGGCGATACGCCATACCCGGACGATTACAATCTGCTGCCGAAGCATCGCATCGGCCACTGCCACTGCAAGGACACGATCCGCAAGCCCGGCGGAAAATTTGAATGGGCGCCGGTCGGCGGGGGCATCATCGACTGGGTGGGCCAGTTCCGCGCCTTCCAACGGGATGGCTACCACTATGCCGTGAGCCTGGAAACCCACTGGCGGGGCGCGGGAACTCCCGAAGCCTCAAGCCGCGTGAGCATGAAAGGCCTGAAGGAGTGCCTCGCGAAGGCGGGACTCAGTTGTTGATCAGAGCGTAGGCCCCGCCCTGGAAGTTCCGGTCCTGGAACATTGGGTCCTTGAACATCCGGCCCTGGGACGTCCGCTCATTTCATTGAGCACACGTCCCAAGGCCGGGGCTGGCTTTAGCGCGTTACGGACAACCAGACTTTCCCACTTACAGGCGTCCCACTTAGAGGCGACCTAGTAAGATCCACTTAGTAAGATCCACCCACATTGGCGGCCTGACTTGTGTTTTGGGCAGCAATGGCCAAGGTCATTCTACTGCCCGATCTGAGCTTCACATTGTCCTTGCTGGTCGAGACCAGCACGCCCGAGTTCGCACCCCCGATGCGGCTATGAAGATCGACGTCCTTGATCACTCCGACTTCATCCACCTGCAATTCGCCCGAATTCCAAGTGGGCGGGGTTGAGCGGTCTTCCATGTAACCCGTGTCCTCGGCAGGCCCCGAGATGCCCGCGATTGTGGCTTCGATGGGAATGGCTCGCCCGTCCTTCAGCTTGGCCTGCGTGAAGCGCAACGCCAGGCGGGAAAGCCCCTGATGCTGCATCTGATCCGTCACGACTGTTCCAACGAGGACTGTTCCGCGGGGCAGCTCGGTCCCATTTTTCAAATGCGCGGTGCCATCCACCTGGGCCTCGAACCGGGCTCCGGGTTGATCCTTCTTGGCGTCGATCGCTCTCACCAGATGGACGCTGACCGGAACCATCTGCGCAGCCTCGCTTCGCGCGCCCGGCGCCAACGCCGTGGAGTTCGCGCTGGAGTCAGCTTGCGCAGTCATGCCCTGAGCACCCGCGAGATGTGAAGTCAGAATCGCAAAACAAGCGGTTGCGATCGAAAGGGAAATTGTTTTTCCATAATGCATAAGAATCAAGCTCCTCTGGGTTGTTCTTTCGCCTGTGCGTCCGGCTTAGTTGCCAGCACGCTGTGCTGTCGTTCTTACTCATAGACGCTAGGGTGTAAGCCAAGGCTCCTTTATCTCGAGATATGTCCATTCACGCGATGAAAGCCAATCGCGCGGTTCAGGCATCCTTTGCGCGAACGAAGAGGGCGAGAAGAGGAGAAAGATCTTGGTCAGCGGCCCAGGCGGGCGCCTAACTTCTCGAGCGCGTTGCAGGCAGTCTTCAGGCCATCTTCCTGCGCCAATGCCTCCGCGGCCCTGCGGGCGGTTGCGGCGAATGCAGGCTCGCCGAGCATTGACTGCACGGCCCGCGCCACGCGCTGGGACTTGTAACGGGCGCGCTGGATGACGGTCGCGACGCCCAGCCGCTTCATGCGCCGCGCATTATCCGGCTGATCGTGAGAGTAGGGCATGATAAGCATGGGACGGCCCGCGCGCAGGCACTGCGCCGTGGTGCCCACGCCGCCCTGATGCACCACCAGCTCTGCGCGCGGGAACAAGGCCGAATAGGGCGCGTACTCCGCGATGCAGATGGAGGGGGGCAGGAGGGCCTGAGGCCGGTTGCGCGGGTCGGTGCCGATGAGCAGCACGGCGCGCAACCCCAGGTGCATTGCGGCGCGAGCCGATTGCTCATAGAAATCTCCGGCGGCGAGCACGGCGGCCGAGCCGAGCGTAAACACTACCGGCGGATCACCGGCGGCGAGAAACTGCTCCAGATTCGGCGGCAGCGCCGCATTACCGGCATCCGAGTCGTAAAAGCAGAAGCCGGTAATGAGCACGTTGGCGGGCCAGTCCTTCTGTTCCACACCCAGCACGCGCGAAAACAAGGCCAGCACCCGATGTGGCGAGTGCTTGGCGTCGAAGAGCGGGTTCGGACCCATGGGCAGGCCAAGCTCGCGGCGCAGCTCGTAGATCGGCTCCGGCCACTTGCGGGTGACGAAGCGCGCCATGCGCCGGATGCCGCGGCCCAACCCGGGCACGATCTTGTCTGCCTTGGCCAGGTTGGGATAGGGCGGCAGCACCGGCGGATCAAAGGCCGAAAAGAATGAGAAAGGCGCGAGGACATAACTCGCCCAGGGAATCCCCGTCACCTCGGCGACGATCGGGCCCGCGTAGTTCAGCTCGCCGAGGAGCATCAGATCTGCCCGCACGGGCTTGGTGGCCGCGTCGAGCAAGTCCGCGTAGGTATCATGCAGCACCGGTAGTAGGAACTTGCGCAAACCCGTCTCGGTACCCTTGTTGACGTCATAGACCATCTCGGCCAGAAGCGTGTTGCCGGGGTCGATATCCGGGCGCACGGCGTGGAACGCAAGGCCGAGGGGAGCAATCTTCGGGGCGTAGACGGCGGGCAGCGCCATCACCGGCGTGTGACCGCGCCGCTTCAGCTCAAGAGCGATGGCGATAAGGGGATTTGTGTCGCCGAAGGTGCCGATGTTCGAAAGAACGATGCGCAACTCGAGTCTCCCAGGGCGCAGGAAAAGACCACAGTCTGCAGGGTAAAGCATGGCGGCCACGCGCAGTCTAAAGTTAAGTATCTTTTAATCTTGCCCAGCCGATACTATTTTGAAGACGGTGGTTGTACGATGCGCGTGCTTCTGGTGGAAGATGAAATCCGGCTGGCGGAGAACCTGGCGGCGGCGTTGCGCGATGGCCCGGGGTTTGCCGTCGATGTTGCCGCCGATGGGCAGGCCGGCGACCAGATGGCCGGCTACCGTTGCTACGATCTGCTTGTCCTGGACCTGATGCTGCCGAAGCTGGATGGGCTGGAACTGTTGCGGCGGGTGCGCGCGCGGCACGATCCCACGCCGGTGCTGATCTTGACGGCGAAGGAGGGCAAAGCCGCCATCGTCGAACTGCTCAACGCAGGGGCCGACGATTACCTGGCCAAGCCCTTTGACCTGGGCGAGGTAATGGCGCGGGCCAAAGCCCTCATCCGGCGCGGCAAAGGGGCGGCACATCCCACGCTCACCGCGCTGGACCTCGAAGTAAATACGCTGGAGCAGACGGTGCGGCGCAGCGGCGTGGCCGTGGATCTGTCGCCCACCGAGTACCGCATCCTCGAATACCTGATCCACCATCCACGGCGGATTGCCTCGAAGCGCGAATTGCTCGAGCACCTCTACGATTACAACTGGGAGCACCACTCCAACGTGATTGAAGCGCACGTGTCGAACCTTCGCAGAAAACTTGAGTGCGCGTTGCCCGGCGCCGAGCCGGTGATTGAAACCATGCGCGGCCGCGGCTATCGCCTCGCTCCCGGGCAGAGCGCATGATGGGCAAGACGAGCATCACCCTCCGGCTCATCGTGGCCGTGCTTGCGGTCGAACTTGTCTCGTCGCTGCTGGTGGCGGCTCTGTCGCTCGGCTATGAGCGGCACATCCACTTCGGGGCCTTCGACACGATGCTGCGCGGGCGCGCCGACTCCGTGCTGGGCGCGGTGCAGGATGCGGAAGATGCAGAAGACAACGTGATGCTCGACCGGGCCGACCTCCATCTGCCCGCTGAGGATATTTACGAGGTTTACGACGAACGCGGACGGCTGCTCGGCTGCTCGCCTGGCTGGCCTGCCGGCACAAACGCCAGAGGCATGGCGGCATCTACGCCCGCCGAGCTGGCCTCGGCGCCGGACAACAGCATGGCGCGGTTGAGATTGGACGGTCGCCGCTACCGCCTGCTCCTGCTCCACGGCACACGCATCGTCGATCCGGGCGAGCGCGGGGGCGGCAAGCTGCACCGGATCACGGTGCTCTACGGAGCGCCCACAGAGCGTGTCTGGCGCGATATCCGTTCCGCCGTCGCCTTCTACGCAGCGGGCAGCATTCTGCTTCTGGCCATCACCGGACCGCTGATCGCATGGTTGCTGCACCGCGGCCTTGAGCCGCTGCGCGAGCTGGCCGCGCTCGCCGCGGGAGTCTCGGTAAATAGCTGGCAGTTCTCGCCGCCTGAGAGCGCGCGGACGACTCCCGAGCTCGCTCCAGTGACCCAGGCGCTGCAAAGCGTATTGGAACGGCTGGAGCGCGCCTTCGTGCAGCAGCGCACGTTTGTCTCCGACGCAGCGCACGAGCTCAAGACCGCTGTGGCCGTGGTCAAATCGGGTCTGCAACTGCTCAGCCTTCGCCAGCGAACGGCGGCCGAATATGAGCTCGGACTGGCCCGGTGCGTCGCCGACACCGAACGTCTGGAGGGCCTGGTGAGCAAAATGCTCACGTTGGCGCGCGTCGAAGATGGACCCTTGCACGAGCAGGAGACATCGAACCGGACGTCCGCACCTGGGGGGTCCGCGCCGCGGCCGGCATGCAACATCGCCCACAGCCTGCGCGGCTCCATTGCGGAGCTGCAGCCAGTGGCCGCGCTGCGCCGCGTGACGGTGAACCTGACGAACCAGGCGGCAAGGGGTCCTTTTATTCCCCTCTCGGCCGCAGATTGTTCTCTGCTGGTCTCGAATCTGCTGCTTAACGCCCTCCAGCACAGCCCGCCTGAGTCGAGTGTGCAGCTTCGCGTCTCGCTGGTGCTGGACCCCGCCGGCTTATTGGTGCTCTTTCTCGTCGAGGATCAGGGCGAGGGCATCGATGCTGCGGCGCTGCCGCACGTCTTCGAGCGCTTCTACCGCGGCGACCCATCCCGCGCCCGCTCCACCGGCGGCGCGGGGCTGGGCCTGGCTATCGCGAAGGCCATCGTAGAACGCGCCGGAGGCTCGATCGAGCTGACGAGCCTCGCCGGCAAAGGCGCCACCGTGACCGTGCGCTTGCCCAGCTTGGATGAAAGCCGGGCAAATTTTGCCGAATCTTCAGGATGATTTAAGCCGGGAGTGCCACACTGTGTGCGCATCCGAACTTCGCTCTTACGAGATCTAACGGGGGTTTCCATGTCCATCCAGCGCAGCCTTTCTTCGACCCGGATCGCCGTTGCGGCGGCTCTGTTCAGCGGTCTTCTCATCACGCCGGCCATGCTCGCGGCACAGCAGCCCGATCAAACCCCCTATCATATCGTCGACCGGTGGAAGATCGGCGGCGAAGGCGGGTGGGACTATTTGACCGCCGATTCCGCAGCGCACCGCCTTTACCTGGCGCATGGGCCACGCGTAGATGTTGTGGACACCACGACCGGCAGGCTCTCCGGCTCCATCACCGGCCTGCATGGCACGCACGGCATCGCCCTCGATAACCACGGCAAGTTCGGTTACATCTCCGACGGCGGCGGCAACGCGGTAATCGTCTTTGACCGCGCCACCCTGGCGACCGTCGCGTCGATACCGGCGGGAACCAATCCCGATGGCATCATCTTTGAGCCGGCCACCCAGACTGTGTGGGCCTTCAATGGCCGCAGCCACAATGTGACGGTGATCGACGCGGCCACGCGCAAGGTGGCGGCCACGCTCGATCTGCCCGGCAAGCCCGAGTTCCCCGCCGTCGATGGCCAAGGGACGGTGTTCGACAACATCGAGGACAAGAGCGAGATCGTCCGCTTCGATGCTCACAGCAAGACGCTCACGGCAACCTGGCCGGCCGGCTGCGATTCACCCTCAGGACTCGCCTTCGACGTTGCCGGCCACCGGCTGTTCCCGGTTTGCGACGGAAAGAAGATGTCGGTGATCGACTCCCGCGACGGCAAGCTGCTGGCGAATCCTTCCATCGGCGACGGACCCGACGCCGCAGGCTGGAGTGCGAAATACCATCTCGCCTTCGCGTCGAGCGGCGACGGCATTCTGTCGGTGATCAATGCCAATGCGCCCGGCTATCCCACCGTTGAAAGCCTGCCCACCCAGCGCGGCGCCCGAACGATGGCCTATGATTCCGCAACCGACCGCGCGTATGTGGTGACGGCGGAATTCGGCCCGCGGCCCGATCCAACGCCGCAGAATCCGCGGCCTCGGCCGGCTGTTGTTCCCGATACCTTTACGATCATCGTGATGGGCCGGTAGAGGTCAACGGACGGGATCGATCGAGATCCATTCGCCGAAGATGCGGTAGGATGAAACCGTGTGGAAGAGCCTGCTGATCGTCGTGGTCTCTGTGCCGCTCTCGATTGCGCTGGGTCTCGTCTTCTGGATGGCGCAGAGCTGGCGGGTAGGCCTGATAGCGTGCTTCTCAACCTTCGCCGTCTGCCTGGTGGCGGCAACATTGACGGCCTTCTTTACTCGCCGGTTTACGCTCTTTGACGTTTTTCTGCCGGTGATCTTTTCCGTGGTCTGGTCGGCAATTCTTGCGCCCTTCAGCCTGGGAGCCGATCTGTTTACCGCGCCTGCGGCGATCGGCGCCGGATTGCTTCTGACGCTCTGCCTGTGGAGGGTGCATCACGAGGGCAGCGAGAACCGGAAGTGGCTGATCTTTCCTATCCTTGTCTATATCTATGAGATGCTGCCGGTGAACATTCCCGGCCCCATTGACGACTACTTCGCCTTGAGCGGCGATGTGGCCGCTGTGATCCTCTACCAGTTGGTCGCCTCGCACCGCAAGCAGCTGCCGGCCCCTGACTTGCCGCGGCCGAATTCCCCGTGAGGATTCTTTTCATCCTCATCGCCGCCGCAGTCGTCGTCGGTTCGTTTTACGCCGACTACAAATGGCGGCAATGGATGGCGGCGCGGCGGCGCGATCGAGAACGCGAGCGCTAGGGCGGCAACCTTCCCGTATCCCGCCCGTTACAATGAGGATAGGGAGTCGTCCAACCTTTATGCGTTGCTTTTCAATCCGCTTCCGCCGGAATCGCCCGAATCCCGCCGGCATTTTCCTTGGCTTTTTGAGCGCTGTCGTTCTTTTGGCCGCAGCCGGCGCTCATGCACAGTTCGGCGCTCCGCCTACCACGCAGGTCAACGATCCTGCGGCGCTCAAGCCGCCTCCGGGCGCGCACGTTGCCATCTTCGAATTCGAGGACCAGGAGTGCCCTGACTGCGCCGCGGCGAATCCGCTGCTCAAGGAGGCTGCGGAAAAGTACCATATTCCCTGGGTGCGCCATGACTTCCCGCTGCCTTTTCATAACTGGAGCTTCCAGGCGGCCGTTTACGCGCGCTGGTTCGACACCAAAAGCAAGAAGCTGGGCGATGACTATCGCGATTCGATCTTCGCCGATCAGCGCTCCATCGAGACACCCGCGCAGTTGACCCAGGTTACGCAGAGTTTTGCCCAGAGCCACGGCATCGCGCTGCCGTTTGCCATCGATCCGCAGGGCAGGCTGGCGGGCGAAGTGAAGGCCGACTACGCGCTCGGTCAGCGCATCGGTATCGAACATACGCCCACGATCTGGATCGTCACGGATGGCACCAACGGCGCGCCGCCGTTCGTCGAGGTGGTGGACCGCAGCCGGCTCTTTCAGCTCATCGACCAGGCGCTCGCTGAAACACGTGTTCATTGATTGAAATCCGATTGAATGCCTGGGCCGAACCTTATGCAGATCCCGACTTTCAAAGTCCGTCTTGCGATTGCGCGCTGTGCCCGGCGGCGCCAGACGATGCTTGCTGGCTGCGCGGCTCTGCTGCTGGGCACAACGCTTCACGCGCAGGCGCTCAATACATCGCTGCTTAAGCCGCCCCCGGGAGCGCGGGTCGCCATCGTCGAGTTCGACGACCTGGAGTGCCCGGCCTGCGCGCATGCCAATCCGCTGCTCGAACAGGCTGCGGCCAAATACAAAATTCCCTGGATTCGTCACGACTTTCTGATCCCTTATCACATCTGGAGCAAGACCGCGGCGATCGACGCCCGGTGGTTCGATACGCGAAACAAGGCGCTCGGCGACGCGTATCGCAACGAGGTCTTCGCCCATCAAATTTCCATCGAAACCCCGTTGCAACTGCTCCAGTTCACCCAGAGGTTTGCCCAGAGCCACGGCGTCGCGTTGCCCTTTGCAGTCGACCCGCAGGGCAAGCTGCTCGCTGAGATCAATGCCGACAATGCACTGGGGACGCAAATAGGGCTCACGCTGACGCCCAGCATCTTTATTGTGACCGCGGGATCGAAGGGAGCGTCCTCGATACAGGTGAAAGACCCCGATCACGATCTCTACAGCGCGATTGACCAGGCCATCGCCGCGACGCGCCATTGAGCGCACCTGGGGTTTGTAGAGCGCGCACGTAGGATTTGCTGACATCGGCTCTCAGATCGCGATCGGTCTTCACGCGGGCTTTCGGATGAGTCGGGTGCTCGTCGACCGACTAACGCGCAAGCTGAATGAGCCGTATGGGACGAGCGAAGCGTGCCGCTTGCAGAGACATCGCGAAAACTGAAAATTAATCCCCGGTGTGAATCTGCACCAGTTCTCCGCCGCCACCGGGAGAAACTGTCTTGGTCTGCGGGGCGCGCCAGTGATCGATGTGGCTGATCCGGTGCACGCAGCCGATGGTACAGTTGGGTGCGCAGCTTTTCGCCGTGCGAAACTCCCGCTTCAAGTCGGCGCGCGTGTACTCGGCGATGGGCACGCCGGGGTATCCGCGCTGCTGCGAGCAATAGTGGACCAAGCCGTCTTCGCAGATGTAGAGATAGCGGGAGCCGGCGCGGCAGCGCCAGTCGTTCGGCAGTCCCTGCACAATCGCTTCCTGAAATTTATCGAACTGCGCGTAGTTGGTCTTCTTGCGCCGGGTCATCGCAAAGTAGACGCGGGCTTCTTCCTCGGTGAGCGGCTTCAGTTGCCCGCTGCCGTCGTGGATGATGCCGATGGTCGATTCGAAGCCCAGCTCGAGGGCTCTCTTGCCGATCACCAGCGCGTCGTTTGGATTTTTGAAGCCTCCGCCGACGACGGAGTTGATATTCACATGAAACTCGGCGTGCTCGGCCAGCATCTGCAGCTTCTTGTCGAGCACCTTGAGGCTCTTCTTTGAGACCTCGTCGGGATCCACGTTGTCGATCGAAATCTGCATGTGGTCGAGGCCGGCCCGATTCAGCCGTTCAATTCTCTCCACATTCAGCAGATAGCCGTTGGTGATCATGCCGGCAATCGCGCCCGTCCGCCGCATCCGCCGGATGATGTCGTCGAGGTCCGGGTGCGTCAGCGGCTCCCCGCCGGAGATGCCGATCATGGCCGTCCCCAGCCGGCCCAGGTGGTCGATGCGCCGATACATTTCTTCGAGCGGCACCGGCTCCGAAACTTTGTCGTACTCGTTGCAGTAGGCGCAGCTTAAGTTGCAGAAGCGCATAGGGATAATCTGCGCCAGCACCGGATGCGAGGTGGAAGCGAGGGCCCGCGCCACCATCGCGTACTCGCGCAGCTTCCGCCGGGCCGCAATCGCCCGGCCGCGCAGCGTCGCTCTGCGGGAAATGCTCATCTGTTCTATTGAAACATAAGGTAGCTAAATTGAACCAATTGTCCCACCTTGGCGAGTCGCGGGCCTCTTTTCCGGGCCTGAAGACCCGCATTCCGGTCTCGCTTTCGTGAGGCTGAAGCCTCACGCTCCCTCCGGTCGTTTCTCGACCGCCGCCTTTCCACTGCAAATGCCGTACGCACTTGATGCAAGGCTCTCCGTCCGCTTCGTAGAAGCTACGGCCGCTCGAAAAAGCCTCACGAAAGCGTCAACTTCGCGATGGTCGCCAGTTGCATAAACGAGGTGCCTTCGTAGATTTTGCCGATTTTCGCATCGCGGTAGAGCTTCTCTACGGGAGAATCCTTCACAAATCCGGCGCCTCCGAAGACCTCAACCGCGAGGCTGGCCACGCGCTCGGCCGCGTGCGAGGCGAAGTACTTGCACATCGCCGCCTCTTTGCGGAAGTCGAGACCCGCGTCTTTGAGCCGGGCGGCGTTGTAGACCAGCAGCCTGGCCGCTTCAATGTCGGTCGCCATCTCGGCAAGTTGGAACTGCATGGCCTGAAAATCGGTGATCGGCTTGCCAAATTGCTTGCGCTCTTTGGCGTATTTCGCGGCGTGGCCCCATGCGCCCTCAGCCAGCCCGAGCATCTGCGCGCCGATGCCGATGCGGCCTTCATTCAGCGTCTCAATGGCGATCTTGTAGCCCTTGCCGGGCTCGCCGAGGACTTGCGCAGACGGCACCTGGCAGTCGTCGAAGATCAGCTCACAGGTGCTCGACGCACGGATGCCGAGCTTGTCTTCCTTTTTGCCGACGGTGAATCCCGGCGTGCCCTTTTCGACCAGGAAGGCGGTGATGCCCTTGTAGCCCGCGCTCGCATCGATGGTGGCGAAGACGATAAACAGCCCGGCTTCCTTGGCGTTGGTGATCCACAGCTTGCGGCCATTCAGCATGTACACATCGCCGCGGCGCTCGGCGCGGGTTTCGAGCGCGAAGGCGTCGGAGCCCGATGCAGCCTCACTGAGCGCATAGGCGCCGACCATGTCCTTAGCCAGACGTGGCAGATACGCTTTCTTCTGCTCCTCTGTTGCCCAACGGATGAGGGCGGCGACGACCAGCGTATTCTGCACATCCACCAGCACGCCTACCGCCGGATCGACAGCCGAGATCTCTTCAACGGCAAGAGCTGAATCAAAAAACGTGCCGCTGCTGCCGCCGTACTCCTCGGGAATGCCGATGCCCATGAGGCCCAGCGCAAACAGGCTACGCACCAGCGCGGCATCCATCTGCTGGTCTTCATCCATACGGCTCACAAGCGGAGCAATCTGTTCCAGCGAAAAACGCCGCACGGTGTCGCGAAACAGAATTTCATCTTCGCTCAACTGCGTCAGAGGCCCGCACGATGGAACAGGATTCACGCTGCGCCTCCAAGACGTGGACTCAGAATGGCTTTAAAACCCTGGAGTATTATGACAGATGGGTTTTGGCGGACTTCCATGCAGATCAAAGACCACGTCTTTCTCGTCACCGGCGGCGCATCGGGCTTGGGCGCAGCCGTGGCGCGGGCCATCGCGCAGGAAGGCGGATCGGTTGTCATCGCCGACGTGCATCGCGATGCCGGCGAAGCAATGGCCGGCGAACTCGCACGGGCGGCCTGTTTTGCTTTGACAGACGTGACCAGCGAAGAACATGGCAAAGCCGCCGTCGCTCTCGCGCTGTCATCGTTCGGCCATCTGCACGGGCTGGTAAATTGCGCCGGCGTTGCGCCGGCGGAAAAGATTCTGGGCCGCGACGCGCCGCATCGGCTCGAAAGCTTTGCGCGCGCGGTGAACATCAATCTCGTGGGCACGTTTAACATGATCCGGCTGGCCGCCGAGGCTATGGCGAAAGAAGAGCCGGATGGCGAAGGCGAGCGCGGCGTGATTGTGAATACCGCCTCCATCGCCGCATTCGACGGGCAAATTGGCCAGGCAGCTTATGCGGCCTCAAAAGGCGGCGTGGTCTCGCTCACGCTTCCTGTTGCCCGCGAGCTTGCCCGCTATGGCATCCGCGTGGTCACCATTGCGCCGGGGGTGTTTGAGACGCCGATGATGGCCGGCTTTCCCGAAGAAGTGCAAGCCGCGCTCGGCAAGAGCATTCCTTTTCCGCCACGCCTGGGCAAGCCTCAAGAGTTCGCGGCGCTCGTCAAGCACATCTGCGAGAATACGTTCTTGAACGGCGAAGTGATTCGCCTCGACGGCGCCTTGCGTATGGGCCCGCGCTAAGCAAGCATCTTATCTTCTGGGAGCACCGCATGCCCGCACAGGATCCCATAGTCATCGTCGGATCTGCGCGCACGCCGATCGGCGCCTTTCAGGGCGATCTCAAGGATCTCTCCGCTCCTGAACTTGGCGCGATTGCCATTCGCGCGAGCGTAGAACGTGCCGGGATTCCGCCTGACTCCATTCAAGAGGTTCTCTTCGGCTGCGTACTGCCTGCGGGCCTGGGCCAGGCGCCCGCGCGGCAAGCGGCTCTGGGCGCGGGTCTGCCGCTCTCGGCCGGCGCCACCACGATCAACAAAGTATGCGGCTCTGGGATGAAAGCCGTGATGCTGGCGCACGATCTGCTTTCTGTGGGCAGCATCGATATTGCCGTGGCAGGTGGAATGGAAAGCATGACGAACGCGCCGTATCTGCTGGACCGTGCCCGAGCCGGTTACCGCCTGGGCCATCAGCGCGCGCTCGATCACATTTTTCTCGATGGCCTTGAAGACGCCTATGACAAAGGCCGCCTGATGGGCGCATTCGCCGAGAACTGCGCGCAGAGCTACTCGTTTACACGTGAAGCGCAAGACGAGTATGCACTGCGTTCACTGGCGCTTGCGCAGCGGGCGATTGCGGACGGCAGCTTTGCGGAGGAG
>DASXFB010000083.1:0-39891 GCA_036489815.1 Occallatibacter sp. | reverse complement strand
CGCCGCCGGCGATCTGCTGCATCATCGGTGTCTCCACTTCGAGGTATCCGCGGCTGTCAAAAAAAGTCCGCAGCGCTCGAAGCACTTTGGCGCGCTTCACAAACACCTCGCGCGCATCGAGGTTGGTAAACAGATCGACGTAGCGCTGGCGGTATCGCAGCTCCACATCGGCCAGGCCGTGAAACTTCTCCGGCAGCGCCAGCATGGCCTTGGCAAGAAACGTCAGCGTCTCCACGTGGATGGTTAATTCTCCGGTCCGCGTGCGGAACAGGTAACCCGAAACGCCGATGTGGTCGCCCAGGTCGAGCAGCTTGTAGAGCGCGAATCCCTGCTCGCCCACGGCGTCGAGCCGCACATAAATCTGCAGCCGCTCGCCCTCCTGCTGCAGCGTGGCAAAGCCGGCCTTGCCCTGCGCGCGGATCGCCATGATGCGTCCCGCCACGGTCACCGTGACCCGGTTCGCCTCAAGCTCTTCAGCCGTTGCGTTGCCCCACTGGGCGCGCACGGCCGGAATACTATGGGACGCGGAAAACTGGTTGGGGTACGCCGCCTGCCCCAGCTTCTCGATCTCCTTCAGTTTTTCCCTGCGCAGGGTAAAGAGATTCTGCTCAAACTCCGACTCGAACACGATGCTTCCTTTTTGATGTGAAATCGGTCATAAGTGTAACTGTCAGTATACCGTCCGATGTGGGAGGGAAGGCCGCCGCACCCGCTGTGCATGGTGCACACTTGCTGCCCGATGACGCACGGATGTTGCACGCATGCCCGACACGTCAGTAAGGTGTGGTTGGTCCTGTGGAGGGCCTCGCTTTGAAACAAAAGTTAACCTATTCGTCCTATCTCTGTTTCTCCTGACGGCGATTTATTCCAGGGCCACGACGCTGCCGGATGCATGCGGCGGTGACAAGATTCGATTCGACGTGAAAACGCAGAAGAATCCGCCCGCGCTCGCGCCTCCAGCCGCAGGAAAGGCGCAGATTGTCTTTGTCGAGAACTTCGCGCAGAACGAGGGATTCTGTGTCGACTGCAAGGTGACCACCCGCGTTGGGGTGGATGGTGCATGGGCGGGCGCCAACCATGGCAACTCGTACTTTGCCTATCCCATCGATCCCGGCGAGCACCACCTTTGCGCGGACTGGCAATCGAACTTGGGTTCGTTCAAAAAGAAGGTGGGCTTGGCCTCACTGAACGCCGAGGCAGACAAGGTCTACTACTACGAAATCAAAGTCAGGATCAAGCGAAACGAGAGGACCACAGAACAATATCTTGATCTGACGCCGTTAGATCCCGACGAGGGCAAGTACCTGGCCAAGATTGATCCCATGGCAATTGCGACTGCCAAGAAGTAGTCCTTGCACTTCGTGCGAAGCCGTTCATCGTGTATAACCACGGTGGATGCCCTTTAACCGCCCCATTCCGGACTCAAACCAGCGCCGCAAATCCTCCGGCATTGTCGATGCCATCGTCCAGGCTGAAAAGATGATCCAGATCGCGCTGGTGCTGCCCTGCGCCGCCTTTATCGGCTGGCTCGCCGGGGCGTGGCTCGACAGCCGGTTGCACCAATCCTGGATCGGCTTGGTAGGCATCGTTTTCGGCGGCATTTCGGGGCTGGTGTATGTGATTCGGCTTGCGCTGGCAACGAACAAGGAATCCGGCAACGGCAGCAGCGGCGCGCCGCCGGGCAGTGGAGGCGCCGGGGCGCCCTCATGACCGAAGAGACTCACCCTCTGGCCCATCTCACCGACGCGGGCCTCGACGCGCTCCTCAAGCGCGCCGTCCGCATCATCGTAATCATTGGCCTGCTGGCCTCCCTTGCCGTCTGGAAGGCCTCCGGCTGGCGCAATGCCGCCATGCTCGCCACCGGGGCCGCCATCTCGGCCGCCAGCATTCTGGAGTGGCAGCGGCTCATCCACTTCATCAACGCCAAACTTGACCAGAAGCAGGTCCCCCGCGGCGCGGCCGTGGCCGGCCTCTTCTTTATGCTCCGGCTCATCCTTTTTGCAGGGGCCATTTATGGTAGCCTGAAGTGTTTCCGGGGTTCGGTGATTGCCCTCCTCTGCGGCCTGGGCCTGGCGGTCCTGGCGATCTTCTGGGAGGCGATCCGGCTGCTTCGGAACTAAGGTTTTACCCCATTTCTCAGCAAAGTTCTACACCGCAACAGGAAGACTGAAGCCTTCATGCCCGAACTGTTTGGATTTACCCACTTCGTGAACGCGCTCCTGCGGGGCGTCGAGATCAAGCTCTACGGGCTGGTCGGAATCGGCGCAGCGGACGCGGCTCATCGCGCCTACAAGGTCAATGCCGCCCTGGCCCTCGAACTGATCGTTGCCGCCGCGCTCCTCTTATTCTTCGTGGCCGTGCGCAGCTCGTTGTCAGTGGAAAAGCCGAATGCCGCCCAGCAACTGGCCGAGATGATTCACGAGGGCGTCGGCGGGCTAGGCGAACAGATCATCGGCCACGGGCATGAGCGCTTCCAGGCCTTTGTCACCTGTATCGTGCTCTTCGTCCTGCTTAACAACTGCCTCGGCCTGATTCCCGGCGTCATCACGCCCACCAGCCGGCCCGAGGTTCCGCTGGGCATCGCGGTGCTCACGTTCCTTTACTACAATTTTCACGGCTTCCGCGCTCAAGGGCCGGTGGGTTACATCAAGCACTTCGCCGGTCCGCTGCCCTGGCTGGCGCCGCTCATGTTTCCCATTGAGATCGTCTCTCACCTGGCGCGCATGATGTCGCTCACCATCCGTCTTTACGCCAATATGTTCGCCAGCGATCTGCTCACTTTGGTCTGGTTTTCGATCATCCCACTGGCTGTGCCCGCCATCTTTCTCGGCCTGCACTTTGCGGTGTCCGTCATTCAGGCGTTCGTCTTCATGCTCCTGTCGATGATTTATCTCTCGATGGCGGTGTCGCACGAGCATTGAGAAGCAGCTATCAGCCGTCCGCTCTCAGCTTGTTCGTGCCCGAGGGATCTGCGTGAAAACAGGAAAGCTTGAAGAGTGAATAGGGGTACGAACGGCGCAGGACTAGCTGACGGCTGATGGCTGAAAGCTAATCGCTGTATCAAAGATTCCGACGGAGAGCGCTTCCGCTCCGGCACATCGGAAGACCGCAAGCGTGAGGGGGCCAAAGGCGCGAAAACAGCCTTTAGCCATTAGCTCTCAGCGTTCACTTTGCGCACAGGCGAGCCCAATGGGTAGCCGCGACAAAGTTGACAGCTGAAAGCTGAGAGCTAAAGACCGCTTTCCCGCCGGCACGGTGAGCCTCAACCACCCACTAGCGGTCAATTCAAGGGAAGCAGGAGAACTAATGCGGAAACTGCAATATCTCTTCATGGCCTTGTCGGCGCTGTGTTTCGCCGTCCCGGCCTTCGCGCAAACCGGCGCTGCGCCCGTTGCCAGCCTGGTGCCGATCGGCGCCGGCCTCGGCATGGGCCTGGCCGCTGGTCTCTGCGGCCTGGGACAGGGCAGGGCAGTCGCTTCAGCTACTGAAGCGCTGGCTCGCAATCCCGGAACCCGCGGCGGCATCATGCTCTTCCTGGTGCTTGGCCTGGCCTTTATCGAATCGCTCACCCTCTTCACCATGGTCATCGTCTTCGCCAAGATGTAAACGCAGGGATGTAGACCCGGCTCACCACGAAAGACACAAACGGCCTCGCGCTTCCGCGCGGGGCCGTTTGTCTTTCTCGGCTATCGACCGACGGCGACCACCCCCGCATCGCCTCGGAGCCTCGCAATCCCCTGCGCAAAGCTCAAGCCCACCGGTACCGGCGCAAACTGCGACTCTTCCTCGGTGGTATCGAAGACGCGCGTCCTCCAGAAGACCCGCCCGCTCAGCGACATCTGAAAGCGCACGGTCCGCCATTGATCCCCGCCCACGTCGGCCTGATCGATTTTGACCCAGCCGCCCTTGTACAGACGCCCCAGAATGCCCCAGCCAAAGTCAACATCCTGCTCGAGTTGGCCCTCTAGCCGCACCACGCGCTCGCTCGCCGGATCAATCCAGAGAGCGCCGGTCATTTCGGTCAATACCTGGGTTTCCAGATCCGGCGGCGCAAATTCCGGATTGGGCTTGAAGGTGAATTTCTCCCGTGCTCCTGCGGGGCTCTCCTCGGAACCCGCATATTCGTAGAGAAACGCCCGCGGCAGCGCCCGCAACACCTTGAGAGCCCGGCCGGTATCGGCATTCTGAGCCTGTTGGCGGTGCCGTTGCAGGCCGGGATCCCGCAGCAGCGCATCCAGCCGGGCTTGCTCCTTCTGCTGGTCCGCGGCGCTCAAAGGCTGATCGTTGAGCGAGATAAGCCGCGCCACTGCGCCGTCTTTGGTTTCGATGATGTCTTTGGAAGAGATCAGCCGGGGACTGGTCTTGTGCAGCACGTAGCGCATCGGGTGCGCGCAATCGCCAGCGGCTCGCAGCTCATTGCCCAGCGCCCGGTTCACAAGCGCCGGCGCACCGGAAGCCGCTTCCGCCGTCTGCGCGACGGCCCAGGACGCGCCCGAAACCAGGCAGACTGCCAGTATCGCGCGGCGCACGCCCGTGTGGTCAGCGGGCATCGCTCTCTTTCGAATGCTCGGAGAACTCACTTTCCTGATTAGACGCCACCGTGCCGGTTCGGATGCGGGAATTGAGGCGCCGGGCCAGGGTAGCTGATATAGTGCGGGCAGGGCCTAGTGGCCAATGGAAGGATAAGACATGGCAGTAGAGAATACTCCTGCGCGCATCGGCAAGAGCGTCGTGATCCGGGGCGAGGTGAAGGGCAGTGAAGATTTAATCGTCGATGGAAACGTGGAAGGAACGGTCAGCCTTTCTGAGAGCCGGCTTACGGTTGGGCCCACTGCGCATGTCGCCGCGGACCTTACTGCGAAAGACGTATTGATCCTCGGCCGGGTACAAGGCAATGTATTAGCCAGCGGCCGCGTGGAGCTGCGCGCCGGGTGCTCGGTGGAGGGCGATATCAAGGCCCTTCGTCTGTCGGTGGAAGATAACGCCGTCTTCCGTGGGAAAGTCGATCTTACGCAGGGCGCGGCCAAGGGGACGGAGGCCGCCAGCCCGGCGCCCGCTGGCGGTATTTCCTGACGAGCACTGCGCGCCGGCCCTCGCTCGCCGCGAGGCGCTGCTGCTAGGGGAAATCAGGTTGCGGAACTGGTTCGAAAAAAAATCGAGCGGAACGTCCACGCCCGCCGCGCAAGGTCTTGCCGGCCCCAAGATGCCGCGCCATTCCGGCGCGTGGTCCAGCGTGCGCAAACGTCTGCAGGCTGAGCCGGGGCTGCGCATTGTCGACGTCGGCTTCACTTCGCCCAACAATATCAACTATCTGACCGAACTCGGCCACAGCGTCTTCCTCTCCGACCTGGTCTCCGACGCCTGCTCGGAAAGCTGGCAGACCGGCGAGGATGCGGAAGGCAACCCAATCTGGAACATTGAAGGGTTCCTCAAGCAGTCCCTCAATCTTTCTGGACGCCTCTTCGACGTGGTTCTGCTCTGGACGGCGCTCGATTATCTCCCCGAGCCCCTCGTGGCGCCGGTCGTCGCGCGTCTTTACTCGTCCATGAATCCGGGCGGTCAGGTGCTGGCGCTTTTTCATACCCGCATGCAAGGCGACGAGACTACCCACTATCGCTTCCATGTCACGGCAACCGACAACGTGGAGATCCAGGTAGCGCAGCCTTTCCCCATTCAGCGCGCCTTCACCAACCGCAGCATTGAGCGCCTCTTCGCCGGCTGGTCCGGCCACAAACAGTTTCTGGCCAAGGACTCGGTCTCCGAAGTCATCATGACTCGCTAGCCGCGAACGGCAGCCACGGCTGAATCTCTACCCTCTCTACGTCTTTAGGCCGTCCCTCCTCTGCCCGCGCCGGGTCCGCATACCGCTTCCCCAGCTTGTACTCCTGGCACACCGAGTCCACAACCGCCGCGATCCGCTTGCTGTACTCCAGCGAAACGAAGGCGCTGTTGGCGTAGCGCCTCTCGTACGCCGGCAGCTGCTCCGGAAAATTCTCCCGCACAAAAGCGAAGAACGTCGGCAGGGAGCACGGCTTCAGGAACAGCGGCGCCGCGGCGAAGAAGCTTGCACCCGCCGCTTGGGCGGCCTTGGCGACTGCCGCAATCGAGCTCCGGCTATCCGTGATCCCCGGCATCAGCGGTGAGCACAGCACGCCCGCTCTCAGGCCTGCATGGCGCAATTGCGCCACCGTACGGATGCGCAGGTCGGGGCGCGGCGCCCGTGGTTCCAGAATCCGTGCCAGTCTCGCGTTGACCGTGGTCACCGTGAGATGAATCGTGAGCTTGTTGTGCCGGGCGATCTCCTGGAACAGATCCACATCCCGCCCAACCAGCGTGGATTTGCTCACGATTCCCAGAATGAAGCCGCTGAATCGGGCGAAGACTTCCAGCAGCGAGCGCGTGATGCGCTGCTTTCGTTCCAGGGGCTGGTAGGGGTCCGTAGCCGTTCCCAGCCCAATGTGCGTGCCAGGTTTCAGCCGCCGCAACTCCTGCTCCAGCAGCCAGGCGGCATTTTCCTTGAAGTAGATCTTGTGCTCAAACTCTTCCGGCGATCGCTCCAGAAATTCGTGCGTGTACCGCGCGTAGCAATACCGGCAGGCAAACTCGCAGCCGCGGTACGGATTGATGGCGTGGCTGAAGGGAGCGCCGCGTTTCGAGTTCACCCGGCTCAGAATCGAGCGGGATTCGAGCGGCCGGTACTCCGTAAGGCAGCCGGTGGAATCGAGCCGCGCCTCTGCGGCCCGGTGCGCCAGCGGCGAGATGTTTCTCGCATTGAGGATCGGGAAGAGCGAATCAGTTTTCGCCATATATTCGCCTTTTGGGTAGCCTACGCTTGCCTTCGGGCGGCGTCAAGCGGTAGTTCTCAAAGAGGCGGCGGGCAAATCGATCGCTCTCCCGCATCGGCGGACCGTCATGCGGAACACGGTCGCGGGGAGAGAGGGGCAGGAGCCCGGATCGGGCTCACGCCGTCCCCACGATCATCATCCAATGCACGTGACAGCAACCGGCAAGAGGAGAAACGAATGACTGCATCCAAGCAAACCCGCATCACCTGGCTGGGCCACGCCACGGTGCTCGTCCAGACCCCGGCCGGCGCCAACATCCTGATCGATCCCTTTATCGCGCAGAACCCCAAGTACCCCAAGGATTTCTCGCTACCCTCGAAGATCCACACCATCCTGCTCACCCACGGCCATGGGGACCACATGTCGGACGTGGTCCCGGTGGCGAAAAAGCACGGCTCGACTGTAGTGGCCATTCACGAGCTGGCTGCCTATGTCGGCAGCAAGGGCGTTGAGAATACGATCGGGATGAATCTAGGCGGCTCCGTGCAGGTCGAAGACGTCATGGCCTCCATGGTGGATGCGCGTCACTCCGCCGGAGCCCAGGATGAGCAGGGAACCCATTACGTCGGCGTGGCCGCGGGGTTCGTGCTCACCATCACCGAAGGCCCAGTGATCTACCACGCTGGCGACACAGCCGTCTTCCGGGATATGGAACTCGTTCGTGAGCTCTACCAGCCGAAGATCGCCATGCTGCCCATCGGCGGCCACTACACCATGGGACCCAAGGAAGCTGCGCTTGCCGTGCGGTTTATCGAGCCGCAAATCGTCCTGCCGATTCACTTCGGCACATTTCCGCCGCTCAAGGGCACGCCTGAACAGTTGGCCGCTCTGGTCGGTCCGAGCGTGCAGGTTGTCGCATGGAAACCCGGAGAAGAGTACCTGGCGTAAAGGCTAGAGGAGGTAGAGAGCGTGGGACGAAGACCAGGAGGGGAACCTTCGTGCCTTTGATTCCTCGCTCGGGATCCCTCGCCCGGGTATCGGCTCTTTTCTTATTGATCGCGTGTCTGCTTCACCGCGCGCTGCGATTGTCCCACGCCTGCCAGGTTGGCGTCCGGATTCCCGTAGCGCAGCTTGTCCGGCGCGTCACCCGAGCGGCAGTTTCGCAACTCGCGCAGAATCTCCACCTTCTCGCGCGCATATTGGCTGGCGAGCCGGCTCAGCGCGTAGGTAATGATGTCGCTGTGGTGCAGATCTCCCGCCAAAGGGTCGCGCCGCATATTCAGCCACAGGCGGTGCACCAGCTGCACGTCGTCCGGGCTCAGAGCCGGCGCATGCGGCCCGATAAAGAAGGCCTTGGCTGAACCATCCGGATTGATCACGTAGAAGTTGAACTGGCGTTTGGGATCAGGCAGCGCTTCCCACGCCTGCCCCATATGGAATGCCTGATCTTCGGCCGTCATGGAACTCGACTGCCCGGAGACCACCGAATCCACTTCGAGCGAGTTGGCCGACTGTGCAAGGGCCGCGAAGATATCGCCCGCCGGTACCACCAGCAGCGACACCTTCTTGCCGAAGCTCTCGGCGATCGAAACCGCCTTGGTGAACAGCGTTTGCTCGTGCTCGCTGAAACTCTGCTGCTCGGCGCTGAGATACTCCGGTCCGCCCGCGCCCATCAGGCGCACGCTCACCACCACAATGTCCTTGTCATCGGTGTTGGTGCGGGCCAGCGTCCACTTCAACGCCAGCGGATTGGCGGCATCCCGCATCGTCACCATGCTCCCGGCGGAGCGAATCGCCACCGACTCCCGGCTCACCGTGTCCTGGTGTTCCAGCTGGAAGTGGTCCTTCATCTGCCGCGCGGTTTGCGCGTGCAGCTTGAGATTCTTGCGCTCCGAGATGGTGAAAATAATAAAGAAGGTCGCGGCGAAGGCGATGCCGCTCACCGTTGCCACGGACTTGGTGAACAGGTTCACGATCGCGGTGGTGAACAGCACCATGAACACCGAGATCAGCCCGACCGGAATCTCCGTCTTGCCGATCCGGATATTGGGAGGCACTTTCCAGCCGCGCTCCCCGTGGTACTTCCAGCGCAGCACCAGCATCGCCAGGCTGTTGAACGTGAACGACCAGATCACGCCGAAGGCATACGCCTCGCCCAGGGTATCCACGCTGCCCCGGCTGGCGATGATGGTGATCATCTGCAGGATAAACACTAGGTTGACGATGCGATGGCTGGTGCCGTACTTGGCGTGCGGCTTGCGGAACCAGTCGGTCAGCACGCCGTCTTCGGCCACGCGCATCAGCACGCCCGTCGAGCCGATCATCGACGTGTTGATAGCTCCGGACAAGATAAGGAACCCGACCAGCACCACGAAGATGCGGAACACGATGCGCCAGAACATCGGCCCCACCATGAACATGGCCAGTCCGGCGATCAGGTTGTCCGGGTAAATATGGATGCGCTCGTAGTCCGGAATCAGCATCGACGCCAGCAGCGTGGCGCCGCCGGTGAAGACGAGGCTGTAGATCGCGATAACGATGGCCGCCCGCTTCAGGTTCTTGAGCTTGGGATGCTCGATTTCGCGGTTGACCTGCGCCAGGCTCTCCTCGCCGCTCATTGCGAGAATGGAGTGCCCGAAGGCCATCAGAATCCCGAATAGCCCAAAGATCGGCAAGCCCTTGCCGCGCAGAAAACCGAGCGCTTCCTTGCTGAAATGCAGATGAGACGGAGTGGGCGGGGGAGGAAGATGAACGCCGCGGACGATGACCGAATACGCGCCCCAGATCAGCAGGATCACAACCATCACCGTGGTGATCTGCATGACCTGCATCGCCTTGCCGCTCGACTCCTCAATGCCCTTCGTGTTCTGCCACCAGTAATAGATGGTCACCAGTGCGGCAAACATCGCCGACGTGTAGTTCATGTTGAACTGGAAGGGATGGCCCTGCGGGTCGATCAGAGCCAGCGGCAGCCAGTGGTTCTGGCTGGCTACTACCATCAGCTCGTTCATCAGCCCGGTGATGTATTGCCCGGCCGACACGCCCGAGATCGGGCCGGTGAGGATGTAGTCGAACATCAGCGCGGAGACGCTGACCTTAGCGAAGGTGGCTCCAAGAGCTTCCTTCACCACGCGGTACACGCCGCCGCGCGTAAACATCGAACAGCTCTCGACGTAGACCGCGCGCACCGCGAAGCTGAACAGCATGATGCCGAGAATGAACCACGGCGCCGAAGCGCCCACGGCGTGCTCGGCGATGCCGCCTGCATAAAAAGCCGAGGAACCCAGGTCGTTGAGAACAATGGCGGCTGCGCGCCAAAAAGAGATGAACGTGAGCATCACGGACGATGCCACGATGAGTCTCACGCGGTCTGGCGGGGGGGCAACGGTCGTTCGAGTGGATGCCATCGCGAAAGTGCCGGCGCGCTGGCCGGCCTCTTGAAATCCAGAGAGCGAAACCACCGCCCTGCGCTGAGTCTATTTACGAATGAATAGAGTGTCAATCAAAAATAAACAGTTCTTCGCGGGGCACAGGCGATGCCAGGCAAGATCTGGATTTAGTCCTTTCCGAACAGCTCTTTACCGTCTTCGATGAAACGGGAAACAACCACCGCAGGCGAGTGGATCAGGCCCGCAAAGAACATGGTTTCAAGCACTCCGACGGCGAAGACGCTGTCGATCGTGGCCCCCATGGTGACCCGCCTTTTCCTCCCGGCGGCGCCGACCCCGATGCTTTAAACTCGGCCTGTATGCAGCCATCCTTGTCGACGGAGTCCGCGGGGCCGCCCCGCTGGCTACAGTGGTCTGCCGCAGCGCTCTCCGCCGCCCTGTTGGAGCTGCCTTTTCCGCTCGCCGGTCCGCTGCCGCCCTGGCGCTCGATCTTTGCCTGGTTCGGCTTGGCGCCCTTGCTTTGGGCTGTGCTTTCCATCTGCGAGGAGCCAGGCCACCCGAAGCAGGATCCGCATCCGCTGCGCCGCGCCTTCCTGTTGGCCTACCTCTGCGGCGTCCTCTGGTACATGGGCAACTGTTATTGGATCTACGACACGATGCTCATGTATGGAGACATGCCGCGGGTGGTTGCGCTGGTGCTGCTGGTCGGCTTCAGCCTGGTGCTCGGCCTCTATTTCGGCTTGTTCGGCTCCGGCATTCTGCTGGTGCGCCGCGCCACGGGATCGACCCGGCTCGCGCTCGCCTTCGCCGCCTTCTTCTGGACAGCTTTGGAGCTCGCCGCGGCCCGCATTACCAGCGTCCCCTGGGATCAGCTCGGCTACTCCCAGGTCGACAACGGCCTCGTCAACCAGCTCGCTCCCTGGACCGGCGTGTACGGCATCAGCTTTCTTCTTGTAGCCGTCAATGCGCTGCTTGCGGGCGGATTCCTCCTAACGGATCGGCCCAAAACCCGGTTCACAGGCCGCTGGTCGTGGGGCATTGGCGGGCTGATCTTGCTCGTTTGCGGCGGGGCAGGCCTAGGGCATACGCCTCCGCAGCCCCAGCCCACCGTGGAAGCCGTGTTGATTCAGCCCAACCTTGATGTCGGCGACACCGGCTACTGGCAAGGTCCTGGCGAGTGGAACCAGCACATGGCGCAGTTCGAGCGGCTGGGCGCTGAAACCTGCAAACAATTCCTAGCGGGCATCCCTCAGACCAACGCACCCCGCGTGGTTTCTCAATGCATGGAACCTCCGCGTCGTCCTGATCTCGTCGTCTGGCCAGAGTCGCCCGCGCCTTACTTCGAGTCCGACCCGCGCTTTCAGGACTCCATGGCCGCCATCGCGCGTGAAGAACAGGCTCCGCTGATCGTCAACGGCATCGGGACGCAATTCGAGTCCGGGCAGGGCTGGCTGGACTATGTCTCGGCGATGATCTACAACGCGGACGGAAACGAAGTGGGCCGCTACGACAAAATCCACCTCGTTCCCTTCGGCGAGTACATTCCTTTCGCGCGCATGCTCTTCTTTGCGCACAAGCTCACCGGCAAAGTTTCGCACTTCACGCCCGGCACTGAACGCCGCATCTTTCATCTGAACGGGCATCGCTACGGCGTCTTCATCTGTTATGAAGCTGTCTTTGCTGACGAGGTGCGGCAGTTTGCCCGCGATGGCGCCGAAGTATTCGTGAATCTCAGTGACGACGGCTGGTACGGTGACACCAGCGCACCCTGGCAGCACCTCAACATGGCCCGCATGCGGGCCATAGAAAACCGCCGCTGGCTGCTGCGCGACACCAACAACGGCGTGACGGCTTCGATCGATCCGTACGGCCGCGTGCGCCAGAGCATTCCCCGTCATCATGTCGATGCGCTGCCGGCCTGGTTCGCCTTCCGCGACGACATCACCTTCTACACCGCGCACGGCGACGTCTTCGCCTGGCTTTGTGTGGCATTGTCCTGTGCGGTCGTTGGCTGGGCGGGGAAAGGTAGAACGATGGAATCGCGTGAAGGAAATTGACAAGAATTTGAGATTTGGCTCCAGGAACTTCGGGACCGAAACTACCAAAGGGGCATCGTCTTCCGCGGGCAAGCCGACTCGAGATGGCAGCTCAAGACAACGTTAGAACGCAGTGGTCATCCGACAATGCCATTGGTTGACTATTACGGACTCATTGTTGGAAACATCGGTCCCTCCGTCAGCACTTTTTCGTCGATGCAAGCGCCGTCATTCAATGAGAACATGTGGAATGAACTTGCAGGCACAGAGCGGCTCTCCGACTACTCCAGGAGCAAGGGATCGATATTTGATCAGAATATGTTTCCGGGTGGAGAGCATTTTGAGTATGTTGCATATTTACGGCACCACGGATTTCCCTCACCTCTTCTTGACTGGTCAGTGTCGCCCTACGTCGCCGCTTTTTTTGCATTCCGCGACGCCGATCCGAAGATCGGAAAAAGGTCCATTTTGTTTATTGCGATAGGCCTAAGGGAACGACGGAGGGACGATTGGAGAGCCCATGATACAGCTGCTCTCCGGGCATACCCGAACTCCCCGCAAACACTTCTTTCAGCAATCGATCTACACGGTATGTGAAAGCAGGGTCGGTGGAAAATGGCAATTCGATTCGCATCAAAAGGTCTTTGATAACCGTCGCCCAAACCAGGATTACCCGGGAAAATTCGACATTCCGTCGACAGAGAGAGAAAGAATATTGGGCTTGCTCGACCGGTACAACTTAAACGCCTATTCTCTGCTTGAGTCCGAGGAGTCCCTTCTAGAGCCCTCTGGCACAGGGCCAACCCAAAATGAGATTTACCGGCACTCTTTCTTTCGAGCAACCGCTGACGAACATCGCATTGTTGGAGTCTGCCAAGGTGATATTCTGAAGTAGACGAGAGAAAACAGACTCGCGTTCCAATCCAAGTCAGGTCAAACGAGCCCATGTCGTCCTTAAACGATCTCGAATTCGCCTACGCTCCCGTTCGCGATCAAGTTCGCGACCTGCGGGAGTATCTTTGACCCTGCCCGCATCCGCAGGGAACTCGCCGACATAGAAAAGAAGCTCGCCGATCCGGCGCTCTGGTCCGATCCGGCGGCCAGCCAGCCGCTGATGCGCGACCGCAAACGGCTCGAACAGCTGGTAGCCGACGATGAACAGCTCATCCGCCGCACCAGCGACATTGAGGCCTACTTCGAGCTCGCTCGCGAAGGCGAAGACGTGCTCGCCGATATCGAGCGCGATATCAAGGAACTCGCCGCCTTTGCCGAAGCCCTCGAAGCGCGCACCATGCTCGCCGGCGAAGCCGACCCGCTCAACGCCATCGTCACCGTGCATCCCGGCGCGGGCGGCACCGAGAGCCAGGACTGGGCCGAGATGCTCATGCGCATGTATCTGCGCTGGGCCGAACAGCAGGGCTTCAAGACCGAGATGAATGACTACCAGGACGGCGAAGAAGCAGGCATCAAGTCCGCTACCTTCACCATCACCGGCGAATACGCCTTCGGCCAGTTGGCCGGCGAAAGCGGGGTCCATCGCCTCGTCCGCATTTCGCCGTTCGATTCCGCCAAGCGCCGCCACACTTCGTTTGCTTCTGTCTTCGTTTCGCCCGAGATCGACGACTCGATCCACGTCGATGTGAAGCTCGAAGACCTGCGCATTGACACCTACCGTTCCGGCGGCAAAGGCGGCCAGCACGTGAACACCACCGACTCCGCTGTGCGCATGACCCACCTGCCGACCGGCATCGTGGTGCAGTGCCAGAACGAGCGCTCGCAACACAAGAATCGCGAGAAAGCCATGAAGATGCTGCGCTCGCGCCTCTATGAGTACGAGCTTGAAAAGAAGCGCGCCGAATCCAAGAAGCTCGAAGACTCAAAGCTCGAAATCAACTTCGGCTCGCAAATTCGTTCGTATGTGCTGCAGCCCTACCGCATGGCCAAGGATCACCGCACCAAGGTGGAGGTGGGCGATGTCGACAAGGTGCTCGACGGCTATCTGGAACCGTTCCTGCGCGGCTATCTGCTCGCCAAGCGCCGCGGCACCGCGGTCTCAACGGGCGCTGAAGACGAGACGGACATATAGCACCCTGACGAGGCAGCACAAACTCGGGCGCCTCGCTCTCGCCGCGTCTTTGTTTTTGCGGAGGTTGTTCTTCAACGAACTTCTGACTCACCGCCCTGGGGTGGGAAAGCAACGATCACACCGAAGAAAAGAGAATTCATGCCAAACGATCCCGCGCTCATCGATGAAATGCTCCACAAAGCCAAGAACATCGCTGTCCTCGGCATGAGCGACAAACCCTCTCGCGCCAGCTACCACATCGGCAAATATCTGGCCGAGCATGGTTATCGCGTCTTCCCCGTCAATCCCGTGCTCGCTGCCATCGAGGGCAATCCCTGCTATCCCAGTCTGGACGCAGCGCAGGCCGCCGCGCGCGAGCAGACCGGCGCGGGTTCCCACGAACCGGCAATTGACCTCGTCGACGTCTTCCGCGCCTCCGACAACGTTCCGCCCATCGTCGACGACGTGGTCCGTCTCGGTATCCCGTACCTCTGGCTGCAGGATGGCGTCATCCACGAAGAAGCCGTTGCCCGCGCCCGCGCCGCCGGCGTCAAGGTCATCGAGAACGACTGCATCTATCGCGAGCACGCCAAGCGCTCCGGCCTGCACGGATAGCCACTCTCCCTCCTATGACGCGACGGCGCGCCCCGAAACCTTCGTCGGATCAACTGAGTCCGATGCCTGAGTCCGGTTGCCGGGAGGCGCGCGTTTCTTGCCCACCTGGCGCGCACCGCCCCCCCACGCCAGCGCACAGCCCTCCTACTGAACGCATGCAGGCTTAACGATTTTTGGGAAGGGCGCGGCCGCTCCACGGAGCCCTTGCCAACGCAATTCCCGTCCTTCGGCATCTAACAGGTAATGAGCGAAAAGCCGAAGCCTACCCACACGCAACCCGGCGGTTTTGTCGAAGACAAAGGACAACCCGATGACGGTGTCGTGAACGATTCACTGGGCACCGTCGATCCCGCCGATTCCACCGGCCTCGACGAAGGCAAAGAGACCGGGGACGCCAAGAAGAACAACAAGCCCACGCGCGAGGACTGAAGCGGCCGGTCCCGACCGGGCGTGGTCCCCAATCCTTCCCGCCTGCGAAGATTTGTTCCAAATCTGACAATTCCTGATGTCATCTTTAGACCGTTTGGGTGCAGAATGGGGGAAAGCCCGCGGTGCTCCCGGCGGCTCGCTCCTGGCAAAACGCCCCTCCGGCAGTGCCCATCCTTCACGCTATCTGAACCGAGAAGCTGTAGCTCCCAGGAGATCCATCGATGAGCACAGGATACAGGCCGTCTTACTCCATGCCCGGCAGATCGTTCGATGAGGAAGAAAACGCGGATTATGCCATGACCAACGATTCCTTCGGCAGCGTCCACATCGCCGACTCGACCGGTCTCGACGAAGATATGGAAACCGGCGACGCGAAAGTCTCGAACTTCCCCACGCACGAAGACTGAGTTTCCTTCCGGCGAGGAAACCGACATCGTACAACGCGGTCACTGCATGACCGCCCGCAGCCGGGTGCCCAAGGTCTGCCATTTGAGACCCGGGAGATCATTGTGCCCGGCTCATCCGCCTCCGCCCCGTTTGCCTGCTCGAATTCTGCGGATCTCTTCCATCCGCTGCGCTAACTGCTTCTCGCGTCCTTCCTGCGTGGGTTGATAATACGTGCGCCCCTTTAAGGCCTCCGGCAGGCAGTCCATATCCGCTACGCGGCCCTCTTCATCGTGCGCATAGCGATAATCCTTCCCGTAATCCAGCTCCTTCATCAGCCGCGTGGGCGCGTTGCGCAGATGCAGCGGCACCGGCTCCTGGCGGGTATGCTCGACCTCTTCGAGCACCGCGCCATAGGCCGTGTACACCGCATTCGACTTCGGCGCGAGCGCGAGATACACCACGGCCTCCGCCAGCGCCAGATCGCCCTCCGGCGATCCCAGAAACTCCATCGCTTGCTTGGCCGACAAGCACAAATTCAGCGCCTCCGGAGCCGCCAGCCCGATATCTTCCACCGCCATGCGCACCACGCGCCGCGCCAGATAGAGCGGATCCTCGCCGGCCGCGAACATCCGTCCCAGCCAGTAGAGCGCTGCATCAGCGTCGGAGTTGCGCACGCTCTTGTGCAGCGCCGAGATCAGGTTGAAGTGCTCTTCGCCGCTTTTGTCATACATCAGCACGCGCTGTTGCAGAGCGTCCGCGCTGATCGCTTTTGATATGTGGACGCCGGCGTCGACGGCAAGCTGCGCCGCCACTTCCAGTGCGTTGTAGGCGCTGCGGCAGTCGCCGCTCGAATAGCCGGCAATCATCTCCAGCGCGTCCTCATCCGCCGTCAGTTCGAGATTGCCGAGCCCGCGCTCGCGGTCTTCGAGCGCGCGTTGAAGCAGCGCTGTGATGCGCTCTTCGCTGAGCGGCTGCAGCACGTACACGCGGCAGCGCGAAAGCAGCGCGGAGATAATTTCGAACGACGGATTCTCCGTCGTCGCCCCGATCAGCCGGATCGTCCCGCGCTCCACATAGGGCAGAAATGCATCCTGTTGCGCCTTATTGAAGCGGTGAATCTCGTCCACGAAGAGAATGGTCCGCGAATGCATCTCCGCGGCGCGCGCCGCGTCGGCCATCACCTGCTTGATCTCCTTGATGCCGCTGGTCACCGCGGAAAACTCGATGAACGTAGCCTGGGTCGTCTCGGCGATAATCTTCGCCAGCGTCGTCTTGCCCACCCCCGGCGGACCCCAGAAGATCATGGAACTCGTATCGTCGCGCTCGATCTGCACGCGCAGCGGCTTGCCGGGCCCCAGCAGATGCTCCTGCCCGCTATACTCTTCCAGATTGCGCGGGCGCATCCTCTCCGCCAGCGGCGCGCCTCCGGCCTGAGACGCTTTCGACGAACGCAGCGGCACGGCCGGCGATCCTTCCGGCAATCCATCAAACAAGCTCATCGCGCTCTCCCGGCGGCCGGGCGCAGATCGGCAGCCGTCGCCCGCTGCCGCGCCGCCTCGTAGAGCACTACGCTCGCGGCCACGGCCGCATTCAGGCTTTCCACCGGGCCAGGGCAGGGAATCGTCAACGCGCCATCCGCCCGTGCGGCGATCTCGCGTGGCACGCCGTTGCCCTCATTGCCGATCACCACGGCCAGCGGCGTCGTGAGATCCGCACAGTGGATCTCCGTCGCGGCCCGCGCCGCCGTTGTCCAGACCGCCGCCTCGCTCTCGCGCAAGCGCAGGAAGCATTCCTCGACTGGGGTAGCGACCACCGGCACGCGCAACACGCTTCCCGCCGACGCGCGCACCGCTTTCGGATTCCACGCGCTCACGGTTCCCGGCAAACTCACCACGCCGGTGGCTCCAAACGCCTCCGCGGAGCGCAGGATGGTCCCCAGATTGCCCGGATCCTGCACCCCGGCCAGCACCACGATCAGCGCTGAACGGTTTTGCCGGCTCGCGAACACATCGCCCCAGCTCCATTGTCGCGGCTCCACCAGCGCTGCAACCGGCTGCGGCGCCTCCGTAGCCAGCGCCGAATCGAGCACTGCTTTCGGGGTCAGCAGAACTTCAGTCCCTGCCGGCAGCGCCATCGCCGCCAGCAGATCTTCCGCCTCCTGCGCCACAAAGACGCACTCGATTCTGAGCCCCGCCCGTACCGCCTCCAGCACCAGATTCGGTCCCTCGATCCCCGCCGCGTCGCCCTTGCTGCGCCCCGGCGAGGCGAGCGCCTGTCGCAGCTGCTTCAGCCGGGCGTTGTGCTTGCTTTGGACAATACGAACAGGCATCGGACGAATTCTCACGTGCTGAAGCGATTCTATGCCGTCCGCGCCGGCTCCCACTCCTCTCCGCGGCCATCGAAATCGATCGAAGAGGAGTCAAAACCGCCGGGCTCACTTGCACCGCGGCCGGTGCTGTGATAATTTCCGTCTTTACGGCGTCTTACGGCATTTCTCCGGTTTCTGCGGAGCTGCCCGCGGACGCTGCCGGCGAATTTCATGCGGCCCGCGGCGATTCCGCACCATGCGCGACCGAACCTGTCTAACTCGCCGAGCAGGAATTTTGCATCCCCAAGCCGTGATGCGAGTGCTGGTTAGGCTCGTAAATCAGGGAAACTGAGGTGGGCCTTCTTGTCCGCGGAAATCTTGCGCGTCCATCCCGACGAACCCCAACCGGACCGGATTGATTACATCGTCTCCTGCCTCCGCAAGGGCGACGTGGTCGCTCTGCCCACTGACACGTTCTACGGCCTTGCCGTCGATCCGGTGAACCTTTACGCGGTCGAGCGCATTTACCAGCTCAAGAGCCGGCAAAAGCACAAGCCGCTTTCGTTGCTGATCTCCGGCCTGGCGCAGGCCTACAGCCTGGCGCGCGATACCGATCCCCTGCTCGATAAGCTGGCGGATCGTTTCTGGCCCGGCCCGCTCACCGTCATCGTCCGCGCTGGTACAAAACTGCCCCTGCGCTCGACTGCCAACACCGGCAATGTCGCGATCCGTGTGCCGGATGCCCCGATCGCGCGCGCCGTCGTCGACCGCTTCGGGCTGCCCATCACCGCCACGTCCGCCAATCTTCAGGGAGCGAGCGAGTGCACCCACGCCGGGTGCGTGCGCGACCAGATCGGCGATCGCGTTCCTCTGATCGTGGACGGCGGTCCCACGGGCCGCAGCCAGCCCACCACCATCGTCGACCTCTCGCTCGGCCCCGGCCGATGGGAAATTCTCCGCGAGGGCGCCATTCCGACCCATGAAGTGGTGATGGTTCTACAGCGATAAGATAATGCCCATGGGGCGCACAACAAGCAAGAGGCCACGCGGCAGGCTCGTCGCCGTGCTGCTGGCGCTGTTTCTTGTCTTCCTTGCCGGAAGCGCCGCGTGGTGCCACTGGGTCTATGCGCAGATCGAGACGTACGCGGACCTCGATCAGGCTGCTCCCTCTGACGCGATCTGCGTCTTCGGCGCTGCCGAATACGACGGCCGGCCCTCGCCGGTGTTTCGTGCCCGCCTCGATCATGCCCTCGAGCTCTACCAGCGCGGCATCGCGCCGCTCATCATCACCCTGGGCGGAGACGGTGGCGACGAGTTCTCCGAGGGCTCCGTCGGCCGCGAGTATCTGATGAGCCGCGGCGTTACCGAGCAGGCCATCATTGCCGAAACAGAGAGCCGCAATACGGAGGAGTCCGCGCGCCGCGTGGCCGTGATTGCCCGCGCCAACGGCTTGCGCCGTCTGGTGATCGTCAGCGATGGCACCCACCTCTTCCGCATTCATGCCATCTGCGCCGCCGACGGCCTCAATGTGCTCACCTCGCCACGGCCCCGCCCCGCCGTTGAAGACGACACGCTCGAAGCCGAGCGCCTCGCCCACGAGATTCTCAGCTACACCTTCTGGCGCATGGGTCTGCATTGAAGCATGCGGGCGCGGCTTTGTTTGTGCGCCTGGGGCGTGCAACCGCGAACCTCGATCTCACTTCGACCCGGCCATTACCAGAACCAGCGCGACCCCCGCGGCGCTCGCGGTCGAGAGAAAATTGACGGCGTCGTTGTTCAGCCATCCGCGTGCTTCGAGGGTAGCGCCCAGCACACTGTCGAAGAGGAGCCCGAAGATCGCGCTGCCGAGCGCTACGGCAAACAGCTTGGCGTCTTCCCGCAAGGCCATGGCGCCCAACCCGGCAATCCCCGCCGCGGCCAGCACGCCGGCCAGCGTTCCCGCCAGGCTCATCGCGCCATCGCGTCCCGGCTCGACGGTGCGCAGCGTTGTAATCATCCGCGGCCGCCCGCCGAATACCTGGCCCGTCTCCGACGAGACCGTGTCCGCAGCCGCTTCGGCCAGCGCCGCAAGGCTGGCTGCCAAAAGCGCTGCCGGCGCATGCACAAACCGTTGGCTGTTCGTTGCCCAAATTTGCGCGGCATCGCTGGCTACCAGCGCCGCAATACCCAGATTGGCCGCGATCTGCGCAGCGGAACGGCCCTTCCGCTCTTCCGCCGTGCCAAGCCGCTCCTTGCGTCCCCGGCCGACGCGCGTGGCCGCAAACGCGAGCAGTGAAACCGCCAGAACCGGAACCAGGGCGGTATGCCACGGGTCGTAGGGAAAATTCGCAGTGGAAAACATCAGGTTGGCGGTGATCGCCGCACCCGCGAACGCAGCCGGCAGCGTAGCCGCGCGCAGCTTCCATGTCACCAGTCCCAGCAGAGCGCTCAGGCCCAGCGTCCAGATGGCGACCGACGGCTCTTGCGCAGACCAGAAGTTGGCTTCGAGCACCACGTCCGCGCCCACCAGGGGCAGCACCAGAAGCAACACCGCCTTCGATTGCCACGCCAACTCGCTTCGGGTCACGCTTCATCGTATATCTTCGCCAAGACGGGGCAAAAAGCCTCGGGAGAACCAGCCAGTTGAATCGGTTTACACTGGTACGCGCCGCCTTTACTTGCCATCTGGAGTGTGCGTGGGGATCTCGATGAATAAAGCTTCAGCGCTCCTTGTTCTTGTGGCGGGAGCGATCGTTTCGGCTGCCGGCCTGCATGCGCAATCTTCGCGCTCTTCCGCTGCGACAAAATCGCCTGCCGAACGGCTGGAACTCGATCGCGGCGGAGCAACCATCGTGATGGAGCCCTACGCGCCGAATATTTTGCGCGTTACGCTGAGTCTGAACCGCGAACCCGCAGAGGCGCCTCCGGGATATGGCGTAATCGCTTCACCGTCGGCCGCGGGCTGGGCGGCGAGCCACACGCCGGATGCCGACGTCTACGCATCCGCGCGCATCGTCGCCTCGGTTAAAATTCCGCACGCGCATCCGCCGGTTGCAACGCAAGTCGACATTTCGAAGTACTTCAACGGGTCCGTGCCGGGCGCGCACATCACCTTCTCTACACCCGAAGGCAAGAAGCTGCTTGAGCTCACCGGCTGGTCGCAGGCGGTTCCAAACCAGAAAGACGGAACCGCAGAGCTCGCTCGCGACCGCCGTTCCGCCGATCCGGAACTCTACGTCGTCGGCGCGACCTTTGCCTCGCCGGACGACGAGCATTACTACGGCCTGGGCCAAAATCAGTTAGGCTTCCTCGATCATCGCGGTCATCCCGTGCATTGCTGGGCAGACTACGAGGCTCCCGCCGCGCCCAGCTTCTGCGTGCCGTTTCTGGTGACCAACAAAGGCTACGGCCTGCTGTGGGACAACCCCTCCAAGACCACCATCGAGCCCGGCTTCAACGAGCAGACCCGCTGGATCTCCGAGGCCGGCAATCGCGTCTCCTTTTTCGTTGTCGCCGGCGCCACGATGGATGAAATCTACGGCGGCTACCGGCTGCTCACCGGGCCCACGCACATGCTGCCCAAGGCCGCCTACGGCTACATTCAGTGCAAGCAGCGCTATGCCAGCCAGGCCGAAGTGATGGCCGTGGCCAACGGCTATCGCCAGCGCCATCTGCCCGCCGATGTGCTGGTGGTCGATTGGTTCTACTACACCAAAATGGGCCAGATGGACTTCGATCCGAAGTTCTGGCCCGACCCCGCGGCCATGAACAAAAAGCTTCACGAGATGGGCTTCGAGACCATGATCAGCGTCTGGCCTCGCTTCATTCCCGGCGACCGCTTCTACGATGAGCTGCGCGCGAAGGGCTGGTTCATCCATCTCGCCGACGGAACGCCCATCGACGGCCTGCCCTACGACCGCGCCGGATCGGATATCGACACCACCAATCCCGATGCGGCGCAGTGGTACTGGAAAACCATCCGCGACAACATCCTGAGCCAGGGCTTTGACGCGCTGTGGGCCGATGAGACCGAGCCCGATCTGCCTCCGAAGGGCGCGTACTTCCACATCGGGCCCGGCACCGAGTACTTCAACGTCTACCCGCTCTTCCACACCGCCGCGCTCTACGACGGCTTCCGCAAAGACGAGCCGGACCGCCGCGCCTTGATCCTCTCGCGCGATGCTTATCTCGGCGCGCAGCGCAATGGCGCCATCTTCTGGTCGTCCGATATCTATCCCACCTGGGACACACTCAAGCGGCAGATTCCCACCGGCCTCGATGTGGCCGCCTCCGGAATCGCCTACTGGTCCAACGACACCGGAGGCTGGCAGTATCTGCCCGCAGAGCACCATCCGGCTCATCCGCCGCTGCTCGACCCCTCCGACGCGCGGGCCACCGTGGGCGGCTACGACGATTATCCCGAGCTCTACACGCGCTGGTTCGAATATGCCGCCTTCCTGCCCATCTTCCGTACCCATGGCAGCCGGCCGGCGAACGAAGTCTGGTCTTATGGGAAGCAGGCCGAGCCGATCCTCGAGAAGTATCTGCGCCTGCGTTATGCGCTTATGCCCTACATCTACTCGCTCGGCTATCAGACGTGGCTCACCGGCGCGCCCTTCATGCGCGCCCTGCCGCTCGATTTCCCCAACGATCCCAAGGTGGCCGCTATCGGTGACGAGTATATGTTCGGTCCTGCGTTGCTGGTTGCGCCGGTCACCGAGCAAGGGGCGGTCAGCCGACAAGTCTATCTTCCCGCCGGCGCCGACTGGTACAACTACTGGACCAACGAGCGCATCAAGGGCGGCCAAACCATCCGGGCCGCCGCGCCCATCGATACCATTCCGATCTTCGTACGCGCGGGATCAATTCTTCCGGTGGGCGCTCCGGTGGAAAGCACCCATCAGGCCCAGGCGATCGAGAAGATCCGCGTCTATCCCGGCGCGGACGCGAGCTTCACGCTCTTCTCCGATGACGGCACCACGTACGCTTACGAAAACGGCGCCGGATCGGTCACCCGCCTCCACTGGGACGACGCAGCCCATCGCTTCACCCACGACGGCGCGTCTGCCTGGAGCCGCCCGGATGCGGAGATCGTTGAGATTGCGGGGCGCTCAACCGCGGGCCGCTGACCTGGAGGTCGCCCAGGTGGATGTCGGCGACGCGCATTCCGCCGGCCTCCGCTGCAGGCTGTCCTTTTGGCCGCCGGATCGTCTTTCTAAAATGCATCTGCCCCGGAAGCCTTCTGCAGCGCCGAGTCCCGCGGAACCGGTTCCTTCCATCCCGCTGATTTACAATCACCAGAGAAGCAGGAAAGATTTTTGAATGAGGCTTTTTCCCATGATTTCAGGCCAGGTGCGCGTGCTGCTGGCAGAGGCGGGCGCGGCCCTTGTGGTCTCAGCCCTGATCGCCGGATGCGGCAACAATTACCGGCCCGTCGTAACGCCCATCACCCCCAGCGGACCGGCCGCGCAGCCCACCTCGAATGTGGTGGTGGTCTCGTCCACCTCCTCCACCAGTCCCGGCGTGGCCACCATCATCGACTACTCCGGCGACACCATCATGGCCGAGGCGCCCATCGGTATTGGCCCTTACGTCTTCACCATCGATGAGATCGGCTCCTTCGGCTACACCATCAACTCCGATGGCACGCTGACCAACTTTCCTATCACCACCACCCTCCAGGCCAAGAACATCACGCAGTCCACGCTGCCATTCACGGCGCTGCCGGTCAACATGATGGCCCCCTCGGCGGGACTCTGGGTCGCCGATCTCAATGGCAACGTCGCCGATGTTTTCGCCGGATCGCCTCAGACCTTCAAGCTCTCGATTCCGGTGGGAACGGCCGCCGCGCCCGCCACTATGCCGGTCTCGATCTACGGGCCGCCCACGCTCACCGGCCAGCGCGAGTATGTGCTCAGCCAGAATGTTGCTACGGCCATGGCCTGCAATACCTCGCCGGCCACTGTCACCGCGAATGGAGTCGCCACCGGTATTGAGATTGCGAGCAACGTGGCAGACACGCCGATCGTCCTTGACCCCTCCGCGTCCACCGGCACGCTGAATGCGCGGTGCCCCGTCTATGGCGTCATGTCGCCGGACTTGAGGCGCTTCTTCGTGCTCAATCGCGGCAGTGACACGGTTTCCGTCATCAACGTTCAGAACGATACGCTGGATAACCAGTGCCCGGCGCCCACAGGGTGCATCAACCAGAATGGGCAAACATATTTCACCCATCCGATTCTGCCTCTTTCCACCGCGGCCGTAACTGCCACCGGCGTCACCCCGCCCAACGGGACCACCGGGATGACGGGCATTGCCGGCCCTGTCTATGCCGAGTACAACACGGCAACGCAGCAGCTTGTCGTCGCGAACTATGACGGCGGAACCGTGAGCGTGATCGACGTCAGCCTCGACGAATACGGCAATGACAGCCCCACCTTCGGCACCACCTATACGATTCCCGTGGGCAATACTGCAACACCCGATCCGGCCAGTGTGACGGTGCTTGCCGACGGCACGAAAGCGTATACGGCCAACCAGAACGATGCCGCGCCCGGCCAGGACAACGGCACCGTGACGGTCGTCAACCTGAGCACCCATACGGTTGAGAAGACCATTACGGTCGTCGGACATCCGCGTACCGTCGTCTCCACGCAAAATTCTGAGTTCAGCAAAGTCTACGTGGCCTCGCCCGACAGCCCGTATCTCACCTTGCTCGAATCCACGCCCACCGTCGCCGATCAGATCGACACCACCATCCTGGTTGAAGGCAACATCGTCGACGTAAGAGTGAGCACCCAGAACGGATCGGGCGGCAACAATAACTTCACCAGCCGCGCTCCCGGCTACGGCCAGCCCTGCAACCTGCCCGGCGTGCCAGCGCCCACTGGCTCCCAAACTCCGCTGCAGGCCTGCCAGGCAATTCCCTGACCTTTCTCGATGTCCGCTGCCCGCGCCAAGACGCGTCTCGACCTTCTGCTGGTCGAGCGCGCTCTGGCGCCCAGCCGTGAACGCGCGCGCGCGTTGATCCTCGCCGGCCGCGTGCTGGTGGGCGAGCAGAAGATTGACAAGCCCGGCGCCTCCGTCGCGGAAGACTCCCCGCTCCGCCTGCTCGGCGAAGACCAGCCCTACGTGAGCCGTGGCGGATTGAAGCTCGCCGCCGCGCTTGAACACTGGCACATCGATGTGAACGGCCGCGCCTGCCTGGATGTGGGCGCCTCCACGGGCGGATTCACTGACTGCCTGCTCCAGCACGGCGCGGCGCACGTCACCGCCGTCGACACCGGCTTCGGCCAGATCGCCATGAAGCTGCGCAACCACCCGCGCGTGCGCCTGCTCGAACGCACCAACGCGCGCCTGCTTGCGCCGAAATCCCTCGAGCCCGGGCCGCCGGCCGCGGGCGAAGGAACGTCCGCACCCACTCTCGTCGTCATGGATGTCTCCTTCATCTCCGCCACGCTGGTGCTTCCCGCCGTTCTCGCCGCCGCGCCCTCTCTGCGCGAGGCCGTCATTCTCGTCAAGCCGCAGTTCGAGGCCGGCCGCGAGCATGTGGGCAAGGGCGGCATCGTCCGCGATCCTGAAGCTCACCGGCTCGCCGTCGCCAAAGTTGCAGGCAACGTGCAATCGCTCGAATGGGGCGTGATCGGCGCCATCCCGTCCCCCATCACCGGCGCGGAAGGCAATCAGGAGTTCCTGCTCTACGCGCAGCGCCGCGCTCATTAGCGCCGCATCCTGCCCCATCGCCTGCGATTCATCCGGCGGCGTGCAAGGTTCGGCTAAGCGGCTCTAGGGGGCTGGTCTCTGAGCCTGTTCGATAAGGCTGACAAGCTCCGACAATCGTGCCGGCTCCGCGTCGCTGATCGCCACTGCCTCCAGATCATCCGTGCTAAAACCTTGAATGTGAAATCCGGAGCGTTCCGCCCGCAGCGGAGCGGATTCTTTCTTGCCTGAGCTCTGTCTTAAAAAAACAGATGCGTGATGCCGCCCGATGCTGTAAAGCAGTTGCGCTACCGGCTGATTCCGGAGGTAGGTCAGGTTTGCGCCTTCGAGCTTTACATCGGGCGGCAAGGGGTCCGGAAGGTTAAAGCTGAAAGGAAGCTTGCCCTGAAACCACGGCTTCACAGTGTGCCGGTCAGAGGAGATTACCTGGGGCGGCAAGCCAGCCGCGAGGGTTGCAATATGCTGATCGCAGACTTCTGTCACCAGTGCCGCGCGTTCGGCGGAAGCCGCGTCGGGGCGCGGCACACCTCGTCCGATAAAGATCGACCCAGCGAGCAGCAGCACCGCCGCAACCGCCCAACCGGCCATTGCAATCTGGCTCGCGGACGCGGATGCCGGTCCATGATGGGCGGCGAATTTTTCCGCATGAAGTCGTCGCGAGTCGATGGATGCAACCCGCTTCAGGCGCTCCTCAAGAAGAGGCCTCGGCGCATGCCGGCGGCCCGACTTCGCGGTCGCGGTTTTGAGAAGAGCTTGAGCCAATGCGCTTGACGTGCAGGCGGGGCAGCGCGCCAGATGCTCCTGCGCCGTTGCAAGCTGCTCGGCAGACAATTCTCCGTCGGCAAGTCCATTGAGCATGGCGGATGAGAGATGAGCGCTCACGAGCGAACTCCTCTGTTCAGTTGGTTGTCAGCCTGGAGCTCCCTGCGAAGGAAGGCGCGCGCACGCGCAATCCGCGACATCACGGTGCCGATCGGAACTTCGAGAATGGCGGCAATTTCCCTGTACTTCATCTCTTCCACGTCGCAAAGCAGGATCACCTCCAGCAGCGGCGGCGGCAGTTTTTCCATGGCGCCCTCAAGCGCAGCGCTGTCGTTCAGCCGCATAAGGTTCATCTCAGGGGTGCGGCGATCGATCGCGCCCTCGGGCAAGAACTCCGTAGCCGCCTCGCCCTGGTCCCCTAACTCATCTTCAAGCGCGACCGTGCGCCTGGCCGCCAGGCCGGTGCGCGATGTCAGATAGGTGTTTCTGAGAATGCGAAACATCCACGCTTTGAAATTCGAGCCAGGTTCGAAGGAGCCGAATCCGCGCAGACCCTTTAGAAACGCCTCCTGCACCAGGTCCTCGGCATCCACATCGTTGCGCGCCAGCCAGTAGGCCACGTTATAGAGCGCAGGCGCCAGCGGCAGCGCCAGCTGCTCAAACGCGAGAGTCTCGCCGCCGCTCTCGCGAGCCGCCCGTTTCCAGCGCAATAACCCCATCCGACCGGAACAATCCTTTCTGCTCTCGTCTGAAGATGAGAACCGGCGCCCGGCGAAATTATTCCGCGCGTCGGGGAATAAAGTTCCGCCAATCCCGTTTACATCCCTGGAGGATCTAACTCATGAAGAATACGCAATACGGCGAAAATGCGCATGGGGAAATCAAAACCGGCGCGTCTGCGGGCACCCGCTTAGTCGAGGAGACGTCCGGCGATGGAATCAACCGGCGCGGGTTTCTCAGTTGCATGGCCTGGGTGGGCACGGGACTTGTGTGGACGATGGCGGGCGGCGTGCCCACCTCCAAGCTCTTTGCGGCCGCGGGCGCATCGCACCCCGGTCATGCGGAGGCCGGATTCAGCTTTGTCCAGATCAGCGACAGCCACATCGGCTTCAATAAAGCGGCCAATCAGGATGTGACCGCAACCCTGCAGCTCGCCCTCGCCAAGATCAATGCGCTGCCGGCTGCTCCGGACCTGCTGCTGCACACCGGGGATGTCACCCACGCATCCAAGCCTGCCGAATTCGATACCGCACAGCAGCTCATCGCAAGCTCGAAAGCCGGCGCGACCTTTTATGTTCCCGGCGAGCATGATATTGCCACCGACGACGGCGCGATGTATCTCGAACGCTTCGGCAAAGACACGCAAGGAAAAGGCTGGTACAGCTTCACTCACAAAGGCGTGCACTTCATCGGTCTGAATAACTGCCAGCAGGTGGACGCCATGGGAAGACTCGGAGACGATCAATTGAAGTGGCTCAAGGCGGATCTCGGTGCGCTTTCGTCTTCGACGCCGATTGTGGTCTTTGCCCATATTCCGCTTTGGATGGTGTATCCCGAGTGGGGTTGGGGCACGCCTGATGGCGCGCAGGCGCTTACTTATCTGCGGCGCTTCGGCTCCGTGACGGTGCTGAACGGTCACATTCACCAGGTGGTGCAGAAGGTGGAGGGGAACGTTGCCTTCCATACCGCGACTTCCACCGCCTTTCCTCAGCCCGCGCCCGGCTCGGCGCCACATGCAGGTCCCATGGTGGTTCCCGCCGGCAAGTTGAAAAGCGTCCTGGGCATTACGGAAGTTCGTTACACGGTCCGGCACTCGCACCTTGCCATCGTCGACTCCTCGCTGGAGGAGAACGCGTGATCCATGTAAAGACGATAGCGATCTGCGGCGCTGTTGCACTCGCAGCGTCGCTGGGACTGGCCCGCGTTCATCCGTTTGGAGACGCGGGCCTGTTTTCGCCGGCGGCCGCAGAGGAGCCGGCCATGCAGCACTCCTCCATTCCTGTCGAGGTACAAACCATTCTTGCTGCCAAATGTGCTGACTGCCACTCACTTGAGACCAGGGCGCCCGGCTATGCCCGGTTCGCGCCGTTGTCGTGGCTGCTCGAGCGTGACGTGGTTCGGGGCCGCGAGGCGATGAACCTTGCCGCATGGGAGAGTTACCCCGCCATCGAACGGCAGATCTTCGCGGCCAAGATCGTCGAGCAGACCCGAAGGCATCGCATGCCGCTGCCGCAGTATCGAATGATTCACTGGAGCACCCGCATTACCGATGCCAACCTTCGCACTTTGGCCGATTGGGCTCACGCCATCCCAGAGCCTCAAGAGGGCTCAACTGACCCATCCGGTGCGCAAGGCGGCGGCGCACGGGGCAAGCTGCTTTTTGAGAAACGCTGCACCGGATGTCACGCGCTGGCCAGCAACCACGAGGGGCCGCGATTGCAGGGAGTCTACGGCCGCACTTCCGGCACGGCGCCGGGCTTTGCCTATTCCGCAGCGGTGAAAAAGGCCCGCATCGTTTGGGACGAGAACACGCTCGACAAATGGCTCACCGATCCCGACGCATTGATTCCCGGCAACGAGATGGATTTTCTTGTTTCCAGGCCATCGGAACGGAAGGATCTGATCAGCTATCTGAAGCGGAGCTCAGGCAGATAGGCGTGAAGCTTTGAAGGGGGGCGAATCATCGGAATCGGAACCTGACCCGATTGTCTCTTCGCCTACGGCATCTTCGATTCCGCTCTTGACGGAATGCAGGAATCGCAGCGGTTTTTTCCTCAAGCAAATGCCGCGTTGCACAATCGCCAGATCTCACCAGGTAAATCGAAAATGCCCCGGGCTATTCGGAAATAGGCACTGGGCTCTTTTTGCATTCGGCCTCTCGGGCCGCCGCCCCATCCGGTACACTGAGACCGCATGATCTCGGTCGCGATCGTCTGCAAACCACACAAGGAAGAACTCGCCCGGCTCTTGCCGGAGCTGATTGCGTGGCTGCGCGCGCACGGCTACGATCCGCTGCTCGACGATGAGGGCGGCAAGTACACCAGCGCGGCTCCCTCCGTCGATCGCGCCCGGCTTCCGGCATACGCGCCGGCGCTCGTGATCGTGCTCGGCGGCGATGGCACGCTGCTCTCCGTCGCGCGCATCTTCGCCTCTGTCTCCACGCCCATCCTCAGTGTCAACCTCGGCTTTCTCGGCTTTCTCACCGAGGTCCGCCTCGCCGATCTCTACCCCACCCTGGAAAGCTGGTGCACCGGCTGCCACACAGTGGATGAGCGAGCCATGCTGCACGCCTCGCTCCGGCGTGAAGGTGAGGAGCATTCGAGCTACACGGCCCTGAATGAGATCGTCGTTTCCAAGGGGGATATCGCCCGCATGGGTGACTTTACCGTCGACCTGGACGGCAGGATGGTCGCCCGCTTCCGGGCCGACGGCGTCATCGTCTCCACCCCTACCGGTTCCACCGCCTATAACCTCGCCGCCAACGGCCCCATTCTCACGCCGGAGGTGGATGCCATGGTGGTCTCTCCTATCTGTCCGCATCTGCTCACGCTGCGGCCCATCGTCGTCCCCGGCGATGCTTCGCTGACCGTGCGGCTGGAGGGCGTTCCCGACCTCGCGCTGCTCACCGTCGATGGGCAACAGGCGGTGCAGCTCTTCAAGGACGATGAGATCCGCTGCCGCCGTTCCAGCAATACGGTCAAGCTGATCCGGTTGAAAGAGAGCGGCTTCTTCGAAGCATTGCGGAGCAAGTTGAGCTGGGGCGAGCGCTGATTACGCATCGCCCCCACGCTGCATCTTCATCCGCAAACATGCACACGCCGCGGCCATGCCGCCGAACGCGGTCAATGCTGAACTCATGTTGTTCGAAGCGGGGCGGTGTCGCGAGACAGCTACTCGGTAAGCTCATCCAGAAGAACCTTCGCCTTGGCGGACAGCGTGTGCGCTCCATCGACATCGCCCGTCGAAAGTGCGGCTCTGGCCTGCTTCAGGAACTCCCGGATATGGTCTGCGGTCTTTTGCTCGGCGTCGCTGAGCGTCCGGGTGATGCCGTTCAGCCCGTGCTCGATGGAGGCAATCGAGTCTTCTGTCTCTTTCCTGAAGTTCGCCGGATCGCCCGAGGAAAGCTGCCCGATGGCGCTCACGCCCGGATTGGGAGCCGGATTCGCAGCCTCCTGCGTCGGCGGAGTGTTTGCCGCCGTCGTCGCCGGCGCGCTGCTGTTTGCCTTGTTTCTCTTATGTTTCCTTGGCGGTTTGGGTGGCAGAGTCGGCGCTGTCTTTGTCGGTTCGATGGGAATGGTGACTTCGGGCGGGGGAAGATTTATCGGCGCCGTCGAAGGCGGCGGCGGGGCATTGTCTTCAATCGGCGGTGCGAGCGGCTGCACCTGCGCCTGCTGCGTCTTGTGAAAGCAAGCAGTGAGGAAAACAGGCAACAGCAAAACAACGATCTTCGCAGGCAACTTCATCCCGCAAGTCCCTTCTCATCTTGTACGACCGCTGGCCGAGGATGCCAGCGCCCCCATTCCGTGACGGCGAGCGGAATGCGCAATCGGAATTCGGCTCCAAGGTCTTTCTCCGATTGTACGTCCACGCTCCCGTGGTGCAACTGAAGAATGCGGTAGGTCATTGCCAGGCCGATGCCGCTGCCCCCCGCTTTGGTCGTGAAATAAAGATCGAAGATCTTCTCGCGAATCTCGTTCGGAATACCGGGTCCCTGATCGGTAATGCGCAACAAAGCCGACCGCCAGCCGGTGGAGGCCGCTCGATCGCCGGAACGGCTGCCCGCCGGCCGGTCCGTCACCGCGACGATCTTTTGGTCGCCCTCCAACACCACGTCCAGCCGGCCGCCCTCCGGCATCGCCTGCGCGCCGTTCTGGATCACATTGAGCGCGGCCTGCTTGAGCAGGTCGGCGTCCACGTTGGCGATGAGCGGCTCATCCGGCATGCTGCTGACCAGCGTCACGTTGCGCGTGGAAAGCTCTTCGGCCGCCAGCGCCAGCACGTCGGCGATCACGTCGCGCAGGTCCTGCTCGCGCAGTTGCAGTTCCACCGGCCGCGAGAAGTCGACCAGCGTTTGCACCACGCGATCCAGCCGGTGAATCTCTACCTCGATGATCTCCAGATGCCTCAGCGCCGGGCCGGCCGGATCGGCCAGCTTGGCCTTTAACAACTCCAGATGCACCACGATCGCATTGATCGGATTCTTCACCTCGTGGCCCACTCCCGAGGTCAGCCTGCCGATGGCGGCCATGCGCCGCGAAAGCTCGAGTTCCGACTCAATCGCCTCGGCGGATTCGAGATCGTGCAGCGTGACCAGCGCGCCCAGCCCCTGCTGCGTCTCGTCATCGTGGATAAAATCCACTGAAACCTGAATTCTGCGCCCGGTCTCGGTGCGAACCTCCTCCTGCACCATCGAGACGCCGGCATCGATCGCCTCCCAGAGAGAACGGCCCAGCAGCGTGGAGCGGTCGAAGATATCCCGCGCGCGCATCCCGAGAATGCTGTCGCGCTCCTTGTGTAGAAATCGCCGCGCCGCTTCTGAGACCAGCACCGCGCGCCCGTCGCCGGTGAAGAGCAGAATGCCGTCCTGCAGATTGCCGAGAATCTGGTCGAGGTTCTCCTTGAGCGCCGAGAAGACCTCCTCCACGTTCCGCATCCGCTGCCCGATCATCTCGATCTTGTTCGAGACCCGCGTTGCCAGCTCCTGATCCGGAGCCGCACGCTCGGCTGCCGGAGTGTCGACGGCCGCGGTCCAGTAGTCGAGCTGATGGCTGATCTCTTCCATCGGCCGCAGAGCCAGGTTGCTGAGCAGAAATGCCACCAGCAACGCCGCGCCCAACGCAAAGCTCATCAGCCACAGGGCCTGTTCGAGCCACGGCCGGTAAAACGCGCTCAGCAGGGTGGTGCGCACGCCCACGTGCACCGTCGCAAACGGCTCGCCGTTCCGGTCCAGCGGCACCACCACGTCGAAGACTGTGGGCTGCCCGAAGACGTCCGACATCAGTTGCATCGGGCCGGCATCGAGAAGCTGCTGGTAACGGGGACGCGCCGGCAGCGGCTTGTCATTGTTCTCCGGATTGGCGCTGAACAGGATATTGCCCTGGCTGTCGCCGATGTTGACGTCGTAGACCGTGAGCGAGTAGCGGTCGACCGAATCGACCACCGCGCGCAGAGAGTCGTTCTTGCGGATCGCCTCCGCCGCCAGGGTGCGCAGCTCGCCCGGATTGTTGGGATCCACTTTCTGGTCTTTAAGGCCGGTCTCGAGCGCGTTCTGCAGCGCCAGCCGAATCTGCTCGGCCACCATCTGGTTTGTATCGTAGGACTGCTGCACAGCCGCCTTGATAAGCTGGCTCACATACACGAGAGACACCAGCCCGGCGATGAGAAATACCAGCCCGGTGATCGCCAGAACGAGTTTCGTCTTCAGGCGCATGGCTCACTCATCCCCGGCCCGGCTATACTCCTTCAACTTATTGTGCAGCGTCTTTAAACTTACGCCCAGAATCTCTGCCGCGCGCGTCTTGTTCTGGCCGGTCGCCTCCAGCGTGCGCAGAATCAACAAGCGTTCCGCTTCGTCCACCGTGGTGCCCACCTGCAAGGCGATCACGCCCGCGTCGGGAGTCTGCGCGGCCGACGCTTTCGTCTTGCCGAAGCCTGGCGGCAGATGCCCCACATCGAGCGGTGCACCATCCGGGCACAGAATCACCGCCCGCTCGATGGCGTTGCGCAGCTCGCGCGCATTTCCCGGCCAGTCGTAGGCCAGCAGCCGGTCCAGCATCGACGACCCCACGCCCGACACCCTCCGCCCGTGCTTCTCGTTCATCTCGGTCAGCATCGCCTCGGTCATCGCCGGCAGGTCCTCGATATGGTCGCGCAACGGCGGCATGTGGATGTTGAAGACGTTCAGCCGGTAGTAGAGATCGGCGCGCAGATACCCCTGCTCCACCGCGATGGAGGGAGCGCGGTTGGTAGCCGCCAGCACCCGTACGTCCACGTCCTGCTCCGTGCGCGCGCCCAGCCGCCGCACCTTTCGCTCCTCCAAAACGCGCAGCAGCTTGGCCTGCGTGCCAATGGGCATCTCGCCCACTTCATCCAGCAGCAGCGTCCCTCCGGTCGCCAGCTCAAAGCAGCCCGCGCGCCGGTCGGCTGCACCGGTGAACGCGCCCTTCTCATGGCCGAAGATCTCACTCTCGATCAGCGTCTCCGGAATCGCGGCGCAGTTCACCGCGACGAACGGCCGCGTCTTCCGTGGGCTGAGCGCGTGCAGCGTGCGGGCCACCAGCTCCTTGCCGGTGCCGCTCTCGCCGGTGATCAGAACCGGCACGTTCGAAGGCGCAATCTGCTCGATCAGGCCGAAGATCTCCCGCATCGGCCGCGAGCTGCCCACAAGCGAGCCCAGCACCCCGCTCTCGCGCAGCCGGCGGCGCGCCACTTCCAGTTCGATCGCCGTCTCCCGCTGCCGCGTCGCGTTGCTGAGGATGGTCCGCAGACGCGTAGCATCCACCGGCTTCTGCAGAAAGTCATACGCTCCCAGCTTCATCGCCTCGACGGCCTGCTGGATCGAGCCCATTGCCGTGAGCACCACCACCGCCACGCTCGAGCCCGGGCCGGAATTCCCCTCGGCCAGCTTCGTCAACAGACCAATGCCGTCCATGCGCGGCATCTTCAGGTCGGTCACGACGATCGCCGGATCCCACGCCTGCGCCTTTTCCCAGGCCTCCACGCCGTCCTGCGCGGTCTCCGTCGCATATCCCCAGCCCGAGATGAGCTCGGCCAGGCCCATCAGGGCGTGGGGCTCGTCTTCGGCAATCAACACTCGCACGGCGGTTTGCATAAAATCGTGTTCTTCCTCAACTTACTGTTCTACTATTCGTTCGGGCTGCACGGGGGTCTTTTTGGGCGCCGCGGATGCTTCCTTAAGACTAATGGGTCGCGCCGCTCGGCGCCGCGGGCGCGCAAAGCATAAACTGGAATGCATGCTGGACCTCGAAATTTCTCCCCCGGATGCGGCTAGGTTGTTCAAAGAAAAGCAGGCTCGTATCCTGGACGTGCGCGAACCCTGGGAGTTCGCCACCGCACGCATTGATGGCAGCCTGCCGTTGCCCATGGGCGACGTGCCGGCCCGCGCCCACCAGGAACTCGACCCGGAAGAGCGGCTGCTGGTGGTCTGCCATCACGGCGTCCGTTCCATGAATGTGGCAGTCTGGCTCCGCAACCAGGGCTTTGACAACGTCCAGTCCCTGCGCGGCGGAATCGATGCCTGGAGCCGCGAAGTGGACCCATCCGTCAACCGGTATTGATCTTTCCCATCTCGCGGGGCAAAGGAGCTCATGCGAACCCGCCTGAATCCAGTCATAAGCTTCTGTCTCTTCCTCTTTGGGGCGTCTCTCTCCGCTCAGGTCAAGCCTTCCGCGCTGTTCAGCGATCACATGGTTCTCCAGCAGGGCATGCCGGTTCCCGTCTGGGGAACGGCCGCTCCCGGTGAGACGGTGACGGTCACCTTCCACGGCCAATCCCGCTCCACAACCGCGGGTCCTGACGGCAAATGGATGGTCCGCCTGAGCAAGCTGAAGGCCGGCGGACCCTTCGATATGGAGATCCGCGGCAAGAATGCGCTCGTCCTCCATGACGTTTTGATCGGCGAGGTGTGGCTCGCCGCCGGCCAGTCCAACATGGTCTTCACCGTTTCGAAGAAGGCGCAATTCTTTGCCGGAATGCTCGATGAAGACAAGGAGATTGCCGCCGCGAACTATCCCCAAATCCGCATGTTCACGGCGCGGACGGTCAAGGCCTACTCGGCGCAGGACGACGCCATCGGCCAGTGGCAGGTCTGCAGCCCTGTGACCGTGCCCGGCTTCTCCGCCATCGGCTACCTCTTCGCGCGCGATCTCCAGCAACGCCTCCATGTGCCCATCGGCATTCTCACCGTGGCCTTCGGCGCCAGCACGGTCGAGTCATGGCTGCCGCGCGAGGCGCTCGCCGACGACCCTCAGCTTAAGCCGTTGCTCGACCGGTTCGATGAGCTGGAGGCGTTTTTCAAGACCCATCCCCACGCGATGGCCGCAGACGGTCCGCCCGCGCCGCAGACCCTCAATGCGCGCCCCGGTTTGCAGAGCTCGCGGGTGTTGATGCGCGACCCGGCCGAGGACCAGCATCAGCCGACGGTCCTCTTCAACGGCATGATGCACCCGATCATCCCTTACGCCATCCGCGGAACGATCTGGTACCAGGGGGAATCGATCGTCGGCGGCCGAAAGGGGGTGGATCTCTATCCGCATGAGATGGAAACCCTTGTAAATACCTGGCGCGATCTTTGGGACGAAGGCGATTTTCCCTTCTATGCGGTGCAACTGCCCGGGCTCAAAGATGTCTCGAACAATCCCGTGGTGCGCGAGCAGCAGGCGAAAATCCTCTCGCTGCCGAACACCGGTTTGGCGGTGACCATCGACGTAGGCGATCCCGACAACGTGCACCCCAAGAACAAGGAACCCGTCGCCCAGCGGCTCGCCTTGATCGCGCTGGCCGACGCCTACCGCCGGAAGGTGCAGTCTACGGGACCGGTATACCGGTCGATGAAAGTCGAGGGCAGCGTCATCCGTCTCCGGTTCTCGCAGGCCGGTGGCGGGCTGGTCGCCAAAGACGGACCCCTCCATTGCTTTGAGATCGCCGGCGCCGACGGGCACTTTGTACCCGCGGAAGCCGTGATCCAAGGCGATGCGATCCTGGTCCGCAATCCGCAGGTGCCCGCGCCTGTAGCAGTGCGCTACGCCTGGGCCAACTATCCCGACGACCCCAACCTGTATAACTCCGCCGGCCTTCCCGCCGGACCCTTTCGCACCGATGACTGGGATGCGCTCACCGGCATCGCGCGCGAGTTCACCGGCGACTGACGAGCTGTCGCGCCGTCTCGGGTCAATGGCGTCAGCGTGCGAGCCCGATCAGCGCCCGAAGGCGTAGGTCAGCTGGTACAGAAGATTATCGATGCCTGGATTCTCCGTCGCCGTGTCGTGGTTCGAGATGTGGTGGTAGCGGAACTCCCCACGCCAGGACCGGTTGCGCGATTGGTAGTATTCCAGCCCCACGCCGATGTCGAATGTGAAGTTGAAAGAGCCGGCATCGACAATCGGAATCGGTTTTGTCGAATACATGAAGCCGCCGTGGCCGACAAAGAGCGGCTGCAATTTGCGCCGCGGAACGAAGTTCCACTGGAGACCCACCGGCGACATTCCTTCGCCCACCGTCCAGCGCCGGCCTGAACAAAAGACCGTCTCCGTACCGCTGTATGTGACTCCATTGGAAAGAGTGACGACGTATTGCGCCGATTCCGGCGTGCAATCCAGCACCGGGCCATAGTCCATGGTGAAGGTTGCCGCCGCCGGCGAAGTTTGGTTCGCTATTAATTCCGCGGTCGGATCGCTTTCGAGGACAACCGGCAACAGCTCTCCGTCGTATTGCCAATTCACTATTCGATTCATGAAGAGACGCCGGCTGTAGGAGGCGCCGATATTCACCAGCTTGCGGTTCTCGGCGGCGCCCAGCAAGATGGGACTCGAATCGGGAGAATAGCCCACGAAGATCCCGAAGGTATTCCGTCGCGCGTAGAAGGGACTTTCCGTCCGGGATTGTCCGGCCGCGTGCACGCCCAGGATTGCCGGCAGTATCATGGAAAAAAGAAAACGAAGAGTGCGGGGCACGCTTACACGCTCTTGTCTCGGCAAAGCTGGGTTCCCTTTCGTCCAGGTGGCGTCCATCACAGAGGGAGAGTCGAAGACGATTCTACCGTTTATGGCCGCTAAGGCTGGCGGGCGCATGCCGTGAACCAAGGGGGCCGACTTATACTTTTGCTTTGGATGCGAAATCCTTAAGACGGGACAGGAACCATGTCTTCTTCACCTGCAATCTTCGCGCAGCAGAACCATCCCCGGTTCGTGGATGAGCTGAAAGCGCTGCTCCGCATTCCCTCCATCTCCACGCTGCCCGAGCACAAGGCCGACTGCCGCAAAGCTGCTGAATTGCTCGCCGGCGAGCTCAGGCGCATCGGCATGGAAAACGTGCGGCTGATTGAAACCAAGGGCCATCCCCTGGTTTATGGCGACTGGCTGCACGCCTCCGGCAAGCCCGGGGTCTCCGGGGACGGGACTTCGTCCTCAGGGGGCAAGCCGACCGTGCTCCTCTATGGCCATTACGATGTGCAACCTCCCGATCCCTTGGACGAATGGCTCTCTCCGCCGTTTGAACCCACGGAACGAAACGGCAACCTCTACGCCCGCGGCGCGGTGGACGACAAGGGCCAGGTATGGCTGCAGGTGAAAGCCCTCGAATCGCTTCTCGCCGCCGGCGGATCGCTGCCCCTGAACGTCCGCGTGCTCTTTGAAGGCGAAGAGGAGGTCGGGGGGGAGGGAATTGCGGCTTTCGTGGCCTCAAAGCCGCCCGAGCTCAAAGCCGACTTCGCCCTGGTCTGCGATACCGAGCTCTTCGCGCCCGGCCTTCCCACCCTCTGTGTCGGCCTGCGCGGCATGATCTACACCGAGCTTGAGGTGCGCGGCGCCAAGACTGATCTCCATTCCGGCATGTACGGCGGCGCGGCACCCAATCCCTTTGTGGCCCTCGCTCAGATTCTGGCCAAGCTCAAGGACGAGGAGGGCCGCATCCTCATTCCCGGTTTCTACAACGACATCGTCCCTCCCAGTCCCGAGGAACTGGCGGCCTGGCGCAGCCTGCCCTTTGACGAAGAGCACTACCGTATTACGGAAGTGGGCTCGCGCCAACTCGTCGGCGAGCCCGGCTATACCGTCCTCGAGCGCACCTGGGCTCGTCCCACGCTCGACGTGCACGGCATCCCCGGCGGCTTTACCGGCTCCGGAGCGAAAACCGTTATCCCCGCCAAGGCTGTCGCCAAAGTCTCCATGCGCCTGGTTCCGGGCATGACGTCGGCCAAATCCTTCGCCTTGTACAAAAGCTACGTGGAAAAGATCGCCCCGCCGGGCGTAGATCTCGATGTGCGCCTGATTCATCAGGGCGACCCCTGCCTGATCCCCGTCGACAATCCCTATATCCGCGCCGCCACCGGCGCCCTTCGTGAGATCTGGTCGTGCGATACGGTCTTCATCCGCTCCGGCGGCTCCATCCCCATCGTCGGCGACTTTGCCCGCCACCTGGGCCTGCCCAGCGTCATGATGGGCTTCGGCCTGCCGGACGACAATCTCCACGCGCCCAACGAAAAGTTCAATCTCAAGAACTTCGAACTGGGCATCCTCTCCGTGATCCGCTTTCTCGAAAAGGCCGGCAGTTGAGCCCGGCTGCTCCGCTCCCTTCCGAAGCGATGGGCCGGGAAGCTCCGATCGCAAACCAATGCTCGTAACTGAGGACGAGAACGCCGCCGGTTTCATCCTGGCCGGCGGCCAATCCAGCCGCATGGGCCAGGACAAGGCGCTGCTCTCCTTTGCCGGCCGACCCCTGATCGCAAGCGCCCTCTCGGTCCTTCGCCAGGCCGGTCTTCCGGCCACCATCGCCGGCGGGCATTCCCAGCTTGCCTCTTTCGCGCCCGTCATTCGAGACGCGGCGCCCGGGCTCGGACCCCTCTCCGGCATCTGCGCCGCACTGGCCTCCAACTCCGCCCGCTACTCCGTTTTTCTTCCTGTCGATCTCCCCCTTCTCCCGGCATCTTTGCTCCGCTTCTTGGTGCATCATGCGCAGGTCACCGGTAGACCCATAACCCTCTCCGCCGTCAACGGATTCGCCCACACCTTCCCGGCCGTCTTGGATCGCGCCGCGTTGCCCGTCCTTGAAGCCGAGCTCGCCGCCGGCCGCCGCGGCTGCTTCGCGGCCTTCCACGCGGCTGCCGACGCCCTGCGCCAGCCCCTCTCTCCGATTCCGGTCGAATTCCTCGTCCAGTCCGGCCAAGCCGATCACCCGCGGGCGCTGCCCGCCGCGCGCTGGTTCCTCAACGTCAACACCCCTGCGGATTTCGAGCGGGCATCGAAGCAGGTACCGCTCCCCATCGCTTAAGCTGAATACAGCGCATGGATGATCCCGAGCTCACCCCCGACTCCCGACCGATCTCCGATTCGGGCCCTCTCGCAGGAGCTGATTCGGCCGAGGACGATCTCCCGGAGCTTGCCGAGACCATGGCGGAAATCGCCGCCGCCGAGCCTCTCGAACCGTTGAAAGACCCCGAACCCATCGCCGTCAGCCCGTCTGACCCCCTCATCGTGTTCGACAATGTCTCGATCTCATTCGACGGCCGGGCCGTGCTTGAAAACATCAGCTTCTCCGTTTACCGCGGCCAGACGTTGTGCATCCTCGGGCGCAGCGGCGTGGGCAAGTCCGTCTCCCTGCGGATGCTGATGGGTTTTCTGCAGCCGGATTCAGGCTCCATCCTCGTGGAGGGCCGGGAGATTGTCGGCATGAGCGAGGCGGA
>DASXFB010000073.1:0-3049 GCA_036489815.1 Occallatibacter sp. | reverse complement strand
AGCGGGAGACATGGAACCGCCGGGCGGCGCGATGAGCGGAGACGCTGCGTATTGCAGTGTGTGCTCGAAGTAGGGCGAGTAGATATTGAGCTTGAAAGCGGCGAGGGTGCGGACCTGGCGCTCCTGAAATGCGAGCGTGGGAACGGGACCGCGCGAGAGATCGTCGTCGAGGCCGCGATGTGGGAGAGCGGGCCAGTCCTTGATTCTGGCCGTCTGGATTGTCGCCGTCTGGAGGGTGGCGGTCTGAAGCTGAGCGTCCTTGCCGTTGTCGCCATGGCCGCCATTGATGACGAGCTGCTTGACGGTCTGCGCGCCGTAGAAGAGGCCGGCGGGGGTAGCGGCTATGACGGCAAGTCCGTGAGCCCGCGGCAGGATGACGTAGCCCTCGTCGTGCATGGCGGGATCGAAGCTGATGTGTGCGGCGGCGAGCAGAGCGCGGCCGGAAGCGGTGTTGGTGCGCAGCAGATCGACGACAGGGCCGCTGGCGCGGCTTGGGATGCCACGCTCTTTCAGCGTGGCGCGCAGGTCCTCCGCGGTGAAGCGATCTTCCGCATCGCGTGAGCCGGTGCGGACCACAATGCCGCGCCCGAGTGGCAGAACTTTCCCGGGTTGGACTTCGCGTGGCAGGGGGATGAGCTTGAGTTCGGGAGCGGGCTGCGCCTGCACCGGCGCGAGTGAGGCGAAGAAAAGGACTGCTGCGAAAAAGAACCAGCCAGCGCCGCGGGGGGCTCGGTGCGCGATGTTTGCCATTCCGTCCTTTAGGTGTTCGCCGCTTGATGCCGGGCGGTTTTAATCACGCTCTCAATGTAACTCGACCGGGGTCTGGTAGAGATTTGTAGTGAATCGTCGCACCGCTATCGCGGACATCGGCGTCGGTATTCGTGTTATAAACGGCTGTTTCGGAGGAGAACCATGGCGGAGCTGCACTATCAGTCCGGGTTTCTGAACGAATTTGCTACCGAGGCGGAGCCGGGCGCGCTGCCCGTCGGGCAGAATGCGCCGCAAAAGCATCCGCTGGGGCTCTATGCCGAGCAGTTCAGCGGCACGCCCTTCACCATGCCGCGCGGGCAAAACCGGCGGTCGTGGCTCTACCGCATTCGCCCCTCGACGGTGCACAAGCCTTATACGCCGGTGCGGGCGCAGCGGCTGATTCGCGGCTGGCCGAATCCGGATGCAACCACCACGCCCAACCAGTTGCGTTGGAATCCGGAGCCGATCCCGCCCGGCGCGGTCGATTTTGTGGACGGCATCATGACCCTGGGGGGCAATGGCGATGCTTCCATGCAGTCCGGCGCCGCGATCCATATCTATGTGGCGACACGCTCCATGCACAAACGCTTCTTCTGGAATGCAGACGGCGAGTTCCTGGTGGTGCCGCAGCAGGGGAAGCTGCTGATCTTTACCGAATTGGGAAAGCTGGAGGTGGCGCCGGGCGAGATCTGCGTACTGCCCCGCGGATTGAAGTATCGGGTGGAGCTGCTGGAAAAGACGGCGCGCGGCTACATCTGCGAGAACTACGGGCAGCAGTTTCGGCTGCCGGACCTGGGGCCAATCGGGGCGAACGGACTGGCGAACCCGCGCGACTTCCTGACGCCGGCGGCGGCGTATGAAGACCTGCAGGAACACGTGGAGGTGATTGCGAAGTACGGCGGTTCGCTATGGTGCAGCGGCATGGAGCATTCGCCGCTGAACGTGGTGGGATGGCACGGCAACTATGCGCCCTACAAGTACGACCTGGCGCGCTTCAACACGATCAACACGGTCAGCTTCGACCATCCTGACCCCTCGATCTTTACCGTACTGACGGCGCCGAGCGAGATCCACGGCACGGCGAATATCGACTTCGTGATCTTTCCGCCGCGCTGGATGGTGGCGGAGCACACCTTCCGTCCGCCATGGTCCCACCGCAACGTGATGAACGAGTTCATGGGGTTGATCTTTGGCCAGTACGATGCCAAGGCCGAGGGCTTTCTGCCCGGTGGGTGCAGCCTGCACAACTGCATGAGCGGCCATGGCCCGGACGCCGAGACCTACGAACGCGCGACGAATGCCGACCTGAAGCCGGTGCGGCTGGAGAACACGCTGGCCTTCATGTTCGAGACACGGTTCGTTGTACAGCCCACGAAGCACGCACTGGAGAGCACAACCTTGCAGCGCAATTACTTCGAATGTTGGCAGGGTCTGAACCACCGCTTCACACCGCCCGGACGGCAATGACCACTCCGGCACTCCAGAGCCTGCTGACTGGGCTCATCGACTACGCCGGACTGTTCCCACCTGCCGGGTTGACGATGGACGCGGCCGTGCGCAACTACGGAAGTTACGTAGATGGCGAACACGCGTGGATGCTGGGGCGTTTCATCGTGCCGGCGGCGCGGCTGGAGGAGTACGCCGAGGCGGTGCGGAGTGCCGGCATCGATGCGAGCACCTGGAGCCTGAGCGTGCTGGCAACGGCGGCCGAGGCGGATGTCATCGCGCGGTTCAACACCGTAGCCGACGAGGCGGGCGCGGGCGGCTACGGAAGTATCGACGCCCTGGAGATCAAGACGGCCAGCGCGCGCGAGATGCAGGACGCGGCTCAGGCCTTCGGCGGAAACTATCAACTCTATTTCGAGACGCCGCCGGAGAAGTGGCACTCGCTGCTGCAGGCGACCGCAGTTGCGAAGGCCAGAGCAAAGATCCGGACCGGAGGCGAGGCGCCGGGCGCGATCCCCGAGGAGTCGCGGGTGCTTGAGTTTCTGCGTATTGCGAGCGAGCGTCGGATTGCCTTCAAGGCGACGGCGGGTTTGCATCATCCATTGCGCGCGATGCAGCGGCTCACTTACAAACCAGATAGCCCGCAGGGCGTGATGCACGGGTTTCTGAATCTATTCTGCGCGGCGGCGCTGCTGTGGCACGAGCCAGAGCAGCGGCAGGAGGCCGCGTGGATGTTGAGCGAGCGCGACGCCGATGCCATTACGATGGACGAGGCGATGACCTGGCACAACAGTGGCGTGATGCTGACCGCGCAACAGATTCACGAGGCGCGGGAGCGGTTTTGCATCGGCTT
>DASXFB010000053.1:0-2295 GCA_036489815.1 Occallatibacter sp. | reverse complement strand
AAGGCCACCGGCCTGGCCACGGAGAAGGTGTGGCTGCCCAAAGGCGATTGGATCGAGTGTGCGACGGGCAAGCATCTCGCGGGCCCGGCGACCGTGGAGCGCGGCTTCTCAATCGAGCAAATGCCGGTCTACGTGCATGCGGGGGCGATCCTGCCGATGCAGCCGCCGATGCGCTACACGGGCGAAAAGCCGGTCGATCCGCTGATTGTCAACGTGTGGCCGCTGGCCCCGGGCGCGAGCTCCGAGTATTCGGTCTACGAGGACTCGGGAGTTTCGGTCGATTACCAGAATGGGGTATATACGCGCACTCCCATCAAAGCATCCCAGTCCGGCGACACGCTGCGGGTGGAAATTGGCCCGGTGGAGGGCGGCTTTACGGGAATGCTGAAGGCGCGCGGGGTCGAGATCAGGCTGCCGGGCGACTGGCCTCCAGCATCGGTAACGGTGAACGGCGTAGCGGTGAAGCATATCGGCGTTCCGGGCAAGGGCGGCTGGAACTTCGAGGGCAACACGCTGACGACGGTGATTCCAGTGGCGAGCCGGAGCGTTGCGTCGAAGGTCGTCGTCGAAGTACGGCGGGCGGCGGGGCTGACGGCGCGGCGCGGCGAGCTGGATGGCTTTGCCGGGACGATGGCCCGAGTGCGCGGCGCCTATGACAACCTGCGCGCCACTTCACCGGTGTCAGACGCGCCGGACGTGGTGATTGACGCGATGCAGACGGGCGACCGGCTCAGTTATCACCCGGAGCGCGCCGTGGCGGAGGTCGAACATCTGCACAAAATCCTGCCCCAGGCGCAGGCCGCCGTAGCCGCCATCGACGCGGGCTTCGCCGCGCAGCTTGACGCCTACATCGCCAATGACAAAGCGCATCCATGGCTGCCGATTCCGGTGGACTATGAAGCAGAGGCCAATCGCAGATCCGCGGCGATGAAGAAGGCGGTGGCGCTGGTGAACGACGCCGGAAAATGAACGGGCGCGCCGGGCCTGCGGAGCGATCTGCCCCTGGCCCGGCGCGTGTTTAGATTGAGTGAATGAATCCGCTAGGGCTGAAGCCGCGAACCTGGAAAGCGCTGTGGGTGGCGCTGCGCCGTTCGCGCAGAGACCCCAAGGCGCGGACGATCCTGGCGCGGTCGCTGCTTTCGCTGCTTCTGTTTGCGGTGTGGCTGGTCTGGAACTTCTTTGAGTTCCGCGGCTTATCGTTCCAGATGGGCCGGTTCGGAGTCGTCCTCTGCTCCTTCGTGGCGGTCGAACTGTTCGTGCTACTGGCATGGCCTCCTTTGAGCCACTGGCTGGACCAGCGGGCGCTGGAGCGGAAGTCGCCCGCCATGATCCCGGAGCTGAAACTGGCACTCTATCGCGAAGCCTGCTTGCTGGCCACCCTGCTGGAGCGGATGGCGAGCGAATACCGCATGGAGAAAGAAATCCCTGCCAATATAGAAGTGATTACGAGGCGGGTGTTGCTGGATCGCCTGAAATCTCTGGGGTTGCGCGAGGAGCTGGAGCCGTGGGTGCTTGACCTGCTGCTGGCTCCCGACGGCCACTGGACCGCGGAACAGAAAAATCGAGCCCTGCCGGCGCTGGAATGCCTGGCTGTGCTGCGCTGAGCTCTGGGCCTGGGTGAGCTGCGCGCGCTTACCCAGGAGCCCAAGTACAGCCTGGCCGAAGCGCGGGCGCTTTACGCGATTAAAGTCCCCCAAAAACTATTTGCCCTGGGCTCTTGGGACATTCGCCCGGCGCGCAACGAGGCCAGCATTTTCTTCCATCGCTGCTGGTCGGAGTTGACGGCGCGCGGAGATTGCCCAGGAGGGCTACACGGGCGATTTTCTCGTCGGTGCGCAGACCGTGCCGGAACTCGCCACGCAGCAGCTTTTGACAGTGACCATCCGCGCCTATCACCGCTGGGATTTTCTCTCGCTGCTGGTGGATATTGCCGCCGGAGACGCGCCGCCGGAGAGTTTACGCCGATTTCTGGCGAAGTTCTTCCGAGCGGGAGAGGTTGCGGATAAGGCGGAGGCAGCGGCGCAGGCCTGAGTGGGCTATAGTTTGCACAAGGAAAAACATCGGCAAGGGAGATTGGCTGAAATGAGTTTGGATCGGCGGGGGTTTCTGGCTGCCTGCAGCCGCGCGGGAATTACATCGGCGTTGATGCCGGGAGTGCTGTACACGCTGGCGGCGCAGGCGCAGGAGGCTGCGGGAACGGACCAGTCGAAGCCGCCGAAGATCACAGACGAAATGATCGATCAGGCGGCCGTGCTGGCGGGGGTGGGGCCGTTCACGGCTGAGCAGAAGAAGATG
>DASXFB010000025.1:0-6823 GCA_036489815.1 Occallatibacter sp. | reverse complement strand
CTTCGGCAGCTGGCTCAGAGCGTCCTGCGCCTTGGAGCGCAGCTGCCCGGTCGGAACACCGACCTTCTCGAGAACCGGAACAATAATGCCCTCCTTGTCCTCGATCAGCGCTGCCAGCAAATGAAGCGGCAGAATTTCCGGATTTCCATTCTCCGTGGCCAGCTGGCTCGCTGCCTGCACGGCCTCCTGCGACTTCACCGTAAATTTATCCCAACGAATTGCCATAAATGTCTTCTCGATTGCTCTCCGAAATCTCTAAATTGCCAGAAGCCGAAAGGAGGCTGTCAGGACAATGGGCCGATCACCCTGTTGCCGACACCCTCCTCTCGCACTGCCATTGCATTCGCGCTTTGCCGCGCAAGACTAGGCTTAGGCGGCTGGTTTATTTTCCGTCGCCGGTTTGCTTTCTACCTGCCTGGGGCTGCTGCCAACCTCAACCTTGATCTGCTTCGGCTTGGCCTCGGCGCGCTTCTCAAGCTCAATGCGCAGCACGCCAGAATCATAGTTCGCTTTTACGCCTTCCGTATTGACGGTGGTCGGAACAGTGAAAGAGCGGAAGAAACTGCCGTAACGGCGTTCGATCCGGTGGAAATTCTCTTCCTTCTCTTCTTTCTCGAACTTGCGCTCGCCGCGAACGGTCAGGGTGTTGTTTTCGAGCTGAATATCGAGGTCTTCCTGCTTCAATCCAGGGACTTCGAGCTTCAGCACGATCTTGTGCTCGTCTTCGTAGATGTCTACGGGGGGAACAAAAGCCGCCGTCGACACTGCGTCGTTGTCATTCTGCCCGCGGTTGTAGTCCTGAAAGAGCGAGTTCAACCGATTCTGCATAGCGAGAACATCGCGGAATGGATCCCAACGAGTAATGGGCATAGAAACCTCCAGGGTTGCTGATTGTTGATTTTGGCGGACTGGCGAACCCGCCCGTACTTCATCTGATGGGTACTATAGCATAATAGATGCATAAAATATGAGTGTTTTATTATCACATTCTAACGACTGATCTGTTCTCTCAATAAGATATTATTTTTCAATACTTTGAGGGTGCCATCGAGTCCGTGGGCGGTCGTCGGGATTCGCGGTGAGCCTCAGAAAAGGCTAAGAATTCACCGGTCCCCGGTGAGTCAGGAGGTCGCCGAAGGCCAGGAAAACGATCACCGTAATGAGAACGAGGGAGACGACGCAGTACACACACCACATCTCCAGGATGTGGGCCTCGATATTGGTGAGATAAAGAGCATAGCCCAGACCGAAGAGAGAACCGACGGCCGTAAGCTCGCGACGGTGATAGAAGGCGAGTAATCCCAGCAACGCGTATCCGGCGATACCGATAGCAGCCACCGGAACGCCGTCGGCGATCGAATAGGGGCTGTGATTCACGGCGCTTGAATTCCAGGGCGAAGCGGAAACGGTCGGCTCAATATCGGGTTCGTAGTGCCTGGCAAGAGCCAGCGACGAGATCAGAATTCCCGCTACAACCAGAACCAACAGGGAGAACCGCATACGCTCAGCTCCATTCTCGGGCAGGGAGTTGTCCGGGGTGCCAGACTCGACCAGGCCCGGACCCCGGCGGTGGCGTCATTCTAGTCCTCGGTATCGACGGTCGCCCAAGCCAAATTGCGGCGCTGTTGACGAACTGAGTCCGCGGCACGGGCGGCCAGTCCCCTGATACCCTTAGTTCATGATCAAAGGCATTACACTGGTCCGCCCCGCCAGCACTCCAGCTGTGTTTGACACGCTGGTGAGCTTCTTCTCGGTGCTGGGCTTTGAGGCCGGAAAGAGCTGGGATGACGAGTTAAGCCGCGGCCGTCCTTTCCTCGCCCCGCTCGGGAATCTGGAATTTGTCGATGGCACGGCTTCGCACCCAGCTTCCGGCGCTGATACATTCATCGAGGTCACCAGCCTCGATGCAGTGCGCCAGGTAGTCGAGAACTGGCTGGCCACGCATCTGAGCGCACCGGAAGCGGCGAAGCGTCTCTCCGAGACAGCGGAAACCCGCTGGAAATCCCGTGTCTTCACGGCGGAGCCCATTCCCGGCATCTCCTTCGCATTCTGGGAGTGGATCGATCCCCTGGCAGGAAAACCGGCAGCGCTCGAAGGCGACCTGGTAGCCGCGGACATGAAGTTCGCCATCATCGTCGCCCGCTGGAATGCTGTCATTACCGACCGCCTCCTGCAGGGGGCTCTGGATTGCCTTTATCGCAGCGGCGTCCGCAAGGATCAGGTGAACATCCTGCGCGTTCCGGGTGCGTGGGAGATTCCTTCGGCCGCGCGCAAGGTTGCCGAAACCAAGCTGGTTGACGCCGTCATTACGCTGGGCTGCCTGCTTCGCGGCGAAACCGCGCATTATGAGGCGATCTACAACGAAGTCTCGCGCGGAATCGGTCAGTCGCAGCAGGAAACCGGCATTCCTCACGCCTTTGGCGTGCTCACCTGTGACACCCTCGAGCAGGCCCTCGATCGAGCCGGATTGAAGGCCGGCAATAAAGGATTCGAAGCGGCCTCGGCGGCGATCGAGATGGTCTCGCTGCATCGCAAAGTGGCGGAGAATGCAGCCAGGAAAACCGGCGAAGATGCCGGTGAGAAAGTCGAAGCCAGCTCATGAGCCTGACCGGCAAGCGGCGCAAGTCCCGCGAACTCGCCATGCAGATGTTGTTCCAGGCCGATGTTGGCAAGCAGAATCCGGATGAAGTCCGCAAGACCTTCTGGCAGGCGCGCGAGGAGGTCGAGGCCGAGACTCGCGGTTTCAGCGAGGACCTCTTCCGCGTGGCCAAGGCGCGCGAGGAGGAGATCGATGCGATCCTCGAGCGCCATTCCGAAAACTGGAAGCTCAGCCGCATGTCCGCCGTCGACCGCAACGTGCTGCGGATGGCGGTCGCCGAGTTGATCGGCTTCCCCGGCACGCCCGCGCCGATTGTCATTAACGAGGCGCTCGAGATCGCCCGCCGCTACTCCGCCCCCGAGTCCATCAATTTTCTGAACGGGGTGCTGGATGCGATTGCGAAGGAAAAGCTTAACGCCAGGGGATGATTCGCGGAGTGCCTCATATCCGGCTTTTCGGATATGGATCGCTTCGCTCCCGGCGATCTTCAGTCCTGCTAAACTCAGCGGTCATGTCCTACGAAAACATCCTCGTCGAACGCTATGAAGCCGACCCCGTTGTTCAGGTCACGCTGAATCGCCCCAGGGTGCTGAACGCACTCAATCGCGCCCTCTTCGCGGAACTGGACTCGGCGCTGGACGAAATTGCGGCCGACGACTCCATTCGTGCGGTTATCGTCACCGGAGCGGGCGAGAAGGCTTTCGCTGCGGGCGCCGATATCCAGGAGCTGGCGCGCATCTCCGCCGTCGAGGGCCAGCAACTCGCGCTCAACGGACAGCGCATCTTTTCCAGGCTCGAAAACCTGGGCAAGCCGGTGCTCGCCGCAATCAATGGATTCGCCCTCGGCGGCGGCTGCGAACTGGCGCTGGCCGCAACCCTCCGCATCGCCGGCGAGACCGCGCGCCTGGGCCAGCCCGAGGTAAAGCTCGGCCTTCTCCCCGGGTATGGGGCCAGCCAGCGTCTGCCCCGCCTGGTCGGCAAGGGCGCCGCCTTGAAGCTGCTGCTTACCGGAGAGATGATCTCAGCGCCCGAAGCCCTGCGCATCGGGCTGGTGGACGAAGTTGTTCCTGCCGCCGAGCTGCTGCCGCGCGTGCGGGTTCTGGCTTCGATCATCGCATCGATGGCGCCCATCGCCGTTCGCCAATGCATCGCCGCCGTCAACTCGGGATACGATCTGCCGCTGGATCAAGCGCTGGCGCACGAGGCCGCGCTGTTCGGCGTCTGCTGCGCCACGGAGGACAAAGCCGAGGGCACGGCGGCTTTTCTCGAAAAGCGTGCGCCCGTCTGGAAAGGGAAGTGAGGAATCTAACAAATTAGCCCGAACACCTCTCTCCGCTTGATATTCTGACGTTGGCTCGCTCGGCCTCCGTGCTTCTCTACATGAATCGATCGTTTTCTTTTGTCATCACGACCCTTCTCGTCATTGCCCTTAGCGCATGCTCGCGCCGCAACCAGAGCCAAGGCGCAGCCGATAAGCCGACGCCGCAGGAGATCAAGGCTGCCGCGCAGGCGCAGGCTACCGACCGCCAGCAGCTGGATCAGATTCCTCCGCCGGCCAAGAGCCGCTACATGGCGATTCGCACCCGCGAGAGCTGGGGCAATCCCTTTCTCATCGTCGGCAAGAAGACGGTTACGCTGCGCATGATGTATCCCGAAGGTCCGCAGAGCGAGATAGCCCCTGGGGGCCTCATGCATCCATCCGGTGCGCGCAAACGCGAATTGGTGCTGCGCCTCTCCGAGCTGCCGGAAGCGCTGGCCGCGCTGCCCGAGGATTCCTGGCCGTATGGCAGGGTGATTGCACTGGAAGAAGACCCGACCGCGCCCCGCGCCGACCGCATCCAGGTCCGGCGCAACGTCGAGACCACTATTCAGGTGCTCAACGATCTCGGGGTGGTGGTTTATGAGTGGCCGGGACCCGGATCGCTGCGCTAGATGTAAAGGTTGTTCCTCAAGAGAACTCCAGCAACTGAAAAGAGCGGAAGAAACGCGCAGTCGGCCGGCGTGATCGGGATGGCGCCGAAGGCGTGTGTGCCGGGGCGGCCAGCCCCGCTGTTAAGATAAGCCCACCTGAGACATCATGGCCTCGACTCCGCACGCCGTCGCAATTGCCGTCTTCTGCCTCTGCTTCTCCCTGGTGACCATCGCCGGCTTCTTTGCCGGGCGGTGGAAGCGCGCCGACCTCAACAGTCTTGAGGAGTGGGGACTCGCCGGCCGTCGCTTCGGCACGCTGGTGACATGGTTTCTCATCGGAGGCGATTTCTACACCGCGTACACGGTAATCGCCGTTCCCGCTACGCTCTATGGGACTGGCGCGCCCGGGTTCTTCGCCATCCCCTATTGCATCCTGATCTACCCGTACATGATGCTGGTGCTGCCGCGGCTGTGGAACGTCTGTCACCGTCACGGTTACGTAACCCTCGCCGACTTTGCACGCGGCCGCCACGGCAGCCGGGCGTTATCCATCGCGCTGGCGCTTACCGGGATTCTGGCCACCATGCCGTACATCGCGCTGCAGCTGGTAGGCATGCGCGAGGTGATCGCCGCGCTCGGCGTCAACGGCGAGTGGCCGCTGGTCGCGGCCTTCGTGATTCTTGCCGCATACACCTACACCAGCGGGCTGCGCGCACCTGCCGCGATCGCCATCGTCAAGGACACCATGCTGTACATCATGGTGCTCGCCGCGATCGTGATTCTGCCTGCCAAGCTCGGCGGCTATGGGCATATCTTCGCCAGCGCCAGCGCGTCGCTGGCCACGCACAAGGCGTCGATCATCCTGAAGCCGCCGCAATATCTCAGCTACTCGACGCTCGCGCTGGGCTCGGCCATCGCCATCGTCCTCTATCCGCACACCGCGACGGGAGTGCTGAGCGCCGGCAGCGGCCGCATCATCAAGCGCAATGCCGCGCTGATGCCGACCTACAACCTGCTGCTCGCTTTGATCGCTCTGCTGGGCTACATGGCCATCGCCGCCGGCATCCACACCGCGGACACTTCGAGCGTGGTGCCGCTGCTCTTCGTCAAAATGTTTCCGAGCTGGTTTGCCGGCTTCTGCCTGGCTGCCATCGGCATCGGAGCGCTGGTGCCCGCGGCGATCATGTCCATTGCCGCTTCGAATCTCTTTACACGCAATCTCTACGGCGAGCTGCGCCGTACGCCGCTGACACCGAAGCAGGAGTCGGCCAATGCCAAGCTGGTGTCGCTCTTCCTGAAGTTCGGTGCGCTGGCCTTCGTGCTTTTTGTCAAAACGCAGTATGCGATCGAGCTCCAGCTGCTCGGCGGCATCTGGATCGCGCAGCTCTTTCCGGCGATCGTGCTCGGCATCTTCACGCGCTGGTTTCATGGCCGCGCTTTGCTCTGGGGATGGGCCGCGGGCATGGCCACCGGCACCGGGCTGGCGCTGGCCCGCGACCTGAAAAGCTCTGTCTATCCTTTTCACTTCGGTACGCACGTGTACGCGATTTACGCGGCTATCCCTGCGCTGCTGGCGAATCTGATCGTGTCGGCTGCGGTGACTGTATTGCTCGATGCGCTGGGCAGGCCGCATCTTCCTGATGAGACGCAGGCGAGCGATTACCTGCCGCTCGAAGCGTGATGGCATAGCGAGCACCGAGCGGCATGCCCTGTGCTCGATAACCTGAATTCCCGTAATCTTGAGGACGCATGGCTTCTCCCTTTCCCATCCTCGACAACACGCGGCATCCGCACGAATCCTTCTCCGCGACCCGTGAGCTGGAAGCAAAGCTGCAGTCCACGCTGCGCGGCGAAGTCCGCTTCGATGCCGGCTCCCGCGCGCTCTACGCGACGGACGCCTCGAACTACCGGCAGATTCCCATCGGAGTCGTTCTGCCCCGCGACATCGCCGATGTTCAAGCCACACTCGCCGCCTGCCGCGAGCTGGGCGCGCCGGTGCTCTCACGCGGAGGGGGCACCAGTCTCGCCGGCCAGTGCTGCAATGTGGCTGTCGTGCTCGATTACTCGAAATACATGCGGTCGATTCTCACGCTCGATCCGAAAACCCGGCTGGCCAGCGTAGAACCGGGTATTGTTCTCGAACGCGTGCGCGAGGCAGCCGAGCAGCACCACCTGACATTTGCGCCCGATCCGGCAACGCATTCGCGCTGCACGTTGGGCGGCATGATCGGCAACAACTCCTGCGGCACCCACGCGCTGATGGGCGGCAAGACGGTCGACAACATCCACTCGCTCGATGTTCTGCTCTACGAC
>DASXFB010000126.1:0-42129 GCA_036489815.1 Occallatibacter sp. | reverse complement strand
AGGCGATGCGCCAGTTTTTTGACGAGCGCGGTTACATCGAAGTCGAAACGCCGATGATGCAGCAGATCGCCGGCGGCGCGGCGGCGCGGCCTTTCAAGACGCATCACAATGCGCTCGACCAGGATTTGTTTCTGCGCATCGCTCCGGAACTCTATCTGAAGCGGCTAGTTGTCGGCGGGCTCGACCGCGTGTACGAGATCAACCGCAACTTCCGCAATGAAGGCGTCAGCACGCAGCACAATCCCGAGTTCACGATGCTTGAGTTCTATCAGGCGTATGCGAATTATTGGGACCTGATGCAGATGACCGAAGATCTGATTGCGTTTGTGGCGCGCGAGGTGAATGGGACTACGGTCACTACGTTTAATGGGGTGCAGATCGATCTGGGAAAGTGGACGCGCCTGACAATGCGGGAGGCGATCCGGAAGTACTGGCCCCCTGAGCTGGAGACCAAACCCGAGCTCGATCAACATTTCGTTGTTCCGGAATTAATGCAATCGCTTCTGCGTGAGGCTTCCTTTGCCTTGAATACTCAGTTGCCCAATGCCTTGGAACAGGCCATGACCGAGCCGGCGGCTTCGAACGGTGCCTTGTCGGAGCGCCATACCAAATTGTGGGCCATGATTCGTGCTCTGAAGTCTGTTCTAGAGGAATCACTGCTTGGAGCATCGTTGGGCAAGAGCACTTACAACCTCTTCGAAGCGTTCGTGGAACCATTCCTTCTCCAGCCGACGATCATCTACGACTATCCGACCGAGGTTTCGCCGCTCTCGAAAGCCAAGCCTGACGACCCGGCGCACGTAGAGCGGTTCGAGTTCTTCGCCGGCGGATTCGAGCTCGGCAATGCCTTCAGCGAGCTGAACGATCCGGTAGAACAGAAGAAGCGATTCGAAGATCAATTGGCGCAGCGTGCCGCTGGCGACGACGAAGCGCACCAGATGGACGAGGACTACGTGCGCGCGCTTGCCTACGGGCTGCCGCCAACCGGCGGCGAAGGCATCGGCATCGACCGGCTGGTGATGCTGCTTACCGGATCGAAGTCGATCCGCGACGTGATTCTCTTTCCGCTGATGAGAAGCAGGGATCAGGGGTCGGAGATTAGAGGTCAGGGGAAGGAAGAACCTGCTGGGTGAGGTTCGTGCTATCCCACCCTAGCGACAAGAACAAGAACGTCACGAGGGTGGGGCACCCAGATTTTTGCTTGCCCGGATTTTTGCTTGGGGTGGGAACCCGGCAAGGCGCCATTTGCCTGGCGCGCAAGGACAACCGCAGATCCTTCGACTCCGGCCGCTTTGCGGCCTTCGCTCAGGATGACAATGACTGAACACGTGGAACGAAAAGCTAAGAGCTGGAAGCTAGTGGCTGGGAGCTGCCTTTGAACATTCTTTTCGTCGGCGACATCTTCGGCAGCGCAGGGCGCAAGATTGTGCGCGAGCACATTGGCCATGTGCGCAAGACCCACGCCGTGGATCTGACGGTGGTCAATGCCGAAAACGCCGCGGGCGGCTTTGGATTGACGCCGCAGCTTGCCGAGGAGATCTTCGACCTGGGCGCTGACGTGCTGACCACCGGGAATCACGTCTGGGACAAGCGCGAGCTGATCGACTATCTGAACTCTGCTTCTGCCGACAGCCGTGCGCGGGCGCGGCGGGTCTTGCGGCCGGCGAATCTGCAGGCTGGTCTGCCCGGCTACGGCGTGTATGAAGGAACGACGCAGAACGGCGTCGGTTATGCCGTGGTGAACCTCATGGGCCGCGTCTTCATGAATGGGACCAACGATCCATTCCACGCCGCCGATGCGCTTCTCAAGGAGATTCAGGCAAAGGTGATCTTGGTCGACTTCCACGCCGAGGCGACCAGCGAGAAGGTGGCGATGGGCTGGCATCTGGATGGGCGCGTGACGGGGGTGCTGGGCACGCACACGCATGTGCCCACGGCTGACGAGCGCCTGCTGCCGGGGGGCACGGCTTACCAGACCGATGTGGGCATGAGCGGGCCGTATGACAGCGTCATCGGTGTCGAAAGAGAGATGGTGCTGCACCGTTTCCGCACCGGCATGCCGGGCAAGTTCGAGGCGGCAAAAGGAAATCCGAAGATGTGCGCCGCACTGGTCGGGTGCGATGCGGTGACCGGACGGGCTTCGAGCATTCAGCGGATCATGCTGGGAGAGTAAAAAAAGGGCAGTCCGCCGAAGCGAACTGCCCTTCAATTCCCAGAAACGACGTTGCTATTTACCGGCCTGCGTGATGGCCGGCCGCAGCGGGCCGGTGACGCACCGGCGCCTTCTCCTTCTTTTCCTCCTGCACGAAGCCATCGCTCAGAACGATCTGGGCGGTCGCTTCCCTGCCGTTCGCGGCGGGCACCGGAGTGTAGGTGTCGTAGGTGCCGTCGAGCTCTTCGGCGGGCTGCAGCTTGAGCTCGAAGCCGGCGGCGGGAGCGTCCTTGCACGAGACCGGCTCCTTCAGGTTCACGATGAAGTCGGCGGCCTTGTTGTCCTTCGCGTCCTGTGTCACAGCCACATTGATGGTGCCCACGGCGGGCTCGATCGTCACCTTACGCGCCCTGTCGAGATCCTCGATTGCGCTCACGTCGGCGCTGGCGCCGTTCGCCTGCAGGTACGTGGACGCAGCCGCTCCGCTGGTTGAGGTGGGCGGAGGAGGCACCGCGCTGCAATCGGCCGGTGTGTTCAGTTTGACCACGTAGTCCTTGGGCTTGGCGGCAGCGGTGGCAGCAACCGAGACCTTGAGCGCGGTGGCAGGATCACTGATCACGATTCCAGGTACCGGCGTGAGCTGGCCCTTCAGAACCGCCCAAAGCTTGTCTTGAGCGTCTTTGGAGCCGTTGGCCAGGATGAACTCCTTGTCTTCGAGATTGAGCTTGGTCAGGTCAGGAGTGGTGGAGAGGACGTTGTCGACAATTTCAGCCGGCGTGGGAGCGGGCTTGATGGTGAAACCGGCCGGCGGAAAGAGCGAAGCTGTGGAAGATTGCTTGACCTGGTCAAGGCCATCCAGACTGCCGTGGTAGCGCTTGTACCAATACTCGAGCTGGGGCTCGATCTGCGACTTGTATTGCGGAGGCGCAAAGTTCCAGGCGCGGGCATAAAACCAGATCGCTTTGATCAGATCTTTCTTGTCGCTCGGCTTAGCAAGGGCCTCGGCCAGCTTCAAGGTGTCGCCGAGCGCCTGACCGGATTTGGTGGCGTCCGGCGGATAGAGCATCAGCTCCTTGGTGTACTGATCGATGGCCCCCGCGTAGTCCTGCTTGGCAAGCACGTCATCGAGGGCGATGGCCGAGAGGAACGCGGGATAGGTGGCGTCGGTCAGCTTCTTCCAGTCGGCATCTGCCATTCCGGCCGGCTTGGGAGCGGTGAGGCCTTTCTGGGCCAGCGCGGCGGCATCATTGCAGGGCGAGGGGTCAGACAGCTTGCCGGTGCCCGGGTCGACGTTCTTCTGGCATTGAGCTTTCTTGATGTAATCCGAAAGGAAGATCGCCTTCATATTGTTCGGATCCACCTGCAGCAGGCGCGAAGCCGCATTGAGCGCTTTATCCGGCTGGTTGAGCTGCTGGTAGGCTTCCATCAACTGGTCGAGAATCGCATTCTTGACGGGCGTCTGGGGATATTTCTGGAGAAAGGCTTCCAAAGCCGCAGCTTTGGCGGCTGGATCAGTCTGCGTGACAGCGCCTTGGTAATCGTTGAACTGATCAGCCGGAAGGCTGATCTGGTCGGAACTGTTTTGCTGACCTTGAGCTCGCAGCGCTGGACCGAAAACAAGGCTCACGCTTGCCAACGCCATCGCAGATGCAAAGACTAACTTCTTCATTCAGTGCTCCTGGGAATTGCCAAAATGGAGATCGATACAAATGGGCCCGGCAAGAGTGCAACCGCTCTGATGTGGCGGCTGGGCGCCGGAATACAACAATACTACGGCCTCCGCTGCTATGTTGGAAGGATTATAGAAATCCAACCTCCCCCTGACAAGCAAGGTACCACGGAAAAATACTCCCGGGCGGCAAGCCAGGGCCCTTCACCAACCTCTATAGCTATCGTGCAGGGCCTGAGCCCGCTAGGCTGCCGGTCCTGCACGGTTGCAGAAATTACGCACCCTTTCAAGACCAGCAAAAAATGGGTTTTCTTAAGGCAAACTCCGCCGCTGCATCCCGGTTTCTGGTACAGGAGGACGAAGAGCCGTGACGTGCCGGAAAAATTAGATGCAATCTTCGGCGTGCACGGAAAAATGGGCGGCCACTCGATCACTGAAGAAGGCGCACGAGTTCGACCTGCTCGGCCAGGAAAGCATCATGGCCATGGTCGCTTGTCATCTCGCGGTAATCGATCTTTGCACCGGCGGTGCGGATCTCTTCGGCAAAGCGGCGCACCGTGTCGGCGGGAAAGAGCCAGTCCGAGCTGATGCCAATGAAGCTGAGCCGCGCGCGGATGCGACCATAAGCCTCGGCGGGCGAGCCATAACCGCGCAACGGATCCCACGTATCCATGGTGCGGAGGATGGCGAGATAGGCGTTTGCGTCGAATCGGTCAATGAAGCGCTTGCCCTGGTGATCGAGATAACCGGCAATGTCGAAGCGGCCGCCGATGAGGCCGGTACCGGCTCCATCCAGCCGCCACGGGTCTTCGCCGTTCCGGTTGGGATTGCGGCCGAAGCGCTCTTCGAGCAGCGGCGCGGACTTGTAGCTGATCATGGCAATCTGCCGCGCGAGCCCGAGCCCGCTGCGCGGAGGCTTTTGCGGCAGGTAGCGGCCGCCCTCCCACTCGGGGTCGTGCTGGATGGCCTGGCGCTGGAGATGATTGAGCGCGAGGCCCATGGCTCCGAGCGGCGCCACGCCGATTACGAGCGCGCGTTCCACCCGGCTGGGATGCAGGATGGTCCATTCGAGAGCTTGCATGCCGCCGATGGAGCCGCCAAGAACCAGCCGCAGCCGGCGGATTCCGAGCGAGTCAAGGAGTTGCGCCTGGGCGCGGACGTTGTCGCGGATGGAGACGAGAGGAAAGTCGGGACCGTAGCTTTCGCCGGTAGCGGGGTCCACGGAGCCGGGTCCCGTGGAGCCGTAACAGGAGCCGAGCATGTTGATGCAGATGACGAAGTCGTGCTCCAGGGAGAGAACGGCGCCGGGAGAAAAGATCTCAGGCCACCAGGAGCCAACCAGCGCCGAGCCCGAGAGTGCGTGGCAAACCAAAACGGCGTTATCCCGCGCTGCATTCAGCCGGCCATACACGGCGTAGTGCAGCGTGGGACAGGCCAGGATGCGTCCGCATTCCAGCGCCAGGTCGCAATCGAGGACGAAGTCGCCCTCATAAGTGGGCGCCAGAACCTGCGACGGCGGCGGCGAGGCGCCGCTTCGATTATGCGTGTCGGTCATTCCATTTATTGTGCCGTAAGAGACCCGGTCTTGTTGGCGCCGGCAAAGGCGTGGCCGTTGGCGACTTCGATGGCTTGGTCGAGGTCAGCGAGGATGTCGCGGATGTCTTCAATGCCGACCGAGAGCCGGACCAGCTCCGGCTTGACGCCGGTGGCGGCCTGCTCCTCAGCCGAGAGCTGCTGATGCGTGGTCGACGCAGGGTGAATCACGAGCGACTTCGCGTCTCCAATGTTAGCAAGCAGCGAGAAGAGCTTGAGCGAATTGATGAGCGTCTTGCCGGCGGCGTATCCGCCCTGAATGCCAAATGTAACCAGAGCGCCCTGGCCGGAGGGCAGATACTTTTGAGCCCGCGCGTGATAGGGGCTGGATGCGAGGCCGGGATAGTTGACCCACTCGACGCCCGGATGCTGCGCGAGATGCCGGGCCACGGCGAGCGCATTCTGCGAGTGGCGCTCCATGCGCAGGTGGAGGGTCTCGATGCCTTGCAGGATCAGGAAGGCGTTAAAGGGCGAGAGCGCGGCGCCGGTGTCGCGCAGGCCCTGGATGCGGCATTTGAGAATGAACGCGAGGGGCCCGAAGGCCTGGGTGTAAGAGAGGCCGTGATAAGAGGGGTCGGGATCGGTGAACTCCTTGAAGCGGCCGGAGGCGGCCCAGTCGAACTTGCCGGCATCGACGATGACGCCGCCGATAGAGGTGCCGTGGCCGCCTAGGAATTTGGTGGCGGAATTGACGACGATGTCGGCGCCCCAGTCGATGGGCCTCAGCAGCGCCGGCGTGGCGCACGTGTTGTCAATGACCAGCGGAATGTTGTGGGCGTGGGCGATCTCGGCGAGCGTGGCGATGTCGGCGATATCGAGCTTGGGGTTGCCGAGGGTCTCGGTATAGACGGCGCGGGTCTTGTGGTTGATGGCCGCGCGCAGGCCGTCGAAGTCGTCTGCATCGACGAAGCGGACATGGATGCCCAACCGCGGCAGCGTGTAGTGGAAGAGATTGTAGGTGCCGCCGTAGAGCGAAGTGGTGGAGACGACCTCGTCGCCCGCCGCCGCCAACGTGGTGAGAGCGAGCGTTTCGGCAGCCTGGCCCGAGGCCGTGGCCAGCGCAGCCGCACCGCCTTCAAGAGCCGCCACGCGCTTTTCAAGCACATCCGTCGTCGGGTTCATGATGCGCGTGTAGATGTTGCCGAACTCCTGGAGGGAAAAGAGGCGGCCGGCGTGATCGGCGTCTTGAAACAGATAGGAGGTGGTCTGATAGATGGGGACTGCGCGCGCACCCGTGGCCGGGTCAGGTGACTGGCCGGCGTGGACAGCCAGGGTTGCAAGATGCTGCGGATTCGGTTCGGACATGAAGGGCTCCTTCGGGTTCAGAGGTTCGGCTCGGAGGCGGCAGGGATCAGCGCGGTTCGCTTCAGGAAATCAAAAAACGGCCCGCGTCCTGCTGGAGGACCCGGGCCGCTCGACTTCAAGAATGGGTGCGTTTAACGCATTCGCCGTTCAAAGGCCGCGCGGAGGGGTCCGGATGGCATACACATGGCCATGGCCGCAATTCCGCATTCCTTTAAGTTCAGCATGAGGGAAGTATCAACGGCGCGGCGCGTGGCTGTCAATCCTCTATTGCGGGCGCCGGCCGACACAGTTGCCCCGCAGCCGCACCCAGGGCACGCCAGCCAGTCCCCCCAGGCGCGGCCGTCAATCTTCGGGTTTCCAGATGTAGGCGCCGGGCTGCGGCAGGCCGATATGCGCCAGCACACGGCAGACGAATTCTTTCGCAATTTCAGAGGTGTTCTGCGGCTGGTTATAGAAGGCCGGAATGCAGGGAAAGATGGTCGCGCCGGCCTCGGCGGCCAGCGTCATGTTGCGCAGGTGGATGCGGTTGAAGGGGGTCTCGCGCACGCAGAGGATGAGCGGCCGGCGTTCCTTCAGCGCGACGTCGGCAGCGCGGGCGATGAGCGAGTTGGCCAGGCCGTTGGCGATGGCGGCGAGCGTGCCCATCGAGCACGGAAGAACAATCATGCCGTCGGAAGGATGGCTGCCGCTGGCGATGGGTGCGCCGATGTCGGCGTCAGAAAGCTGAATGGTCTTTGCCGGCTTTGCGCCGAGAAGCTTTTCGACGAGATCGTGGCGGCCGCTGAGGCCGAGTTCCTCGGCCAGCACGCGGAGCGAGTTTTCTGAGGCGACGAAGTGGACGCGGGCCACGCGCTCATCGGCTTCGAGCGCGCGCAGCATCTGTTGCGCGAAGATTGCGCCCGAGGCGCCGGTGATGGCGACTGTGAAGTTTAATCGTTCCATAGACATTCTTGCGTACCCGCAATTCTCTGCCGCCACCTCCCGATTCAATGATTACGGTGCGTCAGCCAGAAAATGAGCCCGAACCAGAGCGGCGCAGTCGTCAATAAGCAGGAGAGCCACAATCCTGTCACGAATTGTTTCTCAGCTCGCAATCTAGCATCTGCCCGATCCTTTCTTCTACTGACGAACTCAACGATCCAGCCGAATGAGTAGCACAGGTTCGCAATCACGCCATAGGCGACGACGCCGAGGAAAGGCACAAACTCATCGTCTCCGCCTCGAATCGCGCTTTCGATCTGCATCATCATGTCCATGACGGAGGCTATCCCGATAGGTAACAGGATCGCGTTGTAGAGCAAGCGGCGAAGCTCCCACCAGCGGATGATCTGCCATGCCGTCATCGGCGGCACCAGCTCAAGTCGATTCTCCATCGCAAATCCAGAAAGCTAATTAGTGGCCCAGCACCCGTTTGAAGATTTCATCCACATTGCCCAACTGCCGCGTGTAGTCGAAGGTTGTTTCAAGCTTCTCGGATGAGAGCAGGGCGGTGATCGCCGGATCGCGCGCGACTTCTTCGCGGAAGTTCAGGTCTTCTCTCCAGGCGCGCATGGCGTGCGACTGCACAAGTCGGTAAGCGTCCTCGCGCAGCATGCCGGCCTCGGCAAGGTCGAGCAGCAATTGGCCGCTGAAGATGAGGCCGCCGGTGCTTTCGAGGTTTTTCTTCATGCGCTCGGGATAGACGAGGAGCCTGTCGATCAAGTCAGCGGTCTTCGCAAGCAGATAATCCGCGAGGATGGTCGAGTCGGGAAAGATGACGCGCTCGACCGAAGAGTGCGAGATGTCGCGCTCATGCCACAGCGGGATGTTCTCGAAAGCCGCCTGGGCATTGCCGCGCAGCACCCGCGCCAGGCCGCTGATCTGTTCGCTTGTAATCGGATTCTTCTTGTGCGGCATCGCCGAGGAGCCCTTCTGCTTTTCGCTGAAGTACTCCTGTGCCTCGCGCACTTCAGTGCGCTGCAGATGGCGGACTTCCACGGCGATCTTGTCGAGCGTGCTGCCGATAATGGCCAGCGTGGCGATGTAGGCCGCGTGCCGGTCGCGCTGGATGACCTGCGTGGTCACCGGCGCGGGTTTGAGGCCCAGCCGCGCGCAGACTTTTTCTTCCTGCGCTGGGCTGAGATGGCCGAAGGTGCCCACGGCGCCGGAGAGCTTGCCCACGCGCATATCTTCAGCGGCGGCATTGAAGCGGGCCAGGTTGCGCTCCATCTCGGCGTACCAGTTGAGCAGTTTCAAGCCGAACGTCGTGGGCTCGGCGTGGATGCCGTGGGTACGGCCGATGACCGGCGTGTTCTTGAATTCGAGGGCGCGCCGCCTGAGCACGGCCAGCAGCGCGACGATGCCGGACTGAATGAGCGCGGAGGCCTCTTTCACCTGCAGGGCCTGCGCCGTGTCTACAACGTCGTTGGACGTGAGGCCGTAATGCAACCAGCGGGACTGCTCGCCGAGCCCTTGCTCTTTAAGGCTTTCGGACACGGCGGTTGTGAAGGCGATCACATCGTGCTTCACTTCGGCCTCAATCTCGGCCACCCGCGCGGCGGAGACGGTAGCCTTTTGCGCGATGGCGTCCGCAGCGGCCACGGGGATGACGCCGTCTTCGGCAAGCACGGCGCTGGCCGCCGACTCCACCTGCAGCCAGCAGCGGTATTTGGTTTCTTCTGTCCAGATGCGGCCCATGGCCGCGCGGGTATAGCGTTCGATCAACTTCAGAGCTCCTTACGTCCGGTCACAATTGCGGAATGCCGATAGGTCGCACCTGGAGTGTCTTGCTTTCCCGGGTCTCAAAATCGAGACCGGGGGCACCCGGATTCCGTGGAAGAACCAGCAATGAAAACCTTGACCAACCTTCGATTGTACGGGGGAAGCGGGCTCAGGAGCGAGGAATCCGCAGGCGGTTGTAAAGCTCATCAAAGAGCAGGCCGCGGCCAGGCTTGTAGGGCTGGAACCATTCGCCGTCGATCACCAGTTGCGGAATGGCCCGCTTCCCCACGTGGCGCAGGACCTCTTCCGATGCGGCAGGATCCGCGTCTACGTCCGTCTCGGTGTACGGAATGCCATGGGAATCCAGAAACTGCTTGACTGCCCGGCAGTCGCGGCACCATCCCGCAGTGTAAACCCGCACGTCCATCCTTCTATTTTATCCGGATTTCGCTGCTATGATCTGGGACCATGACCCCGACGGACAGGAATCCCGACGGAATCCGGCGATTGCTGAAACTGGAGCCGCACCCGAAAGAGGGCGGCTGGTATCGCCGCACGTACACTTCGGCGGTGAGTGCAGCGTTGCGGCGGGGTGAGCGGCCTTACAGCTCGGCCATCTACTACCTGCTCGAAGCCGGCGCATTTTCCGAGATGCATGTCCTGGCTTCCGACGAGATTTTTCATTTCTACCTTGGCGACCCGGTGGAGATGCTGCAGCTTCACCCCGACGGGCGCTCCGCGCTTTTCACTCTTGGACAGAATTTAGAGGCTGGTGAACATGTGCAGCTTACGGTGCCGGCGGGAGTGTGGCAAGGCACGCGGCTTGTGGGCGAGGGCAAAGTGGCGTTGCTCGGCTGCACGGTGACGCCGGGGTTCGATTTTGCGGACTATCGCAATGCCAGCGCGGAGGAGCTGATCGCCACCTGGCCGCATGAGGCGGAACGGATTCGCGCGCGAACGCGCTGACGGCGAGCCTTGAAGTCTATCGCCGTTCGCGGAAGAAGTTGCGCAGCAACTCGGCCGATTCGTCGGCAAGGACGCCGCGCTCGGCCCACATCTGGTGGTTGAGTTTGGGGTGGTTGAGCACCGAGAGCACGGAGCCGCAGGCGCCGGCCTTGGGATCAGCGGCGGCGAAGACCAGCTTGTCAAGGCGGGCGTGGATCATGGCTCCGGCGCACATGGCGCAAGGCTCCAGGGTGACATAAAGCGTGCAGCCATTGAGCCGGTAGTTGCTCAAGGCGTGGGCAGCCGCGCGCAAGGCGACAATCTCGGCGTGTGCTGTGGGATCGTTGTCGCGCAGGACGCGGTTCTGGCCGCGAGCAAGGATTGCGCCCTCATGCACCACCACCGCACCGATGGGCACTTCACCCGCTTCGTCGGCGAGGCGCGCTTCAGCCAACGCGGCCTGCATGGCTTCCTGATCGGAAATCATGACTCAGATGGTAATGCCTTGGGCTGCTGCTGGGTCATGCAGTGCAGCGTGCCCAAGCCCCAGACGAGATCGACGCAATGGACGCCGACGACCTGGCGATCCGGAAAAACATCTGCCAGGATATTGAGCGCGATGCGGTCATGGGGATCGTGAAATGTGGGAACGAGCACCAACCCGTTCGCGATGTAGAAATTGGCGTAGCTGGCCGGCAGGCGCTGGCCGCGGAAGATAACCGCGCGCGGCAGAGGAATCTCCACGATATTGAATTGCCTTCCGCCCGGCGTGCGTGCGGCCTTGAGGCGGGCGAGGTTTTCAGCCAGCGGCGCGTGATTCGCATCGCGCGGGTCCGGCTCAACGGCTGTGACGATAGTGTCTACGCCGACGAAGCGCGTAATGTCGTCGACGTGGCCGTGCGTGTCGTCGCCGGCGATGCCGCGGTTGAGCCAGAGGACCTGATCGATCCCGAGAAAATCGTTAAAGGCCTTCTCCAGTTGCGCGCGACTCACGCCGGGATTGCGCTGCTGCACTTCGCTCAGCAGGCATTCCTCGGTGGTAAGCAGCGTGCCCGCGCCATTCACGTCAATCGATCCGCCTTCAAGCACTAGCCGGTGCATGGTGCCGTTTGCGAGGGAAATGGAAGGCCGCCACTCGGGCAGGCTGAGCAGTTCCTTCACCCGGGCGGGAAGCTGGTCGTCGAGGCGCCAGTCGTCGTACTTGGCCCAGGCGTTGAACTGCCAGTTGGTGACGGCAACCTGTCCGCCCGCATGGCGCACGAAGATCGGCCCGGAGTCGCGCGTCCAGCCGCGGTCCGTGGGCCACGCATGAAAGCCGACCTGAGCGAGATTGGCTCCGGCGCGTTTGAGCATGGCTTCAACACGGCGCTGGGCCGCGGGGTTTTCGACGACGAGGTGCACGCGCTCGTGCGCGGCAAGCAGGCGCACGATCTCCGCGTAGAGCCAGGGGATGGGCTGGAATTTGCCAGGCCAGTCTTCGGGATTGTGCGGCCAGGCGAGCCAAGTGGCCGCGTGCGGCTCCCACTCGGCGGGCATGCGGTAGCCCAACTGCCGCGGCGTGCTTTCAGCGGAAAGAGCGGACATTTCTATTTCGACTCTTCGCTTGGAGATGCAATCGGCGCAGCATCGAGAAACCGCTGCGTGATGGGCGCGTAGGCGTCGATGCGGCGGTCGCGCAGGAACGGCCAGTTGCGGCGCGTCTCTTCGATGAGTCCAAGATCGATTTCGCCCAGCAAAATCTCTTCCGCGTTGTGAGACGCTTTCGCGATGATACGGCCGAACGGATCGGCGAGGAAGCTGCCGCCCCAGAACTCGAGCCCCGGCCCCGTAGCGCGGTTGCCAAGAATGTCGCCGTGCTCATGGCCGACCCGGTTGACCGCAGCCACATAGACGCCATTGGCGATGGCGTGCGCGCGCTGGATGGTCTGCCACGCCTCATATTGCGCGGCGCCAAATTCGTCTTTTTCCGCCGGATGCCAGCCAATGGCGGTGGGATAGAAGAGAACCTCGGCTCCCTGCAACGCCGTGAGCCGCGCGCCCTCGGGGTACCACTGGTCCCAGCAGACCAGCGTACCGATGCGGCCGGCCGCCGTATCCACGGCCTGAAAGCCCAGATCGCCAGGCGTGAAGTAATACTTTTCGTAGTAAAGCGGGTCGTCGGGAATATGCATCTTGCGGTAGATGCCGGCCAGCTTGCCGTCGGAGTCCAGAGTTACCGCGGTGTTGTGATAGAGGCCCGGAGCGCGGCGTTCAAACAGCGAGGCCACGATGCTGATGCCCAGTTCGCGGGCCGCCTGCGCCAGTTTCTCCGTCGATGGGCCGGGTATCGGTTCAGCCAGATCGAAGAGGTGCAGGTCTTCCCGCTGGCAGAAGTACTGGGCGCGGAAGAGCTCCGGCAGGCAGACGATGTGCGCACCCAGCCGCGCAGCCTCGCCAATGTGGCGAAGGGCCGCGGCGAAGTTCGCCTCGGGATCGGGTCCCATGCGCATCTGCACCAGGGCCACCGTGTATTTGCGCGCATTTGCCATCGAATCTGCGGGTCCTTTTCAACGCTTAGACAATTCAGCCAACCCCCTGCATGAGGAGGTTGGCCATGAGCTACAGCAAGGGAACTCTACTCTTCGAGGATGAGCACCGCGGCGGCGATGGTAGTGGTCCACTTGCCGCGCCGGTCGCCGACGGCGGACTGCGTGATGTTGCTGGTGCGGACGATCTTGTTGGAGATGCGGTAGATCTCCTTTTTCTCGTCCCAACTGGTGTCGGGATCGAACTCCACGTCGAGGGTTGTGGCCAGCATCTCGGCGGCCAACTCCTCGGCGTACTCGCCGGCCTGGTCCTCGGTCTCGCCGAAGCTGTGGTGCTCGCTCAAGTAGCCGTAGGTGTTGCGATCGGCGGGGATGGCCACGCCGATGCTCGACACGATGAGCCGGTGCGGCTCGCGGGTAGAGTTTTCAGCGATCACCGCAAAGACCACCTCGCCATGGTTGAGATAGGTGAGCCCTTCCTTGCGCGGGATCACTTTGCACTGCGGGGGGAAGATGGAGGACACGCGGACAAGATTTTGCGAGGCAATACCGGCATCCCGAAGGGCCAGCTCAAAGCTCGTCAGCCGCTCCTTGTGTTTGCCAACGCCTTTGGTGAAAAAAAGCTTCTTCGGGACCATGTTTTTTCCCAATTTCTATGTACCCTCCTTGGGGTCTTCAAGATGGCCAATTTGAATCGTTCCCGCATGAGTCTATCGCATCTGGACGCGCTGGAACAGGGTTTCCCGCAAATTCATGCGGCGTTCACACCGGGAACGGACAGAGTCACCGCGGCCGTGGCTGCGAGGCCGTTTTCATGGGCCCGGAACACCGGCATCGCAGTTCCGAATACGATTCGGCTGCAACTTTTCGGCGATTCCCGCATTTAATGGAACATGAAGCGATTGCTTTCAACGGGAATTGTTCTTGTCGGCATGCTGGCGGGTTTCAGAGCGGCGCAGGGCCAATCCGCTGCGGCGCCCCAGAGTATGGACAGTCCGGCGCCCACGGCAGCTGGCGCAAACAACCAGGAGAGCCCGGTTCCGCTCGAGTGGGTGCCTCCGGCGCTGGCGCGGCTGAGCGCACAGGCTCCGGTGAAGTCGAGCTTCACGCTGGACCGCGACATGCTCACTGCCGCGGCGAGCCTGGTTCCCGATTCCGACACGCCGGCGAGGCAAGCGATTGGCAAACTGGATGGCGTCAGCGTGCATACGCTGCGATTCGGCAGCCCCGGCATTACCGACCTGGCCGACGTGGATGCGGTACGCGAGGCCTATCACCTGCGCGGCTGGAAGCACCTGGTGAGCACGACCAACGCGGGCGGGCCCCTTCATAACGGAACTACCGATGTGTGGGTGGTGGTGGACGGCGCGAACCTGCGCGGCGCCGTGGTGCTGGCCGAGACGCCCAAGAGCCTGACGCTGGTGACCGTCGCCGGCAACCTCAGCCCCGTGGACCTGATGCACCTGCGCGGCCATTTCGGCATCCCGCGGTTTAATGAGGACGGAACCGGCGACGTGAAGTAGTTTTCGCCCGGGCACCCGTCTCATTCCCATGGCCGGCGCAATTGCCACACCCAAATTGCGGATGGTAGCCTCTAGGCTGGTTCCCTGCACGGAGGATATCTACCCACGCCATGCAAAACAGCTATAACGGGCTGGACTTACCGAAGAACGGCCAACCAATCGAATACCGCAATGGGCAGTTCGAAGTTCCCGACCATCCGATCATTCCTTATATTGAGGGCGACGGCACCGGCCGCGATATCTGGAAGGCGTCGCAGCGGGTCTTCGATGCGGCCGTCGAGAAGGCTTACGGCGGCAAGCGCGCGATTCGCTGGTTTGAGATCTTTGCGGGAGAAAAGGCTTACCGCCAGTTCAACAACTGGCTCCCCGATGATTCTGTAGCGGCAGCGCGCGATCTGCGGGTCTCCATCAAAGGACCTTTGACAACGCCGGTCGGCGGCGGCATCCGCTCGCTAAACGTGGCGCTGCGGCAGATTCTGGACCTCTACGCCTGCGTGCGTCCGGTGCGCTATTACCAGGGCGTGCCGAGCCCGGTAAAGCACCCCGAGCAGGTGGATATCGTGATCTTCCGCGAGAATACGGAAGACGTGTACTCCGGCATCGAGTTCAAACAGGGGACTGACGAGGCGGCCAAGCTCATCAGCTTTTTGAACGACGAGATGCTGAAGGGCGGCAAGAAGAAGGTGCGCACGGATTCGGGCGTGGGCATCAAGCCGATCTCGATCTTCGGCACCAAGCGGCTGGTGCGGTATGCCATTCGCCACGCGATCGAGACAGGCCGCAAGAGCGTCACGCTGGTGCACAAGGGCAACATCCAGAAGTTCACCGAGGGCGCGTTTCGCGAGTGGGGCTATGAAGTGGCCGTCCAGGAGTTCCGCGATCAGACCGTGACCGAGCGCGAAAGCTGGATTCTCGGCAACGCCGATGCCAATCCGGGCCTGACGGTGGAGCAGAACGCGGCGCTGATCGAACCCGGCCTCGAGTTCGGCTCGCCGGCCTTTCGCAACGAACTCTACGCGGAAGTGAAGGGCGTGCTGGATTCAATCGGCAAGTCGCACGGCGGCGGCAAATGGAAGTCGAAGATCCTGGTCAACGATCGCATCGCCGACTCGATCTTTCAGCAGATCATCATCCGGCCCTCGGACTACAGCATTCTCGCTACGTCGAACCTCAATGGCGACTACATCTCCGATGCGGCCGCGGCGCAGGTGGGCGGGCTGGGCATCGCGCCGGGAGCGAACATCGGGGACGGCTACGCGGTGTTTGAGGCAACGCACGGCACCGCTCCCAAGTACGCCGACAAGGACGTGATCAATCCGGGCTCGGTGATTCTTTCGGGCGTGATGCTGCTCGACTTCATCGGCTGGAAGGAAGCGGCGAAGATGATCGAGGATGCCCTGGCGAAGACGATTCAGCAGAAGTTCGTCACCTATGACTTCGAACGCCAGACGGCGGGCGCAACTAAGGTGGGCACCAGCGAGTTTGCCACGCGGATGATCGGGAATATGTAGCAGTTCACAGGGGACAGTGCAGTGGACCGGTCACCGTCCACTGCTCACGCCGAGGAGAAAAAGAAATGCGGAAAAAGGTTTCAATTGTCGGTGCCGGCAATGTGGGCGCTACGGCCGCGCATTGGATTGCTGCCAAGGAACTCGCCGACGTGGTGCTGGTCGACGTGGTGGAGGGCGTGCCGCAGGGCAAGGCGCTCGATCTTCTAGAAGCTATGCCGATTGAGAAGCGCGACGTGAACGTGACCGGCGCGAATGATTACGCGGCGACGGCGAACTCCGACATTGTGGTGATTACGGCGGGCATTCCGCGCAAGCCGGGCATGAGCCGCGACGACCTGCTGCATACCAACTACAAGATCATGTCGGATGTGGTTTCGAAGGTGGTCGCGCAGTCGCCGGAGTCGATCCTCATCATCGTGTCGAACCCGCTGGATGCCATGGCACAGGCCGCTTTCCGCCAGGCGGGCTTCAACCGCGAGCGCGTGATCGGCATGGCCGGCGTGCTCGATTCGGCGCGCTTCCGCACCTTCATCGCGGCGGAGTTGAAGGTGAGCGTGGAGAACGTGACGGCCTTTGTGCTTGGCGGTCACGGCGACACCATGGTGCCCCTTGCGCGCTACTCCACCGTTGCCGGCATTCCGATTACCGAGTTGATCGCGCCCGACCAGCTGGAAGCCCTGGTGCAGCGTACACGTGACGGCGGCGCCGAGATCGTGAAGTATCTGAAGACCGGCAGCGCCTACTACGCCCCTTCGGCAGCGGCGGTGGAGATGGTCGAGGCCATTCTCAAGGACAAGAAAAAGATTCTTCCCTGCGCCGCGTATCTCCAGGGTGAATACGGGATCGAGGGCTACTACATCGGCGTGCCCTGCAAGCTGGGTGCGGCGGGCCTCGAGAAGATCATCGAGATCAAGCTCACGGCGGAAGAAGACGCCGCGCTCAAGAAGAGCGCAGCTGCGGTGAAGGAGCTGTGCGCGGTGATCGGCGTTTAACACATTTCTCGTTTGGCTGCAGCCCTCTGTGCCACATTCGAGGCACGGCAGACGAAGAAATGCTTTAGGCGAAACTTCAGCCGGAGCGCCGCGCGGTCGATAAGCGAAAGAGTTCTCTCGAAGTCGGTGGACAGGAAAAAGCCCCGGGCGTCTGCGCGCCCGGGGCTTTTTTGCGTTGAGACCTGTCGCTGATTTTTGATGTCATCACTCCTGTTTCGAACTTCCGTCCTGGGGACTTTGCTACGAAGCCAACCTCGCCCGTGCAGGCTCCATCAGAGTATGGGTCTAGCAGGCCCCTGGAAGTGCAACGCGCTCGCTCCCCACACTTCGGTTTGGATCCATGGTGCGGCGTCATACGAAATCTTCGACCCCTGAGGGATCCGCATATGTTCATCCGCAAGCTTCTTACGCCACTACTTTGCTCAATGTTCATGACCTGTGCACTGCTGTCGTTACCGGCTCTTTCTCAAGATGACCAGTCGCCATCGCAAGCTCAGAATGACAACACCGTCGAAGGGACAATCGTTTCATCAAGCCGTACCACGTTCGTGGTCAAATCCGACGACAACAAATTCCACTTGTTCACCTTCGACCGCAGTGCGACAAAGCCGCGATCGATCGCAGTGGGTGCACGCGTGCGCGTGACCTCGACCGAAGGCGATCAGGCAGGCGCACGAGAGGCAACCAACGTCGAGACACTGGAGCAGGCCCCGCACACAGGCACCGCTCATTCTTCCCCGGATGATGCGGCGCCGCTGCCGCCCTCTGTGCACAACGCCGAGAACCAGATTCAACGGGAAGCGCGACGCTGGCGCATGGGGGTTCGCGGCGGAGTCGCTCTCGATCCTGAACTCGTCATGTTCGGCCTGCACTCGCAGATGGGTCCCATCTTCCGCCGCAATGTGTTCTTCCGTCCCAATGCCGAGTTTGCCTGGGGCGAGGTTACCGACCTCGTTGCATTGAATCTTGAGGGCGTTTACCGGATGGCGCCTTCACGCGCGACCGGGGCGTGGGCGCCGTACATCGGCGGGGGACCGGCGCTGAATTTTATTCACCAGAGCTTTGCGACCAAAGCGGGACAAGGGCGGGATATTCAGTTCGGCAATTTCGATTACGAAACCGGCTTCAACATCCTGATGGGATTTCAGAACCGTACCGGCACATTTTTCGAGATCAAGACCAGCCTGTATTCGGCGCCTGCGCCTGTCCTACGTCTGATCGTGGGTAAGAATTTCTGACGCCGGGAGTTCAGTCCATGGCCATCGAGAGCTGATGGCGCACGTCCGCGCCACGGACCCAGAAGATCACGTCGGTGGCAATGTTGGAGGCGTGATCGGCGATGCGCTCGAGGTTCTTGGCCACCAGGATGCCGTTCATCGCCTGCTTGGTGTAGTGCGGCTTGTCTTCGATGAGCCGGAGCAGATCAGCATGGGCGCGGCGGTTCATGCGATCGATGTCGTCGTCCATCTCGCGCACAGAGTCGGCGAGGCGCGCGTCGCCGTCGAGAAGCGCCTGCAATGCGGTGCGAATCATGCGCCCCGCATATTCGCCCATGGCCGCAAAGTCCACCGGCAGATCAACCTCTTCCAGGGCCAGAAACTCCTTGGTGCGGCGGGCGATGGCGACGGACTGGTCGCCGATGCGCTCCAGATCGCCGTTGATCTTGATGACCGCCAGAATGAAGCGCAGGTCGATGGCCATCGGCTGCTCCTTGGCCAGGAGCTCATAGGCCATCTCGTCCAGCTCGCGCTGCGCGGTGTTGATGGCGGTTTCATTCTGTTTGACGTATTTGCACAATCCCTTATCCCGCTGGAGATAGGCATCCACTCCCGACTCGACAGCCTGCTGGGCCAGTGCTGCCATGGCCAGAAGCTTGTCTTTCAGTTCGGCGAGTTGCAGGTGGAAATGGATGCGCGGCACGACGCTATTCTCCTATCGGTTGATTGTGCATCAATCTATATTACAGGAGAACAAACATCCGGATATGCATCTGAAGTGTTATCTCTACTGACAGAACCATCCAGGCCAGGATGGATGGGTCGCGGCCTCGGAAAGATAACCTGGGTTCCGCCGGGTGCAAGGTTGAGACTGGGAGTTTTCCCAGGATGGCCTTGCCGGATTGTTCACGAAGAAGCCTCCTGCAGCGGGCGGGGTCGTTTGCGGGGCGGTTCGATGGCACCGAGAAGGAAGATATAGCCGGCGATCCCGATCACCAGATAAATAGCCGAGACGCGGAAGGCCCAGGCGTAGGAGTGACGCGCTTCGACGAGATAGCCGGTAACAATGGGCGCGAAGATGCCGGAGATCTGGTTTGAGAAGTTGATGATGCCGCCCACCTTACCTGCGTCCTGACGGCTGGCGATGAGCGAGGGCAGCGACCAGCCGACCGGCGAGGCCGCGGAGAGGCCGCCAATGGAGATGCTGATCCAGAGAAGCGCCTGCGGAGCCGAGTGCGCGTGCACCGCGCCCAGAATGCCGAGGCCGCAGGCCGTGCCGCCGATCAGGACCGTGCGGCGGACCAGGCTTGGGCGCCGCCCGCGCTGCACCAGAAAATCCACCATCCAGCCGCCGATAACGAGATCGGTGAAGGTGGCGAAGATCCAGGGCACGCTGGTGTAGAGAAACGAATGCAGCAGATCAATGTGCAGGGCGAAGGCGAGATAGCTCGGCAGCCAGGTGAGCAGCAGATAGAAGACGTAGTTGTACGAGCCGAATCCAAGAGCGAGGCCAAGCACTTTGCGCTCGGTGAGCAGATCGAGCAACGAAGATTGCCTACCCTCGGCCCGGAGTTGGGCTTGCGGCTGCCGGATGGGTTCGCAGGTTTCTGCCTTGGGAACCACTTCCTCGCCGTTGATGTGCCGGCGCTCGGCTTCACTCAGCAGAGGGTCGTCGGCCGGATCTTTGTAGACGCGCCAGAAGAAGAGAAAATACCCCAGGCTGATGAAGCCGGTGAGCGCAAAGCTCCAGCGCCATCCTGCTTTCAGCAGCACGATGCCGACCAGCGGGATTCCAATCACGGAGGCGAATTTGGCTGCCGAGTCGAACAGGGCGGTGGCAAAGCTGCGCTCGCGCGGGGGAAACCAGTAGCCGATGGCCTTGGCATTGGCGGGAAAGGTGGGCGCTTCGCCGATCCCAAGCAGGAATCTTGCGCCAAACAAGCCACCGAGCGTGGGGGTCACGGCCGCGCCGAAGGTGGCCACGCTCCACAGCAACGTGCCGATGCGCCCGACGCGGCGCACGCCGAACTTGTCGAGGATCACGCCGATGGGAAGCTGGCAGCAACAGTAAGTGAGGTTGTAAGCTCCGGAGAGATAGCCGAATGCCACATTGGAGATGCCGAAGGATGCAATCAGCGCGGCATGCGAAGCGGAGAGATTGACGCGATCAAAGTAGTTGACCAGGACGCCGAGGCCGAGCAGCCATGCGATGCGCCAACGGCGTCCGGGAATGGTTCCACCCGCATGGGTCTCCTGGATCGTCAACGGCTCCCTATCGTGTTGGTCCATCGCGGATCCCGTCAACTTGTGCTGGTTCCGGTGCCCTGCACGACGACGTTCTCAAGCGTGCCGATAGGATCGATCGTGATGCGAACTCGGTCGCCGCTCGCGAGGGTAAAGGAATCGGGAGGAACGATGCCGGTGCCGGTCATCAGGTAAGCGCCGGCGGGAAAATTATTTTCGCGGAAGAGATACTCGACCAGGGTGGAAGGCGAGCGCTTCAGCTCCGCAAGAGTCGTTGCTCCGCTGAACGCGATGCGGCCTTCCCGTTCGATCTCCAGGCGAATCGGGGTGGCGGTCGGTAGCGGCTCGCCGGAGACGAGAATGCAGGGACCGAGGGCGCTGGAGCGGTCATACACTTTGGCTTGCGGCAGATAGAGCGGATTCTCGCCTTCGATGTCGCGCGAGCTCATGTCGTTGCCGATGGTATACCCGATGATCTTGCCGCGCGGGTTGATCACCAACGTCAGCTCGGGCTCGGGCACAGACCAGGCAGCGTCACTGCGGATGCGGACGGCACGGCCGGGGGCGGCGACGCGACTGGCTGTCGCTTTAAAGAAGAGCTCCGGGCGTTCGGCCGAATAGACGCGATCGTAAAAGTCGCCGCCGCCGGCGTCTTTCGCCTCGGCCATGCGCGCGTCGCGGCTGCGGTAGTAGGTGACGCCGGCAGCCCATACCTCCTGGCTGCCGATGGGCGCTTCAATCTGCGCCGAAGAAAAATCCCCGGTTGAGCCGCCGCCCCTCACGATGGAAAACAGGTACTCGTGGAGATTGTTATGCGTGATGAGGGCGTCCCAGGATGATTCGGGAACAGGGTAGTAGCGGCCTTCATGTTCTACGAAATTTCCGTTGCTGGCTCGGTAGAGCTTCACTTCGTCTTCTCCAAACGGGAAATGATCTGATCTGCATCATAGACGCAGCCGCCCCAGACGCCGCCGCTGGCCTGCACGAGCGCAGCCCACAGCCGCGTGTCGTCCGGCAAGTCCGGATCGGGGTGCAAATCTTCGCGCGGACTGCGCAGGGCCAGCCTCCGCGCGCCTTCTTCGGGGTTGAACGCCTCTTCGTCTTCGCCGACAAGATGCACAGAGCCGGTGAGATCGGCGCGATCGACGACGATCTCGATCTGATCGCCGTGACGCACCTTGCCGATGGGCCCCGCGGCAAGCGCCTCGGGCGAGATGTGCCCAATGCACGCTCCGGTGGAGACACCGCTGAAGCGCGCATCGGTGAGCACGGCTACGTGCTTGCAGTGCGGAAGCTGTTTGAGCGCGGAGGTGATCTGGTAGATCTCCTGCATGCCCGCGCCCGCCGGGCCGCCGCAGATGAGCACGACCACGTCGCCGTGCGCGATCTCGCCGGATTTGATGGCGCGGATGGCCGCGGGTTCCGAGACGAAGACCTTGGCCGGCCCGCGATGACGATAGACGTTGCTCTCGTTCACGAGCGACGGATCGATGGCCGTGCTCTTGATGACCGAGCCCTCGGGCGCGAGATTGCCCACGGGAAAACAGATCGTGGAGGTGAGGCCGCGTGAGCGCGCCCGATCGGGCGACAAGATTACCTCGTCGGGATCAATGCCGTCCTGTTGCTGCAATCCGCGGCGCAGAGTTGCGCGGCGCTCGCTCTGCTGCCACCAGTCGAGACTCGCATCGAGGGATTCGCCCGTTACCGTCTTGACGCTGGTGTCGAGCAGTCCCGCCGCGCGCAGGTGGAGCATCACCTCCGGCACGCCGCCGGCGAGGAAGACCTGCACGGTGGCAAAGCCGTGCGGGCCATTCGGCAGTGCGTCGACAAGGCGCGGAACCTGGCGATTGACTTCAGCCCAGTCGGAGGCCGCAGGACGCGGCAGGCGGGCCGCGTGGGCAATCGCCGGAACATGGATCAACAAATTGGTTGAACCGCCAAAGGCGGCGTGCACCACCATGGCATTGCGAATCGATGCTTCCGTGAGAACATCGCGTGCGCCCAGGCGGAGTTGGTGCAGGCGCAGCAGCGCACGGGCCGAGCGGCGCGCCGCATCGAGCCAGACAGGCTGGCCGGAGGGCGCGAGCGCGGTGTGCGGCAGCGAGAGGCCGAGCGTTTCGCCCACCACCTGCGATGTGGCGGCGGTTCCGAGAAACTGGCAGCCTCCTCCCGGGGACGCACAGGCACGACAGCCGACTTCCGCCGCGTATTCGAGCGAGATCTGCTGCTGGGCAAAGCGCGCGCCGATGGTCTGCACCTTGCCGGCGTCCTCACCCGATTCAGGCAGAAGCGTGACGCCGCCGGGTATCAGCACCGCAGGCTTGGCGCCCGACGAGGCCAGCGCCATCATCATGGCCGGCAGTCCTTTGTCGCATGTGGCAATGCCGAGCACGCCTTTACCGGTAGGCAGGGACCGCATCAGCCGGCGCAGCACGATGGCAGCGTCGTTGCGGTAGGGCAGCGAGTCCATCATGCCGGTTGTGCCCTGGGTGCGGCCATCGCAGGGATCGGTACACGCGCCGGCAAAGGGCGTGGCGCGCAGAGCTTTCAATTCGCGCGCGGCTTCAGCGACGAGCAGGCCAACTTCCCAATGGCCGCTGTGAAAGCCGAGCGCGATGGGCTCTCCGTTTTCCGCGCGCAGGCCGCCGTGCGTGCTCAAGATCAGAAACTCCGGATCGAGGAGCCGCTGCGGGTTCCAGCCCATGCCTGCGTTCTGGGTCAGGCCGAAGAGATTGCCGGAGGGCTCGGCGAGCAGCATCTCCGCCGTGAGCGGCAAAACGCCCGCAGGGCCCCGCGCATGTGTGGCGACATCGAGCAGGCCGGGGTTCGCGGCGTCAGAGCCCGTTTCCAGCACCGAGATGAGAGGGATCGTCGCGATGGAAGCCTCTTCAGAGCGAGCAACTCAACTTGCAACCTTTTGCGTTCGCGGAACGATTCTACATTCCGGCCTCCATCGAACGAAAGCGATTTGCAGGCACGCAACGGCGCAATGCGAGACTCCTCATTTGGTCCCGGCGAGAATGCTATAAAGCTTGTGTGCCAGAGAAACCATTGCGGAGCGAAATGGAACACGGAACGGAATTGCGCCGGCGCTGGATCTATCTCATGCCGGTGGTCTTTGTCACCTACAGCCTTGCCTATCTGGGCCGATCGAATTTCGGCTTTGGCGCGGCCGCGGGACTGGCGAAATCGCTCAACATTACCGAATCGGGCGCCGCGTTTCTGGGATCGGTCTTTTTTCTCGGCTATTTTCTTTTTCAGGTACCCGCGGCTGCGTACGCCGTGCGCAAAAGCGCCACCCGGCTGGTCTTCTTTGCGTTGATCAGTTGGGGCGCGTTTTCTGCGCTCACCGGCGTCTTTCACCAGTTTTGGCTGCTGGTCATCGACCGTTTGCTGCTGGGCGTGGCGGAGAGCCTGATTCTGCCCTCGATGCTGATCCTGCTGACGCACTGGTTTACACGCGCGGAGCGGTCGCGCGCCAACGCGCTCCTGATTCTCGGCAATCCGGTGACCGTGACCTGGATGGCCGCCGCCACCGGATTCCTCATCAAGGCGGTGGGTTGGCAGATGACCTTCATCCTCGAAGGCATTCCCTCCATCGTGTGGGCATTCGTGTGGATCCTGGTCGCGCGGGACCATCCGCGGCAGGTGCGGTGGCTGAGCGAGGTGAGCAGCGCGGAGTTGGAGGAAGCGCTCAGGGTCGAGCAGACAGCGCTGCCGCATTACGGGAACCTGGCCGCGACACTCCGCGTGCCCGGCGTCATTTTGATGTGCATCCAGTATTTCTTCTGGAGCTTCGGGGTCTACGGCCTGGTGATATGGATTCCGGCGATGATCCGCTCGGGGCTGGATCGCGGCATCGGCACGGTGGGATTGTTGAGCGCCGCCCCCTTCTTGCTGGCGGTGATGATGATGCTCGTCGTCGCGCACTATTCCGACCGCGCGCTCAACCGCAAGATTTTTGTCTGGCCCTTTCTGGTGCTCGCCGGCGTGGCGCTCTTCTGCTCCTATGCGAGCTCGGGACACAGCTTCTGGCTGGCCTATGTCTCGCTCATCGTGGCCGGCGGCGCCATGTACGCGCCGTACGGCCCGTTCTTTGCCATCGTGCCGGAGATGCTGCCCAGCGCCGTGGCCGGCGAGGTAATGGCGCTGATCAACACCTGCGGAGCCTTGGGCGGCTTTGCAGGCACATGGATTGTGGGGGCGCTGCAGGCGCTCACCGGCAGCGCGCGGGACGGGTTCCTGAGCATGTCCATCGCGCTGATGCTGGCCGGCCTGATTACGCTCGGGCTGCGCCCACCGGCGTCTCGGCCGGCACCGCATCGCGCGTGAACTGGCCATTGAGCAGACGCCAGATGCCGAGCGGATTTTCATCTTTCAATTCATCCGGCAACGCGGCCTGCGGGAAATCCTGATAGCAGACCGGACGCACAAAGCGATAGATGGCCTGCGTACCCACGGAAGTCGTGCGGCTTTCGCTGGTGGCCGGATACGGTCCGCCATGGACCATCGCGTGACAGACCTCGACGCCCGTCGGAAAGCCGTTGATGACAAGCCTTCCCGCCTTGCGTTCGAGGATGGCGATCAGCTCTGCGTGCGCCGCGATATCGGCCTCTGTTCCATGGAGGGTCGCCGTCAGCTGGCCTTCGAGCGCCTGCGCAAGCTTCATCAGCTCCCGCACATCCGCGTAGCGGATGATGAGCGTGCTGGGCCCGAAGATTTCGGTGGCCAGCTCCGGCTCGGCGAGCAAGTCGGCGCCGCTGACCTGGAAGAGCGCCGGCGTGGCGTAGGCGCCGCCGCCGGTCTCACGCGCGGCTCCTTCGGCCAGCTTCTCCACGCGAGCGTGCGCGCCGCGTCCGGAGACCCCTGAGTGGTGATTGCGGCAGATGTTTTCGGTAAGCATCGGCGAAGCGGTGGCTTGTTCCACGTGCGCCTTGAGCGCGGCGACGAATGCATCGGCATCCGCATTGCGGGGCAGAAAAACCAGTCCAGGCTTGGTGCAGAATTGACCCACGCCGAGCGTGAATGAGTTGAAGAGCCCCTGCGCAATCTGCGCACCGCGCGCACTGAGAGCCTGCGGAAGCACCACCAGCGGATTGGCGCTGCTCATCTCCATGAAACAGGGAATCGGCTCTGGGCGCGAAGCCGCAACCTGCATGAGCGATTTGCCTGCCGAAAGCGATCCGGTGAAGCCGACGGCCTTGATTACCGGATGAGCTACCAGTGCGGCGCCCATCTGGGCGCCGGAGCCGAAGAGCAGAGCGAATGTGCCCGGCGGCAGGCCGCACTCGCGCACGCTTTCGGCAATCACCTGGCCGACCAGTTCGCTGGTGCCGGGGTGGGCCGAATGCGCCTTCACGATCACCGGGCTGCCGGCCGCGAGGGCCGACGCGGTATCGCCGCCGGCGACTGAGAAGGCGAGCGGAAAGTTGCTGGAGCCGAAAACCGCGACGGGGCCGAGCGGACGCAGCACGGAGCGGATATCGGCCCGCGGCAGCGGCTTGCGCTCAGGCTCGGCAGGATCGATGCGCGCATTGGTCCAGGAGCCCTCTTCAACCACGGTCGCGAAGAGGCGAAGCTGATTCACGGTGCGCACAAGCTCGCCCTTCAGGCGCGCCTCGGGCAACGCGGTTTCGCGATGAGCGCGCTCTACGATCTCGGCTGCGATCGATTCCATGCCCGTGGCAATGCGGCGTAGAAAGCGCGCCTTCTCGCGTCCGGGCAACTTGCCGTAGGTGGCAAAGGCCTCTTCGGCGAGTTCGGCTGCCAGAGCGAGGTCGCTGAGGGAAGCCGCGTGATAGGGCGGATCGAGGTGAGCGCCGGTAGCCGGATCGATGCCGGCAAACGCCCCCTCACTTCCCTGTCGCGATTGGCCCTGGATGATCGAGTATCCGCGTAGCATGATGCACCGCCCTTCGAGAATGCGCCGCCGAGCGTGCGGGCAGCTGCTGGCATTAGTGTACTATCGGCGCGGATGGGCTGTCGGCGGGAACGCCTTGCCGGGCAAACGCGAAGCTGATCTCAGCAAATCGACTTATCCGGGCCTCTCGACCGGTCTCCCTGAATCGCGTGATAAGATCAATGGCAATTCATCCACGCACTCCACTGTTGTGTTGGATTCCGAGTGTTTGCCGATCGACCCAAGCTTTTGCTGAGTTTTTTGCAGTGGAATTTTGAAGGTGCCGTTCGAAGTCTGAAAAAACCCTCCATGCCAACCTCCCATTACATCGCGAACAATCACATGAGCGCGTCGAACAAAATGCCGCGCCAGATTAACAGGAACCTGATCTTCAACCAGATCCGCACCAAGCAGCCGATTTCGCGCGCGGATCTCTCGCGAAGTTCCGGGCTGCAGAGGAGCACTGTCTCACTCATCGTGGAGGAGCTGCTCGGGGAACGCTGGATCGTCGAAGGCCCCACCGGACAAATACCGCGCGGCCGAAGACCGACCTTTCTCCATATCAATGGCCAGCGCGGGGTGTTGGCTATTGATATTCATCCGGCGCACGCGACGCTTGCCGTGACCGACCTGGGCGGAAAGATCCTAGCGCAGGAAGTGATTGTGCAGCCGGAAAATCCCAAGAAGGTAGTCGGAGCGATTGTCGACGCCATCCGTAAGATGATCGCTGCCCATCAGGATCGATCGTTTGACGGGATCGGCATCAATCTTCCGGGGCGTTTCGATCCCGAGCTCGAAAAGTTCATGTTCGCGCCGAATATCGACTGGCCAATCGGGCATCTCAAATCGCGCGTCGAACAGGCCACGGGGCTGCCGGTGGTGATGGATAACGTGGCGAATGCCTGCGCGCTGTCGGAGATCTGGTTCGGCTATAGCGACGGCATGCACGACCTGGTGGCCGTGAATGTCTCCGAGGGAATCGGCACCGGGATCATCGCCAATGGCCGGCTTTTGCGCGGGGCAGGCGGCGTAGCGGGAGAGTTCGGCCACGTGCAACTGGATCCGAAGGGACTGCCATGCGGGTGCGGAAGCCAGGGATGCTGGGAAACGGTCGCTTCCAATCGCGCCGGGATGCGCTACTACGCTGAGATCGCGCAGAAGTCCTCGCCCTCCTTCGACGCGCTGCTGCAGATGGCCGACTTGGGCGAACCCAGGGCTGTTCAGGCAATTGACAAGATGTGCAAGGCGCTCGGCCGCGGGATGCACATGATCGCGTCAGCGCTGGCGCCCAGTGAGATCGTCGTGGTGGGCGACATTACAACGGCCTGGCACTTGGCAGGCCCGGTGATCGAAGCAGAGGTGCGAAAGAACCGATTGGTCCGGGTTCCGAAGCTGCGGCCGGCGCGCGGCGGAAATCAGGCGCGCTTGCGCAGCGCGGTCGCGCTGGTGATGAACGAAAATCTGCTGTAAGGCCCGGCCGCTTCCGCGGCGTTCATGGCAGCTTCAATTCCCTGCGCGCGAAGAGCTGAAACTCCTGAGAATAGATCGGCGTCATCTTCTGCCAGGTATCGCGCAGGAGAGAGACGCGGCACCAGCGGCGGAAGAGGCAGATCCACCAGTCCGCGTGCGGCGAGGTCCGGTTGTCGGGGAACGCGAGCTCGAGGTCGGCGTAGACGGTGTACATGAAGTCGACCAGGGCGTTGGCGAACTGCCACGCGTAATCCTGGCTTCCAATGGGCGTGGTGGGCGCAGTCCAGAGCACTGGACCGAGCGATTCGCGGTTATCGTTCAAACTCTCCGCCAGCCGGGCTAGCTCCGGCCGTTCGCGCATCTCTTTCAGGATCGACTGATACTGCTGCACGTGCTGCGTGAGATATTGCTGCATCTCCGGGGTGGGGGGATACCAAACCGAGTACATGCAGTCAAACAGCTCTGCTATCTCGGGGCGGGTTTGCACTTTTTCCTGCCCGGGCTGCAAGGCGGGGCGAATCGCGGTCATCGCGATGTGGTGGCCGAGCCGCCGGTAACTTTCAAATTGAGTCTCCTGGAACCACTGGTTCGCCGTGGAGTCCTGAGGGAAGGTATCGTGCTGCAATTTGTACGCAAGCAGGTCTGCCGGCTCATCGCCCACGAGCGAGGATTTGATGTACAGGATCGTGCCTCGGTAGAGCCCGGCGTCTTCTTCGCCCAGGCAGTCGCACACCTCGGCGCCGGGCGATGCAGCCCCGGGCGATGCGGTTTCCGGCTGTGGCGGAGGGTAGCGGATCGTCCCGACTACGCAGTGCGTCTGGCTGAATCCGTCGTCTTGAATCTGCAAGGGCCTTAAATCGAGATCGATCTCGGCGCCAAAGTCGGCGCGGCATCGGTTCACGGCATTGCCGATGCCGCAGAACTTCATCTCCGGGTCATCCTCGGCGTCGCACACGATGATGTATTTGCAGCGTCGCCGGACGAGTTCGTAGAGCCCCATATTTTCAAAGTGGCCGCCATCGCTCAGGTTCACGTATTTCGATTTGTCATTGGCGGAGCCAAACAGCTCCTTGAGCAGATACCAGAGCGCAAAGACGGGCGTGGGGCGATTCCGTTCAGCCTGCCAGGCATTGGTTTTGCGCGGATTCGAGATCCACCAGCCCAGCCGCACGTTGAAGAAGGTCATCAGGAACGCCAACGCGGGATTGCTGTTGTAGCCCTGGTTGGGATTGATCGCGGCACCGGAGATGGCAACCGCCGTGTCGACGTGGATGCCGCCGTCTTTGTAGGCATAGTGCGTGGTGGGCACATAGCCATTGAGGCTCACTTTTTCATCCTTGCCCCCATCCGTCCAACCGACGCTGTAGCCGGAGAACATGGGAGTAAAAGCAAAGCTGGCTCCCTTGCGCTCCTGCGAGGCGAGGTCCTCACCCGTGGTGAGATTGAGCGTGGAACAAAAGATGGGGAACGGGCCGCCGTAGGTGCCTTCCAGCTTTTTGGGCGGAGCGAAATTATCGCGTTGAATGAAATTGTCGGGGAGGAGCTCGCAGACCAGCGGCGGGTTGCTCTTTCCGCGCGGGTTCATCGCATCCACCTGGGTCCGCATATCGAAGCCCGTGAACGGATTGGGATCTCTCTCCCACAGCGCCGCCCCCAGATAGCACCGTGAAAGACGGTTGCGGTAAAAGGACTGCATCGAGAACTCGTTGATATCCAGGCGCCAGCCGAAGAGCAGCGTCAGCGAAGCGAAGAAAGCCGCACAGATCAGCAGCACCGCCTTCCATGCGAAATACGGCGACCCATCCGGAGAGACGCCGTGAGCTGAGAGCAACAACCCTAAAGACGGATGGGAGGCAACGTCGAGTCTGAGCGCGTGAAGGTGCGGCGACTGCACCAGGAACTGCGCCATCCATTCCACGCCGGTGGAGAGGACGATGAGAAAGCTCAACACGGCAATCGGCGCGGCCGCCATCGCAAGCAGATCCATCGGCTTATATCCGAGGATTCCCTGGCTGGTCGGCTTGCCGTCGCTTTTGCCGCTCGATCCGGCAAGAATGGTGGTCAGGTGCGAGACCAGGAACGTCAAGAGGGCGGGAATCTCGACGCGCAAGCCTCTGGAAGCGATGTAGTCCGCGAGATAGGGGGCGAGAAGAGCGATGCCCGTGAGACCCACCCAGAGGAGTGCGTAGAGCAGCGACCAGGCGCGCAGGCGGGCCAGCCATTCCCGGCGAGCGTCCGCGTAATCCCGTCCCAGCAACCCCAGCGAGAGCTCAATCGCGACGTAGGGAATGCTCAAGAGGAAGGCGGGAAGAAGCACGATCTGTACGCGCCATGGATCCACGGCGATGTTCCAGCCACTCGTTGCGATCCAGTGCGCCAGTTTCAGTCCGCCCCATTGAAAGAGATAGCCGAGAGCGCAGGCAAATCCGGCGGGAAAAAGAGCGGAAGCGGTCAGCCCGGCTCCAGCGAATGCCCGCTTCCCTTTGCTGTGCGCGGGGTGCAGAGCTATGTACGCTGGCCACGAGCCGCCTGGAAACGCGATCACGAGTGCGACGGCGGCAATCAACGCGCAGCCGATCCATGGAACGCTCGCGAGCACCGTCGAAGCCCACCAGAGGGAGCCGTCCAAATTGAGGTGGGGCCAGTAAGCCGCCCAGACGGCCATCGCCAGCCAGGGCGTGATGATGAACCAGCGCACCTTGATGTTGTCGAGCAGACCTTCATTAAGGTAGCGGCGAACGGAGTTGAATGCGCCGAGCCATGAGGCCTTCCAGCCGCTTTGGCCACCGACGGAATGGGCCGGCTCTTCCGGCCGCGACTCCGGCGCGCCATACGACAATTTTTGCTGCCGATAGAGATCTCTGCCCAGAAGCCAAAGAGACCAGATCACCGCGGCCAGAATGACGATGCCGGACCAGAGTGCGCTCTGGATTCCGTTCTGAAGGGACGGGTTGAAGTTCACCCCTCCGGCAAGAGGCTCGTGCGCGAGCAGGTTCAACAGGCAAAATGCGGCGGCCATAAAAGCAATGATCGGCACCTGGTTCAATAGCGTGTTGCGGAACCAGATCGCGATCATCGTCCAGGTATCGGTGGACAATATCCCGCGGCGCGGGGTGAGATAGCTCGCATAACGCTGCAGCCATTTGATAGGCTCAGCCGCGCGCGGCGCGCCTCCCGGCTCAGCTTCAGGGACCAGCTTGGTCTCCACGCCGGCCCGGCCCTCGCGATCGCGCAAGATCCACGCAGCGAGAAACTGATGAATATAACCGCCGCCGGAGACCGAAGAAAGATAGTCGATAAACGGCAGCAGCCCCAGCTGCGCAAGACCTTGCACCACGCCCAGGTTGAAAGTGGCGCTGCGAATGCCGCCGCCGGAAAAGCAAAGTCCTGTCAGCTTCTGTTCTGCTGCCACCTTGTAAACGTCGGGGTCGCCTTCTTCCGGAAAACACGGCGTTTCAAGAAACGTGCCGGTCTCCGCGTCCCATCGCTTCCGCGCCTTGAGTTCCTGTTCGAGCAGCCATTTGCTCGGCACATAGCCGGTCTCGATCGCCGCATCCCACTGCAGCTTCGCGTCGTTTTTGAGATTGACGGGTGAAGCTTCCTTGAGACGGGAGATTCGGCCTGTCCGGCTCTCTGGACCCGGGCCTGGAGCAGCGCCGGAAGAGCCCGCAGCCAGCCACCTGGTAGCTTCCGCCGAGAGTTTTTTCGAAGCTTGTTGGGCGAGGCGGTCGCAATACGCCGCATTCGGATCGACGATCCTCAGCGGCGGTCCGGGTGGTGGTTCCGGCGACGCATTCGATTTGCCCGAGGTGACCTTTCCCGTTTCGCTCATGCCCACCTCTCCCGGGACCGCCGCGACAAATGATTGGCGGTCGCAGAAGTTGCTTTAGAGAAGTCGTGATTCTCGACGCGCCACCGTTGCGCGGCTTCAGCGAAATCTGCGCCACGCTGCCATGAGGCCGAACTCTTCTCTCGCCCGTTTGCGGCGAATCAGAGATGCGCAATCCACGGGAAGCGCGCGACGATGCCGCCGTGCAATTGCCCCGAAGGCCAATTGAGAATGGTTGCAGAGTAGTGAATCGCAGATGCAATGTAAAGCGGAAAAGGAAGGAGACGCGCGCTGTTGATCTGAAGAGCGCGGCAGAGGCTAACCCGCACCCCGGAATCCGGCTTTGGAGCCCGTTCTTAACTTCAGCGCAGAGTTAACGACCGGCTCTAGCCGCGGCCGCGAAATCCGGCGGAGACGGGCACCCGGGCCGCGGCACGGTTGGCTTCCGGATCCTGGACGACGAGGTCCGGCGTGCCGATGGGGACGGGCTGATAAGGCAGGAACACACGGAAGGTGGAACCGCTGACGGAGTTGCGTTCGGCCCAGATGCGGCCGGAGTGCTGTTGAACGATGGTGCGGCAAATGGCCAGACCGAGACCGGTGCCGCCCTTCTGACGGGAATCGGATGCGTCGACCTGTTGGAAGCGGCCGAAGATCACTTCCAGCTTGTCGGCGGGAATGCCGCGGCCCGCGTCGACCACGGAGATGGTGACGCCGCTGACGTCGGGGCGCAGAAGAACCGATATGGTGGAATTCGGCGGCGAGAATTTGATGGCATTCGAGAGCAGGTTGGTGAGCACCTGGAGCAGGCGGTCGGCATCGGCGGCGATCTCCACCTGCGTAGGATCATGAATGAGCTGCACGCCCGCGGCGTCTGCCACAGGCTGCATGCCTTCGATGGCCTGGCGGACGATCTCAGCCAGCTGCACGGGCCGGAATGTGAAGGGCTCGCGACCGCTCTGGATGCGCTCGAGGTCGAGAATGTCATTGATGAGGCGGACGAGGCGCTCGGAGTTGCTGAGGGCGATGCGCAGCAGGTTGGAGCTTTTATCGTTGACCTGGCCGAGGTTGCCGGAGGAGAGCAGGCCGAGGGCGCCGCGAATAGCCGTGAGCGGCGTGCGCAGCTCGTGGCTGACGGTCGAGACGAATTCGTCTTTAAGGCGGTCGAGCGCGTAGCGCTGGCTGATGTCGCGGAAGCTGAAGACCGATCCGGAGAGACGGCCATGATCGAGGATCGGCGTGAGGTTGTAGTCCACGCGGAAGGAGTCTCCATCGACGCGGAAAAAAGTGTCTTCGCCCGCTGTAGCCATGCGCCGCAGCTTTCCGGTGGCGCGCAACAGGGTGCAATCTTCGCGGCAGCGGCTGCTGAAAGGCGCGGAGCCGTGGAGCAGATCGTGTATCGGCTTGCCGGTGAGGCTGGCGGGATCAGCGCCGAGCAGATTCGCCGCGGCGGGATTGGCAAAGCTGACCAACCCCTCGGGATCGAGCCCGCAGATACCGTCAGCCACGGAGTTCAGCAGAATCTCCTGCTCCCGATAGAGCTTTTCAGCCCGGTCCCGCTCATGGGAACGGGCAAGCATCTGGCCCAGCGAGGCAGCCACGGTCTCGACACCGGCCATGGCCTCGCGGTTCTCACGGAGGCAAAAGTGACAATAAAACTCGAGCACCGCCAGCACGGTATTGCCCACGCGCACAGGAACTGCGCAGCCGGAGACCATGCCGTGACGTTGCGCGGTGCGGGTGTGCGGGGTGGCGGGTAGCGAGGCGAGATCGGCGATCCACACCGGGCGGCCGTCTTGCCACGCGCGGCCGGGCAGATCGTCGCCGCTGATCAGCTTCAGACCCATGCTCTCCTGGATGAGGGTCTCGGTTCGCCGGCCCGGCGCGCCCCACGCGGAGCAGAACTCGAGCTGGTTGTCATCGGAATTGACCTCCCAACGCAGAGCCACGTCCCAGCCCTGTGAGACGCACAGTGCTTCGAGAATACGCATTGCCGCGATCTCCGGCGAAGTGTTCTCGCCGACAATCTCGCTCATCACCAGCTGCAGGGCCACGCGGCGCTCGCGCTGCACGATCAGCCGCAGCACCAGCACCGCGGCCGCAGCGCCGGCGGCAAAGATCAGCACTTCATTAAAAGCCGCGCCGGAGGCCATGTGCGGCGCAATGCCTCCCAGGACCAGGGCGAGCGCCAATCCCGTAATAATGGGAGAAATGAAGGACCCGCCGCGCCCTCCCACTCGGGCATTGTGATCGCTACGAATTGTCCGAATCGCGTCGGCGCGTTCGCTCATGATCCCTCAGCAGTTCCGCAGGAACTCTCATTTTGCATTCCCGCCTGCTTGGAAAACAACTGTATTGTCCAGTGACAGAAGGAATCTTAACAGAGTGGAAGCACGAAAGTAACCATTCTTACCAAAGTACTAGCTCATATTTTTGAACGAGTTACAGGACGGCATGCGGGTACGGGTGTAAACATTTGTATACAGAGTGAAGCAGGGCGCTACAGCCGGGTGACGGTGGAGCGGCGTCAACTTTTATCGATAAGACGTCCAGCACAGGCCGTCTGCGCTACAGGATTTCGAGACAAAGACGACCCTTGGGATCGCAAGAGACGAGCAGCTACCATCTTCGAAGAGGCGAACTCGCCATCAAGAATCTGCGTGCTCCAATCGCGGAGGTGGCTTTGTCATCCGGATTCGAAGACGCGGGCAGAATCATCAACGGCGTGCACAAGGTGCACCGGACGCCGCGGGCGCGCAACACTAATCATCCTTGAAGACGGCGCCCACTTATCCCGGCTTAGCCATGGAAGAGTGCTTTCGGGGCCGGACAAGCAGAGCGCGGATGCCGCAGAAGCTTCCAACCAGCTTCGAAATGCGGCGGCACGGGCAAAAAGTAATTCAATTTCAATTACTCTCGGCACGTGCCGCCCCGCTGGGGCGCCGCCTGGTTGCAACTAAAGGTGCATTGGGCTTTAGCGCACACCTCGGTAGCATTACGGCGTAAGGCTTTTTCTTCCTTCCATTCAGATTGAGTCGGCCAGGATGACATTCAGGTACTGTGTTCCTGCGTCCGGAAGATGTTGAGAGTTGGGCAATGACATTTCGGGCAAAGGCTCTTGTGTGCTTGGTGGTGGCTGGCGCAATCGCGAGCTTGGCCTCGACGTCCGGCCATGCCAACCGCGAATGGCTGCACTTCTCCATTTACCTGACCGCCATCCTGCTCAGCTCCGGCATGAAGGTCGCCATGCCGAAGGCCGAGGCAACGATGTCGGTGAACTTCCCGTTCATCCTGCTTGGGATTCTGCAACTTTCTCCGCTTCAGGCTGTGATTCTGGCCGCGGCCAGCGTGATCGCGCAGTGCCGCTTCCGGGTGACGAAATCCTTCTCTCTGATCCAGATCCTCTTCAACGTCTCCAATGTGGTTACGGCGACGGCGCTTGCCTGGCACAGCTATGCCGCCTCGCTGAATTTGCTCAGCAATGAAATTGCGCCCGCTCTGGCGGTAGCCGCCACCGTTTACTTCCTGGCGAGCTCGATTCCGGTAGCTCTCATCGTTGCCTGGGAATCGCGCACTGCGCCCTTTGGCCAGTGGCGGCAGGAATTTCTCTGGTATCTCCCGTTCTATCTCGTGGGAGCGATGCTGGCAGCGGCCGCCAATTTTATCGGCACGCTGTTTGGATGGATGACTTCGCTGCTTCTGATTCCCATGGTCTACACCGTCTATCGCGCCTACTCTGCGCAGATGGAGATTGTGCGCGACCGCGAGCGGCACATCATCGAGACAGAAGCCTTGCATCTGCGCACGATCGAAGGGCTGGCCATGGCCGTGGAGGCGAAGGACCAGAATACGCATCGGCATCTGATGCGCGTTCGCGTGTACGTCTCTGAAATGGGTAAGGCGATGGGCCTCGACAAGCCGCTGATGCAGGCGCTCACAACCGCATCGTTTCTGCACGATATCGGCAAGCTCGCCGTGCCTGAGCACATCATCAACAAGCCGGGCAAGCTGACGCCCGAAGAGTTCGAGAAGATGAAGATTCACCCGGTCGTGGGCGCCGACATTCTGGAGCGGGTGCACTTTCCCTATCCGGTTGTCCCCATCGTGCGGTCGCATCATGAGGCGTGGGATGGGAGCGGCTATCCGGACGGATTGAAGGGCGATCAGATCCCGATAGGCGCACGCATTCTCACCGCGGTCGATTGTCTCGACGCGCTTGCATCGGAACGGCCTTATCGCAGGGCAATGCCGATCGAAGAAGCCATGGCGTTCGTCAAAAGCAAGGCGGGGACCCAGTTTGATCCCGCCGTCGTCGAGCTGCTGGGGGAACATTATCTCGCATTGGAAGAGATGGCCCGGCAACAGATCCAGGAGATGGAGCCGCTCAAGACGGACCTGTTCATTGAACGCGGGGCTGCGCCCGGCGCGGGCTTTGAGCCGGAACAGGATGGACAAGGTGTCGGAGAGAGCAAGGGGACGCGAACCGAGAGCGCCGATTCGCTGGCGACAAAGTCGCTGAACCTGATTGCGGCGGCGAGCCAGGAGGCCAAGGCCGTCTTCGAGATGAGCCAGGCACTGGGAACTTCGCTCAGCGGGCGCGAGACGAGCGCCATGATGTCGCGGCGGCTGCAACCGCTCATCCCCTTCGATTGCTTTGCTGTCTATCTCAAATCGGAAGAGTCGGTAATCGCGCAGTATATCGACGGCTCGCTGGCGCACGCGTTTTCGGCGCAGCATATTCCGTTCGGCGAGGGATTATCGGGGTGGGTTGCGCAAAACGAGCGTCCGATCGTCAACGGCAACCCGACGGTTGAACCGAATTTCGTAGCCGAAAGTGGCGCATTTACTGAGAACAGCTCCGCGCTTTCGATTCCCCTCCTCGATGCAAACGGTGTGCTTTTTGCCGTGCTTACGGTCTACTCCGCCAGGCATGCGGCTTTCTCGAAAGACCACCTGCGCATCCTCCAGGCAATCCAGTCAAAATTTTCGCTCTCTCTTGAAAATGCGTCCCGCTTCCGCCTCGCGGAGAAGGACGCGCGAATCGACCACCTGACGCAGCTCGTCAACATGCGGTATTTCATGCAGCAGATCGAAGCGCAAGTGGAAAAGGCGCGCGCAGCAGGAGGCCGTTTTGCTGTGGGCGTCTGCGATCTGAACTCGTTCAAGACCGTCAATGACCGGCATGGACACATGACGGGCAACGAGCTGCTGCGCGCGATTGCCGAGGGATTTCGCACCTGCCTGGGCCCGGAGGACGTGATTGCGCGGATGGGCGGCGACGAATTCGCCTTGCTCTTTCCTTCGATGGACGCCTCTTCTGCATGGTGCCACCTGGAGAAGCTGGAGATGGCCGTGCAGCGGGCATGCACGACCTTGCGGATCGAGGTGAACATCTCCTCGAGCATCGGCCTCGCTTATTACCCCGACGATGGCGAGAGCGCGGAAGAGCTTTTAGCCAAGGCCGACCACGAGATGTACCTGAGCAAGCGGAGTTTTTACCACGAATGCCGCAGAGGCCCAGCTCAGCCTGTCCTGGTAGGCACGTTCTCGCGATGATGCCGCTGGCCGCGGTGACGAAGTGGCTGGCACGCACGCTCGCCATTGTGTTCCTGGTGCTTACCGGATCAACCATCCTTGTGCGCTGCGCGCCGGGTTACCTGAGCGACGCGCGCGAGATGGACTCGCGCTATGCCGATCGAGCGCGCGTTGAGCTAAGCGCAGAGGCCGCGCGCAGCGGTTCCTTGCTGCAGATGCTCTCCTCTGAGGTGGGTGGATGGGCGCGCGGCGACGCCGGAGTCTCGCGTGAATATGGCGTTCCCGTCTTTGAACTGATTCGTCCCCGGCTCAGCGTGACCGGATCTCTGCTGCTGCGGGCTTTGGGCCTGGCCTGGGCGCTTGCCATCGGCGCAGCCCTGCTTTCAAGCGCACGCCGCACGCCATCCCTGCTCTGGCAGAGTCCGGCCACGCTGCTGCTCGCGATTCCGACGGCGGCGATGGCGACCCTCTGCCTGCTCAGCGATCACGGCGGCCCCATCCTGGTGATGGCGCTTTTACTGGCGGCGCGGGACTTCAAGTTTCTGCATGGGGCGCTGCGGAAAGCCTGGCTCGACCCACATCTCTTGCAGGCGCGCGCGCAAGGCATTGGCATGCAGCGGCTCCTGCTGGCTCACATCCTTCCGGCTGCTGCCCCGCAACTCTCCGCACTGGCGTCTCTCTCCATTGTGACGGCGCTCAGCGCACTGGTTCCGGTCGAGGTGATCTTCAACGTTCCTGGGCTCGGCCAGTTGGCGTGGAATGCGGCGATGAATCGCGATCTTCCCGTGCTGCTGGCCGTGACGATGATGATGGCAATGGCTGTGACTCTTGCGGGAATGGCTTCCGATCGGCCAGCCGGTTGGAGGAGCGCATGAAGGTCAAGCTGTTCGCCGCATGCGCGCTTGTCGCGCTGGTGGTGGCGGCCGCGACCATTGTCGCCGCGCCCGGCGCAAGTTATGCCAACCAGGACCGCGAGGCGCCTTTGGCGAGTGCCTCGCAGCATCATCCTGCCGGTACGGATGCGCTCGGCCGCGATCGGCTGGTACGCGTTGCTGCTGCTCTGCTGCTCAGCCTGGCCGGTGCCGTGATCGCGTCAGCCGCAGCGACGGCTGCAGCAGCCGGAGTCGGCGCGCTGGCCGCCTTCGGCCCCGCCACCGTGGGCTGGACGGCCATGCTGGCCTGCGACGTGTTTCTTGCGCTGCCGTGGCTCTTCCTGCTCATGATGGTGCGCTCAGCGATGCCGCTGACCACGTCTCCGGCAAGGTCGGCCGCTATCACATTTCTGGTGCTCGCCGCGCTGGGATGGCCCGCTTGCGCGCGTGCGGTTTATCGAGGGGCGCGGAGCCTCAGAGACGCGGAATGGCTGCTCTATGCCCGCGCAGGCGGCCTGCGCGGCGGCCAGGTCCTTCGCACTCTTGTTCCCAATCTCATTCCGCTTCTTCTGCCGCAGTTTCTCATCTCGATTCCGGCGTTCGTGATTGCTGAAGCCAATCTCGGCGCGCTCGGCCTTGGCGTTGGCGAGCCGCTGCCTTCGTGGGGCGGCATGCTGCTCGAGCTGGACAACTCCGCCATGTTGTTTGACACGCGGTGGGTCTATTTTCCGGTTGCGCTGCTTATCACCGTGCTGCTTCTGCTGGAAGCGGCGGCGGGGGAGGCTTGAGCGGTGCGTCCAATCAGCCGATCTTTCGTCTGCGTCTTGTTGGCTCTCATCGGAGCGCTACCGAAGATCTGCGCCGCCCAGGCTGCTCCGCGGATGCCGGGCGAATTGGCATGGACCATTGGTTATGACCCAAAGACCTTCGATCCCGCCAAGGTCGACGACCAGGAATCGGAACTGGTGCGCTACCTGACGGGCGGGGTCCTGCTCCGATTCAATCGCTTCACGCAGAAAGTCGAGCCGGAGTTGGCGGCGAGCTGGAGTCTTTCCGCGAACGCCCAGACCATCACCTTCAGGCTGCGTTCCGGATTGCAGTTTTCCGACGGCAGCAGTCTTACGGCCAAAGACGCAGCGTGGTCCATCCGCCGGGTCTTGTCGGCGGCGACCGGCGCGCCCGTAGCCGAGGAGTTTCTCTCGCCTGCCGGCGTAAAGGTAGAAACTCCTGATGAGCAGACAGTGGTTGTGCATCTGCCGCAGCGCGTCGTCGGCATCGGCAAGGTCTTCGATGAGATTGTCATCGAGCCGGCGGACCGCCCCAGCGAAGGCCGCGTCACATCCGGCCCGTTTGTCGTGGCCGAATATCGCCGCTCTCAATATGTACGCCTGCGGCCCAATCCGCACTACGCGATGCGGGACACCGCCGGCAAAGCGCTGCCGTATGCAACCGGCGTGCGACTCGATATTCTTGAGAATCAGGAACAGGAGATCCGGCTCTTCGCGCGCGGCGAATACGACCTGATCGACAATCTGCCGCCGGATTATTTCGAGCTTCTCAAAAAGAAGATTCCTTCTTCCGTGCGCGATCTCGGACCATCGCTGAATACGGAGCAGATGTGGTTCAACGAAGCGCCACAGGCTCCGATTGCCGCATGGGAAAAGTCCTGGTTCCAGAGCCGCGCATTTCGCCTGGCTGTCTCGCAGGCGATTCATCGCGCCGACCTGGCGCGCCTCGCTTACCTGGGGCACGCGACACCTGCTTATAGCTTCATCTCGCCGGCGAATGGCGCGTGGTACGACGGCAAGATCGTTGCGCCGCACACCGATCCGACTGCGGCTCTTGCGGAACTGGTGCGCGCGGGTTTCCAGTTGAAGGATGGCGTGCTGCGCGATGCAGCCGGACATCCGGTAAAGTTCTCGATTCTCACCAACGCCGGCAATGCCGCCCGGCTGAAGATGGCCACGCTCATTCAGCAGGACCTTGCCGCGCTGGGGATGCAGGTGATGGTGGTGCCGCTCGACTTCCCTGCCCTGATTGAACGCCTGATGCACACGCAGGATTACGAGGCGTGCCTGCTTGGGCTCGAGAACGTCGATCCCGATCCGAACGCGATGATGAACATCTGGCTGAGTAATTCTCCGAATCACCAGTGGAATCCGTCGGAGAAAGCGCCCGCAACTTCGTGGGAGGCGGAGATCGATCGCGCAATGAACCGGCAGGCCTCGAGCTCGAACGATGCGGAGCGGAAGCAGGCAATCGACCGCGTGCAGCAAATCGTGGCCGATGAGCAGCCGTTCATCTATCTCGTCTACCCCAATGCTCTGGTCGCTATCTCGCCTCGCCTGCAGGGCGTGCAGCCGGCGGTGCTGGAGCCGGAACTGGTTTGGAATATCGAGGGTCTTCGCCTGCAGGGGGCGCGATGAACAGAGAGCCTTTGCTGCGCGTGCGTCTTGAGGCCGGCTATGCCGGCAAGCCCACCCTGCGCGATATTCACCTCGAGCTCGAGCGCGGCGAAGTGCTGGGGCTCGTGGGCGGCAGCGGAGCCGGCAAAAGCACCCTGGTGCTTTCTCTGCTGGGATTGCTGCCCTGGCGCGGCGGCTATCTTCAAGGCGAGGTTCTGCTCGAAGGCCAAGATCTGCTCGCGCTCTCCGAACGCAAACTGCGCGCGGTGCGCGGGCGTCGTATTGCCCTGATTCCGCAAAGCCCCATGTCGGCGCTCAATCCGGCCATCAGCCTGCAAAGCCATTTCAATGAAGCGTGGCGCGCGCATGAGAAGGGTGCAGGCGCCGTTCTCACAAACCGTGTCGAGGAATTGCTGGCTGAAGTTCGATTGCCGTGCGATGGAGACTTTCTGCGACGGCGCCCGGCGCAGATCAGCGTGGGCCAGGCGCAGCGCGTGCTGATCGCTCTTGCGCTTTTGCATCGGCCGGCGTTCATCGTCGCCGACGAGCCAACCAGCGCCCTTGACCCGGTTACCCAGACGCAGATCGTCGAGCTGCTCCGCCGGCTCAATCGCACCCATGGCGCCACGCTTCTCTATGTCTCGCACGATCTCGTTTCCGTTCTGCAGCTCAGTGATCGAATCGCGATCCTCGACGCCGGAGCGATCGTTGAAACTTTGCCCGTCGGCTGCATCGGCGAAGCGCGTCATCCGGCGACGCTCTCTCTCTTGAATGCTCTACCTGTGCCGCCCGAGGTTCTCTTGAGTTTTCGCGATCGGCCGATTCCTGAGGTACACGAAAGTACTCCGTTGAAATCCCACAATCTCTGATCGCGCTTCAGGCCAAAAACGAAAGGCCAGCCTGAAATACTCCCTCTTGCGCCGCTCTCCCGAACACTCCCCGGTGCGAGTGGGCCGGCAATTGCCTTCGTCTCACAACATTTCTAGAAAATCGCTTTTCTTAACGATAATCCCGGCATCTGCGGATCGAAGCAATTCCCGAATGAGGACGCGCGCTTTGCAGCGGCTCAAGTCAAATCATTATTTCGGTAACATGACCGAAGACGAAACTGAAGCCTCATTTTGCTTACAACTAGCTGGTGATTGATGACGAAAGTCCATATAACTAAGAATCGTGATGCGGATCACAAACGTCGCGAACGTGTACCTCATTCGGACAAGGCAATCTATGCCTCAGCCTAAGAATGGATCGAAATGATCCGCGACTTCGTGGAGGAATGTATGTTACGGGCTCGCTATCTCATGGTCCTCGCGTTACTGCTGGCGCTTGCAGGAACAGCAGGCGCAACCGCGCAGTCTACCAGCAGCAAGATCTCACCTGATCTGCAGGCTCTCATCTCTTCCGGTTCTGGAAACGCGCAGGTGATTATTCAGTATCACAATCTGCCGTCACAGTCTTCAGGAACCTCACAGCCTTCAGGACTCCTGTCGGGGCTGCTGGGTGGGTCCTCGGGATCGTCAGGTCTCCTGTCGGGCGTGCTGGGAGTCGCGGGTGGACTGGTGGGCGGCCTGGTGACAGTGGTCCTGGGCGTGATCAACGCGGTCGTCGCCATTGTGCCATTGGGGCAACTGAACAAGATTGCGACCGACCCCAATGTCGCTTATATTTCGCTGGACCGGCCCGTTAGCGCACGCGAGGCTGTGACCATCACGGCGGCTGAATATACGACCGAGCCCGTCAACG
>DASXFB010000104.1:0-8945 GCA_036489815.1 Occallatibacter sp. | reverse complement strand
ACCGGCGCGGTCACTACGCTTGGCTTTCCCTATTCCATTTCGCCGGAGTTCCTGCAGCGCAACCAGCATCAGACTCCGGAAGAGTCGCTGGATACGCTGGACGCGGTGGGCGAAGCGGCATACAAGGCCGGGCTCGGCGTGGTGACCTATATCTCGATGGCCTTCGGCAATCCCTACGGCGACGCCTGGAGCGCTGAGGAAGTGATTGCCGCGTGCGATCTGCTGGTCGACTCCGGCATCGAGCAGATTTCGCTGGCCGATACCGTGGGCCTGGCTTCACCGGAGGAAGTAGCCGCGCTGGTCTCCGCCGTGCTGCCTGTGCTTCCGGCCGAGGTAGAGCTTGGCGTTCATCTGCACGCGCGGCCCGGGAATGCCGCGGCCAAAGTCGCGGCCGCCTATGGCGCAGGCTGCCGCAGGTTCGACATGGCGATCGGTGGAATCGGCGGATGCCCGTTTGCGCAGGATGTGCTGGTCGGCAATCTGGCGACGGAGATCGCGGTTGCCGAATTAACTCGCCTGGGCGCCGAGTTGCTGCCGCTCGCGCCGCTCGACAGCCTGATTACCGCCGCCAAGGGGATTCAGCAGAAGTTCGGGATTGCCACGCAATGAGTAAGTAGCCTCGTACGTGCGTGGTGGAGTAATATCGGCTGTTCCCCTCCTGGGAGGCACGACAATGGGCCGCTACGCAACTCTGCACACACGCCACGAAGATGGCGTGTTCACCATCACCATGAACCGGCCGGACAAGCGCAACGCGCTGAATCCCGCCATGATGGAAGACCTGACACACGCATTTCTGGCTGGCGGCGACGATCCGGCGTGCGGGGTCATCCTGCTTACCGGCGCCGGCTCGGCCTTCTGTGCGGGTCTCGATCTGGATCATCTGGCGACGATGGACGCCAAGACCGCGGCGGAGCATCGCCTGGATTCGGAACGAATCGCGCGCCTGCTGCGCACGCTGTACGAAACCCCGAAGCCCACGATCGCCGCTGTGAACGGCGCGGCCATCGCCGGAGGCATGGGACTGGCTACCCTCTGCGACTTCACCCTTTCCATTCCCGAGGCCAAGTTCGGCTATACCGAAGTGAAGATCGGCTTTGTTCCGGCGATCGTTTCGGCGTATCTGCGGAACCAGATCGGCGACAAGCGTTCGCGCGACCTGCTGCTGACCGGCCGATTGATCAAGGCCGTCGAAGCGCTGGATTTGGGCCTGGTCACGCGAATCGTCGCCGAGCAGGATCTGATGGTCGAGGCTTATCGCCTGGCCCACTGCCTTCTGCGCAATAGTCCGGCGGCTTTGCAGGCGACGAAGAGGCTGATGAGCGAGCACGCGAATCATCACCTGGAGCAGGAGATCGAGTCGGCGATTGCGTCCAATGCCGACGCCCGTTCTACGGATGACTTCAAAGAAGGCGTCCGGGCCTTCCTCGAGAAGCGCAACCCGGAGTGGCCGTCCTTGCGAGCGGAGAAGCCTGTTTCGTCGCGCTAGAGCAGATTTTCTATAACCGGGTCTTTTGAAAGATTCGCCGAGTTCAGCTTTTCTCAATGGAAAAGCTTGTAGAGCGCCATTTCCGGTCGAAATCTAAAACGCGCTAATCGAGGAAAGATTCGCCGTCGCGCGCGATGCGAATGCGGTGATCGGGAAAGCTGCGATGCATGGCCGGGATATAGACCTGAGGCATATGGCAGGATGTGCATTTTTCTTTACCCACCGGACACGCGTTGCCCGGGTGCGTTTCTGCCGGCCCAGCCGGGTTCGTCTCGGTTGAGGTGGACTTCAGCTTCGCACCTTTGATCAGGTGACAGCTCAGGCAGACGTGGTCGTAGTCCGAAGCGTCGGTGTCGACCTGCTGGTGCGGATCGTGGCAAGCCGTGCAGGTAAGGCGGCCGTCATTCTTGTTCCAGCATTTGCTTTGCTCCAGGCGATAGGGTTGGAACCTGGCATTGCCTATTCCGCTGCTGCCGCTCAGACTCACATCCCAGTAAGAGCCGTGACAGGAGCCGCAAAAGTCTACGGACTCTTCCGGCGTGAGGGTTTTAGGGTTGAAAATTTTTGCCGGCGTATCCTGCTCGTGCAGGGCGGCGGCGCTGCGTTCGACAGGAGCGCCTTCCATTTCTGCGACATGTGCCCGGCCTGCACCATGGCAGGCCTCACAGCTCACGCCGGGAATGAGACGCGATTCGTCGAAGTTGCTCCCTATGCCGGAGGCCGTGGTGTGGCAGGCGAAGCATCGATAAACTTCGGCGCGGCTCACTTGCCGATCCATCGCATCTTCCACGTCTTCGGGCGCGTTCAAGGCGCGGCCCGGAGTGAAATCGAGGGCGCTGAGGGAAAGAAAGTAGGTTATGCGGGCTTCGTAGAATTCGCCGTCTTTCTTCTTGAAGAGATACGACTGGGCGACGCGATCGGTGCCAAAGGCCCAGGCCAGGGGCGCAGACTGAGCGTGCCGTCCGTCGGTAACCGCGTAGACGCTTTGACCGGCGCTGGTCTGAATCGCATAAAAATACGAGCTGTGAGCAAAACTCAATTGCGGGTTCGATCGCAGGATGGCGGAATCGCCGGCACGCATGGCGGTGTGCGCCATGGAGGTTTCCTGCTGTGCCTGGGTGATCTTGAGGTGACAGCCTGAGCAGGCCTGGGAGCCTGCATATTCATCTCTCGAGTATTTGGTCTGGGTTGGCCAGAACCCCGGCTGAGTAATGCGATCCGATGTAGCAAATTGAGCGTGAAGGGACGATGGTGTGCTGGAAATCAGCAAGGAGAGCATTCCAAGCACACCAATCCCTGAAAAGAGCTCCTTCCTGCGAAAACCAACCATCGAGAACTCTATATTTCCAGAGACGATGAGGGGCCGGGAAAAGACTCAGACGACAGGCTGCCGAGTAATAAAAAAGACATTCTCATTCGGCGGAACCCTGAACGAGACAATCTTGACTGTGCAAAAAGGTCTTTGCGGGTTATCCTTTTGCGAAAAACATTGCGCGAGCCGTTGGGATGCGACGGATTCAGCTGGCAATGTCTGCGGGGTGGTGAATGGCGCGTGCGACTGGAATCGGCGGAGCGTTTTTGAGGTCGGCAGACCCTGAAGCCCTCTATGCCTGGTATGAGAAGCACCTCGGGCTGCAGAGGCGCGATGGATACTTCGCTTTCGAAGCGGTGAATCAGCGTGCGACCACGGTTGTTGCATTCTTCCCGCAAGACTCTGGTTACTTCCCGGTCGCGCAGCCGGCGATGCTGAATTTTCAGGTCGACGATCTGGACGGGCTGCTCGATGCTCTCATTGCCGCCGGCATCAACGTCGATGCGAAGCGCGATCGATACGACTTCGGCGACTTCGGGTGGTTTACCGATCCTGACGGCAATCGGGTCGAGCTGTGGCAGCCAAAGTGATGGGTCATCAGAAAACGCTATCGCGACGTTCCCGCGCACCGCTCATCTAACTGAGTAAGAGGTATCAGAAGATGAGAACGACTGGGGTTAAGGCGACGTTGCTGCTTTCCCTGGCGACTCTGTGCGCGCCGGCGTTCGGCGCGAACCCGGCCCGTCCAGGAACTGTCAACTATGTCGAAGGTTCGGCCAGCCTCGCTGGCCAAGTTATCACTGACCACTCTGTAGGCTCCGCCGAGCTCGAGCCGGGTCAGGTGCTTTCCACTCAGCAGGGCAAGGCGGAGATCCTGCTGACGCCTGGTGTCTTTCTACGGCTCGACGACGATAGCGCGGTCAAGATGGTCTCGCCGGATCTGACCTACACGGCAGTCGATCTCGAACAGGGCCGGGCCATGGTCGAAGTGGATCAGATCTACAAGCAGAACGATATACAAGTGGTCGACGACGGCGTGCCGACGCAGCTTCTCAAGACCGGCCTATATGAATTCAATGCCAACGGCGGCAACACCATGGTCTTCCAGGGCGAAGCCGCGGTGAACGAAGGCGAAAACCATTGGAGAGTGGTGAAGGCTCATCATGAGCTCGCTCTCGCCGCGCGGGACAGCATGAAGCCGCAGAAGTTCGATACCGATGCGGCCGAAGGCGAGCTGTATAACTGGAGCAGTTTGCGCTCGCAGTATCTGGCCCAGGCGAACTCGCAGATCGCGGGTGAGTATGCCGGCGTTTCCTCGTTTGTGCCGGGCTGGTATTGGGATCCGTATTTATGGAACTACACCTTCATCGGCGCCGGCCCGTTCTGGAGCCCGTTTGGCTGGGGATTCTATCCTCCGTGGTATTTTGGCGGGGGCTTCTACGGCCGCGGATCTTATGGCCGCGGATTTTATGGGCGCGGATCTTACGGCCGGGGCTTTGAAGGCCATGGCATGGGCGGTGGTTTTCATGGCGGCGGCTTTGGCGGCGGCTTTGGCGGCGGCGGCTTTCACGGCGGGGGTGGTGGAGGACATCGCTAAGTCGCAGGACTTTGGGCGCGGTGAGGGGAATTACGAAACCGTGGCAGCCGCGGTAGCGGGTTCATGACAACCTGGATCATTCTGGCCGGCCTGCCCGGCACGGGGAAGAGCACACTGGCGCGAGCGCTGGTGGAACGGCTCGGCGGCGTAGTCCTGGATAAGGACCGCATCCGCGAGGCTCTCTTCCCCGGCCCGCTCACCGACTATACGCGGGAGCAGGACGATCTTTGCATGCGGGCTATCTATGAAGCGGCCGCTTATCTGACGAAAAATGGCCGCGCAGAGTTCATCTTTCTGGATGGTCGCACTTATTCGCGCCGCGAACAGATCGAGCAGGCCGTCGGCGCGGCGGAGCAGGCCGGGGCAACCTGGCGGATTTTGCACGTGGTCTGCCCGGATGACGTCGCAGAGGCGCGGCTGCGCGCTCATGATGCCGGGAATCCCGCGCGTAACCGCGATGTGCAGCTCTATCGCGAGGTCAAGGCCCGGTTCGAGACGATCGAGCGGCCGCATCGTGTGATCGATTCGACGGATGGTGTCGATGCGATTGTGTCCCGGACCGCGAGCGGTCTTGCGAATTCTGAAAACCAAGAAAACTGACGTTCGTTCCCTCCGCCGCGCATCCTTACGACTGGGAACTCCAAATAGGACAGAGCCGCTTTTGACCGCGGCTTTCATCGCGAGTGACGGAATCCAAAAAGGGGAAATGGACATGGCTTCAGAGAAGAAGACGGGACGGTTTGCGCAGGTGACCAGCAAGGGTGGTCCGATCGAGGTGGTGACGCGTGAAGTTGCCGACCCTGCAACGGGGCAGGTTCGGCTCCGGGTGCAGGCCTGCGGAGTCTGCCACAGCGATTCGGTTACCATGTACGGACTCTTTCCTGGGATCCAATATCCGCGCGTGCCGGGTCATGAGGTGGTGGGGCTGGTGGATGCGATCGGCGAGGGCGTAACGCAGTGGAAGGTTGGGCAGCGCGTGGGACTGGGGTGGTATGGCGGCCATTGCATGAAGTGCGAGCCCTGCCGCCGCGGCGACCTGGTGGCCTGCCAGAACCTGAAGATTCCCGGCATCAGCTATGACGGCGGATATGCCGACTATCTGATCGCTCCGGAGGTGGCTCTGGCCGCGGTTCCGGATTCGCTCAACAGCGCGGACGCGGGCCCTCTGCTGTGCGCGGGTATCACGACGTTCAACGCGCTGCGCAACAGCGGGGCGCATCCTCCGGATACGGTCGCCATTCTGGGTATGGGCGGGCTGGGCCACCTGGGCGTGCAATACGCCGCGAAGATGGGTTTCAATACGGTCGCCATTGCGCGCGGAGCGGACAAGGCCAAATTCGCGCATGAGTTGGGCGCGCATCATTACATCGACAGCACGAAGGAAGACGTGTCGCAGGCCTTGCAGAAGCTGGGCGGCGCGCGGACGATCCTGGCGACAGTGACGGATTCCGATGCCATGTCGGCGGCCATCGGCGGCCTGGGTTACGCGGGGAAATTTGTCATCCTGGGAGTCGGCGCCGATCCGCTCAAGGTCTCGACCATCCCGCTGATCATGGCTAAGCAGGCGGTGGCCGGCTGGCCGAGCGGCACGGCGATCGACTCCGAGGACACGCTCAAGTTCAGCGTGTTAACCGGGGTTCGCGCTTTGATCGAGAAATATCCTCTGGAGAAGGCCGCTGAGGCCTTCGCGAGGATGGAGAGCGGGAAGGCTCGCTTCCGCGTAGTGCTGGAAACCGGAGCCTGACGCTCTGGGCTGGATAGAAGGACAAGAATTCACCACAGAGAACACAGAGAAGAGATTCACCGCAAAGACGCTAAGATCGCCAAGATGGACGCGCGAGGCAGTCACCTCTGCAGGAAGCTTCGCGACCGTCCTGGCCGGCAGTCTTTTCACCGCAGAGAGCACAAAGCAATCACCTCCGGTTTTCTCTGTGTCTTCTGTGCTCTCTGTGGTGAGCCCGCTTTTCTTGGTTGCCGTTTCCGGCTATGCTGGCGGCAATGGCTACTCCGGCATTGGCCACCTTTGGCCTGACGCGGCGTTTCGGCTCCTTCGCTGCGGTTGACGATCTTTCTTTCAGCGTGGCGCCGGGCCAGTTCTTCGGATTCCTGGGCCCCAACGGCGCGGGCAAATCGACGACCATCAAGATGCTCACCGGCCTCCTCGAGCCCACCTCGGGGCGCGTCGAAATCTTGGGGCAGAGCTTCACTTCGAGCTCGCTGGACCTGAAGCGGCAGATCGGTGTGGTGCCGGAAGGCATGGCGTTGCTGGGGCGGCTCACGGCTGCCGAGTATCTGCGCTTTGTAGGCCGCATGTACGGGCTGGATCGCGAGACCACCAACCGGCGAACAGACGAGCTGCTGGAGTTCATGACCCTGGCCAACGAGCCGAAGAAGCTGGTGACCGATTTCTCGCACGGGATGCAGAAGAAGCTGGCGCTGGCGGCGGCGGTGATCCACGGGCCCAAGGTGCTTTTTCTCGATGAGCCGTTCGAGGGCGTGGACGCGGTGGCCGCGGGCACGCTGAAGTCGATGCTGCAGGGGATGATTCACCGCGGCGCGACCATTTTTCTTACCTCGCATGTGCTGGAGATCGTGGAGCGCCTGTGCAGCCACGTGGCCATCATCTACAAGGGCCGGCTGGTGGCGAATGGCTCGCTGGATGAGCTGCGGGCCGGCGTCGCCTCCACGCTGCCGGGATCGACCGGCGAACAGCGGCTGACGCTGGAGGAGATTTTCCTGAACACGGTGGGCGCGGGCGGCGGCGAGGCGGCACAGGAGCTGTCTTGGTTGGCGTGAGGGCTGACGCAAGCGCTGGCTCGGGCATGTTCTCCGCGGCGGCGCGGCAGCAGTATGCCGCGGTGGCCGCGATGCGATGGCAGATGCTGCGTCATTCGTTGCGCACCAAACGCGGAAACTTCGAGCTGGGCGCGCGCATCTTCACGACCACATTCTTTGCGCTCATCGCGCTGGCCGCGGGCGTTGGCCTGGGATTCGGCGCGTATGAGATCGCATCGCAGCATGTGTGGCGGCTGTTGGCGGTGCTTTTCTGGCCGGTCTTCTTTCTGTGGCAGTTGTTTCCGGTGATGGCGGCGTCGTTCCAGGAACACGTGGACATGAGCGTCTTCCTGCGTTTTCCCATGGACTTTGGCTCGTACATGCTGATGACCCTGGTCTTCGGCCTGCTGGACACCGGATCGGTCATGGGCGCGATCTGCCTCTATGGGATCTGGACGGGACTGGTAGTCGCCGATCCGAGTGCGGTGATCGGGATCACACTCGCGGTGCTGCTGTTCGCCGCGTTCAATATCCTTTTGACGCGGATGATCTTTGCGTGGATCGATCGGTGGCTGGCGCAGCGGCGCACGCGGGAGATCCTGGGCGTCACCTTTCTCTTTATGCTGCTTGCCGTCCAGTTTCTCAACCCGGCGATGCGGCACTATGAGGGGCACCATCCGCCGGTCGACAGGAAGACCTTGCTGCTCGCGGAGCAGGTGCAGGGCTTTCTTCCTCCCGGGCTGGCTGCATCGACGGTTCGCTTTTCGCTGCGAGGCCGCGCGGCGCAGTCGTTGCTGCCCATGGGTGCGCTGGTCTTGTACAGCGCGGGCGCGGGGCTGCTGCTGGGCTTCCGCCTGCGCGCCGAATATCGCGGCGAAGTTCTGGCCGAAGGCACGCCACAGGCTGCGAAGGCCAAAAGGAAAGTTGCGACGCGCGGCGGCTTTCGCGGAATCTCCGGGCCGATGGGCGCGGTGATCGAGAAAGAGCTGCGCTACCTCTCGCGCAGCGGCATCATGCTGTACAGCCTGGCCGCTCCGCTGGTGATGCTGATGATCTTCGGCGGGGGCAGGCATGGCGGCCCGGAGGTATCGTTCGCAGGACGCTTCGCGCTGCCGCTGGGAGTGGCATACAGCTTTCTGGGGTTGACGCGGCTGATCTACAACAGCCTCGGCGGCGAAGGCGGGGGCATCCAGCTTTACTTCACCTCGCCCACTCCCTTCCGCACGGTGATGCTGTCGAAGAATCTTGTCCAGCTTGCGCTCTTCGGCGTGGAACTGGCGATGGCTTGCCTGATCGTTTACTTCCGCTTTCATATGCCGGATGCGGAGATCGTCGCTGCCACCTTCTGCTGGCTGCTGTTCGCACTTCCGCTGCAACTGGCGGCGGGAAACATACTCTCTGTAACCATGGCCTACAGAATGACGCTCACGCGCATGTCGCGGGAAGAAGGCGCGGCGGGAAACGGGCTGATCAGCCTGGGCATTCAACTGGCGGTCGTTGGCGTGGGCGCGGCTGTTTTCCTTCCTTTGTCGAGCCACGGACATGCAGGGGTTGCCGCCGGAGTATTTCTGCTGCTGGCACTTTGCAGCGCAGGATTCTGGCTGCGCATATTTTGGAGTCTCGACCGCATGGCTGCAGCGCGGCGGGAAAATCTGATTGCCGCGCTGGCCCGCGCGACTTAAAACGTCTTCGATTCGACGATTGGCAGTCGGGATGGAGATTCGTGGTCTCCCGCCTTTGTTCAGCGAGCGAACAAAGGATGGGGCACCCAG
>DASXFB010000086.1:0-2844 GCA_036489815.1 Occallatibacter sp. | reverse complement strand
GGACATCACGCCCAGGTGGATCAGCCGGCCTTCTTCGAGCCCGGAGATGATCTCCATGTTCCAGCCCGTCTCCGCCTTGACCCAGGCCTGAAATGCAGGCCCATTGCGCGCGTCGCGCATGGCCGATGTGGCGACCACTCGAATGCGGTCCACGCCTTGCTCCTGCACCGTGCGTTGGAATCGCTTGAGGGCCTGGATGGTCTGGGTCATGGCCTCCGGCGACACCAGGCCGGTCTCGAAGACGCTAGCTCCCAGCCGCGTGACCTCGCGGTCCTCGTGCAGCGTGCGGAGCTGGTGCGCGACAACCTTGGCGATCTTCAGACGGCAGGAGTTGGAACCGATATCGACAGCAGCGAACGCGGGCATGATCTGGGGGTGGTCTCCGGGGAGTGGGGAACAGTCTCTCGGCCCACGATACACGACCAAGATACATGATCGGGATGCGCGACCCCCGGGACGACGGCGCAGGTTTGATGCCGTTTCTGTGCCGAATCGTCTAATCTGCAAGAACAAATCACTTTTTTGCGGTTAGCGGGAACTTTTTCCGGCCTCGCGGCATTACCGGAAGTGTAGGCCCCAGGATGGAACCGCATGGAAGATGCAATGCCCGCATTCGTCCTACAAGCTGAGGCGGAGGATTCCGCGCCTTTGAGCGAGCCGCACGCGCATCCCGGCGATGATTCCGACGAGCAGGTCATGATGACATGCGCGGCGGGTGATGCGGCCGCATTCGACATCCTTTTTACGCGGTATCGCCAGCCTATCTACGGCTTCTTTCGCCGCCGTCTTGCCGACCCGGCCATCGCCGAGGAGCTGGCGCAGGAGACTTTCCTCGTTGTGCTCCGTGCCGCCGCGCGCTACCGGCAGTCGGCACTGTTCCGCACCTGGCTTTACGCCATCGCTTTCAAGATTCTGCATGCCCACCACCGCAAGGCCGCCTTCCGCGCGACGTTTCAGGGCGCGCCTGCCGAGGTTCCCGAACCGGCCGCCTCGGGCAATGTAGACACGGCTGTGATGATGCGTCTGGCCGTTGGTAAGCTCGACAAACCGGACCGCGAGGTGCTTCTGCTGCGCGAGTTTGAGCAGCTCAGCTACGCCGAGATCGGCGAATTGCTGAACTTACCGCTGAACACGGTGCGGTCGAGGTTATTCAGAGCGAGAACAGCGTTGCATCATTTGCTGGCGGCGCCGGCGGCAGCCGGGAAGGAGCGCATATGAACACGGCAACCACACATCCCGTCGCTCCCGAAGAAATTATGGAGTTTCTTGATGGGGAACTGCCGGCGGATCACGCGCGGGCGATTGCGACTCATATTGAGCATTGCGCGGAGTGCGCGGGAGTCGCAGAGGAGATGCGGGCGACCTCGCTGGCGTTGACGCAGTGGACCGTGCCGGATGCACCTCCAGGTCTGGCGGCGTCTGTAAAGGGCATTGCGGCGGAGGCTGCGTCTGGAGGAAAGGTGCGCAAACCAGCGTCGACGACGCGGCCAGATTTCTTGAATTGGCGGCTTTGGGCAATCGGCGGCTCGGGCGCCCTCACAGCGGTTGTTGCTCTCGTGATTCTGAGTGTTTCCAGTCAATACCGGGAGAGCCGTCATCAACTGGATTATATGCGGCGTTCTCCGGAGCCGGACCCCGCCTCGAATTCCGAAGGTAATATGTCCGCCCAGCAACTGACAATTCCCGGCGGCCCGACAGTCCTCAATTCTCTGACCACTATTGCTCCCGGAGTTGTCGCAGGATCGAAGGACAGAGACAAAGCATCTTCCTATTTTTACGATCATTACGATTCGGCGCAGGTTCCGATTCCGACTGCTTCTTCTAATACGCTCTATCAGTCGGATTCGCCCGGCGGTGGCCGTTCCGCAAAGAGCGAACCCATAAACGGCGGAGGCAGCGGAGCACCTATTCACGCCAACACTTCTCCAGCTTCGGTCGCTCCCATGATCGCCCGAACAGTCTCGCTCGTGTTTGTCGTAAAAGACGTGGCTGTTGCCCGCGCTGCCCTGGACGGCATTCTAGCGCGTCACGAGGCTTACGCCGCCGGCCTTACGATCGGCACTCCGGAAGCCGGCCCGCGCAGCCTGCAGGCCTCGCTGCGGATTCCTGCTCCGGAGCTTCCCCGGGCGCTGGCCGAACTGCGGTCTCTGGGCCATGTGCAGAGTGAGACCCAATCCGGCGAAGAGGTAACTCAGCAGCACGCCGATCTGCTGGCGCGTCTGAAGAACTCTCGCGAAACCGAGCAGCGCCTCAAAGACATCCTTGCCCAGCGCACCGGCAAAATCGACGACGTTCTGCAGGTTGAAGAGGAGATTGCCAGGGTGCGCGGTGAGATCGAAGGAATGGAAGCAGATCAGCAGACCCTCGAACATCGCGTCGACTTCGCCAGCGTCGATCTCCAGATTGGCGAAATCTACACCGCGCAGCTTATCTCGCCCACGCCGTCTGTCGCCAACCAGGTTCGCAATGCCTTCATTGCCGGACTGCGCCATGCCGGGGATATGGTGCTGGGAATTGTTCTGTTTGTCGAGGAGGCCGGACCGGCGCTGCTCATCTGGCTGGCGATTCTCGCTTTTCCTGCCTGGAGACTCTGGAAGCGGTATCGCCGCCTGCGCGGTCGGGCTTAGCTACGATCAGCGGCGATCGTGGTTTGCGAACCATGCGACGACCCGACGCTCGTATTCTTCGGGCTCGGCCTGGGCGGCGCCGCAGTGTCCGGCTTCTGCCGGCTCCCATAGTTGCACCGCTGCGCCCCGGCCGCGGCTGCGGGCAAAGATTGCCTCGGAGTGGCGGGGCGGAAGGTTGGTGTCTCTCTTGCCATGAATCAGCAGCACCGGAACGCTG
>DASXFB010000029.1:0-3607 GCA_036489815.1 Occallatibacter sp. | reverse complement strand
GCACAAACTGACGCTGACCTACGGACTGCGCTGGGAGTTCTATCCGCCGGCGAATCCGGATCGCAAGGGCGGCTTTTCGCAATACGACCCTGCGGACAACACGCTGCACGTCTCCGGATACGGCTCCGTGCCGGATGATCTGGGTCTGCCAGTGAACGCGACCAACTTTGAGCCGCGGGTGGGCGCTGCGTACCGTGCGACACCGCGGACGGTGGTGCGCGCGGGCTTTGGCATCAGCCACACGCCTTTCCAGGACAACAACTACGCCTATAACTATCCGGTGCGGCAGAACGTGTCCTTCAACGCGACGAATAGTTACACGCCTGCCGTGGGCGCGAGTGGTCCGGCGACGCTGGCCGCCGGATTTCCGCCGGCGCCGCAGGTCGCGGTTCCGGCCAACGGCATCATCGAGAATGCGCCGAAGGCCTCCGCGTGGAACATCGTGAATCCGGATTACAAAGACCCGTACGTGATGAGCTACAACCTGGCGTTGCAGCAGGATTTTGGGCGCGGCTGGGTGATGGACCTTTCCTATGTGGGCAACATGGGGCGGCACATTCCTGGCTACTACAACATCAATGCGGGAGTGGTGGCGGGCGCGGGCTCGGCCGGACAGCCAGAGTTTGCAACGTTTGGCCGCACGGCAACGACAAACATCATGGCGTACGGGAGCAACAGCGATTACAACGGGCTGCAGGCGAAGCTGACGCACCGCTTTCAGAACGGGCTGGAATGGACGAGCGGTCTGGCGTTCCAAAAGTCGATGGGATTCGTCTCGTCGACGACGGGACTGGCAACCTTCAACTTTTATCTCGATCCACGGCGTGACTATGCGCCGACGAGCTGGGATCGCCGCGTGACGTACAGCCAGAGCATCATTTATGAGCTGCCTTTCGGCAAGGACAAGCCGTGGCTGCAGCAGGGCATCGGAGCAGCGGCGCTGGGCGGGTGGCAGGCGAGCACGGTGTGGAGCGCCGACAGCGGCCAGCCGCTGTTCCTGACGGCAAGCGGCAACAGTTTGAACGCACCCGGCAATACGCAGGTGCCGGATCAGGTGGAGCCGTTCCATGCACTGAAGCACATTGGTGCGAACAGGGAGTGGTTTGACACGAGTTCGTTTGTGCAGCCACAGACGGCGGCTTATGGCAACACTCCGAAGAACGGCTATTACGGACCGGGGCTGACGACCTTCGACGCGTCGCTGTTCCGCAGCATTCCGTTGCACGAGGCGTGGACGGTGCAGTTGCGCGCGGATGCTTTCAACGCGCTGAACCACCCGACGTTTGCGAATCCGGGCGTGAGCCAGACGAGTTCGACGTTTGGACAGGTGACGGGGACGGCGGGATCGAATGCGCGGGTGCTGCAGTTTGCGGCGACTTTGAAGTTCTAGGTGCTGGCCGCACGGGCGGAAGCGCCTGCGGCGCGCGGACTGGCCGTCCGAGGCAATTGCGCCTGCGGCGCGCGGACTGGCCGTCCGAGGCAATTGCGCCTGCGGCGCGTGTGTTGGGGTTCGCTCTCTTCGGTCGCTCACGTTCAGTTTCGCGGGCGACGTGAATGGATGGTCGCGGCGGGTGTAGGATGGGCGCGTCAGTTAATCGTTTACTTATGGCGATTGAGATGCATTGGGGCTGGAGGGAAGAATGGATGTAACGCGAAGGCGCCTGCTGGCGGGACTGGCGACGGCGGGCGCGGCGAGTATGTGCTCGCCACTGTTGCAGAAGGCCGCGGGCGAGCTGAGTGGGCCGGCGCGGTTGTATCCACCGATGGACCTGTCGCTGTTCGATACTCCGGTCGATCGGGGCGCATGGAAGCTGCGGGTGGGCTATGCGGCGATCACATGGGGCACCAATATCGGGCAGGCGATCCAGCAGATCTCCGCGGCGGGCTATCCGGGGATTCAGTTGCTCGGGAATGTATTGAAGGAGCATCCCGATCCAAAGACGCTGGAGGCGGCGCTGGCCGAGCACAAGCTGATCTTCGTGGCGCTGTCGAGCGGAGGGACGCAGCTTGATCCGGCGAAGGAAAAAGAGATGCTGGAGGAGCATACCGAGCACGCCAAGTATCTGCAGGCGGCGGGCGGAAAGTATCTGCAGGTGATTGGCGCGGGGAATCCCAAGGGCGCTGCGCCGAACTGGACTGCAGCGGATTACAAGCGGCAGGGATATCTGCTGACGGAGATCGGGAAACGCGCGGCGGAGTACGGCATCCAGACGGGCTTCCACAACCACATGAACACGATCGGCCAGACGCCTGAGGCGACGGACGCCATTATGGATGCGGCGGATCCGAAGTATGTGAAGCTGGAGCTGGATGTGGCGCATTATCTGCAAGGCGGCGGCGATCCAGCGGCGGCGGTGCGCAAGTACAAACGGCGGCTGCTGTACATGCACTTGAAGGATACGAAGCCATCGCCAAGTGCGCATGACGGTTACCAATTTGTCGAGCTGGGACAGGGGCGTGTGGACTTCAAGGCGCTGCTGGCAGCGCTTGAGGCGACGCACTTCCGCGGCTGGGGCGTGGTGGAGCTGGATGGCGAGCGGCCGGGGTCGACGCGGACACCGGAGGAGAGCGCAAAGATGAGCAAGCAGTACCTGGAGTCGCTGGGGGTGCAGGTATGAGCGGGTGCCCGTTCCGGCTGGCGGTGATCAACGACGAGATCACGCAGGACTTTGAGAAGGCGTGTTCGATTGCGGCGAAGGATTTCGGACTGAGCTGGATCGAGCTGCGCGGGATGTGGAACAAGAACATCACCGAGCTGAATGCGAAGGAAGTGGATGAGGCGCGGAAGATTCTGGAGGCGCACCGGCTGCGCGTGACGGACATCGCGAGTCCGCTGTACAAGGTGGACTGGCCGGGCGCGCCGGTGTCCAAGCAAAGCGAGAAGCGCGATCAGTTTCATGCGGACTTCGATATGAGCGCGCAGGACAAGCTGCTGGAGCGCTGCATTCAACTGGCGAAGGCGTTCCAGACGGATCGCATCCGGTGCTTCGACTTCTGGCGGCTGGAGGACCAGAAGCCGTATCGCGCAGCAATGGATCAGAAGCTGCGCGAGGCGGCGGTGCGATGCGAGAAGGATGGGCTGATCCTGCTGCTGGAAAACGAGATGAGCTGCAACACGGCGACGGGCGCGGAGTCGAAGCGGACACTGGCGGCGATTCAGAATAAGAACTTTATGCTGAATTGGGATCCGGGGAATGCAGCGGCGTTCGGGGAGTATCCGTACAGCAAGGGCTTCGATCTGCTGCCGAAGGCGCGCATCGGCCACTGCCATGCCAAGGATGTGGCTGTGGGTGGCGAGGGCAAGCACGACTGGGCGCCGGTAGGCGCTGGCGTGGTGGGATGGCCGGGGCAGATTCGCGACTTCCTGCAGATGCACTATCACTACGCGATCAGTCTGGAGACGCATTGGCGCGGCGCGGGGACGCCCGAGGCTTCGACGCGCATAAGCATGGCGGGATTGAAGAAGGTGCTGGCGGATGCCGGCGCACATTGTTAGAGGGAGTGAGATGACGACACGGCGGGAGTTTCTGGGACAGGCAGGCATGGGATTGGCGGCAGCAACGTTGCTGCCGACGGCGCGCGCACTGGGCGCGAATGATCGCATTCG
>DASXFB010000075.1:0-2999 GCA_036489815.1 Occallatibacter sp. | reverse complement strand
AGTGAAGGAGCGGCCCGCTTCTTAAAGTGAGCGGATCGAACCCGGATATCACTCACTTTAAACCCTTCGAGAAGAAGATGGGACGCGACAGAGAGTTGCGACGCCCGGAGCCGGGACCCCGGGTCTGTCTCTTCAGCCCGTCTGCAGCGATTCAGATACCGGGCACGGTCACCGCGTAGCCGCGTGCAGAAGTTGGGAAGCGAGCGAGCAAAGCCCCTGGCGAAAGGCATCGCGTACCGACTCCGGACTCCAGTCCGCAGCCTCAGGCCCCCCGCAGGCAGCCAACAGGCCGGCGGTCTCAGCGGCCGTGAATCCGGCAACGGCGCGCAACGCGAAGACCGTCCGCACCGCAGGCGCCAGCTTGGCCAGCCACTCCCGAACCCGCAGACGGTCAGGGCCCGCGAGCAGGCGCTCCAGCTCCTCAGCGGAGACGCCCGCCGCCTCCAGATCATCATCCTCGATGCAGGTAGCCGGCCCGGAGACTCCTTGCGGCGCGGCCAAGCTGCCGGGCTCACTGCGGGCGATCATCTCGAGAGCCGCCTTTGCCAGCGCCAAGCGGCTGCTTTTGCGCGCCTCGGCAGGACCGTCACCGGCTGAAACGTCAGCCGTGGCCACCGCCCTCTCCACCAGGAGCACGCTCTGCTCGCCCTCGCCCACCAGCATCGAAGCGAGGTTGTAGAGGCCTGCACCGATGAGGTCGAACATCGCGTCCATCCCGTCCAATGCGCGGCTCACGGTTGCATCGTCTTTCGGCTGGCCGTCTAACAACTCATGCACCTGCCTGGCGAAGGCCTCTGCACCTTCGGGAAGCGGCTGAGACGGAAACAAGCTGGAATTCGGAGCAAGGGAATTTTGAACCATGGCGTGCGATCCTCCAAGGACCGGCGAACAAAACGGTCCCTCTCTTCATCCTCGCCTCCCGGGTGCGGAACGTCAATCGGAGATCGAGCGAAGAGCGAGCGAAGAACTTGAGTGCTGTGAATATTTCACGGTGCCAGCACATCGCCATTGCAGTGCGGGACGAGGCCATGCTTGTCCCGGCGGCTGGCCCGCTCAGCCGCTGCGGCGAGACAGATCACGGCAAGCCGGCAAGAGGTGCTTGGGTTCGGCGAGCAGGAACAGCGAGCTTTTCTTCTCTCTTTAATATGGGCCCGCGGCGCGGCCTGTCACCATGGATTAAACGAAGATTTCCGCTCCGCAGGACGTGGACGTGCCATATCCGGCGTGGAAGCGGTAGACTGCCAACACGGCGCACGGGATCGAACATGGGCAGAACCAAGCAAAAGCTCAAGCTTTTCAACGGCAGGGACCACTCCTGGATGCAGTTCAACAGGCGGGTTCTGGAGGAAGCCGAAGACCCGACGAATCCACTGCTGGAGCGGGTAAAATTCCTCGCGATCACCGGCTCCAATCTCGATGAATATGTCGAGATCCGGCAGGCCGGCTTGATGCAGCGCATTGAAGACGGCTATCGCGAGCCCGGCTTCGACGGGCTGCGGCCGGAAGAGTCTCTCAAGATCCTTACCGCCGACATCCATGAGTTTGTGGCCGCACAGTACCACTGCTGGAACAAACAGCTGCTGCCGGAGTTGCGCAAGCACGGCATCCGGCTGCTCGAGTGGAAGGAGTTGAGCGACGAGGCCCGCGGCTTTGCGCGCGAATATTTCCAGCGCGACGTGGACCCGCTGCTGACGCCCATCTCCATCGATCCGGCCCATCCCTTTCCGCGGGTATTGAACAAGGCGCTCTGCCTGGCGCTGTTGCTGCGGGCCAAGCGGCGCAGCTCCGGACCCCAGGTTCTGGGAGTGGTGACGGTTCCGCGCGCGCTGCCCCGCTTTGTCCGTCTGCCTTCGGCTGACGGCAACTATGACTACCTGCTTCTGCAGGATCTGATCGCGCAGCACCTGGCCGGTATGTACCGGGGCTACGAGGTGCTGGCGCATGCTTCCTTCCGGGTGACACGCAACTCGAACCTCTACTTCGAGGAAGAAGAGGCGCGTTCCCTGCTCGAATCCATCCGCGGCGAGCTGCACAACCGCCGCAAGGGCGACGCCGTGCGGCTAGAGATAGAAACCGGCGCCGATCCGGAGATTGTGGAGCGGCTGCGCGTGAACTTCGAGCTCGATGAGGACCAGGTCTTTCGTGGCGAGGGGCCGGTGAATCTTTCACGGGTGATGTACCTCTATGACGACGCGAAACACCCGGACCTGAAATTTCAGCCCTTCACGCCGAAGCCGCTGGTGTTGAGCCGAAAATCTAGCGGCATCTTCGACGAACTGCGCCATCGCGATATTCTGCTCCACCATCCGTATGACTCCTACGATCCGGTCGTGGAGTTTGTGCAGCAAGGCGCGCATGACCCGGCAGTGGTTACGATGAAGCAGACGCTCTACCGCACCAGCCACGATTCGCCGATGTTCCAGGCGCTCACTGAGGCCGGCGCCACCAAGGAAGCTACGCTGGTGGTGGAGTTGATGGCGCGGTTCGATGAGGCGTCGAACATACGCTGGGCGCGCAGCATGGAAGACGCCGGCGTGCAGGTCTTTCACGGTGTTGTCGGCCTGAAGACACACTGCAAGCTGGCTATGCTGGTGCGCCGCGATGAAGACGGGCAGACGCGCCGCTATTGCCATTTGGGAACGGGCAATTACAACCCCGTCACCGCACGGTTCTACACAGACCTGAGCCTGCTCACGTGCGACTCGCAAATTACCGAGCGCGTGCACATGGTCTTCAACTATCTCACCGCGCACGCCGAGATTGACGACTACAGGCCACTGCTGGTGGCCCCGCTCACCATGGCAGAAAGTTTTCTTGGCCTCATCCGCCGCGAGCAGGAGCATGCGCAGGCGGGACGGCCGGCACGCATCGTGGCCAAGATGAATGCGCTGCTTGAGCCGGCAATTATTGAGGCGCTGTACGCGGCATCGAAGGCCGGCGTCGAGATCGACCTGATCATTCGCGGGCTGTGCATCCTGCGCCCCGGGGTGAAGGGCTTG